>CALRKF020000027.1:0-37207 GCA_943367825.1 Chitinophaga pinensis
GGTTGATTTTATTTGTTAAAAATAATGGTTTATTTGTTGTTGTCTTCTGTTTTTTTATTCCATTTTTTTCTGAGCGATTCTCCTTTTAATTCAATACGCTGTGTATTGTTGATTATTCTGTCAAGGATTGCATCAGCTACTGTTTTTTCTCCGATTACTTCATGCCACTGTTTTACTGGGAGCTGTGATGTAATAATGGTGGAACGTTTTCCATGGCGGTCTTCAATAATTTCTAGTAAAGAAGCTCTGCTTGTCTGATCGAATGGTTGTATTCCAAAGTCATCCAGTATGAGCAGGTCTTGTCTTTCTATTTTAGCTAAATCTCTGATAGCAGAACCATCTGCTTTGGCCATTTTGAGTTGAGCAAACAAGCGGGTAGCATTAGCATACAATACTTTAAAACCTTGTTGGCAGGCCTGCTGACCCAGAGCAGAGGCCAAAAAACTTTTACCTGTTCCAGTGGCTCCAGTGATGAGGATATTTTCATTTTGCGTGATGTATTTACCATCAGCAAGGCGGTGGATTTGATTTTTATCCAACCCTCTGCCACCATCATAATCCAATTGTTCAACAGTAGCTTTATAACGGAAGCGAGCATTCTTGGTGGTTCGTTCAATGTTACGGTTGTGTCGCTCATCCCATTCACTGTCAATAAGCAATGCTGTCATCTCATCAGCAGTTAACTGTTCATTTTTTGCTGATTCTACGCTAGTTCTAAAAGCCCGGTGCATACCAAGCAAACGCATTTGTTTCATTTTGTCGAGTGTGTCTGTGTTCATTTGATTTAATTTTTATGAGTGGTTATTAAATATTTTATTGATAGTATTCGCTACCTCGTATGTTTTGATGCTGAGGCATACTATGTGCTAGTTGTAATTCTTCTTCTGTTAATGCATCCAGTTTTTTTTCCAGTATTTGTGCAATGATTGGATAATTGTATACTCCATAATTATTCGCTCTGCGGCAGGCCATTGTTAATCTTTCATTTCCTACCTTACGTGCCAGGCTAAGTATGCCAGTACAAGATTTATATGCCTGTTCGGGATGCTGTTTGTTTTCAATTACGCGCATGATATAATTAGCCACTTCTTCATCTATAGCTTCTGCTTGTTCAATAAATTTTTCGGGTGTCCATTCACTTAAGTAACGATGCGCAGAGGCAAGGTGTTCATCGGTGGTAGTGTAGTGATATTTGCGGTATTGCCGCTGATGTACTGCTATCTGTTCGTACTTATAATAAATCACTACGCCCGCAGCAGTATATTGTATTTTAACTTTCCTGCCAATAAACCGGTATGGTACGCTGTAATAATGTTTATCAACAGCAAGGCATACATGACCATTTTTCATTACTGTAACAATATGCTGCTGTTTAAATTCATAACGATACACTGGCAAAGGTTGTAGGGTTGCCTTTTCAATCTCTTCAAACTGCTGACGACGACTATAGTTACGTCCTTTAAAGGGAGCATTGTTTAATTGTTCTAATGCTTCCTTAATGGCGCCATTAAGTGTTTCAAGCGTAAAGTAAGTATGTGAACTTAACTGTGTGTATATGCGGTTATATACAATTTTTACCATCCCTTCTACCAATGATTTATCTCTTGGACGGTACACCCTGGCTGGAAGAACAGCAGTGCCATAATGTTCTGCAAAGTCAGCAAAAGCTTCATTGATAGTGGGCTCATATTTACTGCTTTTAGTAACAGCAGATTTTAAATTATCAGGCACAATGGCAGCCGGAACTCCTCCAAAATATTGCATCGCATTTTCACAGGCACTGATAAAATCTTGCCTACGTTGAGTAGATACAGCTTCTACATAAGTAAGCTGACTACAGCCCAGTATAGCAATAAATACTTCGACCACTTGTACCTCCCCAGTTGCTTTTTCTGTAATACTTAACTTCTCTCCAGCAAAGTCTATGTACATCTTGTCCCCAGCCTTATGATTTATATGCATAACAGCCTTAGCACGACCAGTATAAATAGTAAAGTAAGTGTTGAACTGAGAATGTCCATATCCGTCAGGGTACACTTGAAGATAGCGTGACCATAACATGCGTATGGTTACACCCTTTTGCTTAAAGTACTTCTCCAAATCAGGAAGCATTTGTTGTAGTTGTTCATACCGCAATCCCTTTTCAGGAGGTGCTGCTGAACCAAACAAAACCTCTAACTCTGCATCTGAGATTGTGCTGAGCATGTCGAAGGTCAGTTTCTCTGAAAGAAATTTACGTATGTATTTCTTTACAGTATTACGGGATACTCCCGTTTGATCACTAATCTGTACCTTACTCTTACCCATGGTAAAAGAACGAAGGATCTGTCTTATCTTAGTCATAAGAAGTGTTTTATTAGCCATGTCTGATTTTGGGTTTAGAACCCAACTTCCAACATAAATGGCCGTTAAAACAACCTTATTTAAATACAGCGTAGGGGGTGGTCAGTTTGGATTGGATTTGACTGGTCAGTTTGCACTGGATTTAGCTGGTCAACTTCAATTGGATTTAGGTGGTCACATTGACTGGATTTTCCAACTACGGCAGTTGATCCCTTTATTTACAATTGGGGAATGAACTATAACGATTCATTAAAAAAAATGCAGCAAACACCCAACGTTAAGAATGAGCTTAAATTGGCGCATTTATTATCGTATGAGCCGCATATAGCCATAGAACAATTAAACAAAATTCAATGTCCTACTCTTGTTATTGGTGGCGATCATGATATACTACTTCCAAAGCACACATTACTTATTGCAGAATCTATTCCTAAATCTTATTTATGGATATTACCAAATTCCGGTCATGCGACACCAATAAATTATAAAGACCAATTCAATGAAGTAGTAAATGATTTTTTTAGAAGGCCGTATAGAAAAATAGAAGGCCAGGGGCGTGGTAATTAAATACTGTTGCAAATTTTGGTGTTAAGCCACGAACGCACAACATGGGGCTTTATGTGCTATACTGCCCAGCATTATCAGCAGCGTTGGGGCGACAGAAAAATGTTCTTTATCATTTAATTTTGACTTGATTCAAAGCCCACATCAGCTTGACGTTCATCGTTCTACTTTTTTAAGTTTTTTGTTCTTTAGTCTTTAAATTTGGCTTTTACAACAGATGGGCTTTTGCTTAAGTCATAGGCAAGTGAACACAGTACACGATTTGACAAAAACAACAACCTTGACAAAAACAACTATACAGAACGACACATCACGATATGTTTGACCTACTTAAAATAAAGCTATTCGGACACCAACCAGTTGCAAAAATTTCTGACCAACAACTTGACATTTTAATTGAAAGAGATTATAAAGGCAATTCTGGCATTGTAAAGACAAAACTTCAAAATATTAGTAGCGACAGCCAAGCAGGGAAAAACAGAATTGCAGCAGGTATCATCAAACTTGCAAACAAAAACTTTGACAATTTAGACGGACTAATTAAAAAAGCCAACGAGGATTATAGAGATATTTTGATGTGCGCAGAATATCCAAGATGTGCAAAGATTGGTTTTGACGAGTTAGACAAAAAGCAAATGAAACAGGTTTACCTTGACGACTTCATTGAGTTTTCAAATTGGCTAAAGGTCTGAAAGAAGCAGTACAGCACATAGGGTTTGTCGCAAGCTGGGCTGGACAATCTATCTTCAGCATATCGCTACCAATCATCGGCTATAGGGTTGACCGTTTAATAACCTGCCTACCTGCAGGCAGGTTAGCTTTAAGTTTTCATCAAATTTTCGTTCCTTTACGTAGTTCGGCATGGGGGCAGACACAGCTACGAATACCCAGCCTGCGGCGGCCCCGGACGTTAGTCAGAATTATATCGCAGCATTCAATGCTAAAAGAAATACTTATTATCCTAGCTTCTTTCATTTTCCCAACCATAACTTGGGGACAACAGCGTATTGACAAAATAATTGATAGCATTGTAATCGCTAAAATGACGGAGTATAGGATAAAAGGTTTATCATTAAGCATAGTGAAGGATACGAAAACTCTTTATACTAAAGGCTACGGATTTACAAATGTTGACAGTGAAAATATAGTAACACCAAAAACAATATTTGTAACTGCCTCTATTACAAAGTTATTTACGGCTACTGCAATAATGCAATTAGTCGAGCAAGGCAAACTTGACCTAAACAAAAACTTAGTTGAGTATATTCCAAACTTTAAACTTAAAGACAGGCGATTTAAAGACATTACACTTTTACATTTGCTGACACATTCATCAGGTTTGCCTTGGGATAGCGAACTAATAAAAACCTCTAACGATAGTATGGCATTGAAAGAGTTAATTTTTTCACTTTCAGACACAAAACTAAAATTCAGCCCTGGTGAAAAATTTAGTGGAGAGACTTACAGTAATACCGGATTTGACATTCTTGGGTACTTAATTGAACATATTACGTCAATTCCTTTTCAAGAGTATGTAAAACGAAATATTCTTGACAAGACTGAAATGTCAAACTCTACTTTTTATTATAAACAAATTCCTAAAAACAAAATCGCAGTACCTTTAAAAATCAGTGGCAACACTAAAGAAATAAATAGATTTAATTTATACGGAGAAATTAGGGATATAAATCCAGTGCTAAAATATCCCGAACAAACCATTATTGAATGGACAAATTATCAGTGGGGTAAACCAGAACATAATCCGAGTGGGTATTTATATTCCACAGCAGACGATTTAAGCAAATGGATAATTTACTGCTTAAAAATATACAATAACTCAACGACCAGTTTTCTTTCAACTACGACACTCAAAAATATGTGGACTTTACAACGAAGCATAGAAAATAAAAAAACTTCAATAGGACTTGGTTGGTGGAGATTTTCAGACAGCTTGTCTGGAAACTATGTCTTTCATGTCGGACGAGACCCCGGCTATAGTTCAACACTTAGAATATATCCAAGCAAAAATATTGGAATAACAATCTTATCCAATGCTATGTATGCCGACAAGGTTATATGGAACGAACTGCCTGAACTAATTATGAAAGTGGTTAACAACGAAAATAACGGCAGGTAACAAAAAGTTTGCTGCAAGGCTGGCGGACTGAATAACAATCGGTCCCGATAACTATTAGGATACTACTATCAGCTAATATCGGGCTTGACCGAATTCTACCTGCCTGCCGGCAGGCAGGTTTGGCTATTAGTTGTTAACTTCATCATCTGTTTTTTAATCGGCTTCAGTTGCTGGGCGAACACAGCAACAATTCCAGCCCTGCGGCAAGCCTCGAACGATAGCGGTAATTTTTAAACAACATTAAATTCAAAATTTATATGAGCGACATCGCCGAAAATATTCAGGAATCACTCGAACAAAATGGAAAAAATAAAATTAATTCAAGAGTGGCTTTGTTTGTTGCAATAACTGCAACTTTTATGGCAATATGTAATGTCAAGGATGGCAATATTGTGCAATCAATGGCTCAATCTCAAGCTCATAGTATTGACTCTTGGTCATATTTTCAAGCAAAAAGCACTAAACAATCAATTGCAGAAAACACATTGGAACTACTAAAACTCCAGAATAATCCTACAAACGCAGATATTATTAAAAAATATGAAGAACAAATTAGCCGTTATGAAAGAGAGAAAGCAGAAATAAAATTGCAAGCGGAAGGATTTCAAAAAGAATACGATGACACTAATCTTTTTGATGATCAATTTGACATGACCGAAGCTCTACTTACAATTTCAATTGCAATGTTTGGTATCACTGCACTTACTCAAAAGAAGTGGTTGTTATATTTTTCAAGTATCATCAGCTTAATTGGAATTATATTGGGTCTAACTGCGTTTTTAAAAATTAGCTTGCATTCCGATTTTGTTTCTAAAATTTTAGGGTAGTATATTCAAAACTACCGCTAACAGGTTTTGTACAATTGGGGCGGGACATTGCAGCAATCATCGGAACTGTGTCAGGCTTTGGTTTCTGCGGACAGCCTGCCCCGATTCATCGGGGAAATTCTGCTGGGCAGTAGTTCTAAACTTCTCTTGATAGCTATCTGGATTCCAGGCCGTACCACATTTGGTTAATTCCCCAACACAAAGCCTCGAATGATATGACGATTATCTTTTACAGTTACCAGAGACAATTAACAGGACATGAACTAAAACTTAATGAACAAGTCAAATACTATCAGGGTTATTGGGCAAAAGCTAAGAAAGATGATTTAGTGAGGAAGAATAATGAATTTGCCAATTATAAAGTTAGTAACACAGTTATCTTTAACTATAGCAATGGTTTTGACCTTGTGCCAAAAAAATTATTTTCTGTACAATAAAATGGAGCTAAACTTTAAATATCCCAGTTTTACAGGATATCATATTAATTTATTCCAGTTTATATTTAGGCATAAAAAATCACCAGTATGTATAAAATATTTCTTCTGAATTTTACCTTGCTTATATTAAGTGCTATACCATCCTTTGCACAGCTTACCCCGCCAATGCCACCAAAATCTAAACCGGTAAAAACTTTAAGGTCACCGGGGCTAGAATCCACCCCTACAAGAACAACACCGCTCCCGGTTACCAATGCCGATTATTTACTGGCTGTTGTTCAAGTATCCTTAAAAACAGGCAATGATAATAAAGAATCGCTTTCTAATATCAGTATTGAATTGGCTGTACCGGATTCGGCTTTTGGCATATTTGCCCAGAATAACCTTACCAATGAACTTAAATCAAACTCCTATACTACAATAGGCCTGGGAAAGAGTACTTCCTATACATCCGGATATCATCCCAACAGTATTCCAACCATATATTATACTACGGCAACTGGAATACAAAATATCAGGCTCAGCGATGTGGAGAAATATGGTTTGTCGTTGCGCATTATTTATAAACCCAACTTTTTTGCAGACGCATGGAAAATAGAAGATGTAAGTCTCCTACTTGAATTCAGGGATGTAAATGATAACCTACATCCCAGTTTGGGACAAAAAACCATTCATTTTTCGAATGCTGCTACATTTTTGGATAATTACGATAAAAGAATACTTATTTGTACGGCAGATAAATATTTCAACGCTTTAACGTCTTTTGTAACCAGGGATTTTTCAATACGGTGGTAAGATTCATTTGTATATTACCCATAAGCGGATAGGCAAATTGTTTACCTGTGTGTTGGCTGTATTTAAAATGAGACTTTGCATTTAAATATATTATTCAGAAAATACTCGAATAACTTTTACAAATCTTTTTCTGTAATGGTCTGAAAGATTACTTATAGTCACACCATCTGCGCGACCTGACGTAGAATGGATAAACCTTAGGGTGTCGGTATTTTCTGTTATTATACCCATATGTCCAACGATTTTGATAGAGTCATTGGTTCCAGTAAATAAGATCAAGTCGCCTTCCGTGGCATTAACTAGATTAATTTGTTTGCCAACATTTGTGAAGTCAACTGAAGTTCTGGGCACCTCCCAATGAAAATGACTAAACACATACGTGATAAAACCGGAACAATCGAAGCCTTCGGATGGATCAGTTGAAGCGAACTTATACGGAATCCCAATTAATGTCTTCGCAAAGCGAACTAACTCATGTCTAGATACTGTAGGTATGTTCAATTTTTCTACCTGAACTTTAAATCCAGTGTCATTTGTTAACGTATTTGAGCGAATTTTTAATATTGCTGTGCTATCAGAAATGACACTACTTATTGCAGTATCAGGTTTGTCGGGTTTAAGTTTTGTCCTCGAATCTCTACACGAAAGATATATTAGTAAAATTAGAAAGCATTTACACAGTTTCATTATCTAAAATTAGGACTATACAAATTGTAAATCTTATAAAAGATATGTCTTGTAAAGCATCTTAAATAAATTAACTACAGCCAACAAAAGGTTTTGTACAATTGGGGCATGACGTTAAAACAATCATCGGCAGTGGATATCCAGGCTTTAGTTTCAGCGGACAGCCTGCACCGATTCATCGGGGGAATTCTGCCGGGCAGAAGTTCTAAACTTCTCCCGATAACTATCGGCATTTGGTTATTAATTTAGTTCCGATAGCAATTGGGATTCCGGGCCGTGCCGCAGTCGTTAATTCCCCAACTGCCAAAGCACCGAACGTTATGGGCAAACCCGGCGATATCGTAAGGTACCATTGACAATTTTAAATTAATGGATAAAATAATTTTGCAAAGTCATTTTAAAACCTTCCCTTATTTTAATGAGGTTCAGTCAAAAGACTATTTCTTCAATGGATACTATATTGCTATACTTTGCTAAGTATATTTAGCATGTGAACTATATAACATTTCCCCTATATTTTGTAATCTTTTCCCTGTTAAGTCATTGAGCTTTGTTCATGAAGCTTAAATACTCATTAATGCAATAGAAAAAGAAATTACATGAATAATATATTTAGAGGTTTAATTGCAGGTTACGGTGCAAAAAAATTAGGCGGTGGTTGCTTAAGTACTGTTGTAATCTTTATTATCATCTGGGTATTACTTAAGAACTGCTAAAATCTCCTCTAAATAATAATAATTAAATCTTCAATTCCTTTTTCGGACCCCAATTTTTTGTAGACCTCATCTTTCTTAGTCAAAATTTCATAAAAATATTATCCAGCTAAAATCGAGACCGATAATTTTACTTGCCATCTTTCTTTGGTATTCGCCAAGACAGTTAGGTATGGGCTTCCCAATGGGTTTTATGCAAGTATGGCTTGACCTTTAATATCAGCTAATTGCAAATCCCATCATCAGTTCCAGCAGACTACTAAATATCAACTTTTGTTCTTAAATTCAACTTTACATTTTCGATTAGCAGCGGCTGTGGGCAGACGGAATACTAATTCCCAACCTACATAAAGTCCACCCTTTAGCTGCTATGCGTGAGCTGTACAGTTTTAATTTCGATATGACTAAATGCAAGTATAATAGATGCTCCCTAAGATTTCAATTATAAAAGCAACAGAAGAAGATTACCAATCAATTGTCGCGATTGGCAAAATATCAGTAGCAGAAGCTCACAGAGATAGTACTACAGAGGAAAACCTGAATGAGTATCTTATGAAGAATTATAATGAAAATGCAATCAAGGAAGAGCTCAATAATCCCAATAATATTTATCACCTTATTAGTTATAACAAAATTCCGGTTGGCTTTTCAAAAATTAATTTGAATGCAAAGCATCCTCATATTATTTCGGAGAATGTAACCAAGTTAGATAGAATTTATTTGCTTAAAGAATATTTTAGTTTAAAACTAGGCTATGAACTTTTAAAATTCAATATCGAACTATCTAAGAATAATCACCAAGGGGGTATTTGGTTATATACTTGGATTGGAAATAATAGGGCAATTAATTTTTATCTTAAGGCCGGTTTTAAAATTATTGGAAGTCACAGATTTTATGTTACTGAAACACATTATAACTTGAATCACCACATGTTTCTTAATTTAATTGAACCTGCCAATACATAAAGCATAGCAGCCAACATACGCTTTAATCAATTTGGGCTAGACATAGTTATTTCAGCTTTAACTCGCTCCCAATCATAAGTCATAGGGCATGACAGTTTAAATATATACCCCGCTTATACTTTAACATATAAGCAGGAAAATATTGTATTTTTACATCACATAAATAAACCTTCCATATGAAACTTACTTCACTGCTTAGTATCCTTTTATTTTCGTGTACCTCTATCAGAGCACAGGTATTTTCATTTATACCCACCATCCGATTTAAAAGTATGTATAGCTCAGACACAAAAAGTACCTGGCTTACCACCAAAATAGATACTGCGTGTACCATTGGCAATGTGATCATAGATATTGATAATAAAACGATCTCCGACCCCGAATCCATTCTGAGTCCACTTGGGCTTTATTCTATAAAATCAGTTTTGTATGACGAAGCCAGCCGTATGTATACCCTAGCCGTGACAGACCCCTTTAAAATAAGTAAATTCCTATTTTTCCGCGTAAAATTGAACAGTAATAATGAGATCATTGACCTGATAAAGGTAAGGCGGTATAAAGGAAATAGTGTTAAAGGAGACACCAGTTTCAGTACGTTTACCAACCATTTAACGGCCATTGAGTTTTCCATTAATTCACACCGAATGAAGGAGAATCTCTTGTTATCTGCAGACCAAAAAAAAAACTTAAAAGAGATAAATGAAGTATATGATGTAGCCTATGTAAATCAGGACAGCAAGGTAGAAATGCGTAACAGATATTTCAGCTGGACAGAAGGGAAAGGAACTACTATGAAATATCATTCATATCCTGTCAGCGAAATTCGCCTGAAGAATGAGGAAGGCATGACAGAGGGTTTTGAATTTATATGTAATGAATCGGACTCGGTGTATTATAAAATTATGCATGTTAATACCCGCAGAACTGTGGTAGCCCAGCAATATGGATGGCAAAAAGTGATCTTGATAACAAAATTTGAGAATAATAAAAGTACTGCTTTCAGCATAATAGAAGGTTACTAGTACCCCTTGCCTTTCTTACCTTAGAGTAAGATCAATTAAAGGCTGCAATTCTGCTATACAGCCGATCGGGGCTTGACGAATAAAGCCCTCCCTATAGCTATCGGGATTAGTTCTTAATATTTAACTTTAACAAAAAAACAGGCAGCGATTTCGGCGGACGAATATAAAATTCTCAACCATCGGCAATGCCTGCTCGTTTGGAGACCACGCTATAATTGCAAATATTAAAGAAAATATTATGGCAAAGACAGATGACACAACGCACTTCGCTCCAGAATTACATATCCCCAATGGGACTGTTGAAATTGATTTTTACAAAAATTTCGGAGCGACTGAAAATTTTTGTTTTCGCAATAATGATGGAAGCATTCATGTTGCTGAATTAGAAATTAACGGGGCAATTTTTCATGTACACGAAACAATGCGTGATGCTCTTGATCCAATAAGTGCTAAAGGAGTTACAGCGGTTATTGGATTGTTTGTTCCCAATGTTGAAGAAGTAATGCAAAAAGCTATTCAGGCAGGAGCAATTGCCATTAATCCTACAACAGACCACGATTATGGTTACAGACAAGGAATGTTTAGAGACCCTTTTGGTCATTATTGGCAAATACAGAAAAAAATCTAAAAGAATTGCTCAACAACGCTACTGGTAACAAACTGGCTTGACATGTGTGGCACGACAATCAAATTTCAGCCAGCTGCATCTTCGAACTTCAGTTCTGGCTATACGTTCCATTTTGAGCTTAAGTTCTTAACTTCATCTAAACAAAATAAATGAAGAAAGATAAAATAATATTAAAATTATAGGTATACTTGAAGAAGTCGGATTTGAAACAGTTGATGTAACCAAACGAAAACCATACAAAGATGTTGAACATCAAAGTGAGAGCGCATATATATGGACGAAGAAAAACTGCCGCTAACATTATTTTAGAGCAATCCCTCCTATTCGAAACTGCCGACTGACAAATTTGACTAACTTGAACAAATTGAAATATTTATTATCGACTTTAAATAAATAAAATAATGAAATTCTATAAACTGATATTTTTTACAGCCTTAATCATAACGAATATAATTGGATGTACGAATATTCAACAGAACAGTAATAATAGCAGTAAAACCTTAACAAATAAAACTGATATGATTAGGCAAAAAATAACACCCTCACTTTGGGTTGATAAAGACGCAAAAGCTGTAGTTGATTATTACCTTTCTATTTTTAAAGATGGTAAAATGAAAGAATACCACCAATATAAAAATCCACCAGAAGCAAAAGAGCAAGGTGGCCAAGACAGCTTTGAAACCGCAGTTATGGAAATAGGTAACATAGAATTTAACATTTTAGCAGCAGGTCCATACTTTAAATTTAATGAATCAGTTTCCTTTGTTATTAATTGCAAAGACCAAGCAGAAGTAGATTATTATTGGAATGCGTTGACCGCAAACGGTGGACAAGAAAGCTCATGTGGTTGGTGCAAAGACAAATATGGTTTATCGTGGCAGGTTGTTCCTGTTGAATATTTTGACCTGATAAACAGCGATGATCCTAAGGTTAGAGATAAAGCTATGAGGAATACACTAAAACAGAAAAAGTTAATACTTTCAGAACTTAAATGAAGTAAATAATTGTGGGTAATAACAATAAGACAGAATTTGAATAAGGTAAGATATAAAACTGCCCATAAAATTGTTATCCAAAATTGGGGCCTGACTATTAAAATTCAGGAGCCTTAGTCAACCAATAACAGGATTTATTAACTAAAACAGTCAACTTTTTTCAGGACGGGTCATGCGCTCTATCAGCTTCAGCTCAGGCTTGACTTTTACTATTGACCTTTAGTAGTTATCTTCATCATCAGCAATATTGCAATTATTGGGCTTGGGTTATCGGCTGACGGAATACTATTCCACTAAAAACACCAAGCCTTTTTCGTGGGTTACTATGTTCAAAATCAGATAAACTCAAACACATTTAATAATTATGAAACAAATCAATTTTATTTTTATTGGAATAATTTTATTGAGCAGTTGTGCCATTAACCAAAAGATTGACTACAGGAGTTTTCATGTAAATGCAAAAGAAATAAAAGAAAATTCGATTGATTTAGCTTTTTTGGATCATAGAGATGTTGTTGTAACTGGTAAAAAGCAGCCGACATTTGTTGGATATATGAGAAGTGCTACGGGAATTCCCTGGAGTATAAATACAAAAGGTAATTCAGAATTTATAGACGATTTAGCTAACGGAATGATTAAATCTTTTACGCTTCAAAATATTAAAGCAACAAAAATTCAAACCAAATGGGAAGACAGTGAAGATAGTGTAAAAAGCAGTTTATTTTTATTAAGTGGTAATAAGAAAATATTTTTTGTAATTCACGAATTTCATACAGATGGTTATGGAAAACAGACTTTATTGTACAATATTAATTTGTTCATTTATAATAAAGTGGGGATGCTTTTGCGGAATAAATCAATAAAAGGAGAAACAAAACTTGGAGGATCTGCTATCTTGGGTGCAGGCGATTATAAAAATTATGCACCAGCCCTTGTATCTGATTTCTTTAACAAAATTATCAATGACCCTGAAATCTTGACAGCAATTAATAGCAATTAGTTCAATCTGTGCACAGTACCCAACAAAAAAATTGCATCAACCGGGGGCGGACTCAACAATCAACTTTTTTCAGGACGGGTCATATCGCTACTAATTATCAGCTATCGGATTGACGGTTTAATAACCTGCCTCCCGGCAGGAAGGTTCGCTTTTTGTTTTCATAAATTTTACGTTCCTTTATGTCTATCGTCATGGTGTCGGACACAGCAACTATTCCAATCCTGCGGAGGCTCCTGACTTTGTGCGTCATGCGATTGAACAATATATTAACATAAACAATTAAAATAAATGGCAGACAATACAGACGAAGAACATTTAGATAATTCGATAAACAAACTATCGGAAAATCCTCCTGACGGAAATACTCCTACTGCTGACACAGATACTATTAACCCAAATCAAGAACCTGAAAATATGGAAGTACATCATCATGCTCACAACCCAGCAGAACCTCATCATAAGAAAAACTGGAAATCTTATTTCTGGGAATTTCTAATGCTATTCCTGGCCGTATTCTGTGGGTTTTTAGCAGAATATAAATTAGAGCATATCATAGAAGACCAAAGAGAGGTCAAAAATATCCGTTCGTTAATTCAGGATTTGAAATCTGACACAAGCAACCTTCAGTCCTATATTGATTTAAGAATGGAGAAAAAAGTTATGATGGATTCTCTAGTTACACTTTTAAGCAGCAATGCATACAAAGAAGCCGGCAGTCAAACTTATTACTTTGCCCGGCATATTTTTAATGGGCCTGCTTTTCAAAGTACAGATGGCAGTATACAACAATTAAAAAATGGAGGCAACCTTCGGCTCATAAAAAAGGAAAATATTGTTAACAGTATTCTTGCTTACGATACTGAAGTAAAGTCCTTGCACGAATGGGATGAAGCAGACCTTGGCATACGTAATAGCTTCAGGGAAATTGGAGGAAGTATTTTCAAAGCTGACATTTTCTATCATACGATGGATTCTAAAATGCAGTTTATAAGACCTGTTGGAAATCCGCAATTAACTTCGGATGACCCAAGCACCATTAATAAAGTAAATTTTCAAGTGCAGTATTTAACCTTAATGACACAGGGAAACATGTATAGAGGAGACAAACTAAAAACGCAAGCAGTAAACCTAATTAACTTGCTTAAAAAGGAATATAATATTGAATAGATTTAAATACACGAACGCACAACAAAAGGGTTGCCACAAATGCCAAAGGTTGGCTGAAATTTTATTCAACACTTTAAAACTTTGCAAACAATGAATATTGACATAATAACTTCGGATTTAGAAATGGACGTCTACGGATTCTCAGGTGTCGCTTCCAATGGAGATTATGGAGGGGCTGCCTTCAAGTTGATGGATAAAATGTGGCAAGTAGTTAAAGCAAATGATTTGGGAAACAAAGGAAAAAATATCTGGATTTATGAACAAGGTAATGGGGTATTTGCTGGTGTAGAATTGACAGAAGTTCCAAAACCCGATATTATTCTTGAGCACAAACAATTGTATTTAACTAAATATGCCTACTATAAACACGTTGGCCCATATAATTTAATAAAGCAAATTGGTCAGGCTATGAATCGCGAGATTGAAAGAAATGGCTTTGAAGTAAAGATGCCTTACATAGAAATCTATGGTCACTGGTCAAATGATGAGACTAAACTGGAAACAGCATTACTTATGAGTTTAAAATAACTTTAGCCAATAAGTAGATTGCCAAAACTGTGGATGTACAAACTAACATCAGCTAAGTTCAATAGCCACTTATATTTTTCCAGTTATAATATTTGTAAGCCTTACCGCCTGGTCTTTTATTTGTGTGCAAACCGCTGTTACAGATAACGCTGGCAATCGTCTTCCATTCAGTGAAATTTTGTTTATACTTATGTTTAATAGTTATATACCTTTAAGGCTTATGCAAATGCTCAATCCGCCAATTAGTATCTTGAACTTGCTTTTAAGCATTGTTTCCTTCATTATATTATTATCATTCATTCATTAAAAAAGGCGATTGAAAGGAAAATTCCTTTTGTATATGGGTTTAAGCCGGACTTGGGGGGAAGAAAAAACATGAGGATCAAATAAAATGGTTGCTCTAAGTGAACAATAATAAAAGAAAAGCCTTTGAAAAACAATTACTATTGAAAATTTTGTCACAAATGCGAAGTATTACATAAATTAAAATAATTCAAAAACAATTAAAATTATGGCAAGTATCAATCCACACATTAATTTCAATGGCAATGCGGAAGAAGCATTCAACTTTTACAAATCAGTATTTGGAGGGGATTTTGCAAAAATCATTCGTTTCAAAGAATTAGCAAGTGATGAATTTCCAGTAGCAGACAATGAAGCAAATAAAATAATGCACATTGCTTTACCAATTGGTAATAGTATTTTAATGGCCAATGATGTACCTGAAATACTGGGACGAACAAATGAAAATGAAAACAGGAGCAAAATTGTAATTAGCGCTGAAAGCAAAGAAGAAGCTGACAAATTATTCAATGGACTTTCGGCAGGCGGACAAATTGAAATGCCTATTACTGACAGCCCCTGGGGTTCGTATTTTGGTATGTTTAGAGACAAATATGGAATTGAATGGATGATAGATTTTGACCCGAAATATAAAGGACAAATATAGCCGTAGAAAAACAATGAACGTTTAACAAATAAGACTTCGTTGATCTCGCAGCAGCAAGAATGAAGCCGCCTGTTGAACGAAAGCTATAAATTAACTGCTTATTTATTGCTTCTCATCAGGTCTACAGCACAGCACCTTGCGTAAAAACAATCTTACAAAAAACGCAAGGACTTGCGAATATACAGGAGACTGAGGAGAGAGCTTGCCAAGAATTGTTTGCTAGCAGCATTGGCCTATAATAAATTGCATGACGCTATATTGCAAATGCTATGCAAATATGCAGCTACTAACATTCTGTGTATATTTATTATGTATTTAGAGTTTAATTTCACAATTGCTCTTTACCTGTTATTATAAGGACTTCACCACAACTAAATTAACTGATAAAAATATGAACAAAATATTTTTAATTTTCATCTTAAGCTTTTCAACAAATTTACTGTTTGGACAGAAGAATCAAGTAAACCAAACCGAAACAACTAAACCCTTTATACTTGGGCTTATTGATGAAATTCAGTCAAATGAACTGGCAGAAAAAAGAATTTTGAACATCTATCTTCCGGAAGGATACAATCCAAAAGATACTATTCAATACCCAGTAATTTATTTACTGGACGGCTCAGCCGATGAGGATTTTATTCATATAGTTGGGCTGGTTCAATTTTATAATTTTGAATGGATCAATCAAGTTCCAAAGTCGATTGTAGTGGGCATTGCATCGGTAGATAGAGAGCGAGATTTTACTTTTCCAACAACTATTGAGGAACAGAAAACAAGATTTGCAAGATCTGGACACTCAGATAAGTTTATTTCATTTATTGAAAAAGAATTACAACAATTAATAGAAACCAAGTACAAAGGGAATAAAGACAAAACCCTCATTGGACAATCACTTGGGGGCCTTTTAGCAACTGAAATTTTACTTAAAAAACCAACCTTGTTTAATAAATACATAATCGTTAGCCCAAGTTTGTGGTGGGACAACGGCTCGCTTTTGAACCAACACTCAAATATTTTAGATGCAAATTTTAATCAACAAACAACAATTTATATTGGCGTTGGAAAAGAAGGATTAACACCGACTACCATACCCAGGGTGATGGAAGTAGATGCCAATTTATTGGCAGAGAAGATTAAAGGAACAAAAACCAATAATATAAAAGTGTTTTTCGATTATTTACCACAAGAAAATCACGCAACAATCATGCACCAAGCAGTGTCTAATGGTTTTAAAATTTTATACCCGATTTTAAAGAATGATTGAGCTGAGAAAGCACCGAATCGCAAAATAGATTATTTCCCCATAAGGTCTCTGGTAAGTGGTCTTGAGTAAAACAAAAAGGTGGGAACTGTAATGAAATAAATTGTATTGTAATATTATCATTTTAATCTTTTTTCTATATTCGTATATGCAAATTTCTGAATGTAAAAATGGCTACAAACCAATTTAGACCTAGGTACATTTGTAAATTAATTATACCTGCTAACAAAAGTATGCTGCCCTTGTTACAGCAAGAAAGTAGCATTTGTAATAGCGTTATTTTCACAAACTGAAATACCCTAATGGAAGGTTATTACCTTAAACTCATAAACAAATTTTCATACATTGAAATAGTAGCGTAGGTACAAAAAACGCATAATAGGGTATCGTTTACATAATCAATAGTGACCAAAAAAGAATTAGATGGCTAAATACTTCATTACTTTCAGCATTTTTATTGTGTTCTTAACAATTAAATTATCGGGACAATTACCGCCTATTCAGTTAGACAGGCCCGATCAAACTGAATGCCCTTTTATTGTACCTACAAAATATGTTCAAATAGAATCGGGTGTTGCTTATGAAAATGTAAGCAAGGGGATCCGGCATTTTACTTCGCCTTCTACTTTATTCAAATATGGACTAAACGACAAATTTGAATTTCGATTAATAACAGCATTTATAACAGAAAAAACAGATACCAAAACTATATGCGGCTTACATCCAATAACGCTGGGTTTTAAAACAAATATTTGCCAGGAAAAAGGTATTATACCAACAGTATCTTTCATCGGACACATTACAAGTTCAAATATTGGCACAAGCTCTTTTCATACAAAATTCATTGCACCCTCCTTTCGCTTTACAATTCAACATACCCTTTCCAGCAAGTCTTCACTGGCATACAATCTAGGCGCAGAATGGGATGGAGAAACAGCAAATCAAACATATATATATACGCTTACTATTGGCATGTCCCTGACAAATAAATTGGGCGGTTACTTTGAAATGTATGGATTTGCCCCCAAAAATGCTGTAAACGATCACCGGCTTGATGGCGGATTCACTTATCTTATAAATTATAATTGCATGATTGATTTGTCGGGGGGACTGGGAATAACAAAAAATGCGCCCAGAAATTATGTAGCAGCCGGGTTTTCATATCGGTTCAAAACAATAAACACCAAATAATCGCTCCATAAAAATGCTGAAGCAAATGATTGCTAATTAATCGTGCATCTTCAGCAAGAAAATGAATGTTATATATAATAGTTTATCAGAATTATATAAGCTTTTGCAATTCAATTAAGGCTACTTTGGGTTTTTAAAAATAGAAAATTAAAACCTAATAAAATGAAAGGATTTAAAACGAATATCGAAAATGACAGTTTAGAAAACACCAATTTTCGCAAGGTATTGTATACAGGCAAGCAGCTTCAACTAGTTTTGATGAGCCTGAAACCTGGAGAAGAAATTGGAGAAGAAACACACCATCATAATGACCAGTTTTTTCGCTACGAAAGCGGGTCAGGAAAATGCATCATTGATGACACTGAATATTTGGTAGAAGATGGGGATGTAATAGTTGTGCCAGCAGGTGCCAAGCACAATGTTATTAATACTGATAGTAAAACAGCCTTAAAAATGTATACTATTTATGCTCCACCAAATCACCAATATGAAACAATAAGAGCTACCAAAGAGGATGCTGAAAAAAACGGGGAAGTTTTTGATGGAAAAACATCAGAATAAGATTCAATGAATGGCTTACTGTTACAGGAACAAGTTAAATTTTATATTCACAATGGCTTACTATAAAATAGTAAGCCATTTCACTATTTACTATGTTTACCCAGTTGAATAAACAGCATTACCTCATTTATTAGCGATGAACTTTTGTGTATATTTGAAAATAGTGGTGTTTGCTTTCACAAACTGACAATTCACTTAAGTAAAATATATTATTAATATAAAGCTACAATAAAAACTAGCAATGAAAATTATCTTAACGGCATTTGCCCTACTAACAATGAATGCTAGTAAAGCACAGACAGATACCTCCATTGCTAAAAGCGGTGACCCAATAGAAATGCTTTTTCCGCAAGGAAAAACAAAAGCATTAATATTAAGTTATGATGACGGCAGAACCGAGGATAGGCAATTGGTACAGCTAATGAATAAATACGGATTAATTGGAACTTTTCACTTGAATTCTAATAAGCTGGGAATAACAGGTTATTTAAACAGGGATGAAATTAAACTGTTATATAAAGGACATGATGTTTCAGTTCATTCTGCCAATCATCCTAATTTAACTACTTTATCAAAAATCGACATAGTATATGAAGTGGTGGAAGACAGAAAAGCATTGGAACGACTAATGAGCTATCCTGTTAGAGGTATGGCTTATCCTTTTGGTAATAATAATGAAGTTGTGCTCGATGCCATGAAAGGATTGGGAATTGAATATGCCAGAACAGTAGATGACACTTATAATTTTAAAATACCAGAAAATTTTCTTCAATGGCACCCAACCATGCACCAATTTGCCAAAGCTTTTTGGGAGCCCAATAACCCGTTAAACGACAAAAAAGAACTGGATCGATTTTATCAGGTTATCCATGATTTTATCAGTACCAACCAATTAGCTGTATTAGATATTTGGGGGCATAGTTGGGAAATGGGCAACAGCCAAAGTAAATGGAAGGAGACAGAAAAATTCTTTACCTTGCTGGCCAATAATTCCAGCATTCATTATACTACACAAATCGAACTGGTAGATTATATCAATGCATTCCGTAACCTGAAATTTTCTGTTGAAAAAAACATGGCGTACAATCCAAACTCATTGACCATCTTCTTTAAAAAAAGTGGTAAAGTATATTCAATACTACCGGGTAAAACTATTTTTTTAGCGAGTTAAAAATTATGCGGATTAAGATTCCATTTCCCCTGCTTTTAGTATTCCTTACATAAATTATAGCAGAGATCTATCCCCCACTGTTAGCTATGCGATTTTATATTAAATCATCTCGATACAATTTTGCAATTTCAAGCCAATGGTATCGGGTAAGTAAAATTGCAGAATACGCTAAAGCTTTCTTAACTATGAAATCTTCTTTTTAAGAGCAAGAAACAGTTATATTTATTAAACATTAAACCCTACTAAGTAATTTTGTCATTCTAGGTATTGCTTCCGGTATCGGAGCACATGATTTAACAACACATCTGCAACAACTAAATGCACAACAACTATGCATAAATTATTTTACCTCCTTTTGATTAATTGCAGTGTAGCTTTTTCACAAAACGCCAAGTATGTGAATGTATTTATTGGCACAGACGGAACAGGACATACATTCCCTGGGCCTTCTATGCCTTTTGGCATGGTACAACCTGGTCCCGATAATCGAGATTTCGGATGGAATCATACCAGTGGATACCAATACAATGACAGCATGCTCCTAGGTTTTTCGCAAACCCGTTTTAGTGGAACAGGCATTAACGAGATGGGTGATGTATTACTGCTTCCAATCAATCCGGCAAAAGAAAATTTAAAAAATGCCTATTACAAAAATACAGAAATAGGAAAGCCGGGATATTACAGGTTAACAAAAAAAGACGATGTAAAAGTTGAACTTACCTGTTCAGAAAGGGTAGCTTTTCACCAGTATACTTTCCCAGAAAAAGAAGCAAAAGTTTTTGTGAATTTACAACACGGCTTACGCTTTTCTTTTGATGAAAAAAACCAAAAAGGATTAGTTCTAGAAAGTGATGTTACAATAGAAAATAATACGACCATTTCAGGCTACTGTTCCACCCAAAATTGGGTAAATAGAAAATATTATTTTTCATTGACTTTTGACAAACCCTTTACAAAAAGCCATTTATTGCAGCAGCAACCGATTGACAAAGCACCAAGCTATCTATTAGATTTTTTATTAACGGGGAAGAAAGAATTGAAAGTAAAAATTGCCTTATCTACTGTTTCAGTGGGTGGCGCAAAAAATAATATGTACAATGAAATTTCAGGATGGGATTTTAATGAGGTGTTTACTCGTAATAAAAATGCATGGAATCATTATTTGAATAGGATAGAGATTGATGCACCAGAAAAACAAAAAACAATTTTTTATACTTCCCTCTACCATTTGTTTTTGCAACCTTCCAATATTGCTGATGTTGATGGAAAATACAGAGCTGTAAATGATAGTATAGCTATTGCACCTAATAAAGAATATTATTCCACCCTATCAATTTGGGATATTTATCGGGGGGCCTTTCCGCTATTAGAAATTATTGCTCCTGAAAAAATAAATGGCATTATTAATTCAATGCTTTTGCACCATAAAGCAAAGGGGTTTTTGCCCATTTGGACCGCTTGGGGACAGGATAATTATTGCATGATTGGCAACCATGCTATTCCAATCTTATTATCTGCCTACCAAAATGGCTTTAGTGGTTTCGATAAAAATGAGGTGTTCAACGCAATGCTAGAAACATCTACTCATTCACATATTAATTCAGATTGGGAATTGTATAATCAATATGGGTATTACCCATTTGACAAATTAGACAATGAAGCGGTATCCAGAACTTTAGAAAGTGGTTATGACGATTGGTGTGTGGCAACCATGGCAAAAAAATTAGGATACCAGGAAATGGCAGCTATTTTTTTTAAAAGGGCCAATTATTACCACAATATTTATGATTCAACAACCAGCTTTTTTAGAGGAAAAAATACCGCTGGTAAATGGCGAACACCTTTTAATCCTTTACAAGCAACTTCCCCATTGAATAACCCTGGTGACTATACAGAAGCAAATGCCTGGCAATACTTTTGGACGCCTACTCAACATGATTTGACAGGTGTAATAAATCTATTAGGGGGAAAAGAAAAATTCACAAAAAAACTGAATGATTTTTTTACCACATCAGCTGAAAATCCAAATAAATTTTTGGGGCAAGAAGCAATGATTGGACAATATGCACATGGCAATGAACCCAGTCACCATATCATTTATTTGTATGCTTATACGAACGAACCTAAAACCGGACAGCAATACATACATAAAGTTATAAATGAATTTCACAAGGATAGTCCAGATGGCATGATTGGCAACGATGACTGCGGACAAATGAGTGCCTGGTATATACTTTCCTCCTTAGGATTTTATCCAATTAATCCCGCTACTGGTGAATTTGTATTAGGAAGCCCACAGGTGAAAAAAGCAATTGTGCAGCTGCCCAATAGAAAGCAATTTGTAATAGAAGCCAAGGGCATTTCTGAGACTGCTATTTTCAACCAAAATAGGACACTGAATAAAAAGAAGTTAGAAAATCCATTTATAACTTATGCTGCAATAATGCTGGGAGGGATTTTAACATTTGAAATGACTGAAAATTAATTCGAGAACAGATGGCAAATTACTAGTTGATTTTATAGTAATTTATTGTATTAAATATATTATTTACAATGACTCAAATTTTAATTCGAAACTTAATCCGACAACTAAACGAAATACAAGACGGATCACGTTGGTTCGATCAATTTATCAAAGACAAAATCAATCCGCTTACAGCAGTTGATGCATTTGTAAGACCATTACCACAACTACATAGCGTAGCCGAACATATTTCGCATATGCTGGAATGGAGAAAAGAATGCCTACTAAGGTTTACGGGACAAAGAACAGATTTGATGAATAGTGCGGAGGATTGGAAAGACAATCATACCTTAAGTATCATTGGATGGGAGCCATTAAAGCAGCAGTTTTTTGAAAGCACAACTATTTTTATCCAGTTGTTGCAGGATAAAGATGATCATTTTCTTGAAACAATTTTTCTGGATACAGATTATAATTATCATTATCTGGTGGAGGGCATTATTCAGCATGATTTGTACCATCTGGGGCAAATTGGTCTAACCATCAAATTATTGAACCCATCCTAAGTTTTATTTACAGTAATTTTGATGAAAATCAATTATTCAACTTAACTAAGTTTTCGTCTATTTTGTGCCAAAATAATATGTCCTATAATACATTACCTAAGATTGAACTTCATTTACATTTAGATTGTTCTTTGAGTTATGAAGTTGTTAAACAACTGAGCCCCACTATTACAGAAAAAGAATACACTCAACATTTTATTGCTCCAGCAAAATGCAGCGACCTTGCCGATTATATAAGCAGGGCCAGCAAGGGTTTTGAATTAATGCAAACAAAGGAACAATTAAGACTGGTTACACTCGATTTATTCAGGCAACTGAAAGCAGATAATGTATTGTATGCAGAAATTAGATTTGCGCCATTGCTACACATTGCAAAAGGCTTAAGTGCTTTAGAAGTAGTGGAAACAGTCAATAAAGCAACAGAAGAAGGCATTCAATCTTATGGCATAGAAGCGGGTATTATTTTGAGTACCCTCAGGCATTATGGTGAGGCAGAAAGTTTGGAAACAGTACAATTAGCCAAGGAGTTTAAAGGAACTACAATAGTAGGATTTGATATTGCTGCAGATGAAGCGGGTTTTGGCATTGCCAACCACATTAAGGCATTTGAATTTGCCCACCTCAATGGCATTCCATGTACAGCGCATGCAGGAGAAGCCAAGGGACCAGAAAGTGTGTGGGAAACCTTGCAATATTTTAAACCTTCTCGTATAGGGCATGGCGTTAGAAGTGCAGAAGACCCGGCGTTGATGCTATTCTTAAAAGAAAATAATATTCACTTGGAAGTTTGCCCTACTAGTAATATTCAGACAAATGTTTTTAATACCATTCAAAATCACAGTGCCGATACAATTTATAAGTCGGGTATTTCCATGAGCATTAATACAGATGCAAGGGCCATTTCAAATGTTACGTTGGCGGATGAATATCAACTAATGGAAACAGTTTTTAATTGGGACATAGCTCATTTTAAAAAATGCAATTTGGAAGCTATACAACATGCATTTACCACAACAGACAAAAAAGAAATATTGCGTAAGCAGATTGAAGTGGCGTATTAATACTAAAGTAGAAAAACTTCTGTAAAACAATATCAATTGTTGTAAAGCAATATTAAAAATAACAACTACCATGACAGACCAATGGACAAAGCTATGGAATGAAAGATACAGCAATCATGCATTTGCCTATGGTGAAACCCCAAATGATTTTTTAAAAGCACAGCTAGATCAATTAAAAGTAGGTAGCATTCTTTTTCCTGCTGAAGGAGAAGGCAGGAATGGCGTTTATGCTGCAAAGCTGGGATGGTCGGTTGAGGCATTCGACATCAGCGAGGAAGGAAAAAAGAAAGCGCTGCAACTGGCAGCTGCAAATAGTGTAACAATACGATATCACGTGGGTGAGCTTCAAAATTTGAATTTTCAAGAGGAACAATTTGATATTATCGCCCTGATATATGCCCATTTTCCCTCAGCAATAAAATCCATATATCATAAAACGCTCAATCAGTATTTAAAAAAAGGTGGACTGATTATTTTCGAAGCTTTTAGCAAAAAACATATTGATTACATTGCCCAAAATAAAGAAGTAGGCGGCCCCAAGGATATAGCAATGCTATTTTCAATGGATGAAATAAAATCCGATTTCCCCAATTATGAAATACTTCATTTGGAAGAAAAATAAATTGAATTAAAAGAGGGAGCATTTCACAATGGAATAGGCTCCGTTATAAGATTTGTTGGACGAAAAAAATAGTACATCAAGCTTAATCAAGCACCATGCATCCTCACATCATGACCACAATTACCGCAGGGGTTTGGCTGATGGTTTTCAATTGAACTGGGTTTGTAATTAGTGGAGGGTACAAATTTCGTACAAGAACATTTTGTACAAGCCCCTAGGCCTGCATGTGGAACATGTTCCTTTTCTAGTATCATCCTACCTGCTTTATTTGTTTTAATGACTGCTTTTGTGGGCTTTGATTGTAGTGGGTTTTGAATAGTTGTAGATGACATTTGATTAATTTAAAATGGTTGATAAGGTTTATTGATATATAAATATATACATATTTTTATATTAAGTACAAAAAAGTATACCTAAATTCAAGTTTGAACAGTGATTTTATTAAAGTTGTGTGAAATAATTAAATTATTGCATACAATAAATCAATATTGAGAACCAATCAGTTTAGTAAAAGCTTTTACACTAATGGCTATAATACAAAAAACTAAATTAGCTGCTGCACAGTTTAAAGAACTGTTGATAGTATTAAAAACCAGGTTCGAGAAAAATGCCTCCAGACACAAGGGGCTCGACTGGAATAAAATAAGCGTCCGACTCGAATCGGCCTATAAAGGCAATGCAACTGAATCTAAAAAAATTTGGTCGCTTCATGAAATGCAAAAAACAGGGGGCGAACCGGACATTATTGGGATAGATAAAAAAACGGGCGAATACCTATTTTATGATTGTGCAATAGAAAGTCCGGCTGGTAGAAGAAGCCTTTGCTACGATAAAGCAGCACTGGATTCCAGGAAAGAATTTAAACCCACCAACAATGTAGTAGATATGGCAGCGTCAATGGGAATAGAATTGTTAACAGAAGAGGAATACCGAAACTTACAAACACTCGGAAAATTTGATTCAAAAACTTCGAGTTGGATAGCAACTCCTTCAGAGATTAGAAAGCTTGGTGGAGCACTTTTTGCAGATTTCCGATACGGAAATGTTTTTGTTTACCACAATGGTGCTGCTTCCTACTATGCAGCAAGGGGATTTCGTGGATCAATCAAAATATAAGTTTACCCTTTAAAATATTTATAAAATGCCGCTTAGTATACATTCCATCCGTCCTTTTATCGGAGCCAAAGATTTTGATTTGTCGAGTGCATTTTACCGCGACCTAGGATTCAAGGAAATAATTCTTTCCCCGGTATTGACCTTATTTGAAAAAGACCAAATTGGTTTTTACTTACAAAAAGCCTTTGTAAAGGATTGGGTAGATAACACTATGATTTTTGCGGCAGTTCCCGACCTTCAAAATTTTTGGGAGTATTTATCTAATTTAAACCTGCCTGCAAAATATCAAACTGTAAAAATAAAACCGATTGTGGAATATGACTGGGGAAAAGAATGTTTTGTGCATGACCCTTCCGGTATACTTTGGCATTTTGGAGAATTCAATAACAAGTAATCAAGTAGTCTTAATTTACCTTTCGCTAGAATATACATAAAAACTGGCTAAGCAAAGCTTAGCCAGTTTTTATTGAGTGAAATATAATTTAACTAATTGCTAAACCATTTATTTGCATCCTACCCATTTTCGCTCATCCTTATTAAAAAACCACCAAAGACCGTTCGAATAAGAGAAATTAAAATCAAAATGAATGGCTACATCATCAGGAATACGGAAAGCATTTTTAGTCAGCAATCCTGTTTTCTGGTCATATAATTCAATAATACGGTCATCAACATTTAACACAGCCAACTCCCCCTTGGCTATACCGGTATATTGCACACTTGAATTATTTCTACTTTCCCATCTAGTTGTTTCTGTATCTGTGTCCAATTCATTGACCTCCTCAATTGTTTTACAACCAACATGTAAATTGGTAAATGGCAACATTACTTTTCCGCTTTGGGGATTGTACTTTTCCACTGAATAAGTACTACTGAGATACATAATACTATTCGTTTTGGGGTGATAAACTCCTACAGATTGGTCATCGGGCTGATTCATGTCAGCAATATCAATAACCTTTTCTTTGATCTTTCCACTAGCATCCAATACAAGATGACCCAGTCCCCCATCAGCATAGCAATTAAATTCAATTCTTTTTTTTATAGGATTAAACCACATGCCCCTATAATCGTTTTCTGCATCTACATTTTCTTGCAAGGGATTACCCTTGGCATCGTACACCCCCATTATATAAGTAGCAGCGCCTACAATTGAGGTATAATATTTTTTTTGAATAGGATGCCATGCCACAGCAGCGCCATTAGTGCCATCTCCCTCGGGAAACTGAATAGTAATAACAGGCTTTAACATCTTTTGCGCTTCAATTGGCAAAATAAAAGCTGCTGCGAAAATCAATAAAATGCTGTGCAATAGTCGTTTCATTATAATTTGGTTTATACCCAAAGAAAACAATTAAAAACAATAAAAACTGTACCCGCCAGAGGGTATTTTAAATTAGCGCTAAAACCGAAGGCGATTTCATAAAAAGAAAATTTAATAAAGCCCTTGATTTCTATCGAAGACTTATTTGCATTCTACCCGAATTTTTAACCTAAAACATTTAACAGTTACGAATATGCTGAATTCATTATTTTTAGCTCATAATAAAACCTAAATGAAAATAATTATTTTACCATTTCAGTACAACAGTTGAAAATCCAGCTCCATACAAACCTACCAATTACAAGTATCGGAATTATAATTTTTGTTTCTCTCTATATTATTGCAACCCTTTTTTACCCAGGCGGTTCGTCTTTTGATGCACAAGCAACAGGATTTAGTTGGGCACATAACTTTTGGTGCAATCTATTGAATGAAGTGGCCATCAATGGGCAAAGCAACCAAGCAAGACCCCTTGCTTTAACAGCTATGATTACACTTTGTTTTTCGCTAAGTTTTTTTTGGATAATATTTCCCATTCAAACCAATGCTGGAAAAATGAATCGAAGAATCATTCAAATAGCAGGAATCTTATCGATGATGACGGCGTTTTTTTTATTTAGTAAAATGAACCATGACCTTGTAACAAATTTTGCCTCTTTCTTTGGACTTATTACTACGCTCGGAGTCCTTTTTGCACTATATAAAATAAAATGGCATCGGTTATTTTTCTGGGGCATTGTAAATTTATTGTTAGTACTCCTCAATAACTATATTTATTACCAGGAAGCATTAATCGTTTATTTACCCATTGTTCAAAAAATAAGCTTTGCTGCTTTTTTAGTGTGGATTATCAGTATCGACCTACAATTAATTCGCAGCCAATTGAAAAATTAGTTTAAAGAGTCATTGCTAAATAGGAACCCCTGAACCAATAATGAATTTTTATTTATAATTTTAACCATGCATTGGTGACTGCCGTCAATTATTTCAACAGAACCAACTGGTTAAATTGAAAATTGATTGTTTCTTCACCAGGCGTTCACAAAATAAATTACTTCAATAATATCATCATGAAAAAGTATTGCTTCCTCCTATTCCTCGCTTTAAACGTTTTTGTCGGCAGTTATGCACAGGAACTAAATTCCCCGAATGGGAATTTTAAAATGACATTTTCCATAATTAGTAATGGAATACCCAGTTATGCGCTTTTTTATAAAGGCAAGGAAGTAATCAAACCCAGCCATTTAGGATTGGAATTAAAACACGAAGAACAGAAGCTTGCAGGTGGTACGGAGGATAATATGAAACAAAAATCGGTGAATGCCAAAAGCTCTTTATATGATCAATTTAGCATTGCCGATTTACAGCGAAGCAGCTTTGACGAAACATGGAATCCTGTTTGGGGCGAAGTAAAATCTATTCGAAATCATTATAATGAAATGGCAGTAACCCTACAGCAAAATGAAATGGATAGAAAAATAATCATTCGTTTTAGGTTATTTGATGATGGACTTAGTTTCAGGTATGAATTTCCGCAACAAAAGAACCTGAATTATTTTATCATCAAGGAAGAAAAAACACAATTTGCTATGACAGGCGATCATACCGCCTACTGGATTCCGGGTGATTATGATACACAGGAATATGATTATACTACTTCAAAATTAACAGAAATCAGAGGCTTACAAGCAAAAGCTATTACTGGTAATTTATCTCAGACCTCCTTTTCACCTACGGGCGTACAAACTTCCCTGATGCTAAAAACAGCAGCAGGCATTTATATCAATTTACATGAGGCTGCTTTGATTAATTATTCCTGCATGCACTTAAACCTGGATGATAAAAATTTAGTCTTCGAATCATGGTTAACCCCCGATTCAAAAGGCGACAAAGGTTATATTCAAACCCCCAGCACTTCACCATGGCGCACTATTATTGTAAGTGATGATGCTCGTGATATTTTGAGTTCCAAAATGACCTATAACTTAAATGAACCCTCCAAAATAAAAGAGACCTCCTGGATAAAGCCAGTCAAATACATAGGTGTATGGTGGGAAATGATTACCGGAAAAAGTTCCTGGTCTTATACCAATGATTTTCCTTCTATACAATTGGGAGTTACTGATTATAACAAGGCAAAACCAAATGGCACACATGGTGCCAATACGGCTAACGTAAAAAAATACATCGACTTTGCTGCACTGCATGGTTTCAATGCAGTGTTGGTAGAAGGTTGGAATATAGGATGGGAAGATTGGTTTGGCAATTCCAAAGACCATGTTTTTGATTTTGTAACGCCCTATCCCGATTTTCATGTAAAAGAATTGCAAGCATATGCACAATCGAAAGGCATTAAAATTATCATGCACCATGAAACATCCAGTAGCACGCGGAATTATGAACGCTATATGGATACGGCCTATAAATTCATGAAGGAGAATGGATATGATGCTGTGAAAAGCGGTTATGTAGGACCCATCCTTCCAAGAGGTGAGAATCATTACAACCAATGGATGGTGGACCACTATCAATATGCCATTGAAAAAGCAGCGGATTATAAAATTATGGTCAATGCACATGAAGCAGTAAGGCCTACTGGCGTTGCACGTACATATCCTAACCTGATTGGCAATGAATCTGCCAGAGGAACCGAATACCAATCATTTGGCGGATCAAAACCCAACCATGTAACCTTATTGCCCTTTACAAGATTAATAGGTGGGCCCATGGACTATACACCGGGTATTTTTGAAATGGACATTTCGAAACTTAATCCCGATAATAAATCACATTGCAATAGTACCCTTGCCAACCAACTTGCACTGTATGTAACAATGTACAGTCCCTTGCAAATGGCTGCTGATCTGCCAGAAAACTACAACCGCTTTTTAGATGCCTTTCAATTTATAAAAGATGTAGCAGTAGATTGGGACGACAGTAAATACCTGGAAGCAGAACCCGGTGCTTATATTACTGTTGCGCGAAATGCAAAGGGCACTGGCAATTGGTTTATTGGCAATGTAAACGGATACGATGCCAGAACATCTACTATTTCCTTTGATTTTCTTTCTCCAGGGAAAAAATACATCGCTACTATTTATGCAGATGCCAAAAATGCAGATTACAAAACTAACCCACAGGCATACACGATTAAAAAAGCAATTGTAACCAATGGTTCCAAACTATCGCAATTAAGTGTTCCGGGTGGAGGGTATGCAATTAGCATCATAGAGGCAAAGTCGGCCGAGGAATGGAAGGGATTGAAAAATCTCTAAATAAATTCGATTGATGGAGGGTATTGCTAGTACCCATATGGCTGGCAGTTGATTGTAAAAACATGATTTTCATAGGCATTTCGGAATTTGCCTATGAAAATTTTTTGTTTCAAGTAGGGACTACTACAAGATTACTTTTTTTTATAATTTCATATATTTACAATACCTGATTTAAAATTATAATTATGAAACCAATCGCCATTCTTGCAGTACTTATCGCTCTATTTCCTGCTGCAAAAGCTCAATCATTTGCCGTTAATACAGATGGCAGTGCTGCCAATAACAGTGCCATACTGGATGTAAAGAGTACGCTAAAGGGTATGCTCATTCCAAGAATGAGTAAAACAGAACGCAAGACAATACCTGCACCGGCAAATGGTTTATTAGTATATCAAAATGCACCCGATAGTACGGGTTTTTATTTTTTTGATGGTAGTGTATGGAATTGGCTTTCTAATCCCAATCCAACCAATGCATGGAATATAAATGGTAATACAGGCACGGATGTAAATACCAATTTTATTGGGACCAATGATTTTACCGACCTGGCATTTAAAATAGGTGGATTTGAAAGAATGCGACTGGTGAAAGAATCGGAATTGGGTATTGGCAACACTGCACCCAAGTATACACTCGATATCAGTTACGGACAAGCAGGCGTTTCAACCTGTACTAAAAATGGCATCAGGATAAAAAGTGCCGGGCTATTTGCCAACGATTGCGAAAAAGGTTTTTTAGTGGGTTACAATGACCCATTGAGCACTACTGAGGATGCTGTTTTATGGAACTACGGCCAGGGAGGTAGTGGCATTAAAAATATTCTTTTTGGAATGAGTCTCTTCGAAGTAATGCGATTAAACAGCAATGGCTTCTTAGGGTTAGGGCAAACAGCTCCCCTTTATACACTCGATATTAATGCGGGTATTGCAGCTGTAAATCCATGTGGCAGAAACGGGATTAGAATCAATTCACCAAGTGGTGCCAGTACTTGTGACAATGGTTTATTTTTTGGCTTTGATAATATGAGTTCTACAAAATCTACTTCGATATGGAATTTTGAAAACCCATTTGTTCCAAGCCCCGACCTATATTTCCGTTTTGGATTTGGCGATCAAACTGCCTTTATTGGAGGAGAAGTCATGCGCATTCTGCCTCCGGGAAAAGGTATTGGTATTGGCACAACAACGCCAGTAGGAATGGTACATATAGTAAATAACACGGGCGGTGGTGCCATGCCCGGAGTAATGTCGAGCAGCTCCTTATTACCTGCTAATGCCTATGGATTCTATACTGGCTTGAGAATTAGTCCGAATCCCAATGACGGATACGTTTGGAACTATCAAAATGCACCAACACTATTTGGCACCAACGATTTGGAAAGAATGAGAATTACTGCAGACGGAGATATTGGTATAGGGGTGAACACTCCTTTGGAAAAATTACATGTGCTAGGAAATATAAGGGCAAGCGGACTATCAGGTACGGATAACCGATTATTGCAAACTGATGCCAATGGAACCATTTCATCATATGCCAATGGAACCGATGGACAAATATTAACTATCGTGTCAGGTGCTGCTTCTTGGCAAAACAATACCGCATGGCAACCTTCTGGCAATGCAGGCACAGTCCCTTCCACTGATTTTGTAGGTACTACAGATGCTGTAGACCTGGCATTTAGAACCAATAACATTGAATCTATGCGTTTACTAACCAATGGAAATCTCGGCATTGGTGTTGCTACTCCTGGTAAAAAAATGGAGGTAGTAGGAGCCGCTAGTGCAACACCTGTAACATTAGTAATTGGAAATCGTGGTGGCTTTGGCCCAGCCGCGATGGAATTTGTAAGCGACTACGGTGCAGGCAATCAATGGAGACCAGGATTCATCAGAAGCAATGATATAGGAACATATACTGGTGCTGTAGAAATTTTCACCAATGGTACGGGTGCCGGAAATTTATATGGCAATGTAAAAGGACTGGAAGTAAGAAATGGAGTAACCTATACAGCAACAGGCACAGTCAGTAGTTTTAGTGATGTGCGCCTGAAAAAAAATATTCTGGCTTTTACCGATGGGCTGGATGTAATCAATCAAATCAATCCCGTAAGTTTTAATTATAATGAATTGGCTCCTTTTACAACAGATAAAACTCAAATAGGCATTGTAGCGCAAGACTTGGAGAAAATAGCACCCTATATGGTGGATAAAACCAGTACGAAAGAAATGGAGGATATGCGAAGTGTAAACAATCAGGCCTATATCTTTCTATTGATTAATGCAGTAAAAGAAGAGAATAAAAAAATTCAGGCGCTTGAAAAACAAGTAGAAGAACAAAGAAAAATGATTCAAGCGCTTAAAAAATAATTTTTTAATACCCCATTTCGCTTAAAATAATTAAGGATGGTTATATTTTAACATGCCGCTTGATACCAAAAATAAAAACCTACACATCATTCAATTAGTTGCTAAAACTGATGCCCAAGAAATTTCGAACTATTTACAAAGATTAAGTGCTGCCACCAAAAAACGCTTTGCGCCTCACCCCGATGATAGCAATGCTATTGAGGATTTGTATCTTTCCTCCAAGCATTTTATTGGATATATCGTACGCACAGCAAATGATCAGCAAATCATTGCTTATGCCATTGTTAAAATAGGTTGTATAGAACATGACCTGCCAAGGCTAGCATCCTACCGGCTACAATTGAATCCTTTTAGTGATTGTAGTTTTGCTCCTTCAATTGCAGACGAATGGCAGGGAAAAGGGATTGGAAATATTTTATTAAATTATATAAAAAACGACCTCACTACAAAGGGTATTCGAAGAATATTTTTATGGGGAGGAGTGCAAAAGAGTAATGAAGGGGCTTTGAAATATTACAAAAGAAATGGTTTTTATATCCTTGGTGAATTCTCATTCCAGGTTGTCAATATCGACATGCTACTTACCCTTAACTAATTTAGGTAAATTACAGTTGTAAATAGATGCAGAGTTTTACTTTGTAAACTTAAAGTAGTACAAGCCTATACTAAAAATCAGCAAGAAAATGTTTACAAAATTTTTAAATTCTATTACAAAATAGATAGGCTACTCATTTTTTTACTACTATAATTTAAAATCATTGTAACTTTAAGTCCAGATTTATTAAAATAATTAGCTTAAACATCTAACAAATGAAAGAGCCCCTTGTTTTTAAATACCTACTGCCTTTTATTCAATGGTATGCCCTAATGATACTGTTTGCGCTGGGCTTAGATTATCTATTGCATCATTTTAATTTAGTTTTCATTGGTATTTACCTAGGCTATGCAGGCACAATATTGATTTTAGTGTCACTTATCTACTCGTTAAGAAAAAGGAAAATTATTCAGTCTGGCTCCCCCAAACAATTACTACAACTGCATGAATATGGCTCTTGGGTGGGCTCCATCATGGTGCTGGTACATGCCGGCATTCACTTCAATGCTTTATTGCCTTGGCTGGCTATTTTAATGCTGCTAATTACAGTTGCTAGCGGATTGGTAGGGAAATATTTATTAAAAAAAGCGAATGAATCACTCAAATTAAGAAAGGCCGACTTACTTAAATCGGGTCTTAGCCCTGCGGAAACAGATAAAAAATTATTTCTAGATTCTATTACTGTTGATTTGATGAAAAAATGGAGAATCGTGCATATGCCCATTACCTTATTGCTGGCCATACTTGTATTAATACATATTATTTCTGTACTAATGTTTAGCAAATGAAACAAACACTTATTTTAGGAATCGTGGTTGCTATTATAGCAGGAACATATTTGTATCCCCACACTATGATTAATCCCGGAGAATTGACAGCAGGCCACCAGCACCTGAAAAATAATTGCAGCGCCTGTCATACGCCCTTTGCTGGCGTTTCAAATACTAAATGTATTGCTTGTCATAATCCTGCCAATATTGGTAAGGATAGCATGGGTATTACAGATAGCAGTAAGCAAAAAATATTATTTCACCAAGGACTAATGGAACAATCCTGTAGTTCTTGTCATACAGACCATAAAGGAATTAACCCTTCTGTAAGTCTTTCTAATTTTGACCATCAATTATTGTCTCCCACTGTTTTTAATAATTGTAATAGTTGCCATAATAAGCCGATTGACAGTTTGCACCAATCACTCAGCAATAGTTGCATCAATTGTCATAATACACAGGACTGGAAATTGAATACCATTTTCAACCATGACATGATTCAAGGGGTAGATAAAAATAATTGTGCTGCCTGCCATCAAAAACCCAATGACAATTTCCACCAATCCACCACTGCTAATTGCAGCCAATGTCATGGTACCACTAAATGGTTGCCCTCAAGTTTCGACCACTCCGCTTATTTTCGGTTAGATGCCAATCACCAAACATCCTGCACTACTTGTCATACTAACAATAACTACAAAGTATATACTTGTTACAACTGCCACGAACATTCCCCAGGCAATATAATTGCCAAACACAATGAAGAAGGTATTTACAATATCAGCAATTGCGCATCCTGTCATAAAAGTGGCAATGAACATGATATCATTAGGAATGGAACAGATCAAAAGAATATGAATAAGGATGAATTAAAAAAAGTAAAAAACTATCAAAAAGAAGAGGATGATTAAAGGCCGATTAATAGAATGCTATCAGGCTGGTTGTAATAATTACTCTAAAGCCTTTCTACTAAAATAATTTTTTTTAAGCCAATCTTAAGAATCAGCTAAAACAAAACCCAGTTAGCCGAATGCAACTTTGCGTATAAAACATTCAAATGATTTCAGCAACCCATTTGCACGCCATGGCAGTGCATTTTCCTATTGCCTTGTTGATAACAGGCTTTATGGCCGAATTGACAGGTTTATTTTATAAAAAAGATTTTTTCAAACAAGCCGCATTTTATTTATTACTAGCTGGCACCTTGGGTACTATCGCGTCCTATTTAATAGGCAATGCAGCCGGTGAAGGAATGGAAGAAGGCAGTTTGGGCAAAGCCATGGAATTACATGAACAAGCTGCCACTATTGCATTGTGGCTAACCATTCTTACAGCAGTAGCCTATTTATTGAAAAATATTTTTAATTACCAAAAAAAGATGCTCAACTTCATCCTTGTAATTTTGTATGCAACGGTAATTACAGCCATTGCACGTACAGGTTATTTGGGAGGGCAATTGGTATATAAACATGGGGCCGGCATTGAACTAGCGCTTCCCGATTTTTCAAATCCTGAAAAGGAAAAAGGTGAATAAGTTTTATATATAAATATTAATTAACTTACCATCATGAGAATTTTAGTAGCAGAAGATGAAGCCGCCATTGCAGCCTTTTTAAAAGATGGCTTGGAAGAGGAAGGCTTTTCTGTTGACATAGCTGTAAATGGAAGGCAGGGGCTCGATATGGCACTGGCTGCGCTTAGTGAATATGATGTAATCTTATTGGACTGGATGTTGCCCGGCATCAGTGGAATAGAAATTTGCAGAGGAATTAGAAAAGAAAATAAAAATATTCCAATTATTTTCTTGACAGCAAAGGATACCATTGACGATACTGTTTTTGGTTTAGAAGCCGGTGCCAATGATTTTTTAAAAAAACCCTTTGCCTTTGAAGAGTTATTAGCAAGGATAAGAGTGCTACTGCGCAACAAGACAGGAGAACAAAGTATATTTGAAGCAGGGCAGATTGTAATGAATACCGAGGTACACCAGGTAACGAAAAATGGCAAAATTGTTGATCTCACTCAAAAAGAATTTGCCCTATTAGAATATTTATTACGCAATAAAGGAAAAGTTTGTCGCCGTACGCGTATCATTGAAAAAATTTGGGATATTCATTTTGATAGGGATACTTCAGTAATTGATGTATTTATTAATGCCCTTCGAAAAAAGCTGGATGACCCCGGTACTGAATCCTTTGTTCAAACGCTAAGAGGCGTAGGCTATCGGGTAAATGATTAAAGCAGGCTTCTAAAACCCTACTATGAAACTAAGCTTTAAAAAAAGAATTGCTTTTTTAAATACGCTGGCAGTAGCACTCATACTTGCCTTCGTATTTGTCATCATATTCTGGGTTGTTTATTATAGTTCCTATCGCCATCTCGATAATGATATTATCACAGAAAAAGAAGAAGTGTTTAATAACCTCGATTGGAAAGGGGATAGTATTATCCGAAATAAAATGCCAGAATGGGAGGAAGCCGAACATAAACAAACAGAAGTAAATCCAACTTTCATTCAGATTGTTGATATGAATGATATGAGTATTTTCAAATCTGCCAATTTGAAAAATGATCATTTCAGCTTCAACCCAACCATTGAAGCCACTACTTTTTATAATACCATCCTAAACAATCAAAGAATACGCATAGGGCAATTCCCCATTTATAACGAATCGAAAAAAATTATTGGACACTTGACAGTTGGCGTATCTCAACAAGAGTCTTACAATGTTCTGCATAACTTAATGCTGGTACTAATCATAACTTATTTTTTTACAATAGGATTGCTTTATCGCATCATGTCCTTCGTGGCATCCAAGGCCATTGCGCCTGTCCATCAACTCATCAAAAGCGCTGCAGGTATTACGGATAAAAATATTAATGAACGTTTACCCTTACCCGAAAATGAGGATGAATTATATCAATTAGCTACTACTATCAATGAACTCTTAAATAGGCTTTCCTATAGCATGCAGCAACAAAAGCAATTTGCTGCTGATGCATCACATGAAATGCGTACCCCCTTAGCGGCACTCAAAGGCACCTTAGAAGTACTGTTGCGAAAAGAAAGAAGTGCTGAACAATATGAAATAAAACTAAAAGAACT
>CALRKF020000028.1:0-36970 GCA_943367825.1 Chitinophaga pinensis
CAGAAGCTATTCACCTTATGAAGGTGAAGCATGCAGTTATTACTTCGGTTGATAGAGATGAGTTGGAAGATGGCGGTAGTATCATTTGGTACAATACCATTAAAGCGGTGAAAACTTTAAATCCGGATACTACACTCGAAACATTAATTCCCGATTTTAAGGCTCAAAAAGAAAATATTCAACGCATTATTGATGCAGCTCCCGAATTAGTGAGTCATAATATTGAAACAACAGAACGACTCACCAAACAGGTAAGGATACAGGCCAAATACTGGCAAAGTATGGAAACCTTGAAAGTGTTGAAAGTGGCAGGCATGAGAACCAAGAGCGGTATTATGCTGGGTTTAGGGGAGGAAAAAGAAGAAGTCATTCAAACCATGAAGGACCTGCGTGCCAGCCTGGTGGATGTTATTACCATCGGTCAGTACCTTCAGCCCACTAAGAAGCATTTACCCGTGATTCGATTTGTGCACCCCGACGAATTTGCTGAACTCAGAGAAATTGGATACCAGTTGGGATTTGATTATGTAGAAAGTGGTCCATTGGTACGTTCTTCCTATCACAGCGAAAAACATATTTATGAAGGATGGGGTAGAAATCAGTGGTTGGAAGAGAAAAAGCAAGGCTAATTTTTGCTACATGAAATTGCTTTTATTTTTAGGCTTATTTACAATTAACGCGCGCTTAGTTCTTGCACAACGGCAATGGGTAAACGTAGATGATGCCTATGGTCAATTGCCTAAAAACTTTCATGTTTATAAATCTACTGATAGCATAGACGGCAAGCCCTTTATCGCCTATTATGCCATCGCAAAACTAAAAAGCAAGGCCTACCGGATTGAAGCAGATACCACTACCAAAAGAAGACTTACCCCTACGCAGTTTTATGAAAAAAACAATCAGCCCTTGCTTGTAGTAAATGCCAGTTTTTTTTCATTCACTACACACCAAAACCTAAACCTTATTATTAAAGAGGGAAAGATGGTTTCCTATAATATTCACAGCATTCCGATGAAAGGAAAAGATACTTTTCAATATCGGCATCCACTCGGAAGCGCATTGGGCATTACCAAAAAAGGCAAAGCAGATATCGCTTGGTTATTGACAGATTCTTCCAGTCAATTCCCGCTAGCCTTGCAGTATCCAGTGAAGGCCATTAAAGATTCAATTGCTCATCCAAGCAATCAATATTTAATACAACGATACCATTCATCGGCCGATAGTAATTTGGCTCCAGTATTTAAACAATGGAAAATGTATACTGCCGTAGGGGGAGGTCCTGTTTTGTTACAGCAAGGGAAGATTCAAATTAGCAATAATGAAGAATTAAAATTTGCAGGCAAGGCCATGGACGATAAACATCCGCGCACTGCAATCGGATATACGGCTGACGGCAACTTAATCATAATGGTCATACAAGGCCGTTTTCCGGGTAAGGCAGAAGGCGCTACATTAAAGCAAACCGCTACTTTATTAAAAGAACTGGGTTGTAAAGAAGCATTGAATTTGGATGGAGGTGGCAGCAGTGCCATGCTCATCAATGGTAAGCCTACCATTCAGCCAAGCGATAAAGAAGGAGAGCGCATGGTACCGGGTGTTTTATTGATTACTACTGCTGAAAAATAAAATAGTCGAATATAAATATTCGACTATTCGTTATTGTTATTAATTTAAATAAATTTTATTTCTCCCAAGCCAGTGCGCTTGCACCCAATATAGCAGCGTCAGATTCCTTCAAATGACTGACAAGGATTTTTACTTTATTCTGGAAAACCTGTATTAAGTTGGCTTCCATACTTTCTTTTGTGGGCTTTAATATTAGATCACCCGCCTTGGTCAAACCACCAAAAAGTATAATGGCTTCCGGGCTGCTGAACATGATGGCATTGGCCAATGCAAGTCCTAAAATTTTACCAGTATAATCAAACACTTCCAAAGCAACTTTATCTCCTAGTACCGCCGCATCATATACCGCTTTAGAATCGAGTTTTTCCTTTGGTACTGCTCTTAATAAACTTTCTTCTGTAGATTTTTCTAATAATTCAATGGCTGTTAAGCGAACACCTGTTGCAGAGGCATAACTTTCCAATGGCCCGTTTTTGCCCGTGCCTGGATGAAAGCGTCCTCCTGGCATTACAATGGTATGGCCAAGTTCACCGGCAAAACCATCGTGCCCATAAATTAATTGCCCATTGGCAACAATACCGCTTCCTACACCAGTGCCCAGGGTAATCATGATAAAATCTTTCATGTCTTTGGCAGCGCCATACATCATTTCCCCAATAGCAGCCGCATTGGCATCATTGGTTAAGGTAACAGGCAATTTAAATTTTGCTTCCAATAATTCTACCAATGGAATGATGCCCTTCCAGGGAAGGTTGGGTGCATATTCAATGGTACCCGTATAATAATTGCCATTGGGAGCACCTACACCAATGCCTTTAATACGACCACTGCCACCAGATCGTTCAATCAAGTCTGATAGTTCGGTATACAGTTCATCAATAAAACTTTCGGTGGTAGTGTGTTTCTTCGTGGAGATTTCACTACTGAAAAGTACATTGCCATCGCGGTCAACAATACCAAATTTGGTACCAGTGCCGCCAATATCAATTCCAATTACAAGTTGTTCTAGTGCGGTAGCCATATAGCGGGTATTTTATAAAAGAAAAAAGTACCGGAAAGTCCGGTACTTGTAAAGGTATTAATTAAATAATAATTTTTTAAAACAGGATTAATGTCCTCCGCCTTTTGGACTACTTAAAGCATCAAGGTCAATCCCCTGGTCCTTCAAATCTGCTTTTGAACGAATGGCATAAAATATCAGGTAGAGAAAACAAGCAATGCCCACCACATAAGAATAACTGATACCCAATAAATGATCGGCTGATAAATAACCTTGCAGGATACTCACAATGCCTCCACCCATAATCATAAAAATCAAGAAATTGGAACCTTCACTGGTATGTTTACCCAAGCCAGAAATGGACAATGTGAATATGCAGGGCCAAAGTGTAGAACAAAATAAACCAACACTGCAAATAGCATAAACGCTGATTTGGTAGTTAGGTGAAAACATAGCGACTAATAAAGCCAAAATACCAAAACCACTGAAAAGCATCAATTGTCTGGCAGGATTACCCTTACTGAGTAAATTAGCAATAATCAATACAACAATCACCAATGCATATATGTAAAATGGTTGTAAATCGTTTTTAGCAATGGCATTCACTAATAAATAAACACCAAAGGCTAAGTATGGCATCAAAAACTGAAGGACTTTTTTAGTGCTTTCACCAAATCCCAATGCACCTGCAGAAGAGGTCCATCGACCAATCATCAAACTTGCCCAAAACAAGGAAATGTAAGGAGCCGTTCCACTGGTAGGAGTACCTAGTTTTTGCTTCATAAATTCTGGCAAATTAGCAGCAGTACTCACCTCTACGCCCACATAAACAAAAATGGCAATCATTCCCAATAACAATTGTGGGTATTTAAAAGGCGATCCTCTATCAACCCAATTTGATTTGGATTCTACCAATTCCTCTGTATTACTAACGAGTTGGTTGGGTACAGAGGAAAAATAAAAGACAGCAGCTACTATGAGAAAGGCAGCGCCTAATATTAAATAGGGCGTTTTTACAGCACTCAATGAACTCACCATTACTGTAGAAACTGTACCAAATATGGCCAGTTTTACAATCAGTGGTCCAATGGTAGTGCCAAAATTATTAATACCACCAGCCATGCTTAAACGCTGTGAGCCAGTACTGGCACTTCCCATATTAATGGCCAATGGGTTGGCGGCTGTTTGCTGTAAGGAAAAACCAAGGCCGATGGTGAATAATCCGGAAATAAATAACGGAAATGATTCCGCACTGGCAGCAGGAATAAATAATAATGTTCCAATCGCAGAAATAATCAAACCAATACTGATGCCATTTTTATAACCAATTTTATTAAGTAAATCCTGTTTCAGGAACTTGCTGATAAAGAAATACAAAAGAGCACCTACTGAATAGGCTACATAAAATGCAAAAGATACCATCTGGGCCTGTACCTGGGACAGGTTCAATTTTTCCTTAAATACAGGGATTAACACATCATTGCTGGCAGCTACAAATCCCCAAAAGAAAAATACGGAAACCAATACTCCAAATTGGGACCATTTTGTTTTAATTTCTTGTACAGGAGGAATCACATCCTTTAGTTCATTAGGCATATCGTGTTTGTTTTAGTGGCTGAAAATAGAATAAATAATGCAATTGCTGCAAAAAAATTTCTCCCCGAATTGGTTTTGAAACAAAATGATTGGTAAATTGAACCGGTAATCAATTGCTAATGGAAATACTACATGTAAGTGCGGAATGTTATCCCATGGCCAAGGCAGGTGGTCTGGCGGATGTGGTGGGGGCCCTGCCCAAATATCAATGTCAACTAGGGCATATAGCCAAAGTAGTGACACCCATGCACCGTACCAAATTCCTCTACGATAATGAATGGGAAACGGTGCACAAAGGAGCATTCGACATGGGCGATTTTCACTTATCGTATACCGTTATTAAAGAAAAAACGAATAAGTTAGGCTTCGATTTATACTGCGTAGATATATTCGGATTACTCGACCGCGAAAGAATTTATAGTTATGATGATGATGCCGAACGATATACGGCTTTTCAAATTGCCGTCACCGATTGGTTAAGCAAATGGCAACACCATCCCGACGTAGTGCATGTACACGATCATCATACTGCCCTGATTCCATTTATGATGAAGTATTGCTATGCATACAATCATTTGAAGCATATCGCAACAATACTTACCATTCACAACGGACAATATCAGGGATGGATGGGCTGGGACAAACAACATTATTTACCCGCATACGATACCTGGCAATGGGGTAAACTGGATTGGGAAAAAACCATTAACCCACTCGCCTGCGGCGTGAAATGTGTTGATAAGGTTACCACAGTAAGCCCCTCTTATATGGAAGAGCTTACTCAACAAGCCAACGGACTGGAAAAATTATTTCAATACGAAAGAGGCAAATGCCGGGGTATTGTAAATGGTATAGATACAGCCGTATGGGATCCTGCCACTGATACTTATATATTGGATAATTTTTCTTTTAAGGATGCCGATGCAGGCAAAAAATTGAATAAGAAAAAATTGTGCGACGACTTCGGCCTGGATATCGAAAAACCACTTTTTGTTTTTATCGGCAGATTAGTGGGAGAAAAAGCCGCTGAACTCTTACCACAAGCTATCTCTGATGCCATCTATCATATGAATGGCAAAATGAACTTTTTAATTTTAGGAAGTGGGGACCTGGGGCTGGAAAAACAATTTGAATCCATGCGCAGTTCCTTGGTAGGTTACTACAATGCACAAATTGGCTACAATGAAAAACTGGCCCACCAAATGTATGCGGGAGCCGATTTCTTATTAATGCCCAGTAGGGTAGAGCCTTGCGGACTCAATCAATTATATGCCATGCGCTATGGAACCGTGCCAGTTGTAAGAAATACCGGTGGCCTGCGCGATACTGTCATCGATTATGGAGACCCAGGCGGATATGGCATTCGGTTCGACTATGCCAGCGTTTGGGACATCACTTATTCCATTCATCGAGGATTGGAATTGTACAATGATAAAAAGCATTTATCTTCCATCCGAAAAACAATGATGAAAATAGACAATAGCTGGGAACAAAGTGCGGCAAAATATTTGGAACTTTACAATTCTTTAAAATAAATAGATTTATATGAAATTAACATCAGTTGTGGCTGTTATATTAGGAGGTGGCGCAGGGTCTCGATTATACCCATTGACAGCCACCAGAAGTAAACCTGCCGTACCCATCGCAGGTAAATACCGTTTGGTAGATATTCCCATTTCTAATTGTATCAATTCTAATATCAACAGGATGTTTGTATTGACACAATATAATTCAGCATCCCTCAATAAGCATATAAAGAACACCTATCAGTTCAGTGCTTTCAGCAGCGGATTTGTCGATATCCTGGCAGCCGAACAAACCCCCGATAATAGTGGTTGGTTTCAAGGAACAGCCGATGCGGTAAGGCAATCTCTTAAACATATTCGCAACCACGAGTTTGAATATGTATTGATATTAAGTGGCGATCAGTTATACCAAATGGACTTTGGTAAAATGATTGACAACCATATTAAAAATGAAGCGGATATTACTATTGCAACTATTCCCGTAGGTGAAAGAGAAGCCCCCGAATTCGGTATTTTAAAATCCAATGAAGAAGGTGATATCACTTCATTCATCGAAAAACCCAAAAAAGAATTATTACCTGAATGGGTAAGCGACACAGGTGATCAGATGAAAGCCCAAGGTAGAAACTACCTGGCCAGTATGGGTATCTACATTTTCAACAGAAAATTATTGTTTGAAATACTCGAAGAGAAAAAAAATGAAGCCACCGATTTCGGAAAAGAAATTATTCCAGCTTCTATCGACACACATAAAGTAATAAGTTATCAATACGATGGATATTGGACTGATATTGGAAATATTTATTCTTTCTTTGAAGCCAACCTCGCATTGACTTTGGAAATTCCTTTGTTCAATTTATTTGACAACAGAAATATTGTATATAGCCGCGCAAGGATGTTGCCCCCAGCCAAAATCAGTGGCACTACCCTTGAACAAACCATTATTGCCGATGGATGTATTATCAATGCAAGCAGAATCGAAAATAGTGTTATTGGTATCCGAAGCCGCATTGGTAGTGGCACTACCGTAGTAAGCAGCTATATGATGGGGAATGATTATTATGAAACCATCGCCGAAATTGCACACAATGCATCCAAAGGGATTCCTCAATTGGGTATTGGCGAACGCTGTTATTTGAAAAATACCATCGTTGACAAAAATTGCAGAATCGGAAATGATGTAAGAATCAATGGAGGCGCCCAATTGCCCGATTCAGACCATAGCCTATATGCAGTAAAAGATGGTATCGTGGTACTCAAAAAAGGAGCCATTATTCCCGACGGATTTGTACTGTAAATAATTAATTAAAAAACATCCAATCATGGATGTTTTTTATTGTACTTTTATTAATGTGTAACAAATACACAATTTAACGATAACCTTTAAACGATTGCTATGTCCCATTACGACCAAACCATCTTGGATGATTTGCCAAAAGGTAAAAAACCCCAATTGACCCTTGCTCAGATTATCAATATGAGTGTAGGTTTTCTGGGAATACAATTCGCATTTGGTTTACAAAATGCCAACGTGAGTCGTATTTTTCAAACCCTTGGCGCCAAGATTGATGAAATTCCCATTTTATGGATTGCAGCTCCGCTCACTGGTTTAATTATGCAACCTATTATTGGACATCTAAGTGACAAGACATGGTTAGGTGTATTAGGAAGAAGACGCCCTTATTTTATGTTGGGTGCCATTCTCGCCTCCCTGGCATTATTAGTTTTCCCAAATGTAGCAGCCCTTTGGGTAGCAGCCGTTTTACTTTGGTTACTGGATGCTTCTATCAATATTTCAATGGAGCCCTTCCGTGCATTTGTGGGTGATATGTTGCCCGATGAACAACGAACTTCGGGATTTGCTATGCAAAGTTTTTTTATTGGCATAGGCGCAGTAATTTCCTCCGCTTTACCTTTTTTATTGGAGAAAATGCATGTTTCCAATGAAGCTCCCGACGGTGTTTTACCCGATACCGTTCGCTATTCTTTTTACATCGGCGCATTGGTATACATGGTAGCCATTTCTTATACTGTTTTTACCACCAAGGAATATTCACCCGACGAAATGAAATCTTTTGGCGGAATGGAAGCATCCGATACCCAAAAAAATATCAAAACCCCCTATCAATCCTTTTTTAAAAATGGATTCCGCTGGTTCCTCTTAGGGGCTGCCCTAACTGGTAGTTTGTATTATTATAACACAACGGTAAAAATACCCTTAGAAAAAGAATTGTATGTACTCACTGGCGGCATTGCAGCCTATGGGATTTTTCAATTGTTGGCAGCATTATTTCATAAAAATAAAAGTGAGAATGCATTGGTGGAAATTATGGATGACCTGAATTTTTTACCCGACACCATGAAGAAATTGGCCATTGTACAATTTTTTTCCTGGTTTGCACTTTTCTCGATGTGGATTTATTCAACTCCCGCACTCGCACAACATATTTATGGTACTATCAATACCAGTTCTCCAGAGTATAACAAAATTGGCAATTGGGTGGGTGTTATGTTTGGTTCCTATAATGGCTTTGCAGCTTTATTCGCCTTTCTATTACCAGTGCTGGCCAAAAAATATTCAAGACCCAAGACACATATGATTGCATTAATTGCAGGCGGACTTGGTTTGATATCGTATTTTATTTTTAAAAATGAATACCTGCTAATCATTAGCATGGCAGGTGTTGGTTTGGCCTGGTCAAGTATTTTATCCATGCCTTATTCTATGCTTACACAATCACTCCCTGCACATAAGATGGGCGTTTATATGGGTATTTTCAATTTCTTTATTGTAATACCTCAAATTTTAGCTGCTACCTTATTGGGCTTTTTTACCAAACATCTATTCGGTGATCAGGCCATCTACTCCATCGTATTGGGAGGTTGCTCCATGATTGTTGCTGCCTTTTTATGTTTGAGAATTAAAGATAAATAACACTATATGAAAAAGTTATTATTGGCCCATGGCCTATTATTGCTTGCCTTTTTTGCGCAAGCCCAAAACAAATCCTATCAATGTTATCCTGCCAATTGGTGGGCAGGTATGAAATGGAATAAAGTACAGTTGATGCTCCATGGCGATGCCATCGGCAATGCTACCAGCTTTAGTATCAATTACCCGGGTGTAAAATTGAATAAGGTATCCAGAGTGGAAAATAACAATTATGTTTTTTTGGATATCAGCATTGCAGCCAATACTAAACCTGGTACACTTAAAATTATTCCAGCTAATTTCAAAGCCGCTCCATCAATTGATTTTCAAATAAAACCCAGGCGTAAGGGTAACGGTACCGCTTATGCGCAGGGAGTGACAAGCAAAGATTTTATCTACCTGATTATGCCAGACCGCTTTAGTAATGGTGATCCTTCCAACGATAAGGTGCCTGGCTTACGCGATCAGAGCCTGAACAGAGATACTGTATACAACCGCCATGGTGGCGACTTAAAAGGTGTTCAAAATCACCTGGATTATCTACAGGATTTAGGGGTAACTACCGTTTGGCTTAATCCAGTTATCGAAAATGATATGCCCAACCGTACCGAACATGGATACGCTTTTACCAATCATTACAAAATCGACGATCGAATTGGTGGCGAAAAAGCCTACCAACAATTGATTGATGCTATGCATGGCAGGGGAATGAAAATGATTCAGGATGCCGTATACAATCACGTGGGCAGCTATCATTTTACTGTATTGGATCCACCCATGAAAGACTGGTTACACCAATGGCCTACATACACACAAACCAATTATAAAGACCAGGCCATCTTTGATCCAAATGCAAGCAATGCCGATAAAAAAATAATGGCCGATGGTTGGTTTACTAAGGAAATGCCCGATCTCAATCAGGATAATCCTTTCGTATCAAATTATCTTATTCAACATGCATTATGGACAGTAGAAGAATTTGGCATTGATGGATGGAGAATTGATACTTATTACTATAATGACCTTCCTTTCATGAATCGTTGCAACCAGGCACTCTATTCAGAATTTCCAAAGATTAGCTTGTTTGGCGAAACATTTGTACATGGCGTTCCCAATCAGGCTTATGTAACTGAAAACACCATGAAACTGCCTTTTAATAGCAATATGAAGGGAGCCACCGATTTTCAAACACTCTGGGCAATTAACGATGCAATGAATCGCGATTTTGGTTGGACAGATGGCATTAATAATATGTACACTGTATTGGCACAAGATTTTTTATACAAAGATCCAACCACTAACGTAATATTTTTAGACAATCACGACATGGCACGTTTTTATTCTGTAGTGAATGAGGACATGAATAAATATCTTTCTTCCATTACTTGGCTCCTGACTTGCCGCGGTATACCACAGTGGTATTATACCAGTGAATTTGCAACTACCGGTACCACCTACCCGAATGATGGCCTGGTAAGATTGGATTTCCCCGGTGGATGGGAAGGCGATAAAGTAAATAAATTTACCGCAGCTGGCAGGACTGAAAAAGATGAAATGATTTATCAGCAAGTGGCTCGATTGGCCAATTTCCGTAAATCTTCTTCTGCATTAACTACTGGCAAATTCATGCAATTTGCACCTGAAGATGGCGTATATGTTTATTTCCGCTACGACGAAAAACAAACGGTGATGGTGGTGATGAATACCAGTAAAGTAGAAAAAAACATACAGCTGGCAAGGTTTGTAGAAAGAACCAAAGGATACAGTCAGTATAAAAATATACTTACCAAAGAAACAGGTAACCTAAGCGATTTCAAACTGGGTTCTTATAAAGCAGTGGCATTTGAATTAGTAAAATAATTAGTTGAAAAATAAAATCCCCGCAATGAAATATTTGCGGGGATTTTTTATTGTAAGAAATTAAGTTCTATAGAAAAAGATTCCAAATGCTCGGTTGTATCCACCTGCCATCCTCACTGGCTTTTTTCATAAACTTCTTTAATATTTCTTCCCTGTTTTTACTTTTTTTATCAGCCGGACTTACAATCTTTTTTTCATCCACATTAATGATATTTACTTTGGTGGCAATCCAACTCGAAAACATTCTTGGTACGGTTACTCCTAAAATCATACCGGGTAATCCATGTAATCCGCAAGGTCCGCCTGAAATAGTAATTTCATCTGTATAAAATGCAAATACATATACACTGTCGAATAATACAGTATATGCTTTTCTACAATTGAAACCAGCGATGATTCTACTTTCGGTAGGGACTAGCTTCCAGGATATATCCTTGATACTATCTGTAAAATTAAACTCATCTCCCCAGAAATTTCTCTTATATGCTGCAGTGCCAGTATTGTGGTCTAAATACCAGGTATTGCCTTCATAATTTATTTCATTGTCCCATTGCGACTTATTCTTTTCATCAAGTTTGGTGAAGCTATAAATACTTTTATTATCACTAAATAAATAATCGTAGTAGGTCACTGTGTATTTGCTAACATTGCTCTTATAATTTTCCTGCCAGCTAGATTCAGATTCGCTATTAGTAAACCAACTGTCGAAATTTTTATGGTTATTTGATTTTACTTCAAATTCTATTTGTGCTTTATCAATAAAGATGGGCTGTGCCGTGGAGGCATACTGCAACAACAATAAAAATTGTATAGCTAAAAATATTTTTTTCATCATTATTTGATTATAGGTTCAATGCTAATAGGAGAGGCGGTATTGGCAGCGGCAGCTTTTACTTTATTATGGGTAAATTCCCAGGTACAAGTCAATAACCAGAATCTTTTTAAAGTATTGAAATAGGTTTCTGTGAATTTATAAGTGTTGAAATTTCTTTCATATCCCCTGTTTTGATTCAGGATATCATTCAGCCCTAATTTAATGCTGATTTCTTTTTTGTATACATACTGCTTGATATCGGCATTCCAGCGGATATAATTATTGTTTTGCGGAAAACGCTTGTCCTTTTGTCTGAAATTGATATTGGCATTGGTATTCAAAGAAAGTTTTTTCTTTAGATAAAGTGATCCCTGGCCCCATCCTGTAATGGCCCAGAAATCGGTACTACTGGCTGCATTAATTGAACTGGTAGCATGGGTATATTCAAAGCTGGGTCCTATATTGAAATCATATTTATCTTCTTTATACTTGCTAATATTGATGCTAAAAATATAATTGGCAGTTTTATTTAGGTTTCTGATACCATTTACAAAATCAATATTCTGATTGAATTGAACTTCGGGCCCCACAGAAAGGTTTATTTTTTTCTTGCCAGCGCCTACAGAAAAATTATAACTACTGTTTAAACTAATATTTTTATTCCCATTTACATTGATCGTTTGATAAACATTTCTTCCCAACGTATCAATGATATTGTTTTGGGTAAAGGCATTGTTGGTGATACCATAACTACCATACAACCAAAAATAATTATCACTGAGCGGTTTGGTCCAGTTCATGTTGGCAGAAAAATTATGCGAGAATGCCTGCTTCAATGCACCATTGCCAATATATACGCTTAAAGGATTGCTATTATCGGCAATGGGTTGTAATTGTTGCAGGTTGGGTGCTTGTGCATTGCCGGAATAATTCAAGCGTAAACTTCTGTTGCCGGTAAACTTAATATTGATATTGGCATTTGGAAAGAAATTGTTGAAATCGTAATCCTGCCGATACCCTTTACTAATATTTTTTTGTACAAAGCGATTAAAAGCTACAGCAGCACCCAACCCAACTGATAATTTCTTTTTGTTAAGCCGAAAATTAATACTCGGTCTTTGTACCAATCTATTGAAATCAAAATCATTGCTAAGTGAATCAATCTTAGAGGTATAATTGCCGGCTCCATCCTTTTTTTGTACGCTTCTGTTGTTACCCGTATTGCTAATGGCAATATTATAGGAGAAACCCATTGACCAATATTTCGACAAGGGCTCGGTATAGGCAACGTTGAAAGTATAAGCCTTACTATCCGATTGATTCAATGTCTCCTGATCGAGGGTATCCTTCTTGATAATGGCACCTCCCTTGTAATAGTTGTTAAGCGAGTATAAGAAATTAGTGCTTTTGCTTTGGTTATAATTCATTTCTGCTGCCAATATAAATGTTCTTCTTGGCTTTTTGAATTTATGCGACCAGCTAAAAGTTCCCTGGTATTTTGTTGCATCTGCTTTTGTATTGCTTTTGCGATTACTGTTATTGATAAAATTGTTTTGGTTAGTCAAACTTTCTTCATAGTAATTACTAGTGCTGGTATTTTGACTGATACTGCCCTTATTGACAAATTTGATGGTATTGTTGCTATCCATCTTGTTTTCGATAGTAAAACCAAGGTTATGCCGCTCTTTACTACTCAGTGAACTGGCACTATTGTTATTGCTCCAACTACTATCTGGTAAATAAGTTTGACTAAAAGTTTTTGAATAACCTGGCGCATTCACCTTGCTGTATCGGTAACTTGTATTGATGCTTAAACTATCACCCATGAATTTATTACTGTAGTGTAATCCTCCATTCCAGTTTTTTGGAATACCATTGCGACCTCCATAATAACTATCATCACTGCCTTCATAATTCATCCATACGCCTCCATCCTCACTCACACCCGTGGTCATACCATCCATTTCACCACCACCAAATTTTTCACTATCTCCCCATCCCAATTCTGTTCTGCCTGTATTGGAATTAAAACCAAATACACTTAGTTTTCTTTTGCCTTTAAAGGCATTCAACATTAAACTATTGCTATAATTATCTGGTAAACCTCCACCCACTTCAGCTTTTCCAAAATAACCTTGTTTTTTATTGGATTTCAATTTGAGGTTAACGGTCTTTTCCTTCACTCCATCATCTATTCCGGTAAATGCAGCCTGATCCGATTTTTTATCATATACCTGCACTTCCTGTACTGCATTGGCCTGCAAATTTTTCAATACCATTCCGGGGTCATTACCAAAAAACTCTTCCCCGTCTACCAATACATTTTTAACTGTTTCACCCATCGCAATCAGTTTGCCATCCTTGCCTACTTGAAAACCAGGCATCTTCCTTAATAAATCCTCCACACTGGCACCATCTTTTACTTTAAAACTATCTGCAGTATAAATGGTCGTATCACCCTTAATGCGTATGGGACTTCCACTCCTTACAATCACTTCCTGTAATAATTTGCTTTTATTGATCAGTGAGATATCCAATATTTTATTTTCTCCTGGAAGAATGCCAATACTATCAATATAATCCGCATATATGGGATGGGTAGTAATGAGGGAATAATTTCCGGCTTGAATGTTTTTTAACAGAAAGTTTCCAGCTGCATCTGTACGGGTGAATCGATACAAAACCGAATCTTTACTTCGAATTAATGCCACTATAGCATGGTTTACAGGTTTTTTTTCGGCATTATTAAAAAGGTTACCAGCTAAACTACCATTTTGTGCATATGAAGTAATTCCTAGTAATAAAAAGGTGAGGATAAGCAGCGAAAGCTTGTTCATGAAGCGTTGGTTGGTTCTTTGATTTTGATGGCGATGGTAAAACTGAGCTTTTTAATTTGTAAATTCACCCTACAAGGTCTTAAATTTACGTTAAAGCAAATTTGCATTTTTATAAGATTCACTATCAATGATATTCCACAAATGGCAACAGTAAAAACACAAGCGGTAGGTAAATCAGAAAAAACTACCTCTCAAAAAACGAAAATTGCTTCTGTTAAAAAATACGAAGACATACATTTTGTCGATAGCACAAAACCAGTATGGAATTATTCGCTGTTTACGGAGGAAGACATACGCAATTATCAACAAGGTACTTTGTACAATGCCTATGATAAATTTGGCACCCATCCTATAAACGTATTAAATACCGACGGATATTATTTTGCAGTATGGGCGCCCAATGCCACTGCGGTAAGTGTTGTAGGCTATTTCAATCAATGGCAAAAAGATGAATTTCCATTATATGTTCGCTTGGATAATTCTGGTATCTGGGAAGGCTTTATACCAAATTTTAAAAAAGGTACCGCTTATAAATACCATATCAAGGGCTTTAAGGGAGTGGACTTGGATAAGGGAGATCCCTATTGTAATTTCTGGGAATTAAGGCCAGGTACGGCTTCCATAGCATGGGATCGAAAGATGGTTTGGGATGACAAGGATTGGATGAAGAAAAGGAAAAAGAATAATTCCTTGAATGCAGCCTGGTCGGTATATGAAGTTCATTTGGGCAGTTGGCAAAAACCCATCCCAGATGATGAGGAAAGCTTTAATACCTATGCTCAAATGACAGAAAGGCTCGTTCCCTATGTAAAATCCATGGGCTTTACCCATGTGGAATTAATGCCTGTGATGGAATTTCCATATGACGGCAGTTGGGGATACCAGGGAACTGGCTATTTTGCCGCAACCTCACGGTTTGGCACACCCGAAGAATTTATGCAATTAATTGAAGCCTTTCATCAAAACGATATTGGCGTGATCCTCGATTGGGTACCTTCTCATTTTCCCTATGATGTTCATGGCTTGTTTATGTTCGATGGTACGCATACCTATGAATATGCGGATATGCGTAAGGGTTATCATCCCGATTGGAACAGTTATATTTTTAATTATAAACGTGGCGAAGTAAAATCCTTTCTCATCAGTAGCGCCCGATATTGGTTTGATCAGTTTCACATTGATGGTATTCGGGTAGATGCGGTGAGTTCCATCCTCCGCCTCGATTATTCGCGGGGCGAAGGACAGTGGGAACCGAATGAATTTGGTAGCAATGGCAATATAGAAGCCATCGAATTTATCAAGCACTTGAATGAAACCATTTATCGTGATTTTCCGGATGTACAGACCATTGCAGAAGAAGCAACCGATTGGCCTAAAATCAGTCGGCCAACAACAGAAGGCGGATTAGGATTTGGAATGAAATGGATGATGGGCTGGATGCATGATACGCTGGACTATTTTAAAATGGATCCCTTGTTCAGAAAATTTCATCAGGATAAATTCTCTTTTAGCATGATGTATTTCTATGACGAAAACTTCATGTTGCCATTAAGTCACGACGAAGTAGTACATGGAAAAAGCCCCATGCTCTATAAAATGCCAGGCGATGAATGGCAGAAATTTTCAAACCTGCGACTGCTATATTCCTACATGTTTACACACCCGGGCGCTAAATTATTATTCATGGGCAATGAATTTGGACAAACAGGGGAATGGAATTATAAAACTGAATTAAACTGGCCCTTACTGCAATTCGATTGCCATAGCCAGCTTCAGCAATGTATTCGCGATTTAAATCATTTATATAAAACCGAACCTGCCTTACATGAGCTGCAATTTAGCCATGATGGCTTCGAGTGGATTGACCTCAATCACCGCGATCAATCCATAATTGTTTATCGAAGAAAAGGCAAAAAACCCGCCGATGATTTGCTCATTGTTTTGAATATGACGCCGGTGGTTTACCGCGATTGGAAGATTGAAGTAAGAGGCAAAAAGGGATGGAAAGAAATATTTAACAGCGATGCCAAAAAATACTGGGGTACCGGCGACGTTTTTAACCCTTCTATACATTATAATTTGGTGGATAAAAAAGCCGGTATAGGTGAAATAAATGTGCATCTTCCAGCGTTAAGTGCTTGTATATTCCGTCAATTGGAATAATATTTGTATCCTATAAAAGAAAAAAAATGAAAAACCTTTTGCTGGTCCTCAGTGTGTTCGCAGTATTGCCGGCATTAGCGGGGAACTCCGACAGCGCAAAATTTTACTTCAATAAAGGCGTGGAAGAACAAAATGCCCGCCGCTTCTTGGTGGCTTCACGGGCCTTTGATAAAGCCATAACATTTGACCCCAATTTTATCGACGCTTATTTACAGAATGGGTATGTAAATCTGGAAATGCGTAAAACAGATAATGCCATGGCCAATTTTTCTAAAGTTGTTGATCTGGATCCCAATAATGCTATAGCGGTAAAAGAATTGGCTGAATTATATTTCAGCTATCGTCAATTTGACAAAGCTATCGCCTTGGCGCAAAAATGCAGCAGTTGCCCTAATTCAGAAAAAATTCTGGCCATGAGTAATTTTCACCTCGAAAATTTTGAATTGGCCATCAAAGGACTACAATCTTATATCAAAAAAAATCCGACCGACGCAGAAGCTTATTATATGCTGGCCAGTAGTTATTTAGGCACTGAGCAAAATAAGGAAGCCGCTAAAAATTACCAGAAAGCTATTGAACTGGATGGCAGTCGTGTCAATTGGATGAATGAACTAGGGATCCTCTATTACGAAATGAATGATTTTAAAAACGCAGTTATTTATTTCAATAAAGCCAAGGAGAAAGGATTCCCCCAATCTGCTTCTTTTATTGAAAACCTGGCCTACTCTTACGTATACAGTGGCGACTTTGCTACCGGCGAAAAAATGCTGATGGATCAATGGGCTAAGAAACCAGGCAATAAAGATATTCTTCGCGACCTGGCCGATGCGTATTACCAACGCAAACTTTACGACAAATCATTAGAGTTTTGTCAGAAATTACTTGAATTGGATATGAAAGATGCCAAAGCAATGTACCAGGCCGGTATGTGTTTTCAAAAGAAAGGCGACAAAGACCGTGGTCAGGGACTCTGTGATAAAGCCATAGAATTGGATCCTACCTTGGCTAGTATGCGCAAGCAACAAATGATGGGTGCAGGATTATAAATAAAGAATAATCATATTGCGATTGATATATTCCGCCCTGGCTTTACAGGGCGGTTTTTTTTGCAAAACAATTATTAATGTTTTTTTTGCAAAACAATTATTAATGTTTTTTTGCAAAATTCTTTTCTCCCGCATTAATCGACATGCTTAAGGCATTTTCTCTGGGAGGAATGGGGCAGTTATAACCCGTAGTATAAGCACAATAAGGATTGTAGGCCTTATTAAAATCAAGTTGACAATAACCCGTAGTTAAATCAGTAGTCTTCAAATCGAGGTAACGCCCACTTCCATATGTTTCTAAACCTGTTGTTGAATCAGTAAAAGGAATGAAAAGATAATCCTTGTAAGCAGGGTTACTTACTAAATCACTTGATTGATAAATGGTAAGTTCGGCTTCCTGTGCTTGAATTTTAAAATGCAGTTTACCATATCGGGTAAAATATTTCACAGGAATTTTTTTACCACTGGTTTTGATGCCAATCATATTGGTATCTGACAATTTTTCAAATTTTGCAATAACCGAGAATGCCTGGTCGGGCGTATAAAACCTGAAATGCTTTTTATCCTTGCCTAAAACAACTTCATGCGTAGCTACATAATTTTTTTGAAAGGCTAGGATGGAATCCTTGTATGCACGTTGATTAGTGGTTTGAGCATTTACATGCGAAACGAAAAATAAAGAGAGGCATAAAAAAGCAATCCTGTAAAGGCGAATGAATAATATAGTTCTCATGCTTGAATTTAGTTCATCATTAATACATTCACACTTCTTTGCAAGATATTGAAGGCGATTTCGGCCATCAGGTTTTCTTTATCAAGTGTAGGGTTCACTTCTGTTATTTCAAAACAACAAATTTTTCGATGCTGCATGAATTTGCTGATTAAATCTTCTGCTTCTCTTTCTCTTAAACCATTACTCACTGGCGTGCCCGTGCCCTTACTAATAGAAGAATCAAGACTGTCTACGTCAAAACTTACATAGATATCTGTACAATCACTCAGGTAGCGGATTACTTTTCGGTACACAATCTCAGCGCCATTTCTTCTGATATCTCCTGTGGTAATAACTTTAATGCCGTGTTTTTCTATCAAATGTTTTTCTTCTTTTTCAAAATCCCTTAATGAAATCAAAACAACATCTTCCGGTAAAACCTTGGGCGAAATTTTTCCCAATGATTTTAATTGCTCCCAAAGTCGATGTGTTTTTTCATCGAGTTCATGAATTTTATATTCCTCATTGTCTTCTGCGATAGCAGTGGCCAAGGGCATACCATGCATATTGCCCGAGGGTGTAGTATAAGGTGTATGCAGGTCAGCGTGCGCATCAATCCATATTACTCCTAATTTGCTTTTGGGTTTGGCCATTTTAATACCCGCAATGGTTCCACCTGCATTGCTATGATCGCCACTGATCACTACTGGAAAAAAATTGCCCTTAATAGATTCACTTACTGCCTTGCTGATTCTTTCATACATGGTCAACACCCCTTGAATCCTTTTGGCATAAGGCGATTGAATGGGTTCAAACAATAATTTATTTTCTACTTCAATTTTTTCGGAAGGAAAATGAACAAAAAAATTGCTCATAAAATCGAGCGCCGCAATTTTAATTGCTTCAATACCCAAACTTGCACCCCTTGTACCAGCGCCAATTTCGGAGGGTACTTCTATTAGTTTTATATTTTTCATATCATTTTCCCCGCAAGGGGATTTGATTTATTATAAAATTACAACTTTCCGTCAAAGGGTTGCTTTCCTTTGATGCTGCCTTGTGATCCAAGTATCATAAAACGCACAAACATATCTTCGCTATACCATTTTTGCTTTCTGGTGTCGGTAATCACTTCCCGATGTTCCTTCATTTGGTAAGCAAAGTTTTTCATTGCCTCTCTATTTTCCCAGATACTAAAAGTAGCCTGCTTCATCCAGGGAACTTCTCCAATGCCCAGAGAGCCCCAAAAACCCTTTGCAGCTGCCATCTGATTGGCAACAGCGTCTACCCTTGACCAAAATGACCGGAGCTTATTAAAACGTATACAGGCACGCGTAAGTATGGCAACTGGACCAATATTTTCCGTTTTCATGGGCAAATCGCCAAAAACCTTCTTGCCGTCCCAGGTACCATGGCCCTCTGTAGGCTTTAAAAAAATCGTCCAGGTTTCACAACCAAATAATTTTATCCATTTAGCTATAAATTGGCCATACAATTGCGATAAGTCGATATTTGCCTCTGCATTAAGGATCGTATCGGCTTCCCTGTCTGAAGGAAATACAGCCAAAATACCCCATTGTTGCCAATCAGGTGTTTTATCAAAATGCCCGTTTTTACCAGAGCCCAATAGTTTCCAAAAGCTAATTTTATTATTGAACCACAGTGGAATACGATGAATAGCCATTGCCAATATTGCAAATGGAATAAACCTGCGGCGGTACCGTATAATCGTTAATGTGGCGGTCATTTAAAATTTAGATGCAATATACAACCCAAATAATCGTTATTTAAAGGAGTTGATTCTGTAAAAGAATTATACTAGTTTGTTTGTGCTTGAATTTAATGATAGCCCGTCGGTTCTCCGATGGGCTTTATTTTTAGAAGCATAAAAAAACCGTTTCGGAAATCGAAACGGTTCTAATAAAGTGTTTGAATAATTAAAATTGCTCCAGTTTACTAAAAAAGAAGTCAGCTTCAATTTTTGCATTTTCATCACTGTCACTGCCATGGATGGCATTTTCACCTACATTGGCTGCATATAATTTACGAATAGTTCCTTCTTCTGCATTAGCTGGGTTGGTTGCACCAATTAATTTTCTGAAATCTTCAACAGCATTTTCTTTTTCAAGGATAGCGGCTGTGATAGGACCACGGCTCATGAATTCAACCAATTCACCGTAAAAAGGGCGTTCTTTATGCACTTCATAAAACTGACCAGCTTTCTCTTTGCTGAGGTGGATCATTTTCATGGCTGCAATACGGAAACCAGCAGCATTGATTTTTTCTAAAATAGCACCGGTAAATCCTTTTTCAGTGGCATCCGGTTTAATCATTGTAAATGTTCTATTGCTCATGGGTATTTTTTTTGAGGTGCAAAGGTAGGGAATTTTGGTGGAGCTTGAAGTTGAGATGAGGCCTGCCCGAATGACGCAGTCAGGCGGGTTGAGGTTAATTATTCGATTAACAGCTCATTAAAGCCAAAACTGGAAACTTTGCCTTACTTTTGCCGCCGCTTTATGCTACCAATAGAAAATATATTTCCCTTATTGAGCCAACCACGGAAAGTGGTGATTACAACCCATCAGAAACCTGATGCCGATGCCATGGGTTCATCCCTGGCTTTGTTTCATTTTTTGAAGCAATTCGGTCATGAGATTACCGTTATTTCGCCTACTAACTGGGCCAATTTTTTAGGTTGGATGCCTGGTGCTAAACAGGTACTAGATTATGAAAGTCCAAATGAAAAAGCCAAGGATGCCATTAAAGCAGCTGATTGGATTTTCTGTCTTGATTTTAATACACTTAGCCGTACCAAAAACATGGCTGATAAATTATTACAGGCAACAGGGGAGAGAATATTGATTGATCATCATCGCGAACCACAAACAGAAGTATTTGCCTATGGCATCAGTGATACAGGTAAAAGCAGCACGGCTGAAATGATTTATGATTTTATTGTAGCTGCTGGTCATGTCGATAAAATCGATAAAGATATTGCCGATTGTATTTATGCAGGGGTAATGACAGATACTGGTTCTTTCCGTTTTCCAAGCACTACTTCCAGTGTACACCGAATGGTGGCCGATTTAAAGGATAGGGGATTACAGCAAAGCATCATCCATGAAAATCTTTTTGACAATCATAGTGAAGAAAGATTTCGTTTTTTTGGGCATATATTGTTGAATAGAATGGAAATGTTTTACGAATTCAATGCAGCCCTCATTGCAATACCACAGGCCGATTTAATTAAATTTAATATTCGTACAGGCGATACCGAAGGACTGGTTAATTTTCCTTTAAGTATACAAGGCATAAAACTGGCAGCCGTTATTATTGATCGTGGAGAGGAAAGAAAAAGTAGTTTTAGAAGTAAGGGCGATTTTGATGTGAATAGTTTTGCCAGAAAATATTTCAATGGTGGTGGTCATTTTAATGCAGCCGGTGGGCAAAACAAAGAAACATTGCTGGAAGTGATTGAAATGTTTAAGAAAGCCTTGCAGGAAAACAGAGCACAATTAAGTAGTTATAATTTTTAATAAAATAAATCAAAATGAAAAAGTTTTTTTATTTGGTAAGTGTGGCATCCCTGCTATTGGCAGGCTGTCAGGAAGGGTTTAAAAAAACCAGTGGTAATTATGAATATAAAATCATTGGTGGTGGATCCGGTCCTAAAGTAAAACAAGGTGAATACATGCAGATTCATTTTAAAAACTGGACCAATGTAGGCAGCAAAGATTCTACACTGGAAGATACCCGTGATGCATTTCCTCAAATGAGTCGCTTTGATTCTGTATCTATACCAAAAGAAGTATATGATATCTACAAGAAATTAGGTAAAGGCGATAGCGCCGTGGTGCGTATTTTAGCAGATACCCTTTTCAAAAAAATGGGCAGAGAATTACCTCCGTTTATTAAGAAAGGAAAATTCATTTATACCAGTATCAAAGTGGTAGATATTTTCAAAACATCTGCCGAAGCAGAAGCAGCCAATAAAGCAGCAATGCTAGAAGCAAAGCCAAGAATTTATCAAAAACAAATTAAATTTATTGAAACTGACCTGGCTAGCAAAAAAGCAGATATTGAACGAGATTCAAAAATCATCGATGCATACTTAGCAAAGAATAATATCAAAGCAGCTAAAACTACCTGGGGTACTTATATTTCTTTTCAAGATGAAGGAACAGGTGATAAAGTGAATCCAGGAAGTATCGTTACGGTAAATTATACAGGTCGTACTTTGGATAGTGGTAAAGTTTTTGACAGCAATGTAGATCCTGCTTTTGGTAAAGGACAACCTTATGAAGTAGTGTTGAGTCAATTGGGTTCTGTTATTTATGGTTGGACTGATGCTTTGATGCAAATGAAAAACGGTTCAAAAGCTACTGTTTATATTCCTTCTTCATTAGGATATGGTACTCAAGGAAGAGAACCATCTATCAAACCAAATGAGATATTAGTATTTGATATGGAAATAAAATCAGTAGTAAGCGAAGACGTTTATCGTGCTAAACAAGAAGAAGCACAAAAGAAATTCATGGAAGAACAACAAAGAATCAATGATAGTCTTCAAAATGCTGCCAAAATAGACAGTTTGAAGAATGCAAAAAAATAATTAAGAAAAATTAATATACAGGCGCCATCAGTAAACTGATGGCGCTTTTTTATAAGCTTGAATGAGTTGAACTGCTTCCCGCGCTTCCTTTACATCATGCACTCGCAAAATGGAAGCTCCTTGTAAGAGCGCAATGGTATTTAAAACTGTTGTGCCATTGAGTGCTTCATCAGCCGTTGTTGCCAAGGTCTTATAGATAGTAGCTTTTCTACTTAAGCCTACAAGTATTGGCTTTCCCAATATTTGAAAGGTCGATAATGACTTCAATAATTGAAAATTATGGGCAATCGTTTTGCCAAAACCAAAACCAGGGTCAATGATGATATCCTTTATTCCTGCCCTTTGACAAGCTGCAATTTTTTTGACAAAATAATCCATCAGTTCCTTGACTACATTTTCATAATGAGGTAGAACCTGCATGGTTTCAGGCCTTCCTTGCATATGCATACATATATAAGGTACCTGTAAACTTGCAACAGTAGCAATCATCAGAGGATCCATTTCGCCCCCGCTGATATCATTTACAATACGAGCACCGGCATGCACTGCTGCATTGGCCACTTCCGACTGATAAGTATCCACAGAAATAATACAATCAGGATATTTTTCCAATATCAATTGAATAACAGGCAATATTCTTTCCTTTTCAATGGCGGCACTCAACCTTTCACTGCCGGGTTTGGTGGTCTGGCCACCAATATCAATAATAGCAGCACCCTCCTGCAACATTTTACCTGTGAGGGCCAGTATATCTTCATTGATATGTCCCTTATAAAAGGAATTATCGGTGATATTCAGAATCCCCATTACAAGGGGTGTTTCTAACATCAGTAATTTACCATGGCAGTTTAATGTAAACATTAATTGAATTCAGTTATTTTTGACGAAGCAAAACTGTTATTAATTTTAAATGGATTAGCAATATTAATCAATTCATGAAAAATACAGCATCCATCAGTAAAAAGGAATTACAATAATGAGCGATACCAATCAGCAATATGACCGGGCCATTAATGCTTGTCAGGATATATTTTTAAAGAAAACAAAGGATTACGGAACATCCTGGAGGGTATACCGCACCATTTCAGTAGCGGATCAAATTTATATTAAGGCCAAAAGAATTCGCACCATCCAAGAATTGGGTGAACAAAAAATTGGAGATGATATAATCAGTGAATTTAAGGGGATATTGAATTATGGAATTATTGGATTGATTCAATTGGATATCAATCAAGATGAAGTGGAAGAATTGCCCTATGAGTTGGTAGAGAAAATGTACAATGAAAAAGTGGCCATCGCTAAAAAACTGATGATGGATAAAAACCACGATTATGGAGAGGCCTGGCGCGAAATGAGTCAGGAGAGTTTTGTTGACCTGATCTTGGCAAAAATTTTACGCATCAAACAAATACTAGCCAATAAGGGGCAAACCATGATTAGCGAAGGAATAGATGCTAATTTTTTTGATATCATTAATTATGCCGCCTTTGGATTGATATTGATTGGAGAGGAAGTGCATAGTGCATAGTTTTTAGTTGTTGATTTTTAGTTTGAAGCAGATAGAACTTACAAATAATTTTATTCATGAAAATACTTGTCAATAGTGCCAGGTTACTGGTAGGATTACTTTTTATTTTTTCGGGTTTGGTGAAAGCCATTGACCCATTGGGATTGAGCTATAAGATGCAGGAATTCTTCGAAGCATGGGCTGCTTCCGGTTATTTCAAGGGCTTAATGGGCACGCTGACCAATTATGCGCTGCCTTTTGCCATCACTATGATTGCATTGGAAGTTATACTGGGACTGGCCCTATTATTGGGTTGGCAAAAAAAAATCACTACCTGGCTTTTATTACTACTCACTGTTTTCTTTACTTTTTTAACCAGCTATGTTTTGTTCAGTGGTAAAATACGCGCCTGTGGTTGCTTTGGCGATTGTATTCCATTGACGCCTTTGCAAACTTTTTCTAAAGACCTTGTATTGCTCGTATTGATTTTGATAATATTGGTGGAACGTAAGCATATCCATCCCTTGTTTTCCAAAATGGTCAATACAGGATTAATAACGTTAATGACTATCCTAATATTCGGATTGCAGTGGTATGTACTAAAACATCTTCCCTTGGTGGATTGCTTACCTTTTAAAAAGGGCACTGATTTATTAGAAGCTAGGAAAATGCCAAAAGATGCTGTGCCTGATAAATACGATTATGTATTTGTGTATGAAAAGAATGGGCAACGAAAAGAGTTTAAACTGGCAACGGGTTTACCAGATAGTACCTGGAAATTTGCTGATCGTAAGCAAATATTAATTGAAAAGGGAAAAAACAATACGCCCCTTATCAATGATTTTATGATGAAGACGGTTAATGACAATGATACCACCGAAGCTATTTTGAGCCAGTCGGGGGAATACTATTTATTGTTCATGAAAGAAGTGCCCTTACAAAAAGCCCCAGTAACCAGTTGGCGTGCTGATATTGATTTTTTACTAAAAGCAAAGGCCAATGGTAAACCAGTTTTTGTAATTACAGCACAAACCAAGGCCGCGGCAGAACGGTTCAATATAATCATCGAAGGCAAAGCTTTGGGGATACCTATTTTCACCTCCGATGCTACAGCCATTAAAACAGCCGCCAGGGCAGATATTGTATTGTATCAAATGAATGGACCCTTGGTAGTTAATAAATGGGCTGCTGCGGATATCGTTTCAGTTACTAAAGGCTGGAAATAAATGTAATTATTCAGATGCAGCAATAAGCGGATATCCTTTACACAAAGAGTTTTCCCTTATTTTTGTATAACCACAAAATTCTTTTAATGCCATTTGCAAAAGGAAAACTAATTGCGATCGGAGGTGCCGAAGATAAAGGTACGGATCTGGAAAAAGGTGAAATTCATAGAAACAATCTCAATTTTTTTGAACTGGGAATACTTCGGCGCATTGTAGAAGAAGCTGGTGGTCCATTGAGTAGAATCGAAGTAATTACTACCGCCAGTATGATTCCACATGAAGTAGGCGATAATTACCTGAATGCTTTTGGTAAAATCGGGTGTACCAATATCGGATTAATGCATATTCGCAATCGTGCCGATACGGCCAATACTGAATACCTGGAACGAATACGTACTTGTGATGCTGTGATGTTTAGCGGAGGCAATCAATTGCGTCTAAGCGTTACCGATGGCGGAACAGAATTCCTCAATATTTTAAAGCAACGATATCAGGAAGAACCAGGTTTTGTAATCGCCGGTACTTCTGCTGGGGCCATGGCCATGAGTCAAACCATGATTTATGAAGGCAATGCGAGCAGGGCGCATTTAAAAGGGGAATTGAAAATGACTAGTGGCTTGGGTTTTATCAGTTCTGTAATTATTGATAGTCATTTTGAAAAACGTGGACGTTTCAGTCGCCTGGCACAAGCCGTTGCTACTAATCCCGCTTGCATTGGAATTGGATTGGGGGAAGACACTGGTATGTTGATTACTGAAGGCAATAAGATGGAAGCCATTGGTAGTGGCTGCGTAATCATTTTAGATGGCCATGAAATAGGCTTTAGTAATATCGCTGATATCCCCGACGGTAATCCTTATAGCATTGAAAATTTAAAAGTACATTTCTGTGAAAAGGGAAATGGTTTCTTAGTCAATGAAAGAAAATTTTTGCCGGAAGCCAATGAAGGGGCTGTTATTAAAAAACAAGTGGATGTTGAATAAATTATTTTCCCCAGCGATAGGTTTTAATAGAAATACCTGCCAAATCCAACACCCGATCCACCACAGTTGCAGCCATTGCTTCAATGGAATTGGGTTTACTATAAAAAGAAGGAGTAGCCGGACAAATAATGCCACCTGCCAATGTAATGGCCTCCATATTTTTTATATGAATTAAATTATAAGGTGTTTCTCTGGCCACACAAATCAATTTCCTTCTCTCTTTTAATATTACATCCGCAGCCCTGGTAATCAAATCATTTGATAGCCCATTCGCAATCCTTCCCAGTGTACCCATACTGCAAGGAATAATAATCATGGTATTGTATTGTCCCGAGCCTGAAGCAAAGGGTGCATTGAAATCGTTGGGTTGATAAAATATAAAAGGACTGTTTTGTCCTTTATAGGAAGCGCTGTCCTGATCCAATTCTGTTTGCCATACAGTCTCGGCATTGGCGGTCATAACAATCGATACTTCCTGCCATTGTTCCCTCAGCATCAATAATTTATCCAATAAAACCTTGGCATAGATGGCGCCACTGGCACCGGTTATAGCAATTAATATTTTATTCATTTCAATGTAATTGTTTGTCTAAGCTACTAAACAAATTTTGATGCAAAAGGTTAGCGCATTGCTTTATTTGCTGGAATGTCATAGAGAAAATTTAGTGCATGTAATTGTTAAACTTCAAAATCCTTTCAATTTAAGTGATTGACATAATTAGATAGTAAAATGTCTTTTTTATTACAGGAGTGCAACTGCATTATCCTTGAAATCGACTTATCTTTGGTTTTTCATAGGATAAGGTTTAATGGTTAATGGTTTTTTGATTAGTACCGGGTTTCTTTCTAGAAACCCGTTTTTTAATAGGGGCTACCCCCAAGTGTACAAAATACACATTGAAAATCAACCTTATTTTCCTAATTTGATGCCATAATTTGATGAATGGCTGCAAGTAATCCTTCACTGCAAAGAAATCTCGGACTTTTTCAGGCTACTGTATTAAATATGATTGATATGGTAGGGATTGGTCCATTTATCAGTTTGCCCATTGTAATTGGCTACCTAGGTGGTATGTATATATGGGCCTGGCTGGCAGGAGCTCTTCTATCTTTAGTAGATGCAATGGTATGGAGCGAACTTGGGGCAGCATATCCCTTAGCAGGAGGGAGTTATAACTTTTTAAAAGAAGCTTACGGAAAAAATAAGATGGGAAGGATGATGAGCTTCCTATACGTATGGCAAACCGTAATACAAGCACCCTTAGTAGCTGCATCAGCAGCCATTGGCTTTTCTCAATACCTTGGCTATTTAGTAAACCTCGATCCCTGGCAGTCAAAAGCTGTATCGGGCATAGTCATTCTATTTATAACCTTTTTGTTATATAGGAAAATTGATAGCATCGGAAAGATTGGTGTTTTATTATGGTCAGGAGTATTACTCACCATTGGCTGGATTATTTTCGGAGGAATTCAACATGGCCATTTTTTGCAACCATTAAAAGAAATGGGTAATGATTTTTCCTGGAACATATTATTCTCCTTTGTATTTGGTCAAGCATGCGTTAAAACCATCTATAGTTATTTGGGATATTACAATGTTTGTCATTTAGGCGGGGAAATAAAAAATCCTGGTAAAAATATTCCACGGAGCATGTTTATTTCTGTAATTGGCATTGCTATACTTTATTTGGCAATGAACCTAAGTGTAACCAGTGTTATACCATGGCAGGAAATTAAATCCATCAACGATAGTGGTGCCAATTCATTTATTGTAAGCAGCTTTATTGAACGTTTATATGGAAAAGCAGCAGCCAATATTGCTACTGTAATGATCCTATGGGTAGCACTGGCTTCTTTATTTGCAGTGATGTTGGGTTATTCACGCGTTCCTTATGCTGCTGCGGTGGATGGTGCATTCTTTAAAATATTTGCGCGATTGCATCCAACAAAAAACTTTCCCTACATTTCTTTATTGATACTAGCAGGATTTGCCTTCGTTTTTAGCCTATTGTTTAAAATGAAACATGTAATTGATGGTATACTGGCCATGCGGATAATGGTGCAGTTTGTTGGTCAGGCTATTGGTGTAATGTTATTAAGAAATAAAAACGGAACAGCTCATCTGCCATACAAAATGCCACTCTATCCTTTGCCAGTACTACTAGCAATTGTATTATGGTTATTTGTATTTTATGCAACTGGTTTTGCCATCATCATTTCTTTTTTAGCAGTATTTGGTACAGGTTTGATAGTATATCTTTTGTTGGCATACTGGAACCGCCAATGGCCTTATGAAAAAAGGAAGATGGACTAAGGAAAATAACGTAACCCTTTCTAGCAGGTACAATCTTTTCTTGCAAGATGCACTCGTCTCAAGGGGCTTATATATTAGTAAAATATCGTTTACTCGTGAGGTATAGCAAGCTGTTCACAAATCAATAACAAGAATAGGCAGGGTTTTTGAATTTAATGTATAAATCCTTTTTGATTCACGTTAATAATTTTAACATCATTATATCTTTATTATCCCTTGCTGCATTGGAATGGGCTTTACATTTGCTAGATAGCAAGTCGAACTTAAATTTTACAGTATGAAAGCACTCTTATTACTCCTTAGTTCTTTAATGCTACAAACGCCCACTAATTGGGGTACCAATTTTGAAGCCGCTAAAATAGTAGCGAGTCAAAAGCATCAATTGATACTATTAAATTTTTCGGGTAGTGATTGGTGTGGTCCTTGTATACGATTAAAAAGAGAAGTGTTTGGAAATGGTATTTTCAAAAATTTTGCTGATAGCAATCTCGTATTGGTCAATGCCGATTTTCCCCGCAATAAAAAAAATGAATTGAGTAAAGAGCAAACCCGGCAGAATGAAATTTTAGCGGATCGATACAATCCAAAAGGACGTTTCCCTTTTACCCTTTTGATTTCGCCTGAGGGTAAAGTTCTAAAATCTTTTGATGGCTTTCCCAATGAATCTGTAGATGAATTTGTGGACGAAATAAAATCAGTTTGCAATGCAAATAGTCACTGATACTTTAACTACTAATACTACCATTTTCAAAAGGGTACTCAAATTAATGGGTAACCGTTTTGAAATTTCTGTAGTGGCATCTCCTGAAGAAGAAGGATGGGCTAATAATTGTATTGATGCTGCCGTGGCAGAAATCAGTCGTATCGAAACATTATTGACTACCTATTCTAGCAGTAGTCAAACTTTTTCCATTAATGAAAATGCAGGCATTGCACCCGTAGTAGTAGACGAAGAAGTGTTTCATTTAATTCAACGTTCCAAAAGAATATCGGCCCTAACGCAAGGTGCTTTTGATATTAGTTACGGATCAGTAGATAAACGCCTCTGGAATTTTGACAAAAAAATGCAATCACTTCCCGATGTAGCTACAGCTAAAAAAATGGTTCGGCTGATCAACTATCAACATATCATTGTAGACGAACAAAATAGCACCGTATTCCTGAAAGAAAAAGGCATGCGTATTGGTTTTGGTGGAATCGGAAAAGGGTATGCTGCAGAAAGAGCTAAATATATTTTAAAAGAAAATGGTGTGGAGCATGGTATTGTAAATGCAGCAGGTGATTTAACCGCCTGGGGCTTTCAGCCTGACGGCATGCCCTGGACAATTGGTATTGCCAGTCCCGAAAATATTCACTTGCCCTTTTCCTATATGAATATTACCGATATGGCGATTGCCACTTCAGGCAATTATGAAAAATTTATTGTCATTGACGGAAAAAAGTATTCACATACCATTGACCCTAAAACAGGGCTTCCTGTGCATGGCATCAAAAGTGTTACGATCCTTAGCCCGAATGCAGAAATTGCCGATGCTATGGCTACTCCGGTGATGATTATGGGCATTCGTGCGGGACTGGATATGATTAATCAAATGAAAAACATTGCCTGTATCATCATTGATGAACAGGATACTATTTACCATTCAAAAAATATACAACTACGATGAAGCACTTACAAAAAAGATGGATGCTGATAGCAGTGTTTGCTGCTAGTTTAATAGTTAGCAGCTGTTCTACTGTGAAGGAATACCAAAAGAACAGACTAAACGACGGCGAGATGACCCTCGGTGCCCGAAAAGTACAGAAAACAGAAATGAGTTTTCAAACCTATCGAGAAGGAGCTTCCGGCGCCAATGGTGGCAAAACGGGTGGCGGCTGCGGTTGTAATTAAATTTAAAAATCTTCAATAAAGAAATATGCGCAAAACATGTTTGGTGGTCGTTGGTATTTTCCTGCATTTATTCAGCGGCTTTGCCCAATCGTCTACAGATACGGGTTATACCAGTAGAAAACTAAAATTAGAAGAAGTGAATCTGGTGAGTAGTTACTATCACCAGACCGGAAACAATAGTGCTGTTACTGGTGGTATCGGTACCGAAAAATTAACCGATTTCGCCAATGTAATTGATGTTAAACTAAGTAAGTATGATCGAAAATATCGTAAACATACTTTTACACTGGAAGCAGGAATGGATGCTTATAGTTCTGCTTCTTCCGATATGGTGGATCTAAAAGCCAATTCATCTGCCTCCTCCAGCGATATTCGTTTTTATCCATCTGTTAACTGGACAATGGAAAATGAAACCAAGGGAACTACCATCGGATTCAATGCCTCTTCCTCCTTTGAATTTGATTATACCAGCTTTGGTTTTGGTGCCAGTTTTGGAAAAAAATCAAAAGACAATAATCGAGAATTAAATCTAAAGGCACAGGCCTTTCTCGATCAGGTTTCTCTGGTTACACCTACAGAGCTACGGCCAGTGGGTGCCAGGAGAGGTGAAGATGATTATCCTACCTCCGCCCGAAATTCTTATAGTGGTTCAGTGTCATTATCTCAAATTATTAATAAGCGTCTACAGGTAATGGTTATCATGGACCTGATTAAACAACAGGGTTTACTCAGCCTTCCATTTCATCGAGTGTATTTCAATAATAATTCCATGCTGGCAGAAAAACTGCCTTCCTCCCGTTTAAAAATACCAGTAGGTTTCAGGGCCAATTACTTTTTGGGTGACCATGTAATTCTGCGGGCTTTTTACCGCTATTATCAAGATGACTGGGGATTAAAGGCGCATACTGTTGATATGGAAACAGCTTTAAAAATAAATCCATTTGTTTCCGTTACACCATTTTATCGCTACTACACGCAAACCGCAATTGATTATTTCGCGGCTTATAAAACACATGCAATGACTGATGCATTTTTTACCAGCAACTACGACTTATCGAAATTCAATAGTAGTTTCTTTGGAACAGGTATTCGGCTTACACCACCAAAGGGTGTTTTTGGCTCGCAACATTTTAATATGCTGGAACTGCGCTATGGACATTATAGCCGAACCAATGGATTGAATTCAAATATTATAAGCCTCAACCTTAAGTTCAAATAATTAGCAAAAAAAAATCCCATTTTTCAATGGGATTTTTTTTATTAAGCTTTTTCAGCCATATCTGGAATCTTATCTGCTTTATATAATCCGGCATCAAGTTTTTTCTTAGTGGCTTCAAATGCTACCAAGGTTTCATCAATATCTTCAAAACTATGGGCTGCAGTAGGAATAATGCGATAAATAATATCACCCTTTGGAATTACTGGGTATACCACAATCGAACAGAAAATATGATAATTTTCGCGGAGGTCCATTACCATTTGAGTAGCTTCTGGAACATCGCCTTTCATATAAATAGGGGTAACCGGACTATTGGTACTTCCAATATTAAATCCTCTTTCTTTTAATCCGTTTTGCAATCTTTCAACATTAGCCCATAATTTTTCTCTCAACTCAGGCATGGTTTTCACCATTTCCATACGCTTCAACATACCTTCTACAATAATCAAAGGCAAACTTTTTGCAAAAATTTGAGAACGAACATTGTACCGTAAATATTTCAAAACTGCTTTGGGTCCTGCTATAAAAGCACCAATACTGCCCATGCTTTTTACAAATGTGCTGAAATATAAATCAACACCGTCCTGACAGCCTTGTGCTTCATCTGCTCCTGCACCTGTTGGTCCCATATAACCAAATCCATGTGCATCGTCGATTAATAACCTGAATTCAAATTTCTTTTTTAATGCAACAATTTCTTTTAAAATACCTTGTTCACCATCCATTCCAAAAACACCTTCAGTAATCACCAATATACCGCCACCATTTTTTGCAGCCAATTCAGTAGCTCTTTGCAATTGCTTTTCACAATCCTCAATATCGTTGTGCTTAAATGCATAACGGTGTCCCATATGCAACCGAACGCCATCTACAATACAGGCATGTGCTTCTGCATCATATACAATCACATCCCTGCGATTCACCAATGCATCAATACAACTCATGATACCCTGGTATCCAAAATTGAGCAACATGGCATCTTCTCTATTTACAAAATCACTAATGACTTTTTCTAATGCCTCATGTTTATCGCTATTGCCACTCATCATACGAGCACCCATTGGATTGCCCATACCATATTTTTCTGCGGCAATGGTATCTATTTTTCTTACTTCAGGATGATTTACCAGACCAAGGTAATTGTTCAAACTCCATACGATCATTTCTTTCCCCCTGAAGTTCATGCGGGGTTTCAATTCACCTTCAAGTTTTGGGAAGGCAAAATAACCATGTGCCCTGTCCATGTATTGTCCCAGTGGACCACCATCTTTCACTAATTTTTCAAAAACGTCCATAAAGCTGTTTGTTTTTAAAACCTGTACCAGTACAGGCAGATTAACGATATTCAATACATATCCATTTAAAACTGGATAGTAAGGGTTAAATGTGCTAAAACGTTGGCAAAAATACGGTAAATCAGCATTTATTCAAAGTGCTAGAGAAGGTTAAACGCTATCTTAAGTATGATTTTGGTCATCGATACTAGCATATTAGGCGAACGCTTTTATCTTATTTTTAGATTAAAAAATGATTGCCATTCCCATGAAATAATGTGTAAAGCAATAATCTGCCTACATTTGTTTTTTAAATGAAAAATATGATCCGTAAAGCTTTATTATTCCCCCTTTTTCTACTGATTGCCTTTGCAGCACAGGCACAAAATTCCAAACCCAAGTTAATCGTTGGTCTTGTAGTGGACCAAATGCGTTGGGATTATTTATACCGTTATAAAGACCTCTATGGTGCCAATGGTTTCAAAAGATTATTAAAAGAAGGGTTTAGTGCAGAAAATGCAATGATCCCTTATGTGCCCACTTATACCGCTGTAGGCCATTCGAGTATCTATACCGGAAGCGTACCCGCTTTCAATGGCATTGTAGGTAATAATTGGTACGATGCTGCTGCTAATAAATTTATGTATTGTACAGATGATTCTACCGTCAATACAGTAGGCAATACAGGAAAGGCTGGCAAAATGAGTCCGGCTAATTTATGGACTACCACCATCACCGATGAACTAAGGTTGAGCAATAATTTTAAAAGTAAAGTAATTGGCATCGCTTTAAAAGACAGAGGAGCTATTCTGCCTGCAGGGCATAGTGCCAATGCAGCTTATTGGTATGATGGCGGTAAATGGATTACCAGCACTCATTATATGAATGAACTACCTACCTGGGTTGCTAAATACAATGAAAAAGATGTTGTAGCAAAATACATGAGCACCGATTGGAATACATTATTGCCCATTGATAAATATGATTTAAGTACGGCTGATGATAAGCCCTATGAAAATAATATTCGTGGCGAAAAAACAGTGGTATTTCCACACCTTTTGTCGAAGATAGCAGACAAAGACAAATATGAAGCATTCCGCACTACCCCTTATGCCAATTCATTCACCCTTGATTTTGCCAAAGCTGCTATCGAAAATGAAGCACTTGGTAAAAACAATGTAACCGATTTTCTGGCAGTAAGTATTTCTTCCACCGATTATATTGGTCATTCTTTTGGACCTAATTCAATAGAAATTGAAGACACTTATCTGCGTTTAGACAAAGACATCGAAGGCTTTTTGAATTACCTGGATGCAAAGGTTGGTAAAGGAAACTATACCTTATTCCTATCTGCCGATCATGGAGTAGCACATATACCTGCATTTTTAAAAGAACACAAATTACCCGGTGGTACCATGGAAGAAATGGAATTGGTGCAAGACTTGAATAAAGCCATTGATCAAAAATTCGCTATAAAAAATGCAATTAAAACCGTGATGAATTACCAGGTCTATCTAAATAAGAAAAGTATACTCGATCAGGGAAAAACAGTAGCAGAATTAAAAGATTTTATTATCGCTACTTTAAAAGAAGAAGATTATATAGTTGCTGCATTTGATTTGAATGCCATTCAAAGTACTTCACTGACTGCACCACAAAGAGAAATGATGATTAATGGATACAATCCCAAACGCAGTGGTGATATTCAATTTACATTTAAGTCGGGTTACTTCGACGGCGGTGCAAAAGGTACCACCCATGGATTATGGAATCCTTATGATGCACATATTCCTTGTGTATTTTTTGGATGGGGTATCAAACCTGGTAAAACAAATAGAGAAACCTATATGACGGATATTGCACCAACCATTGCAGCTTTATTGCAAATTCAAATGCCTAGTGGTTCTGTAGGGAAAGTGATTACCGAGTTGATTAAATAATGTTTGATTGTAGCGAGTAAAGTGGAAACTATCAACTCACTGTAGTAATAAATTAAAAAGTCCCATTGTGGACTTTCCGCCTACGTAGGTGTTCCCTTTCTTAGGCAAGCCACTACTTCCATCCGTGAGCCGCCGCCGCCTTGTCTCCTGACAAACGGCACAAACGGAAAATCTTATTCATTTTTAAGTATGAACAATAGGTTTGTATTTTAAAATTGCCCAGCATTATTTAAGGGTTAGATTTTAAGGGGCAATTTTTTATTTCACTTGCACTCCATTTGTCAAACATAGTTGTTCTTACATATTGAATATTATTAAGAGTGACGTTAAAAAGAGTATCATTTGATGTAACAATATTTATAACAGTACTTTTGGAATTAAGCCCTGATAAGCTTACTTTATTATTATTTTCTGACCAGGTAAATCTATTACAGTGAATATCCACTTGAGTATTTAATGAATCATTATTATTAAGCGATATAGTAGTATAAATGATTTTCGCCTCATTATCGGGTAAAAAATTAAGTAGGGAAACACTTGCTTCTTTATGGGTTGGTATTCCCGAGGATGGTTCCGAATCATAAAAATCCCATTTTATGTTTTTGGGAACCCATATACCCATTAAATTTTTAGGAATCTTATTTTGCCTTTGATTATTTGTGCATGCAGCGGTGAACAAAGTAATGACACAAATAGGAATAAAATATTTTTTCATATTGCTTTACTTTTCTTCTTCAACACTAAATGGAACTGCTCCTCTTGTATCTTTACCTGCTCCACTCCAAAAATAATTGAACACTTCTAATGAACGATTACAAATGCACCCATGCGTTTCATCTAACCACTTATCTCTTCCGTGTAAATAAAACCCTCTATCAGTTGTTGACTCTCCATCGGCAACAAGATTTCCTGATGGTGGATTCAAACGAATTCTGCCTCCTCCATAGTGGTCATTAACATTGTAATTCTCGCCGTCTTTGCCATTCTTTAAAACTGTATTATCAGGAATTTGTTGTATCCCCATGAAAGCAGCAGGTCCATCTTTGGCTGCATTACAACCCATGTTTTTACCATCATCTCTTAGACTCAAATTCAAGATCTAATTCCCTTTTGGTAATTCAGCAACATTTGCACTAAATAGGTTTTTTTGGCCTGAGAAGCCTCTTGAAGTAAAAATAGGTTTATCACTATTGCCATAAACTATAAGGTCTCCTCTAGCTTTTGCTCCTGACACTGCATCTCTATCTGTGATGACAAACCTTACTAAAGAAGTATAATTACTTTTAATTGATGCTGATTTACCTTTTAAATCGGTATATGTTGCTTTATTACCTTTCTGCCAATGCCATGATTTTTCATTTTATCCTTTACCCTGATAGTAAAACCAGTTTTTGCCAGTTGGGTCAATTCTGCTTATAGGATTATTGTCAACAAAATTATATGGAGAAGATGAGAAATATTTATGTGCTAATGGGTCAACACTTGTCCACCTTCCTATTTGTGGGTCTTGCATTCTTGCTCCAAAGTCATATTCTTCTAAACCACTACCATCGCTGAACTCTTGCGATTGTAGTTCTTTGCCATTGTATTTCCTATTATTTTGCAACCCACCCGCAGCCTTACTCGTTATTCCTGCCATTACCATCCCGAACGGATAATAATGATTCTCCTCTAAAATGGCTCCCCTTGTGTGCACTACTTGTATATTATCAAAGAACACATTCACGGGTATTTCGTTTGTACAATAAATATACGCAAATACGTTTTTATACAACTTTTACCACGCTTTCTAATTTCTTTTAAAAACTTTTTCAAACTCTTTGCTTATGGCGGTCAATATAATAGCTTAGTTTAAAATGATAATAAATCTGATATTTAGTCCACTTTTTGCA
>CALRKF020000029.1:0-36947 GCA_943367825.1 Chitinophaga pinensis
TACAAATAAATTTTTTACTTTCTCTCTTCCTTCCTTTGTTTCTGGATCATAAGAATGACAAATTAATACCTGACTGCTGGTACTGTCTTCTTGGGCATAACTGTTAATGTTGCATGTAAGCAGCAGTAACAAAAGTATATTGTATTTTAGCATAGTTAACTAGCTTAGATTAAACTTGAAGATTTTCTTTATATGAAATAAGCATACTTATATAAAGGAAATAAATTTATACTTCAAGTTACAAACTTCAGTACGCTTTTGCAAGGTCTTTCTATTTTAAAGTGCAAACCTGTGAAATATGAATAAGGGAGAAAAAGGCTAGATTATTATTGCGCAAATTTAAAGTCATAGGGCTATCGGAAGAGATTAATTGTAAAATGGAAAATTATTTAGTGGAGAGCGTATGCATAAATTCCTTCTTGCTTTTAGTAAAATTACAACTTATATTTATATGAGCATAAAAATTAGCAAAATGAAGAATACTGCATTAATTATTTTAATGGCTGTTTCAATTCAGCTAACAGCACAATCCAATAAAACAAATCTTTCTAAACAAGATTATATTGCCATAAGTAAACAACAAAACAAGGTTGCAATGATCACTGTTATTGGCGGGGGTGTTATTGGACTAACTGGTTGCATTATGATGCTTTCTCAGTTTAATTTTAAGCCGAATAGTAATGAGAATGTCTCCAGGACTGGGGAGATAATGGCTTATACTGGAGGAGGGATAATGTTAATTGGCGGCTATTTTAGTTATGCTTCAGAGCACAACAAAAAAAAGGCAAAGTCAATGGCTATTCAACTATTGCAAAGCCCCAGCTTATCAAATGCAGTGGTAATCAATCGTCCGGTTATTGGGATTGGTTTAAAAATGCATCTGTAATTACTCCTATAAGAAACAATTTATAAAATTTTATTTTATGAAAGCATTAATTGTTGTTTTCTTATTTATCAGCTGTTTTGCTGCCAAAGCACAGGAAAGCAAAACTTCTTTGCCCATCGATTTTCAGAAAAAAAATCGCCAGCAAAAAATTGCCGCCTGGACTTTATTATCAACAGGCTTTGTTTCCACTTTTATTGGAACAGTCATCGCCACAAAAGAAGTTGTGAAAATTGTTGTAATTCCCTGGCCAGGTGGACCACTGCCAGATGACAAAAAACTTAACGGAGGGGCGGCATTCATCATTTGCGGAAGCGCTGCTATGATGGGAAGTATCCCATTGTTTATTGCTGCGGGTAGAAATAAAAGGAAAATAAAGACAATGACTGCAAATTTGAAATTCGAAAATTTTAATTCACTTAACAAAGCATCATTGGTACTAGGCCTCTACCCAGCTTTGGCAGTTCATATAAAAATATGAGCAGTATTTTTCAATACTGCTCATCTATATTTTCCAATAAATCTCATCCAATTACCATTTTTGACCAAATACTTTTTTGAGCAAATCAGTTGAGCGGGCTGTGAAATTGGTACGAATATTTTTTTCTTCAATGGCTACCAAATCAAATAAAGCCTCCGTTGCTTTTGCAGTTACAAAACCAGGTAAATCAGGATTTATTTTCCTGAATGTAGTCGGAAAATTATTGTACTTAGTGATGATATCGCCATAATACTTAGTAGCTTCTACCTTATCCAAAGAAGCCTTTATAACGGGCAAAAATGCCTCCATTAATTTAGTGGTTGTTTTTACCCTGAAAAAATGAGTAGCACTGGTATCTCCATTTTTTACTAAACCAATTGCATCACTGATTGTCATACTTTTTAGTGCATCCAGAAAAATAGGCTTTGCATAACCTGCAGCATCCTCCGCACCTCTATTGATTTGCAAAATAGCTTTATCAACCATACTATTGAATCCCAAATCTCTTAATGTGTTCTCCACTTTCTTTGCATCCGGCGGCAATAATATTTTGTATAGTGCATCTTTAAAGAAACCATCTGTCTTATTCAACCTGAGTACCGCACCTACCAGCCCCTGACTCAAGGCTTCTTTAATCCCCTGACCAGCTTCTGCTTCTGTAAGCCCAGGTCCAGTTCCGCCACCAGGTAATGGTATTGATTTTATTACATCACAACTCATTAAAATAATGGCACCCAAGGTCACCAACAATAACTTTTTCATGTACGATTTTTTAGAATTATATAGATACAAGTATCCTGCCAAGTTACGATACTAACTGTTAAGGCGCCAAATATGGATGATTCGGTTGCATAAAGTATCTTTGCGCCCAATTATGAGTACACAACATTTATCCGAACAGGAAATTATTCGTAGAGAAAAGTTAACAGAATTAACAAAACTAGGTATTGATGCCTATCCGGCACCCTTGTATCCGGTTAATACAAATACAGTTTTTATTAAGGAAAACTATAAGGGCGAGGAAAATAAAGCCGATTTTGCAGAGGTTTGTATCGCAGGACGCATCATGAGCGTAAGAGATATGGGCAAGGCTAATTTTGCTGTGCTGCAAGATGCTGTTGGTAAAATTCAATTTTATATTAAACAGGATGATATCTGCCCCGGTGAAGATAAAACCCTCTATCAAACAGTATGGAAAAAACTGGTAGACATTGGTGATATCATTGGCATCAAAGGCTATGTTTTTACTACTAAGACAGGCGAAACCTCCATACACGTAAGGGAGTTTACCCTGCTTACTAAATCATTGCGCCCGCTTCCAATTGTAAAAGAAAAAGATGGCGAAGCTTTTGATGAAGTAACAGACCCCGAATTCAGGTATCGCCAACGTTATGCCGATTTAATCGTAAACCCAGGTGTAAAAGATACCTTCATCAAACGCACCAAAATGATGAATGCTATCCGGGAATTTTTGAATGAACGAGGCGCATTGGAAGTAGATACCCCTGTTTTGCAATCAATACCTGGTGGTGCCGCTGCCCGTCCTTTTACCACACATCACAACGCATTGGATGTGCCAATGTATATGCGTATTGCCAATGAGCTTTATTTAAAAAGATTAATCGTAGGTGGTTTTGAATGGGTATACGAATTCAGTAGAAATTTTCGCAACGAAGGAATGGACCGAACCCATAACCCCGAATTTACTGTACTCGAATTTTATGTAGCCTATAAAGATTATGAGTGGATGATGGAAACCACCGAACAATTATTGGAAAAAGCTGCCCTTGCTACCAATGGCAATACCAAGGTAATGGTAGGGGAAAAAGAAATTGATTTCAAAGCGCCCTTCAAACGTATTACCATGTTTGATGCCATAAAAGAGTTTACAGGTTTTGATATCAGCGAAATGGATGAAGAAGGCATAAGAAAAGTATGCGCTGAATTAAAAATACATGCAGATGTAAAATGGGGCAAAGGAAAATTAATCGATGAAATCTTTGGCAGCAAATGTGAAGGAAATTATATTCAACCAACTTTTATTACGGATTATCCCGTAGAAATGAGCCCCTTAACAAAAAAACATCGTAGCAAACCCGGACTAGTAGAGCGCTTTGAATTAATGTGTAATGGCAAGGAAATAGCCAATGCATATACTGAGCTCAATGACCCAATCGATCAACGCGAACGTTTTGAAGAACAGGTAAAACTGATGGAAAGAGGCGACGACGAAGCCATGTTTATCGATTATGATTTCTTGCGTGCCTTGGAATATGGAATGCCACCAACCAGCGGCATTGGCTTCGGCATTGACCGTATTGCTATGTTATTAACTAATCAGCAAAGTATCCAGGATGTATTGTTCTTTCCAATGATGCGTCCGGAAAATAATGATTAATAAATGCCCTGCTGCCAGCTGAATTTTTCTAAAAAATTCAGCTGGCATTTTTTTATACCATTCTTTCCTCCACTTATCAATTTCTGCTTCCCATTTCTGTTCAAAAAAGTTATCTTGTCCATTCAATTAAACTCATTGAACATGACAATAACAATGAAAAAAATGGCTGCTGTCTTTATATTGACAGCTGCTGGTTTTTCAGCCAATGCACAAAAAAAAGAATTGACTGACGAACAATATTTCAAAGGCAGTTTCAAAGGCATTACCCAGTCATTGCCCATTGCTTCGGAATGGATCGACGAAAGCCATGTAGTAATTAGAAGAGATGGCAAATCCTTTTTGCTGGATAGTAAAACAGGAAAGGAAACGGACTATAAGGCTCCTGAAGTAAAAATTGGATCTGTTCCAGTTAAACCCCAAATAGTTACAAAATCGGGTGACCTGTATTGGAGAAAAAATACAGAAGACATTCAATTAACGCACGACAAAGACAAGGAATCAAATGCTACAGTAAGTCCTGATAGTAACTATGTAGCCTACACGAAAAATAATAACTTATATACAGTTAACCTTACTACCCTTAAGGAAACCCAGCTTACTACTGATGGTAGTGATGTTATTTTAAATGGTTATGCCAGTTGGGTATATATGGAAGAAATCCTCGGTCGTGCCAGCCAATACCGTAGTTTTTGGTGGAGCCCCGACAGTAAGAAAATAGCTTATTTTAGATCGGATGACAGCAATGTACCCGTATTTACCATCACCGATGGAACCGGTCAACATGGCCTGGTAGAAAAAGAACGTTATCCCAAAGTAGGTGATCCTAATCCTACAGTGAAAGTGGGCATTGTATCTCCCGAAGGCGGCAATACTACCTGGAGCGATTTCAATGAAAAGGATGACCAGTATTTTGGTATGCCCTATTGGAAACCCGATGGAAGCTCCTTATTAGTACAATGGATGAATCGTTTACAAAATAACCTGATTATTTATGCAGTAGACCCAGCAACTGGTGCTAAAACAGCATTTTACACCGAAACACAAAAAACCTGGATCGACTTGGATGATAATGACCGCATTCAATTTCTGAAAAACGGCAAAGGATTTATTCTTAGCAGCGATGCTACCGGCTGGAAGCATCTTTATTATTATGATATGAATGGGAAACTCATCAATCCCATTACTACCGGAAATTTTACTGTTACCAATTTGAATTATGTGGATGAAAAAAATTCCATTGTATATTTTACCGCAAGGAGTAAGGAAAATTCTGCCACCCGTGATTATTATAGAGTGAATTTAGACGGCAAAAAATTACAAAGGTTAACCTTTGGCAATTTCAACCATGGCTTTATCAATGCATCACCCAATAGCGAATATTTTATTACTACTTATGGTAACACTACCACTCCTAATAAAATGGCCTTGCTAAATAATAAAGGAAAATTAATTAAAGAATTAGGCGATGCAAAGGGACCTGATTATGATGCTTATAATCTGGCTAAAACAGAATTAATAAGAGTAAAAAGCGATGATGGCTTGTATGATTTGCCAATGAAAATTACCTGGCCCTTGAATAGAGAAGCAGGAAAAAAATACCCTGTGTTGATTTCTATTTATGGAGGTCCTAATGCAGGAACCGTTACCGATGGATTCCAATTATCTGGTGCTCAACAATGGTATGCTAAGGAAGGTTTAATACAAGTAGCAATGGATCATCGTGCCAGCGGACATTTTGGTAAAGAAGGGGTAAATTATATGTACCACAATTTGGGCGACTGGGAATTAAAGGATTATGCTACCATGGTAAAATGGCTGATCGCCAATGGTGGAGCCGATGAGAAAAAGATTTGTATTACTGGATTTAGTTATGGGGGTTATATGAGTTGTTTGGCACTCACCAAATTTAGTGACGTATTTACTTATGGCATGGCTGGCGGTAGCGTTACAGACTGGACCTTATACGATAGCCATTATACCGAAAGATATATGGGCACGCCTGCTAATAATGCTGAAGGATATAAATCAAGTTCTGTATTAAATTTTACCGATAAATATAAAGGTGGATTGCAAATTGTACATGGTATAATTGATGACAATGTACACATGCAAAATAGCATTCAACTCATTAGCAAATTACAAGATGTCAAAAAAGATTTTGAATTTATGATGTACAGTGGTGGTCGTCATGGTTGGGGAGGTAATAAAGGATTGCATTTTCAAAACCTGAAAACCAAATTCATTTATAAATATTTATTGGAGAAAGAAGTGCCTGCTACCATGTTGCGCTAAACATTTCAACTTTTCAAAATAATATAATTAATACTAAATAAAAATGCCGTTCGAAAGAACGGCATTTTTTATATTATCTCGCACTTGCTGGTAAAGGCTTGTCTCTTTTGAGCATCTCTGCCCTGTTGGCCATTTCCCAGGCAGTATGAAAAATCATGCGTACTCTTTTCTCAAACAGCGGCCAATTAATTTTGTCAATGGTATCAGTAGGTCGATGATAATCGGCTTTTAACATGCCGTCATAAAAAAACAATATAGGCACTCCCTTTCTGGCAAAATTATAATGGTCACTTCTAAAATAAATTCGATTGGGATCATTGGGGTCATCAAATTTATAATCAAGTGTTATGTTTGCAGATGCAAGATTGGCCGCCTCATTGATGATAGGAAGATCGCTGCTTAGTTTATCATGTCCAATTACATAAACATAATTAGTAGTGTCGGCTGTTTTACGTTCGGTATCAATTCTGCCCACCATATCAGTATTTAAATCAACACTTGTTTTTTCTAAAGGAAAGAAGGGGTGCTCGCTATAATATTCGCTACCCCATAATCCTTTCTCCTCTCCACTTACAGTCATGAATACAATGGTTCTTCTGGGCCTATAACCCGCTGCTGCAGCTTTAGCAAATGCCGCTGCCATTTGAATGACCCCTACTGTTCCACTACCATCATCATCGGCTCCATAAAAAATCTTTCCATCATGCATGCCTAAGTGATCGTAATGGCCCGTTAAAAAAACATATTCATCTTTTTTATCCGTTCCTTCAATCATACCAGCCACATTGCTAGCATAAATCGTAGTGCGAAATTTCTCAAATTGATAATTGATTTTGCTTTTAGATTCAGTAAGCCATTGTTTTTCGATGGGCAAATAAGCTTTAGCCATTTTTAATAAAGTGTCAAAATTGGGAAGCATTGTTTTTGCAAATTCATGCGATACCTGGGCAAAATTGATACTCTTCACATCTGCATTGTTTCTTGGAAAGTAGACACCTGTTTTTTTGCCATTGTCCACTGCACGTTGATTGAATGCTTCCTGGTTGGGATTGATAACAATGGCACCAATGGCACCTTTCGAAGCAGCTAACTGTAATTTTTTACTGATACCTGGGAATGTCCAATCGCTTCCCCGCTTTCCTCCACTGATAATATAGTTCCCATCTTTTTTTGGTTCACCTAATATAAATACAACCACTTTGCCTTTTACATCAAGGCCCTGATAGTCGCTGTATTTTTCATCCTCAATGCCATATCCAATAAATAAAAGTTTTTTCCCTTTAAACTTTCCAGTTTCGTTTGAATTTAAAGGGGTAATAAAATCCTTGCCAAAAACGGCTTCTTTTCCACCGATGCTTAATAGCGAATTTTGTAAACTATCCTGGAAGAGTGGATATAATTGTTGGTATCCTTTTAAAGTAGGAATAGGTAATAAACCCATTTCCTTGAATTGTGATTCAATATAGTCTGCAGCTTTTCTTTGGCCGGCTGTGCCGGTTTCCCGACCTTCCATTTCAGCACTTGCTATGATACTTAGTTGTTTGTTTAAAGAGGCCGTTGTTATTTCAGCAGCATAAGTGGCGGCAATATTATTTTGTGCCCGACTTTGTAAAGCAGCGAATGCAAGAAAGGAAAAAAGGATTTTTTTGGATATATTCATAATATGTGATTTCAGTGATGAGAAATTAAAAATACAATAACCCTATTGATGATGGGATAAAAATTGATAAGTGGCAATTTTCGACCACTTTATAATACAACTATTATGAAATTTGGAATACGAGAATAGCAGCCATTCTTTGGCACCAATATAATAAGTAAAAGAGTGAATTTAACAGGCAATCTTTTTTACCCTGCCTTCGTGTCTTCCGCCTTCAAAAGAAGTATTCATGAAAATATCGATCATTTTTTCAGCATCTCCATCTCTTACGAAGCGTGCGGGAATACAGATGATATTGGCATCATTGTGTTTTCTGGCGAGTTCAGCCAATTCCTCTCCCCAGCAAATGGCAGCTCGGATACCTTGGTGCTTGTTAGCAGTAATGGCAACACCATTAGCGCTTCCACAAAGTAATATACCAAATGCAGCTTCTCCTTTTTCAACCGCCAACGCAACAGGATGTGCAAAATCTGGATAGTCTACACTGTCTTTTGTATAGGTTCCAAAATCTTTGAAAACTAATTTCTCCCCTTCTAAAAAGGAAATTAAATCTTCTTTACAATCGAATCCGGCATGGTCGCAACCAATAGCAATGGGTAATGTTATATTAAAGGGTGACATATGGAATTAGCAATATTGCTTAATGAATATTGGCTACCATAAAGTTACATACAAAGCTCAATTTGCGGAGCCTTATTTCAGCTATTTTAATCGATTAACTCCACTCTTTTTCTTCCTTCGCTCTTTTTCTGTCAACACTACTTGCTAATGCAATGCTAATCCAATACAATAGCGTAAGGGGAATGGCCACCAATAGCTGACTGGTCCAGTCGGGGGAAGGCGTAATAACAGCTGAAACTACCAAGATGATTACAAAAGCAAATTTGAAATATTTCTTCAAAAATTTACCTGTTACTAATCCGATTTTTGCCAATACATAGGTTAGTACGGGTAATTCAAAAGCGAGTCCACAACCTAAAATTAAATTGGTTAAACTTTCAATATAATCATTCACTGATGGAATATATTGGATGGCACCTTTTGTGCCAAGTGTAAATCCTGCAAGAAAATTAAATGTAAAAGGTGCTAATAGAAAATAGCCAAATGCAGCCCCTGTAAAAAAACAAAGGGATACCCAGAAAATACTGGTTTGGCCATATTTTACTTCTTTAGGCGATAGGGCTGGTTTTACAAAACGCCATAATTCCCAAAATATATAAGGAAATGCAAGAATTACTCCTCCAATCATGGCTATATTAATGGCAGAAGTAAAAGTTCCATTGACAACATTGATCTGAAAACTGATTTTTATGGGTGGCATATAAAATGCATCACCCACCCCAATCCAATGGCCAAATCTGCGAAGTGCTCCATAGGATACAAAACTTTCATCTGAAGGAGCCAATATAACATTGTCGTATACCCAGTCCTTGAATATAAAAATGACAATTGCCGCAGTTAACCATACTATCACCGAACGCATAATATGCCAACGCAGGTCCTCGATATGGTCGAAAAAAGTCATTTCCTCCTGTAAGGAGGTTTCTTTGCCACTTAGTCGCTGAAAAAACGACTTTCTATTTGCGCCCTGATCTGCCATTAAAAATTAAATTGGATTGCAAAGGTAAAAGTTTGGAGGCTTATTTAATCAGGCATTGCACGATTTACATTTCCGGTCCTTTTCAGAACACCCCAGCCCTGTAATTCACCCTTAAGTGCTTTGTTAAATGATTTGATGAGTATATAATACATTAATTGACGATAAATCAGCCGCTGCGGTAACATCCAAATCAATTTTTTAAAATTTTCCTTCTCAAATGCAAACGCCAGGGCAGCTCCCGCAATATCTACGATGGTAAAAATAAGGTAATATAAAAGGATATGACTGATGCTCGATTGAATAATGCCCAGTCCTGCAGCCAACAGACTTCCCACTAAAACGAAATCTGCCAACGGTGCCAAAAAGGGAAGGATCATTTGAAAGATTAATATATTCGGCAAGGCAATCATACCAAAATTCTTATAGGCAGGATTGAATACAGCATCCCGGTGTTTCCAAAAACTTTGCATAACACCAAAACTCCAACGGAATCGCTGTTTCAGGAATTGCTTCATTGTTTCGGGCGCCTCTGTATAGGATATGGCTTCTGTACAATTGACAACCTTATATCCATGCCTGTGCAATCGCATGGTTAGGTCACAATCTTCTGCTAATGTATCAGTAGTAAAACCGCCGGCTTTAATAACCGCCTCCTTTTTAAAAGCCCCCAATGCTCCTGGTACAACCGTGATGCAATTCAATAAATCAAAAGCCCTTCGATCAAAATTTTGTGAAGTAATGTATTCGATACTCTGCCAACGGGTAATCATATTTACTTCATTGCCCACTTTTACATTGCCCGCAACTGCCCCAATTTGGGGATCTGTAAATTTTTTCAGAAGGAAACTAATGGCATCAGATTTTAATTGAGTATCTGCGTCTATGCAAACCAGGTATTCCGTCTCAGCCATTTCAATTCCTAGATTAAGTGCTGAAGCCTTGCCGCCATTTGGTTTTGTTTGAATTTTTACACGGGGTTCAGCAGCAAAAGCTGCTTGTAATACTGCTAAAGTATTATCCTTGCTACCATCATCAATAAAAAGAACTTGAAGCTGGGGATAGTCTTGCAAAAGCAAACTTTGAATGGTCCTTACTGCATTTAACTCTTCATTATAACCCGGCACAATTACCGTAACTGCGGGAAACAAAGTAGGAACAACAGGTAAGAAGCCTGCCTTTTTTTCTTTTTTCATTTGAATAGAAGCGATAATTCCCATCGCTATCATCCTGCCAATGGATAAAAAAATGCCTACCAAAAAAAGTGCAAATAATATTTTACTTAGCCAATACGCCGATTCAGCAAAAAACCAATTCATCCTATTTTTCCAATTATTAGGAACCGCCGGCATGATATCATCCCTGGTTTTTCCCAATAAATCAGCAACTGTAGTGAAATGACAACCTCTTTTTTTGAAATAAGCAATAATTCTTGGCAAAGCGTCTATAGTAGGCTGCCTTGTATTACCTCCGGCATCATGCAATAAAATAATACTCGCATCATTTTCTTCAGCAATGCGAATGGTTTTTTCTACGATGCTATCAGCATTATTTATAGGATTCCAGTCATTAGGGTCAATACTTTCTCCTACTGTTATATAATTTTCTTTTTTACTTCGGGCAATGGGTTCAATTTCCTCATAGGTTGCTGGTTCACTATCAGCATTATATGGCGCTCGAAATAAGATGGTAGAATGACCTGTTATACATTCAATTAGTGCACGGGTGGTTTTCATTTCCAATTCCGCCCTTTCGGGGTTCATCTTGGCAACATTGCTATGCGTAAATGTATGATTGCCTATTTCATAGCCATCTTTGAAAATACGTTTGAGTAATGGGATATTGCTCTCTACATTAATACCAACTACAAAAAATGTTGCAGGTACATGTTCCCTTTCCAAAATGTCAAGAATCTTGGAAGTGTATTCAGGATCTGGGCCGTCATCGAAAGTTAAAATAATTTTATGGCCAGGACCCATGGGCGTTTTATCCTCTGCAAATTTTTGGTATACATAGCCAGAAGGAAGTGAAAGGTACTGTTGCTCGGTAATCAACATTTCGGTGCTATCAATTTCAAGTTTTACTTTCCCGGGTTGTGGACTGAAAAGAATATTGATTAATTCGCCCTCCCCGGTGGCAGTGGGTTTTGTATTGACGTCAAAAGGCATATTAATCATGCTATTGAAATCAAATGCAGTTTGCTTTAAAGCAGTAAGACTTAGGTCGCGGTGGTAATAAGTCCAAATGCGCGGATCTTCACCACCTAAATGCCATAAAGCAGTACCCGCAGTTCTGTAGTCATCACTAAACCGGAGAATATTGAAGCTGGTAACTGCGTCCGTCAGCCATACCGTATGCGTGCTAGCACTGGAACTATCCGACTCTTTTTCAATGTAACTGTAATGAAGATTATAAGTTTCATTGTCGAATTCCACCACTGCATTGGATAATTTGGCATTGTCAATTGCATTGGAATATGTAAGGTCTTCTACCCTTGTATGCATTTTACCATCTTCTCCTTCTTCCTGAATCCAATCTCTTGCATAGCCGGAGATGCCTAGTATTATTCGGGTAGCATCTACTTTATTGTCTATAAGGTCCAATTGATTCTCTATCCATTGTTGAGCACTAATAGGTCCGGCAATGGTGGCATCATTGTATTGGTCATAAGCCATCAACATGATGTAATCATTATAGGCAGCTAAGCTTTTATAATCATAATCCTCATTACCTGGAGAGACATCGGTAGTGAGGATCATACCTGAAGGATGCAGGGCTTCATATAATTCCTTTTGAAAAAGACTCAGGGATTCATTACCTTTTTCAGTCAATTCTTCAAAATCGAGATTAAGTCCCTGAAAATGGTAAAATTGAAGGCTATCTGAAATTTGTTTTATTAGTGCAGCTCTTTTAATAGGGTTGGTCAGTATTATATGGGCTAACCTGCTATCGAAATAACCTGAATCAACGCCTTCCTTTGTTTTATGAGTAAAAAAATTAGTAAGCATGGGTTGGATGCTGAGCTTATTATTATGCATTGCCGCCAATCCCCCGCTGTCGATTCGAGTTTGCAAACCAAAATTGATGGTATCTATAAAAAACCATTCTGGATAAATAGTATTTAATTTATTTCCATTGGTTATTAAATCATGCAGGGCTGAACTATTCCATGGGGTATAAAAGGCTGCCCTTATAAGTGACCCGGCATTGTACCTCTTTCCAAACGAACCTTCCAATTTTCTTTTGTCAAGTAATGATTTAAAGCCTGCATATTTTTCCTTTTGAGCAGTGCTGAAACTAAATCGATTTTCAGGGTCAAGCATAGCTTGGTAAGTTTTTGACTTATCCTTTAAATCGGGCAGGCGGGGATTCTGGTCATTAATGACTGCTATACTAACTACCGCAATAGCAAAAACCAACAGGATTGCAAAAATCCTAAATGTCCATTTAGTTCTTTGCCACCTTCCGGAATTATTAGTCTGAAATATTTGCGCAGCATTTTCCATAATGTAAAATTAGAATACCCATTTTTAAAATGCTTAGATGAATCTTATTTAAAGGCGTGCTTAACAGTCAGTTAACCAAAGGGGGAAATAAAAAAAGCCCCTGTAGAAACAGGGGCCGCTTACCAAAACTAACTGCTTATGAGAAAAATGTAAAAATTCGTTTTTTAATGTGTTCTTATATATTAAACGCAAAAGGGATGCCGAAAGTTGCTGGGCTAATGTTAATGTTTACTTAAGAAGCCCTACTGCATTTAAAACAATCTCCCATTGTTAACGTATAAAAGAACTTTTTATTTTATCAGCGGCTTTCTATTAAATCACATTATCCTATTTGCTGCGCTGTATAATTCTGACATAAAATTAGTACGCAGGTTTAATTAAAAAGAAAAAGCACCCCAATTACGGAGTGCTTTAACAATAAATTACAAGTTGCTTTATTTGATGAATCCCTTGATTAAGTCCATCAGTCCTCCGCTTCCCTGACTAGCTTGGGCATTTTGAGCGCTGCTAGTAATTTTACTAATAATATCCATTAAACCGTTACCACCGCCTTTTTGCCCTCCCCCTGTAAACTGGCCAATCAAATCCTGAAAATTAAATCCACTGTTGCCCGCAACCTCCTGTTCTTTTACAACCGTATCGCTTTCTCCTCCAGTTAAGGAATGCAATAAATGGTCGATAGTAAAACTAGTGTTATTGGGGTCATTTGTTTTATTAATCAATCCATTGATGACGGATGGAATAAGATCATTGGCCACATTGCTTGCTTCAGTTCCTTGAAGGTTAAATTTATTTTTTAGTTTGCCTGAAAAATGACCAATCATCATATTCACAATCGGATTGTTCAAAATGGAAGCACTAGTGTTACCCTGCCCTTCAGCATTGCCAAATAATGAAAGAATATTTTCTAATCCTCCTCCTGCAATCATATTCTGAAAGCCACTGGCAACTGTATTGGTAGCTTCTGCTACTACCGCATCATTGTGTTCATTAGGAATAGCAGGATTATTGATAACTGCTTTCTCGGACAAGCCTTTTACTAGGTCAAATAAATTGTCTAACATTTTAATGTTTTTATGATTGATTAGTAGCTAATAGATTAAAACTATTCTGAAATAGTTGCAAAGCGTCTAATTATTGTTGAGTAGCCAGTTTTTCTGCATTTTCTGCAAACTGTAAGGCGTCAATAAACTCTTGCACATCTCCATTCAGTACGGCATCTAAATTATATACCGTAAGGCCAATCCGATGATCAGTAACCCTGCCTTGGGGGTAGTTATAGGTGCGAATTTTCGCACTTCTATCCCCGGTGCTGACTAAACTTTTTCGTTTGTGTGCAATGGCTTCTTCAGCCTTTCTTACTTCCTCATCATATAGTTTTGTACGAAGCATGTCCATCGCTTTTTCTCTATTGCCCAATTGACTTCTTTCTGTTTGACATACTACTACAATACCTGTTGGCTTATGGGTAAGAAAAACCTTTGTTTCTACTTTGTTTACATTTTGACCTCCAGCGCCACCACTTCTGGCAGTTTCCATTTTTACATCACTTTCTTTTAATTCAAAATCTATTTCCTCGGCCTCGGGCATAACAGCTACCGTAGCAGCACTGGTATGTACCCTGCCACTGGCTTCTGTATCTGGTACCCTTTGAACACGATGTACCCCACTTTCAAATTTTAATATGCCATAAACATCGTCTCCCACCACTTCTACTTGTACCTCTTTATAACCTCCGACAGTGCCTTCGCTTTCGCTGAGAATAGCGGTTTTCCATCCCTTTTTCTCACAATATTTCAAGTACATCCTCAATAAATTACCAGCAAATAAAGAAGCCTCATCTCCTCCGGTACCGGCCCTGATTTCAAGAATGGCATTTTTTTCATCGTATGGATCCTTGGGGATTAACATATTTCTTAAGGCGGCTTCCTGTTGTAATTTTTTTTCCTCCAAACCAGGCAATTCCATTTTTGCCATTTCCCTCATTTCCTCATCATCACCCGCCAATACTTCTTTATTAAAGGCAATATCATCCAATGTTTTTACATACTCATTCCGGGCATTGACGATTTTTTCAAGGCTGCGATACTCCTTACTCGTGGCAGTAAATTTCTTATTGTCACTTACAATTTCAGGATTGGTTAGGGCTACGCCCAGGTTATCAAACCTGCCCTTTATGGCATCCAGTTTATCAAGCATAAATAATTATATTCTAAATTCGATTTCCAAATGATACATTTGGAAGCATTATTAAAGTGTGCGAAGGTAAATCAAATCAATGGAGATGGATTACAGGAAATGGCAGGCGAATGATATTTTTTCTGGAACAGGCTGGTTGGGGTCCAATCAGGTATTGATTACCACCAATCAAGGGGTGGTTGTAGACATAATAGAAGAAAAAGATGCTGGAGACGGAATTACAAAATTAGCCGGCTTTCTTTCCCCGGGATTTATCAATGCCCATTGTCATTTGGAACTTTCTCATATGAAGGGAATGATTCCCATGCATACCGGACTAACCGAATTCATCTTGCAAATTGTACAACTTCGCAAATCTGAAGATGATATCATTTATCAATCCATTGCAGCAGCCGAAAAGCAAATGTGGGAAAACGGCATTGTGGCAGTGGGTGATATCTGTAATAATGAATATAGCCTACTACAGAAAAAAAAGGGAAGTTTACAGTATCATAATTTCATTGAAATTAGTGGGGTGCCTGCATTTATTGCTCAAAACAGAATCCAAGCCGGCATTGACTTAGTCAACAAATTCAAGGCAGAACTCCAACTGCCGAATACAGCTTCTGCAGCTAGCACTATTGTTCCTCACGCTCCCTATTCCGTTTCTGCCGAATTATTTAATTTAATCAACGACCAAACAGCCCATCAATTACTGAGTATTCATAATCAGGAAACAATGGAAGAGAATGAACTATTCCAATATGGCACTGGAGCATTTATGGATATGTTTCAGCAAATGAATATTGATGCAAGTTCTTTTCAACCAAGTGGAACTTCCAGTTTACAAAAATGGGTACCCTATTTTAATAAAGAGCAGTCCTTGTTATTGGTGCACAATGTTGTTACCAATACCAACGACATGGATTTTCTAAATAAACAACAATCCCTTGGAAAAACCTGCTATTTATGTCTTTGTCCTAATGCCAATTTGTATATAACCAATAGCTTACCTGATCTACAAGCCTTATTACCCTATAGTAATGCAATGGTAATTGGCACCGACAGCTTGGCTAGTAATCACCAATTAAGTGTATGGGAAGAAATTAAGGTATTGAAAAAACATTATCCAACAGTAGACACCTCTCTTCTTTTGCAATGGGGTACCATTAATGGAGCAAGGGCATTAAAAATGGAGGATCAATTGGGTAGCTTCGAAATAGGGAAACAACCCGGGCTCGTGTTGATAGAAGGAACAGAAAACAAAGAGGACCTTAGTAACTCAAGCAGTAGCCGAATTTTCTAATGTCAGTTTAAAATTAATTATGAAAAAAGCAAATCTATATGTTATAGCACTGATAGTGCTGAGCTCCTGTAACACCACCAAACACATAACACAGCCAGTAGTTGATATCAAATCCATCAACTTACTCGGCACCTATGAAATTCCACATAATTTAAAATTTGATAGCACCACTGTCGGTGGACTATCGGGCATAGACTACAACGCAAGGAAAAATATTTATTATTTCATCAGTGATGACCGTAGTGATAAAAATCCTGCAAGATTTTATACTGCCAGCATCAATTGTAATCAACAAGGAATTAATAATGTACAGTTCCTGAATGTACATTTTATGTTACAGGCTAACGGACAAGTTTACCCGAATAACAAACAAGATGCTTTGCATACACCGGATCCAGAATCAATTCGGTATAACCCAACAACCAAGCAATTGGTTTGGAGTAGCGAAGGAGAAAGAATTGTAAATGCAAAAGATACTGTATTGGAAGACCCATCGATTCATTTTATAAGTGTAGCAGGGCGTTTTAAAAAAAGTATTCCCTTACCGGCTAATCTTCGCATGCAATCTATAGAAATGGGTCCCCGTCAAAATGGTGTTTTAGAAGGAATGAGCTTTGCAGATAATTATAAAACACTCTATGTAAATGTAGAAGAGCCCTTGTACGAAGATGGGCCCAGGGCCGACCTTTCAGATAACGGGGCATTTATTCGAATCAATAAATTTGATGTAAAAACCGCTTCCTGTAAAGCGCAGTATGCTTATAAACTGGAGCCAATTGCGCATCCACCTACACCTGCTACTGCCTTTAAAGTGAATGGCGTACCTGAAATTGTAAGTCTTGGCAATAATAAGTTATTGGTAATGGAGCGGTCTTTTTCTACTGGCATTTTGCCCTGTACGATTCGGCTTTATATTGCAGACCTTGCAATAGCAACCGATATCAGTAATACTGCTTTAAAAGGGAATACAAATTTTATTCCTGCGACCAAACGATTATTGTTAAATATGGATGACCTAGGTATTTATACCGATAATGTTGAAGGTATTTGCTTTGGCCCAATTTTACCCAATGGTCATAAAACCTTGCTTTTTGTTGCAGATAATAATTTCAACGCACTTGAAAAATCACAATTGTTTTTATTTGAAATAAAGGAATAAAAAGGTCGGCGTTTATATAACTTCCGATAAGATTTTCATTGTTTTCATTTGGCCAAAATCTTGCACGTGTAACGCATAATAATCTTGGTAATATTGCAATAATTGCCTTCTGGTACTATGGTGTAGTGCAAATGATTCCAATTCGTTTGGATGCATCACTTTCAATAATTCCGAAGTTAAAATGGCCAATTCGCCTTCAATATATTGTGCGTGCGCCGGAGTTTGTTTGCTGAAATAACCTTCTATCAAATCAAACCAAAGCCCTGTTCCAATTTCTTTTGATTCAGTTTCCCTTGACAATTGGTGGGGGCGAAACCCAAAAAAATGACTAAGCTGTAGTGAAAAAAATAATGGAAAATTAGCCGCTACTGTATTAGAAGAGGTATCCAGTATTTTAAAACTGTCTTCACAAAAAGCAAATAATGCTTCATTGCTTTCTGGTTGCTTTAAGCACTTATACAAAAGTTCAATTTGATATAAGGCAATACTATGCTTGATAACATCCGTTAGAATATGCTGATACAAATGGGCAAATTGAAACTCTTTTATTCTCTGAATAGATTTCTGTTCATGGTGGTATACTACCAAATCCAATATTACTGTAGGTTGAAAATGATTGGCCTTTGCAGAAGATTGTTTACTCGTTCTAACACCATTGACCATATAGGTTTGCACACCAAATAATTCAGTGAATATGGTTACCACCAAACTGGTTTCTCCATACTTAATTGATTTTAATACAATGCCTTTTGTTTTATGTGTCATCTATTTTATAAAAAACAATTTGCCAATAATTTTATCTTTTCCCAGCTCATCAGTTATTAATACAAGGTATACCCCGCTACTTACTCTAAAGCCCTTATAATTTCTTCCATTCCAAATAGCCTGTCCACCCAGCGAACGTGTTTGATATACCAATCTTCCATCCAATTCGGTAAATTTTACAATAGCATTATTGACCAATCCTTTTACTGCAATCGTGCCATTGTAATTGGGCGGCACCGGATTAGGGAATACTAAAACCGATTCGTTTTTTTCAGTTGCTTCTGTGGCAGTACTTCTAAAAGAACAAAGTCCCTTGGCAGTGGCAATGAATACTTCCCCGGTTTGGGGATCGATGGCAATGCTTTTGATGTCATTGCTCAATAAAGGACTATTGTCTTCCGTAAATTGGTAGATCATTTTTTCTCCATCTGCACTGAGTAACCAGACTCCGTTTTTAGTACCCACCCATTTCCGATTTGCACCGTCTACTGCAATAGATTTCACCGATTCGTTGCTTAATAGATATCCATTGAAATTGCCATTTTGTACAATGGGTAAGCTGGCTTCGCAACCGGTAGAAAAAATTTCTCCGGGACATGGAATGAGGGCAATTCCCTTACCCGTACCGACCCAAATAAAACCATCCTTGTCTTTGGCAATACAATACACTTCGTTGTCGGGTAAATTACCATTGCCTATGCCAGTACGAAAAAATTTCCAGCGATCATCACCGAGATTATCAATACTGTTTCCATGGTTATAGCAAATTAGCCCATTTCCCTTGGGGGCTACTATCCATTGTTGATTAAAATCGTCTACTATTATTTGTGATAAAGCATTTTCACTTACATAAAAGGGCAGCGAAAAAGATTTCCAAGTATTATCGGTTTTTTTTACCACTAACGGTGTAGGAGACCCGTAATTACTTATCCAAAGTTGTTGCTCTTGATCAAAGGCCAGCCCGCTAACACGATAACTACCAGGATCGCCCACAGCTGCTTTCAAGCCGGCATTTTGCTTATATATTTTGATTTGATTATTGTCAGTCAATTGAATTAGGCCGCCACCAAAACTGCCATAATACAATTCATTGCCTGCTGTACTAGCGGCCACCGTTATGATATCCATGCAACTGTCTAGTAAAGGAAAATTATATTGATTGTAAAAATTCCAATCATCATTTTGCATCTGGTAGATTCCATTCCGGTTATAAGTATAATTCCAGGCATCATTCACAGCACCTGCGCACACATATAGTTTGTTGTTATGCACCAGCATGTCTCCAGTATTTTTTTCAAAGGGAGCATTAGGAATGATTGTTTCAATAGTACTGCCCGTTATTTTTCTTAAGCCTCCAAAAAGATCAGCGATATAATACTCGCTATTCAATTGTATAGCATCGGATGGGATTTTTATTTTTCCCGGTGATTGAATTGTATTGGCAATATTTCCATTAAGGTCTAGTACCAATACTCTTCCATCGGTATTCGGCAGACTTTCAGATAGCAACAATTTATCGCCACTGATATGCATTCTTTCGATATGCCAATGATCATCATACCAACTTACCCAATTGCCATTTTGATTGGTTAACAAAGAATCGTTTTTTAGTAATACTAGTTTGCTGCCAAAGCTTAATATGCTTGTACAGCCATTGCTACTAAGTCCCGACACAACTTGCCAATTGTGGTAATCAATTAAACTACTATTTGATACGGCTTTTTTAAGTCCTTCGGCCGTGCAGGCGTACAAATAACCTGCTTCCTGACAAATACCGGTTACTTTAATATTATTTCCGTTACTGCTTGGGTAATAGGTTTCTTTGATTTCTTTTTTATCAAGGTCTAGTTTCACTATTCCAAATCCGGTACTGATATACGCATTACCACTGATGAAATCAATGGCATAAATATTTTTATCTCCATTGATATTTTTTCTTTTGATGCCATCAATATTATATATCCGGTTATTTGCCAAAATATCAATATTGCTATTAGAATAACCCACAATCAATTGATCGGCATTTTTATCGTAGTTAAAATGACTGATACCGGTTTCTGACAACCCGGTCATTCGATTGTATTGTTGTAATTCTTTAGTAACAGTATGGTAGCTAAACAAACTATAGGGGGTGGAACAAAATATTTTTGATTCCACAATGGCGGTTTCTACAGCAATGCCATAAGGTAAATGAGCCCGCCATTGTCCAATTGGGGGTATTTGACCGATGGTATAGGTCATCATTAAACAGCCAATTAATAAAAGCAATAATGTTCTCCTCATTTTGACATAGAGAATCGGCAATTTTTCTTTGTGCTATGCCAATTACTCAAAAGTAAATAAACTTCATCATCAATATGACTTGGATTGTCTTTCCGATTTAGTAAAGGAAGAATATTTCAAGCGTTGTTTTATGGCGAAGCGGTATAAATTGAGTTTCTTTGCAAATTATTTCCAATTGTTCATTTCAATTTATTGATCATGTGGCAACGTTTGGGTCAGTTTGTAATCAAATTCCGCCTCCCACTTCTATTAATCTTATTTGCTAGCTCTGGATTAATGGGTTATTATGCTAGTAAGGTTAAATTAAGTTATGAATTTACCAGAGCAATACCGACTGATAATCCTAAGTACAAAGCCTATCTTTCCTTTAAAGAAAAATTTGGTGATGATGGTAACCTATTGGTTGTAGGGATACAAACCGAGCAGTTTTTTAAGCTGACTATTTTTAATGAGTACAAAAAACTCCATCAGGATTTAAAAGCTATTCCTAACGTTGAAGATGTATTAAGTATTCCAACCACGATTCGATTAAGAAAGGATTCCATCACTGAAAAACTGGTGCCTGCAAAAATTTTCCCAGATACGATTAGCAATCAAGCGGCACTGGATTCTTTTACGGCAGTTTTTAAGAATCTTCCCTTTTACCGATCATTATTATACAATCCAGGTACCAATGCTTATTTAATAGGAGTAAGAATTAATAAGGATACCATTAATTCACCACGGCGCACACAAATTGTAGAGGCGATTGCTTCAGCCGTAAAAAACTTTGAAAACAAAACAGGCATTGCCACCCATTTAAGTGGGTTGCCATTAATACGAACAGTGGTTGGTGACAGGATACAAAAGGAAATGCGCTTCTTTTTAATTGGCTCTATTTTATTAAGTGCTTTTATATTATTACTATTCTTTCGAAGCTTCAGTACAACCTTACTTTCATTGACAGTAGTAATTCTTGGTGTGGTATGGAGCTTGGGGGTTTTACAGCTGTTGGGATATAAGATTACCCTGCTAACGGCCTTGGTGGCGCCCCTGGTTGTGGTGATTGGTATTCCTAATTGTATATACTTTATCAATAAATACCACACTAATTACTTGGATGGGGATACTAAAAACGATGCACTGGTTAAAATGGTGAGTAAGATGGGGGTAGTTACCTTATTTTGTAATATCACAGCTGCTATTGGCTTTGCCGTTTTTGCTTTTACCAGTAGTGCAATTTTAAAAGAGTTTGGTATGGTGGCTGGCATCAGCATCATGCTCATTTTCGTGATTTCATTTATTTTATTACCGGGGGTTTTGAGCTATTTGCCAGCACCCAATCAGTCGCAGACTAAGTACCTCAATAATCGACTGGTTACAAATTTTCTGCTTAAAATCGAATATTGGGTAATGCATCATAAAAAGACCGTCTATTTCACCACTGCATTCCTATTGATAATGGCGGTGGCTGGTATTTTTCAACTACGTACAGTTGGCTTTATTGTGGATGATTTGCCTAAAACAGATAAAATTTATACCGACTTGAAATTTTTTGAGAAAAACTTCAAGGGAGTGATGCCATTGGAAATAGTGGTGGATACCAAAAAACGCAATGGATTATCGGGTATGCGGGCGCTTGCGGTTTTTGAAAAAGTGGATTCCCTGTCCCAATATATAACTGCCCAAGAAGAAATGAATCGCCCTATGTCTGTTGCAGAAGGTTTGAAATTTGCCAAGCAATCATTTTATGATGAAGATAGCTTGAACTATTCCTTGCCCAATGGTTTTGATGGTGCTTTTGTCGGTGAATACCTGCGCCCTAATAAAAGTGATAGTTCCAAAAAGAATAATTTCAGCAAAATGCTGACATCCTTTATCGATACCGCCCGGCAACAGACTAGAATTAGCGTGAACATGGCTGATGTGGGCACTGAGAAACTACCCCTGATATTGAAGGGCATCGAAAATAGGGCCAATCAAATTTTTGATACAGCTCAATACAAGGTGGTACTAACAGGTACGAGTATAACTTTTTTGGAAGGAAGTAAGTTTATCATCAGTGGATTGAAAGAAAGTATTTTTTGGGCCTTTTTATTGATCGCAGCCTGCATGTTATACCTTTTCAAATCATTTAGAATTTTAGTATGCTCATTAATACCGAATCTTATTCCGCTGGTGATTACCGCAGGGGTTATGGGTTGGGTAGGAGTACCACTAAAACCAAGTACAGTATTAGTTTTCAGTATTGCATTGGGCATCGCTATTGATATTACTATTCGTTTTTTAGTCAATTATAAACAGGAATTAAAAACCTATAATCAACAGGTATTGCCAACTGTAAATGCTACCATTCGGCATACCGGGTTGAGCATTGTTTATACCTCTTTAGTGCTGGTAGCAGGATTTGTGATTTTTTGCTTCAGTGATTTTGGTGGCACCAAGGCCCTTGGCTGGCTGACTTCAATCACATTATTGACCGCCACCCTTACCAATCTTATTTTATTACCCGTTTTGCTACTATTAATGGCACCAAAATCAAAGAATAGTAAGTTGAATTAAGCCGTCTTTTTGAGACGCACTCTATAATTGCCATTAAAGCAGCTAAAATGGGCAAAAACTTGTCTCTTTATTTGATTTTTACAGGGTTTGTGGACTATATTTGTCACTTATAAACTATTATGCAAATGAGAAAATTGATTGTATCCCTTACGGCGGTGTTTTTCCTAGTGTTAAGCGCAGCCGCACAAGACCGTACTATCAGTGGCGTGGTAACCAACGAAAAAAATCTGCCTCTGGCAGGTGTTTCTGTAGGCACTCCTGATGGAAAGAGCGGCACACAAACTGATAACGATGGTAAGTATAGCATCAAAATTCCTGCTTCGGCAAAGGTGCTGATTTTTTCGTATGTAAACTATCAGTCAGCCACACTCGCAGTTGGAAAATTACTGAATTTGAGTGTATCCCTTAAACCTGCTGATACCAAATTAGAAGAAGTAGTTGTAGTTGGGTATGGTACACAGCAAAAAAAGGCTTTCACCGGTTCATCTGCTAAAGTAGATGCCAAACAATTTGCAAATTTGGTTACTCCATCTGTTGATAAACAATTGGCAGGCCGCGCTGCTGGGGTACAAGTTACCAATGCTGGTGGTTTGATTAATGCCCCTGCTCGAATCAGGATTAGAGGTACAAACTCTATTAACCAAAATCAGGATCCCCTGATTGTTGTAGATGGTACTCCCATTATCTCTGGAAATCTTGCAGCAACTACCAACTCCAATACATTGGGCGATATCAACCCTTCAGATATTGAAAACATAGAAGTACTTAAGGATGGTTCAGCAACGGCCATTTATGGTTCAAGGGCTGCTGGCGGGGTAGTATTAATTACAACCAAAAGAGGAACCAAGGGTAAATCTAAAATAACCTATGATGCTTTTGTAGGGTATTCTGGCGCTTTGAAAAGATTTGACCTTTTGAACGCCGCTGATTTTATTACTATTGCCAATGAAAAATTGCGCAATGCTGGTTTGGCTGCAAGAGCTAATACCAATCCTGCTGCAGGTGCATTTGATACCGATTGGCAAGGAATGGTGATGAATAAAAATGCCACCGTGATGAATCATACCATCAGTTTACAAGGTGGGGGAGATAAAACTACTTATTATTTTTCTTTGAACTACTCCGATCAAAAAGGTATCATCATTAGTAATTACAATAAATCCTATCGCGTAAGAATGAATATTGAGCATGAAGCCAATAAATTCTTTAAGATTGGAAATAATACAAGTATCAGCCGTCAGGAAGATGGTGACCAAAATAATGGGTCGAATGCTTTAGGAGGATCAATAGCATCTGCATTGCGTTTGCTTCCCAATGTTTCTCCCTACGCAGCTACTGCAAGCGGATGGAATATTAATTATCCCGCTAACGGTAATATGCAGCCAGGTGCCAATTCACAATCAGTGGATGATAACTTCAGTAACGTTGCATTCACTTTACGTTATAATAAGAACTATTCTGATAAATACAGGTTGATCAATAATACATTCATGGAATTTGCTCCTGTTAAAGGTTTGAAATTCAGAACTCAATTAGGGGTTGATATGTTGAATGATTACAGCTACCAAGGATTAACACCACTTCATGGTGATGGATTTGGTACAGCTGCTGGTGGAACAAATGGTTCTTTATACAATGCCGATCAAACCTGGTTGCGTTTCGTAATTTCAAATTATATAAATTATAATTTAACCTTAGCCAGAAAGCATAATTTCTTCCTGACTGCAGGTCATGAATTGCAAAAAGAAACCTACAAGTTTTTATCTGCCAATGCTACCAATATCTCCGATTTATTTTACATAAAAGAGAATTTAATCACTGGTGCTGGTTCTATTCAAACAGTGGGTGGTAACTATGATAAAAACTCATTGGAATCACTTTTTGGAAGATTTAATTATGATTTTAAGAATAAATATTTCTTGCAAGCTTCTGTACGTCGTGATGGAATTAGCTCATTAGCGCCAGGTAAAAAATATGGTGTGTTCCCAGGTTTGTCTGTGGGTTGGAGACCATCACAAGAGAAGTTCTGGAAAAATTCACCAATCCTGAGCAAAGGAATCAACGAATTTAAAATCAAAGGTTCTTACGGTAAAGTGGGTAATCCTTTGGGAGGATATCAATACCTAAGCACTTTCGGTTCTGCTAACTATGGTAATATTGGTGGTATTGCTCCAAGTGCGGTTGGTAACCCCAACTTACAGTGGGAAACAAGTACTAAATACGATATTGGTGCCGAAATGCAATTATTCAACGGCCGTATGACCTTAACTGCTGATTGGTTTAAAAATGATATTAGTAATGTAGTATTAAGAGTGCCTACTCCTCCAAGTGCTGGTGTCCCAGGTAATGCTATTTCTCAAAATATCGGAACAATGGAAAACAAGGGTATTGAATTGTCCCTAGGTTTCAATGTAATGAACAAAAAAGAGTTCAGTTGGGATATTAATTTTAATTATTCCAATGTTCAAAACAAGGTTACTAAACTATATAATGTTGGTGGTGTACCAGTACCATTTATTGATGGTGCTTATAATATCATTAAAGTTGGACAACCTATTAACATCATTTACGGTTATGAATATGCAGGTGTAAATAGTGCTAATGGTAACCCAATGTATTATAAAGCAGATGGTTCTTTAATTCAAATGAATTTAAATGCTGGCGGTGTAATCGGTGGTTATTATTATGCATTGAGCAAAAGCGATCCCAACCTTGGTGTTAGAACAACATTGAGCACTGATGATCGTAAAAAATTAGGATCCGGCATTCCAGTATGGTTTGGTGCTTTAACCAACACATTCCGCTACAAAGGATTTGAATTTGAGTTTATGTTAAGATATTCTGGTGGAAACAAAATCATGAATATTACCAGTCAAGAAGCTTTATTCAACCAAAGTTTCCAAAACAATGGAAAAGAAATTCTTACTCGTTGGACCAAGCCTGGTGATATCACTTCTGTACCTAAATTATTTTTTGGTGCAGGTAATGCGATTAGCCTTAACCAAAATGCCAACTCAAGATTCGTAGAAAAAGGTGATTATTTGAGATTACAGAATGTTGTATTCAGTTATACATTAGATAGCAAAAGAATTGAAGAAAGAACAAATGGAATTGTAAAAAGTGTTCGCTTCTTTACTCAAGGACAAAATTTGTATGTATGGACTAAATACAAAGGTGCTGATCCAGATAATATCAGTGCTGCTGGTTTGGATGCTGCGGTATCTCCACAGTTACGTACTATCTCAATGGGAATTTCACTTGGTTTCTAATTAAACAACACAAAAAATAATTTTATTATGAATAAAGTCATTATCGTTTTTTTATGCTTCTTCGGACTGTTTACAGCCAGTAGTTGCAAAAAACAATTAGATACAACTCCCTATAATGCTGTAACGGATGCCAGTGCTTTTGAAACTGCTGATCGTTGCCTCTTAGCACTGAACGGAGTATATGATGCTGCACAAAGTGGCGCCTATACCGATGGTACTTTCAGGGGATATCCTTTTGGCGCAGCCAATATTGAACAAGGTGATTGCCGCGGAGAAGATATGCTGAATATTCAAGCTTTCTTTCAGGTAACTTACCAAGCTACCTACAATGCTACAACAGCTAATAACGTAGCAATGTGGAACACATTATACTCATTAATTAATAAGGCAAATGTGGCCATCGATGGTTTTAGAAAAGCTGGTGGTAAAAATGTTTTAACAGCTGCTGTTGCTTTACAATATGAAGCCGAATGTCGTTTCTTAAGGGCCATGGCTCATCATGAACTCTTAATTCATTATGCTCGCCCTTATTTGGATGGTAATGGTACACAATTAGGTGTTCCCTGGAGGGATTTTCCTATTAATTCAAGCACTGCTGTTGATTTGATTCGTGCTACCCCACGTGCTACAGTAGCTACTGTTTATACTAATATTTTAACTGACCTTGATTTTGTTGAAAATAATTTAACTGCTGTGCCAGCAACTTTTGTATCGCCAGCAACTAAAAACGTTCGTGCAACAAGAGGTGCAGCAGTAGCTTTAAAAATGCGTGTTAAATTACATAAAGGTGATTGGGCAGGTGTAATTACCGAAGGTAATAAATTGATTCCTGCTACTATTACTCCATTTCCTTGGACCGCTCCTGTTTCTCCTATTGGTTCATGGTCATTAACTGCTAGTCCTGATGGGCCTTTTACAGATAATTCAAGTGTAGAAAGTATTTTCTCTATTCGTAATGATCCTTTGGATGCGCCGAATGTAAATGGTGTATTACCTAAAATGTATGGTGGTGCAGGTTTTGGTGCAAGAGGATTGGTCTCTATTTCTCCTGTTATCTGGAATAATGCTGGTTGGTTATGTACAGATAAACGCCGTACTTTATTAGCAGCAGCTACTACAAATGCTTCAGGTAACCAAAGTCAGTTTTCTACTAAATACAGAAAATATACTACTTCAGATGATTTTACTCCACAAATTCGTTATGCTGAAGTTTTGTTAACACAGGCTGAAGCCGAAGCAAGGAACGCTGCAAGCGTATCTTCAAGAGCAGTTGATTTATTAAACATTGTTAGAAATAGATCATTGGCTAATCCTGCTACTGAACAATATACTGTAGGAAGCTTTGCAACTAAAAATGACTTAATTGCTGCAATTTTATTGGAAAGAAGAATTGAATTCTTAGCAGAAGGAAAGCGTTGGGGGGATATATCACGTAATGCAGTTGACCCCAATTTCACTACAGGTGGCATTCCCGCCAAAGCAGTGAATGGCACCGATGGGTTAGCAAATTTTGTTTGCGGCGCTGGATATACGCCCGGACAAGCTGCTATTCCTTACAGCGATTTCAGGTTCTTGTGGCCAATTCCAGCTACAGAAGTTGTACAAAATCCAATTGTAGTTCAAAATCCTGGGTATTAATTCCCTTGAATAATATTGAATAAAAAACCCGGAGTTTATCTCCGGGTTTTTTTATTTATTGGTTTTATTTATTGTCCTCTCTTTGACTTAAGTGTATCTAATATCTGTCTTTGTTTCTCAAGTTCTGTTTGTTGCGCCTTTTGTGCCTCGATATTTTTTTCTATATCATCTTGTAAGTTCTTCAACTTTTTCTGAAAATTGTCTGCATCATCTATTAAATTAGATTTTTTCTTTTCAGCCTTTCTTACAGCATCCTCTTGCTCCAAAATTTGCTGCTCTAAATCATAAGCTCCTATCATTAATTTGATATTATTCAAATAGTTTTTTGCATTATTAATAACTGTTGCATCGGTAGAGTCGCTGATGAAATTATCGAAGCCCTTTGTAAGCAATAAAGTAATTATAGAAGCCTCTTTATCCTTACGGCTTTTTCTGTCAACCATGAAGTACATGTCATAAGTATCAGTACCAATTTCGGATAATCTTACCCCTCTGTACACGTCATATCCCTTCATTTCTTTTGATTTGTACCCTGCTTTTCCCATTTTATCTTCAATGGCATTGCGAACGGTTTTCTCAGGAAATGGAATTTCATTCACCACCGCCTGTCGGTTGATTTTGGCATACTCTACTGTACTGGTGCGGCTCTGCGCATTAGCAGCTATTGCCGTAAATAGCAAGATTGACCACAAACTTATTTTTTTCATCTCGTGTGTATTTTAATTTTTGTAAAGATAGATTTTGTTAAGATATGCTTTCGCTGATAATTGAATGACCAAATTAAAAATTATAAAGGTAAATTTGACAGCAAATTAATAAATAGCTTGAGCGGAATAAAGAAACTGGCCGGACAAACATTGTGGTATGGTATCCCCACCATTGCCAGTCGGTTTTTGGGCTACCTGATGAATATGGCACTTCCATTTTTCATTGATATGCCTGCAAAGACTGCCGACCTGGTGCAGGTTTATACCTTAATTCCTTTTTTGAATGTATTGTATGCCTATGGACTGGAGACTGCCTATTTTAGGTTTTCACTAACGCACGATAAACAAAAACTCTATAGCACATTATCGCTATCCCTTTTTTTTAGTAGTATACTTTTTACCCTCCTACTTTTTATTTGTAAAGGATTTTTGGCTGATGCTGCCGACCTCACCGCACATCCAGAATACCTACTTTGGATGATGGCCATCATTGCTGTGGACAATTTGAATACTTTGCCTTTTGCAAAACTGCGTCAGGAAAACAGACCCAAATATTACGCCTTTGCGCGTATATCCGGTATCGTTATTAACCTCGCTGTTGTAATTTTATTTTTGGGAATTATACCAAAAATACTCGCACACAATCCTGCACATTTTTTAGGAAAATTCTATAACCCACAAGTAGGACTAGGATATTATTTACTGGGTAATCTTTGTGGTAGCCTATTTACCCTGCTGCTGCTCAGTAAGGAAATCAGACAGGTTAAATTGAAGTTCAGCATTAAACTCTGGAAGGAAGTGATGCGGTATAGTATGCCATTAATCATCGTTGGTCTGGGTGGCATGATCAATGATGTACTAAGCCGGTTGATATACCGCCATGTTGTTGACCTCCCTGTAGAACAAGCCAATCATGAACTCGGTATTTTTGCCAATATTTTTCGACTGGCATTATTAATTACCATTATGATTCAGGCATTTCGGATGGCGGCTGAGCCCTTCTTTTTTAACAGAAGCAAGGAAGAAAACGCCCCACGCACTTATGCCAGGGTGATGAAATTTTTTGTGATTGCCTGTTGTTTCATGTTTTTATTAATTGGTTTATACCTCGATGTTTTTAAATGGATATTTATTCACCTGGCAAACCCACGTTGGGCAGAAGGTTTACAGGTTGTGCCCTTACTTGCATTGGGAAATATATTCCTGGGAATTTATTATAACCTGAGCGTTTGGTATAAACTAACCAATAAAAACATGTATGGTGCTATTATCACCATTGTAGGCGCAGTTATAACAATAGTATTGAACCTTCTTTTAATTCCACGCCTTCATTATACAGGCGCTGCCATTGCTACATTTAGTTGTTATCTCTTTATGATGGTGAGTAGTTATATGCTGGGGCAAAAATTTTACCCCGTCCCCTATGCCAGAAAAAAACTGATTGCATACATTGTATTAGTAGTATTAATTTATTTATTACACTTGGCCTTGGTAAATTATATTTCAACTACACTTTGGTTCTCCTTAGTAACAGCTACTTTATTGTTTGCATTCTTTACCTGGTTTGTAAGCAGGGTAGAAGCAAAGGAATTAGCAAAATTGCCAATGGTTGGTAAATATTTCAAAAAATAAAAAGTCGGGTACATCAGTATTGGATAACCATTCCTGCTATACCCGACTATCAGTTTTATAATTAGTAATAATTGTTCTACAGAGTAGACATATCAATCACAAAACGATATCGTACATCCCCTTTCAGCATCCGCTCATACGCTTCGTTAATATCTCTCATAGCAATAACCTCCACCTCGCTAACTATATTGTGTTTAGCACAGTAGTCGAGCATTTCCTGCGTTTCAGGCAATCCCCCAATCAGCGAGCCCGCCAAACTTCTTCTCTGAAATATAAGGTTAAAGGCAGCAATCGGTGGGGCAGGGGGTGGAACTCCTACACAAACCATGGTGCCGCTAGTACGCAACATGCCCAAATAAAAATTATAATCATGTGCTGCAGATACAGTATCTAAAATAAAATCAAAATAATTACCAACAGATTTCGCTTGTGCTTCATCGGTAGTTAATACAAACTTATGTGCTCCTAATTTTTTAGCATCTGCTGACTTAGAAGCAGTATGACTTAGCATGGTTACTTCTGCACCCATAGATACAGCCAATTTTACAGCCATATGACCTAGCCCACCAAGTCCTAAAATACCCACTTTTTGACCCGGGCCTACTTTCCAATGTCGGAGTGGTGAATAGGTGGTGATACCAGCGCAAAGCAAGGGAGCAACTGCTTCCAGCGGTTGTGATGCATCAATATGTAAAACAAAATCTTCATGGCATACAATATTCTTGCTGTAGCCTCCATAGGTTATACCCGATCCGTCTCTTTCCATCCCATTATAAGAAAACACAGCCCCTTCCGCACAGTATTGTTCCAAGCCTTCTTTGCAATTGTCACATTCCCTGCAACTATCTACTAAGCAACCGATGCCGGCAATATCTCCTACCTTGAATTTTTTCACATGTTCGCCAACTGCCGTCACCTTACCAACTATTTCATGGCCTGGTACAACTGGATACATACTCATACCCCAGTCGTTTCGGGCGAAATGTAGATCACTGTGACAAACGCCACAATATAAAATATCAATTTGTACATCATGTGGTTTTGGGTTTCTTCTTTCAATTGTCCAGGCTGCAAGTGGGCTGGTAGCAGACTGTGCTGCATAAGATTTAGTCGATGGCATCGGTATATGTTTTAGTGTATATGAATAGTGTACAAACTACAATTTATTTTTTAATTTGAATGGGTTATTTTAGTAGTATATATATTAAGAAATGATAAACAGATTCCTGTTTGGTGTAGATGTATTGATTCGGGACGCATCTTTATACAAAGGCCAAAGGATTGGATTGGTTACTAACGATGCTGCTACAACAAAGGATGGAATACCGAGTCGCGTTGCTATTCAATCGGTAGGCCTGCAGCTTATTAAATTATTTTCACCTGAGCATGGCATTGCTCGTATTGGTGCAGATGGAGTAGAACAAGAAGATGCAATGGATGCACTAACGGGTTTGCCCATTATAAGTTTATATGGCGATAAATTAGCACCTAGTGCAAAAGATGTAGCCGATCTCGACTTATTGTTATTTGACCTGCCTGATATTGGATGCCGTTTCTATACTTATTTATGGACCATGACCTATACTATGGAATCGGCAGCGAACTATAATATTAAATTATTGATACTCGACCGACCTAATCCTATAGGGGCAGATCTTTCAAAAGTGGAAGGTCCCTGGTTAGATGAAACAAATTGTTCCTCTTTTATAGGCCGTTGGAATATACCAATACGTCATAGTACTACATTGGGAGAACTGGCACTTTATTTTGCGGCTATCAAGATTCCAGGATGTCCATTACAAGTAATTAAAATGGAAGGATATGAACGTCATTTTACGGCTGTTCATCATTTTAATTTTGTCCCTACTTCACCAGCAATAAAATCCATTCAAACTGCTTTTTTATATCCAGGTACAGGATTATTGGAAGGATTGAATATAAGTGAAGGCAGGGGTACAGATGCTCCATTTATGCGCATAGGAGCACCATGGATGAATAGCGAAGCCTTGATAAAGGCTATTCATGAAAAGAAACATACAGCTATTGAATGTACAGCCTGCGAATTTATTCCAACAGATGGATTGTATATTGGAATTGTCTGTTTTGGAATGAACATTGAAATAAAAAACTTTGATTTATTAAAGCCAGTTGAATTCGGTATTTTTTTAATAAACACATTAATTCAATTATACCCTATTGCGGTTAAGGAAAGACTATATCCAACTGTAGCAAATCCATCTGGTAGCAGTCACTTAGATAAATTACTTGGAATTAAGCAGGCTTTCAAGCATATCAGTGAGTACCAGCAGATTGATGTGAATATTGCAGAGCAATGGATGGAACAAATACAGCCGTATTTATTATATCCTATTTCCTAAAAATAATTCTTACAATTATGGAAACACGACTTTCTGTTCTTATCATCGGTGGTACCACCTATGATCATATTGTTTACCTCAATGAACTTCCTGCTCCTACTCCTATCACCATCCACCAATGTGGATTTCAGGAAACAACGGGTAGTACAGGAACTGCTAAAGCCATTGCTTTGCACCAGTTAAATATTCCTGTTCATCTAATCAGTACCTGCGGTAATGATGTCTGGGGAGATCAAATCCGTCTATATTTAAAAAATAGTGGTGTGAGTCACCAACTATTTACAGATCCAACAGGTACAGAAAGACATATTAATTTAATGGATCCACAAGGGCAACGCATTTCTATTTTTATCACGAACAGTACGAGTCCTATAGAACTCCCGGCACAATATCTAGAGCAACAGTTAAGCATACACGATATTATTGTGCTCAATATAATTTCCTATTGCCGACCTTGGGCTGCTACAGTGGCAGCATCTGGAAAACCCGTTTGGACCGACTTACATGATTATGATGGCGTTAGTGATTATCATCAACCTTTTATCGATGCTGCAGCATATATTCACCTGAGTAGTGATCGGCTTGCCGACTACCGTTCTCTAATGGAGAAATTTATTTTGAACGGCAAAAAATTAGTCGTTTGTACACATGGTAAAGCGGGAGCTAGTTTGCTTTCTCCTACCGAGGGTTGGATAGAGCAGGAAGCTATGCAGGTGCCGATAGTGGATAGTAATGGAGCAGGCGATAATTTTTTCGCTGGTTTTCTATATGGTTGGTTACTTCAAAAAAATCTTACTACCTGTATGCTTGCCGGCACCAGGGCCGCAGCACTTTGTTTGCAATCAAAGAAAATCGTTTCAGCATCATTGCATTCAGCAATACTTGATTTGAAGTGAAAAAAAGGGATATAAGAACATTAAACTATAGTCTTCACGATGGTAAAGGAAACGCTGGTATTTCCACAAGCTAAGGATAATAAAAAAGCCTTATTACAAAAAAATGTAAAAGGCTTTTTACAGTATTGTGGGCTGTACTGGGCTCGAACCAGTGACCCCCACGTTGTCGACGTGGTGCTCTAAACCAACTGAGCTAACAGCCCTAAATATGCGAGCGCAAAAATAAATATATTCTAAGGACTAGACTGCATATTTTAGCTGCATTTGCGAATGTACTTGCATTTCTGGTTTATTCTGTCTACTTTACCGAACCTATATCTGACTCCCACACTTTATATCCCTTGCGAGACAATTATTTCAATCATTTTTTACCATTAAACTATTTTACAAATGAAAAGACTTTTGTTCCCCTTAATTGCATGTGCCATTATTATTACTGCTTGTAATGAAAAGGCAAGTAGCCCAGCTGCTAGTAGTACCAGCAGTACAATAAAGTTGCCTTATGAGGCAGGCTATACCTCCAATTTTACCAATAATGTATCGGATTCTAATTTGTTACTTGTATTAAATACTTATAAATATTGGGAAGCCGCAGATATGGTATCTATGCGTACTACCATGGGCGATAGTATGAGTGTAGAAGGAGCAACCGGGTTTATTTTTAACGGTCGTACCGATTCATTGATTGGTATGTGGAAAAAATCAAGAGATAGTTTGAGTAGTGTTAAAGTATCGATGGAAGTATGGACAAAAAATCATTCTGTGAAAGACAGTATGGATTATATCATTACCTGGTATAAAGAGATAGACACCTATGCTACAGGACGCATTGATTCAGCAAAGTATTCAGATATAAATGGTATCAGAAATGGTAAAGTTGTTTATTTCTCTCAATACAAACAAGCGTTGAAATAATTGAATGGCCTTAATAATAAAATTCCCTGCCTAATTCAGGCAGGGAATTTTATTTGTTTCTTGAGTGGCAAAATTTATTTAAATACTATTTTATTACAGCATCCATAATAATAATTACTATTCTTTAGGTTTAGGATGGGCAATAATTTTTTTGGCTGCTTCAAAATCAAAGGGTTTATTAAATGGATTTTCAGTGCTGTTATGACATTTCTCACATACTGCCTTTTCTGGCAAAATAAGACCGTTTTCTTTACTCTTAGCAAGGTCAAGCATAATAGCCCTGGTTTTGTATGAATTGCCCGGGCCATGACATGTTTCGCAGGACACCCCTTCATTAACATTTAACTCTACTTCCTCGGATATCAATGCAGCGTTGGCGGGTCCAAAAGTACTGTGACAATTCACACATTTGGCCTCTTTAGTTGGGTCGGCTATATTATTTTTTTTAGCATATTCTAATGATTTTTCACTAGCAAGTGATTTCATTGCATTGGCATGTGAAGAGGCTGCCCAAATTTTATATTGTTGGCCGGCTGCTTCAGAATTATGGCACATTTTACATTTGGCAGCGCCAATATATTTAAAAGCAGTGCTTTGTGAAGAGCTAGTATATGAAACTAGCAAAAGAAAAGTAAAACCGCAGAGGGTAGCTATAAGCTGTGTTTTTTTCATGATGTGTAATTGATTAGGAAATTGAAATAATACACATAGTTAATAATAGTTAATTATATGCCTCATGACCTGAATCAGGCAAGAAAGTGATTTTTGTCAATATTTTCATGACAATCGTCATATCCTCTTTGTAATAATCATTTTAGCTTTATTTCTTAAAAATTAGCTGGTTTGGTATCAGGCAATTATGTATAGATATTTTATTTTATTACTATTTATGTTGCTGGAAATGAAAGTATTTTCTCAGGAAAATAATCATATCCAACCAGAAATTGAATCTGCTGAAGTGCAATGGCTAGGCCAATTTCCGACCACTAACAAAAATGCCTTTAAGAAAAAGCATGGAATTGGCTACGTACTTGGAAGAATTGCTGGAATTAATAATACAACGCCCGTTCAATTTAATAAACCAATGTCTGTCGTTGCCTCAAATCCTACATCCATTTGGGTGCTAGATCAAGGCAATGCAAATGTATTTGCAATAAAAAACAATCTTGCCACTGTCCCTAAGGTCTTTACTAGGCAAAAATTTAATTTCCAATCCTTGGTATCGATTTGTTCTTTTTCAGACAGGGGGTTTCTATTTACAGATTCGAGGATGAATAAAATATTTCAATTGAGTGCTGACCAAAAATCAGTTCGCACTTTTTCAGATAGTATTGCATTCAAACAACCAACTGGTATAGCTTTTTCTGCTGTAAAAAACGAAATATGGGTAGTGGAAACAGCCGCTCATTGTGTTACTATTTTGGATGAAAATGGTAATAAAAAAAGATCATTTGGCAAAAGAGGAGCAGGGGACGGAGAATTTAATTTCCCAACTTCAATATGGATTGACAAAACTGGTTGGGCCTATATTGTAGATGCACTCAATTATCGAATACAACTTTTTGATGAAAATGGAAATTTTATACTGGCATTTGGACAAGCTGGAAATGTGTCAGGCTCTTTTTCATTGCCCAAAGGAATTGCTACGGATTCTTATGGTAATATTTATGTAACAGATGCCCTCTTTCATCTTGTGCAAATATTTAATAATAAAGGCCAGTTCCTTTATTCGTTCGGTGCCCAAGGTCGTGAACAAGGACAATTTTGGATGCCTGCAGGTATTTTTATTGATCCTAGCAACAATATTTATGTTGCCGATAGTTATAATTCAAGAATTCAAATATTTTCTCTTGTAAACATAGTAACGAAAAAATGAAAAATTATTTATTATTTATATTTCAATTGTTAGTGTTAGTAGGATCTAATACTATTTCTCTCGGACAAACAATTGTTACCACAAAGCATAACCTTTCTGTTTCAAGCACACCTGGAAATGTTAAAGCTGCTACAGAAACCGAAATTTGTAAATTTTGTCATACGCCCCACAATGCAGCGCCAGCAGTACCACTGTGGAATCATACTAATTCAGGGGCAGTATATACACTTTATTCAAGTTCTACTTTGAATGCTATTCCAGGTCAGCCGGATGGTACATCTGTATTGTGCCTTTCCTGCCACGATGGTACTGTAGCACTTGGAAACATTGTAAATGGTCCCGCCATAAGTTTTGCTGGAGGTGTTACAGTGATGCCAACTGGCACAAAAAACCTCTCCACCGACTTATCAAATGATCATCCGATTTCTTTTTTGTACAATGCTGCACTTGCTACCACCGATGGTCAATTAAAAACGCCTACAGCCATTACTCCACCAGTACATCTTGATAATTCAAAAGTACAGTGTACCTCCTGCCACGATCCTCACAAAAATTTGTTTAGTAGTTTTTTGGTGACTACTTCACAG
>CALRKF020000030.1:0-36406 GCA_943367825.1 Chitinophaga pinensis
TGTATCGCACCACGCTAATTTTCCATTACCATAAATAGGGTTATAAATATCTTGTAATACATAACCAAAAGGTAAAAGATAATTTGCTATATCAAAAAAAGAAGGTTGATTTTTATACTGTTCTATGAAGTATGTCTCAGTAAAAATGAAATCAATTTTTTTTTCATTCAGCAAATTTTTAGCTCCAGCTAAAGCTTTTAATTCACTTCCCTGAATATCTAATTTAAGAACATTGATTCTTCCATGCTCATTTTTAATAGCATAGTTATCGATAGTAATAGTTGCTACATTTACTTGTGAAATTGTTTTGACTTGACTGTCTGAATTTAATCCAGTTTTAGATGAAACAAGAAATGAACTGGTATCGATACTTTTATTTACATTAAGCGTCATTTCGCCAACATTATCCAAAATTCCACAGTTATTAACAATTATTGATTTATTATTTAAATATTTCAATTGGAGTTTGTCTGCATATGGAGGATAAGCCTCAAATGCATGAATAACACTATTTGGGAAAACAGTCAAATAGTTTTCTATCATTAATCCTCTATTTGCACCCACATCATATATCAAAATCTTATCCTCATTGAATATTCTTTTAAATAAATCAAGTTCATTGTTTTTAAAATCCCCTTTTGCAAGTGATTGTAAATAACTTAGTCCATGTAATTCAACATTTAATTTTCTTAATATTTTATTTATTTTGTTTTTTATCGACATCTTCAAATTTAACTTTTAATTCGATTTATTTATTTACTAAAATGCCTTCACTAATAAGCATTGAAGTAAGAAATTTTGTAGAATCTTCATTTACATAATCCCATTTAATTTCGCAATAACCAGTTTCATTGTTATTTTGTTTTATACAATCTTGCCAATCATTTGCAGGCCTTATTACAATCGCATTCGACAAAAATGCTCCCCAATAGCTAAATGTACTGCTTTGCGATAAAAGCATATATTTGCTTTTGCTCAATAAAATAATATCAATAATATCTGGATTGTTATCTGCTAAATAAACTTCAGGCAATAATAAAACATCCTCAATCTCATTTTTAGTGGCATCTGTAAAAATGGTTACTGGCAGTTTGCAGCCTGAAATAGACCTTATTAAATTAATTCCCTTTACAAAATATTCATTTTCAGTAATAGGGTTACCTTTTTTAAAGTCCCCCCTTCGAATATGCAATCCAATAACAGGTGGTTGAGATTTATGCAATATATTTTTCATCTTAGATGTCAATATTTTATTCAATTCATCTGAAATCAAAGAATGGTAATCCCTCAAATGCCCAAATAAATCATTTTGTATTATAACATTGTTAAAAACATACAACTGTTTATTTTTTTTATCAGTAGGAATAATTTGCATTGGAGGCTCAATTATTGTCTTTCCAAATCTATATTGCAACAAAAGCTGTATTTGTTTAAGAAAAGGTGTTTCAATAAAGTATCCCCAGTACAATCGCTTTTTTTGTTCTCTTCTTAACAATGCACCCCATCGTAAACCCCACCACGATGAAGTATAGTAGGGCATATTATTCATTTTTGCAAAAACAATTGCTCTGGCCCAAACTAATAGTAAATTCCCCAAACCAGTTTTAGGAAATTTGATATATATCTGAGGCATAAATATTATGGGACAATTTTATTTAAAAGTAAAACCAACTTTTGGGTAACTGATTTTGCAGAATACTGCTCAAAATATTCTCTGTTCACCTGCTCTTCCTTGTAATTTCTCAGGAATTCTTTAAACTCAATTAAGAAGCCTGGAAATTGCTGCTCCACTTTATCAAGACCCTCCTCCCCTTTAAAATCAAGTACTAATCCTGCATTTGTTGAACGAATAATGTCTACTGCGGTACTTTCCAAATGCAACACAGCCATGATTGGTTTGCCACTAAGCACTGCTTGGTAGGTTTTTGATGGGGTATAATGAGGCTCGGTACTTCCCAAAATAAATACAGCAGCTGCAATGTCCAAATGAATCAAAACATCAAGATATGGAATACGTTTGGGGTATTCAAAAACTACTGATTGCCAAAGTTGATATTTTTCTGCAAGTGGTTTTATATTATAACCAAGTGAATCGATGGGTGATTTTCCGGATCCTATAAAATGAAATTCTACTTCACAGAATTCATCAGGGCTGGAAGCGATGGCTTTAAACAAAGCTTCAAGTGGTCCATAAGCTTTGGGCAACATTGCACCTGCATAGATGAACTGAAGTTTTTTATTTTTCGAAAACAGGTATGGTTTAACGCCCAAGCCTTTTAAACCAATATGATCCTGTATCTCCCCGCCATAAGGCATGGCAGCAAATAAACAGGTTTTTAATAACCCCGGATTTCTATCCTGTACACCTTTATAATATCCTTCAGCCACACCTGTTACCAGGCTCACATTTTTCAATGCTCTTGGTTCTAGCCATTTAGCAAGTTCAGTTGTCCACCAATGTCTTGATAATTTTTTGTCCGACCCCGGGAACTGGTGAATCCAGGGATCAATATAATCAATCCCAAATTGCACACCTGTTTTCCTGTAAAGGTATGGACCAATCAGTGCTACATAAAATGAAGGAATGGGTATATATATAAAATCAAAATGTTCCGCTCTTAATAATTTCAATGCAGCTTTGCGCAACTGGAAAAATGCACGTAACCCGATATCTCCAATCAGTCTTGGCCTTGTTACTTGGAATGCTTTTACTTTTTCGATTCTTTGACCTGCAGGTAAGAGTTGATGCAGGTTCCAGTCCATTTCTTCTTCATAATAATCCTCATGCACGGTCAGTATTACAGGTTCCCATCCAAAGGAAGGCAAATGTTGAGCCAACAGTCTTGCTCTGTGTACACCAGCCAAGTTGGAGGGTGGGTAATGCGGATAAATAATCAGTATTTTTCTCTTTTCACTCATACTGTCAAACCTCCGGTAGAATGTTCCTTCCATTTATTTAAAAGAGGAATTGACAATTGCTCCCAATCATATACACGTCCTTGTTTAAATGCCATTTTTTTGGATTCCCTGATTTCCTGTTTTTTTATACCCAATGTCCTAAATGCTGCTTCCACTTCTGTTACGGATTGTCCAAATTGTAAAAAGAAAAGCTCACTGTTTATTAGAAACTGGTCCTGTGCAGGCGTGTGAGTGGCAGCAATAAATAATCCAGCCTGGGCATAAGCTATAATTTTATTTGTCAATGCAAGTTCCCTGTTTCTGTCAACAGGTATATCAATCGCCAATCCAATATCAAACATTGATAAAAATGCGTGCAATTCTTTTTGTGGAAGAGGCTTATGAAGGATAATACCTGTTTTGTTTTTCAAGCAAAGTTGTTCAAAGCCGGGCTTAAGATTTCCAATCAAATGCAGTTCTACTAAGGGATATAACTTGTTAGCTACTGAAATGATATTTTCCAGCCCGCGGTTAACATCGATATTCTGAGAAAACCATACAAGCTGCAATGCCGCCTTGTCATTAACTATTGGTGGAGTAAATTCGGTTCCTTCAAATCCATTCAGAATGGTTAATTGTTTAGTGCTAGGCAAAGAAATATGAAGAATGGTTTCGGACAATATCATTGGTGCAGCATACGAACAGTAATCAGCCTTTGGAAGCACCCTGCTCATTAACTCCAGTAAAATACTTTTAAGTTTGGAATCATTTGTTTCTCCCGGATGATAGTCTTCTATATCAATTCCCAAACGGGCACGATTTTTTTCAGCAGCAACCAGCGCCGGGTAAAATGTTGCTGGATTATGCGCAATTATCCAATCAAATGAAATATCAAGCCGATTAATACAACGTAAGATCAACCAAGCTCGCTTACCACTTGCGATGGCCAGCATTTTATCATTGAGGAAACGCAAAGGAATCTTCCGAAATACTTTTTCCAATAGGGAGCTTAAAAACCACGGAAAGAAAGGATGTCTCAATGCAGACAACTGAATAAATCTTGTACTTTTAAAAGAAGATTGTAATAGTATATCTTGTTCATCACTCCAGTTGCCTATTTTAAATAAAATAACTGTTGTCGCAAACCCATTTTCACTTGCCAGTTTCAATTCCTTTAACAGCCTGGGATTTGTGGCCAGATTGCTAGTCGTAATAAAAAGTAGCTGTTGATCCCTTGACACTGAACAATAATTAATTAACTAACAACAATGACTCGTATAGTTCAGTATATGCATCCCCGATTTCTTTAAACCCTTTCGGAGCTTTGATATTTGAATTGAGTTTGACCAGCAATGCAGGTTCATTTAACAATCTTTCCAATTGGGTCTTAAGTGATTCAACACTTTTGAACTGGAATAACAAGCCGTTTACCTCATGTGCTATTTGTTCTGCATTTCCATAAACATTACTTGCAATAATCGGAATTCCTGCCGCAAAAGCCTCCTGTATAACCAATGGACTCATTTCGGAAAAAGTAGAACATAAACACAATGCATCATATTGTTGCATAGTACTCACCACAGCTGCTTGTGGTAGTTTTCCTTTCCAATGAATATTGGTCTGTTTTTTGGTTCTTTTTCTCAAGCCTGTTTCATAGACTTCATCATCTGAGTTGCCATAAATATCCAGTTCAATCTTTTCATAGTCCAGTTGCTCTATGGCTTCAATTAGCAGGTGCAAACCTTTGAATGGATTGATGCGTCCCAAAGAAACTAATCTTAGTGGCACTGTTTTTTCACGTTTGTCAACAACAGTCGGCAGACTTAGTTCAAACGGTAAGCCCTGCGGCACATAAAAGATCTTTTCTGCAGGTACACCGTTTAGCAATAAAATCTTTTTATACCAATCTGTAAGTACCACCAATTTATCGCAATGCTGTACCAGTGTTTCAAAATTTTTCTTCAGCCTTTCAATAAGGTGCACAGTGCCTAAAGCAGTGCCAGTTTTACTGTTCCATTTGGTTGTATCAATGCCCAATTCATTGAATAGAGATGATACAGGGAGCAGTAAAGCATTCAGCGCCCTGTTTCCCTTTGCATGCAGATAACAACTGCTGCATTTTTGTAAACGGATTAACCCATCGCACAGCACCTGCTCTTTATACAATAGGTTTCCTGTTTTACAGGTATTACCGGCCAGGTGAAAAGTCATCACTACTTTGGCACCTGCATTTTTTGAGGCCATGATATGGTGCAACGTAATACCATTGCTGCCTGCCAGTTCATGAAAGTGAACAATAGATGGGTTTATATTTTTTATATACGTTTCAAATATTTGTAAGCCATCTGGTTTTCTAAAACCCATGATGAGTGAACGGTCAACTACTGATGGCTCGGCATATTGAAAAACCTGCAGCCCGTCATATTCATAAGAGACTGACAGCTGCTCACCAGCATGTGGAATAACAATTTCAACATCCACCCCTTTTTGCTGTAGTTGTTTGCACAAAGCCCATGTGTACACTTCAGTACCTGCAGTTTGCTGCGGAAGAAAATGATTAAGGACCTGGATTACTTTCAAACTGAATTATTTCTGGTAATAAAAATTATGATCATCCGAAAGCTTATAGTCTTTTTTAAATCCGGCTTCCTCGAGTATCATAAATATTTCAAGGCACTTTTGTGAGCCTAATATGGTTGGGTGTAATTCAAACTGAATTTTACGGATGGTTTGAAAATGAATGATTTTAAAAATATCATACTCCGCTCCTTCAATATCCATAATTAAAAAATCAGGCTTCATATATTCGATAAAATCGTTCAGGCAAATCACTGGCACCAGTACCATATTTTCTGTTTCGTCAAACAGCGAAGAAGCAAGTCTGTTTTTTTTATTAACAGGAAATTCAATAAACCCTTCCTTTTCCGCAAGTAATGCGTTATGTTGAAATGGGTTTACTGTATTTTTATCAAAAACTCTGACAGCTTTTTTTACATTCTCAGGATTCGCTTCAAAAGTATATACATTTTCTGGCCCGGTTCTTTTACAACAAAATGCAGCAACAAAACCCAGTCCCGTTCCAATCTCTAAAACAATATCGCCCTTATGTAGCTTAGTTTTAATAATTCTTATTTCACCTTCTTCGTATTTACCATTAATGATCCAACGTAAAGTGCTGAATCCAATATCATTTGTTATCGGCAAATATATACCTTCAACTTTTTTCCAAGGGTCGCCAGTAAGTTTTTTCCAAAAAACAAAAAAAAATACATAAAGACGGGTAAGGTGAAAAATAATTTTAGAATGCATCTTCAGCTATTTGCATTGATATGATAATCATTAGATAAAGGCTCCTCTAATTTTACTGCCGGAGAATAGCGGTAATCGCCTTTTTTAAATAAATACTTACAATCTGAGAATGGGATTTTCAACCTATTTAAATACCTGAAAAATTCGATCAGATTCCCCTTTAAAATGGTAGCACTAAAGGCAAGTTTTATCCGGCTTATTTTAAGATTTGTTACAATAAGTTCTTTATCTGCATCTGTACAGGGGAAATCGGGATCATTGATTATGGTATTGTCTATAGAAACCCTTTCCATAAAACCTTTGAAACCTTTTGTAACCAGTTTTGAAGCCTGCTGAGGACTTTGTCGCCAGAACATAAATCCAATATTCACATAAACTACCGGCACCATCATTGCCAGCTTTTTCTTAATAAAAGTATCGCCTGTTTTGTATTTTGTACTGAATCCCCCGATTTTTAGCAATGATGCCTTATCAAATAGCACCTCGCCAAAACCAATTTCAGCAATTGGAATCAATGTACAATAGATCAGCTTCATGTTTTGCCTAGGCAAAACCTGGTATGGAAAAATAAAAAAGGGGAAATGCTGAGGGTTTAAACCCCAGAACATACCTGCCCCGGGGAAAGCGCTGATGTATTCACTTAAATTTCGCAAGGTATCTTTATACAAAATATCATCCCCATCCACATACAAAATATATTTTCCCTTAGCCTGCTGCAATACTTTGTTGCGGTTGGGATACTCTCCCATATTTTTTTCATTGCGCCAGGCACGTATACGTGGATCATTGTATTGCTGAATGATTTCCCAGGTATCATCTGTTGAGCAATCATCTGATATCAGTAATTCAAAATCGGTAAAAGAAGATGCCAGTACCGATTCAATGGCCTGCCTTACCCATTTACCTGAGTTGTAAGTAATGGTAGCAATAGTAAATAATGGCTGCTGTTCGCTCATATAATTTCGTTCAGCAGCTGCTTTAGTTTTTCAATTTCTTCGGCTTCACTATAATTCATATTTGAAATGCCTTCCGGCATTTTTTTTTCACCCGCTAAAATAAGTTGCAGTTCTGCTTCGGTGTTGTATAATAATCCGTTTGTTTCATTCACCAGTTCGGGTGCACCACCGCAGTTCTTTACAACTGCTTTCAACCCGGCTTTATTTGCTTCTACTATTACCCTACCAAATGCTTCCGAACGGGAGGCCACCAGCAAAACTTCATACTGAGGCATGATTGCTTCCTTAACAAAAAAACCTGTTTCAATATGCACATCGTCCTGCAAATTATTTTCACGCACAAGCTGATATAATTCATCCAGGTATGTTTTGTTTTCGCAGGGGCCCTTAATATGCAAACCAGCAACTGGTAGAGATTTCTGTTTGTTGGCAACCATGGCCTGCAAAACTTCCCAGTGCCCTTTTGATGGAGTGATTTGTCCGAACATCAGGAATTTAGCAGTTTTTATTTCGGTTGTATAATTTCCTTTCCAGCTTACCGGCTGGTAAAGGTTGCAGATACAGGCATCGGGCATCAGTTGCTGAAATCTAGTTGTTACTGCCTGCGAATTACAGATGATCAACCGGCTCCAACGCTGCATTTTTTGGTAAGCCCCTGCCGGGTTGCCCCAGCCAATTTTAAAACCAAAATCTTCCTGCCCGAATTCATGTATCCACCATACATGCGGTATATCTAAATTACGGGCAGCAACAGCCGCCACAAAGGGAACCTGCGTATTGGTAAAAACAAGATCAGCCTTTTCTTTAATCAGTAATTGCTTTGTTTTCAGTATTGCCAGCAGGGTACGGAGCCTGATCCTGCACCATCTGAACCAATCCCACCAGGCAATATTTTGCGCCCAGTTGTATTGATGAATCACTGAACAGGAAATATTTCTTTGCTGTAAAGCTGCTTTCATATTTCCGCAATGCGGAAGAATAATATGAAAGACATAAACATCCTGCAATGCATCCACATATTCCAGCAGGGCAATATTGGCACCGCTTTGGTTGGCCTCGTGTGCAAGCCATATAATTTTCTTTTTAGGTGCAGGCATATTCATATTTTCTGGTTTTGCCAAAAAGCTTTGATGGCACCGGCGGTTTGCCTGGAGAAACTTACCTTATTATATTTCGGCATTTGCTGTAACACCTGCAGACTTTTTTGTAAAAAAGAACTGTTCAGTCTGGATTGATACGAAAGCAATTCAGTCCACTCTGTTTTTTGTATCTTATAGGTACAGGCTTTGTGTAATCTTGCAAAGTCTGCAAGCCGGCTGATCTTTTCAATGATCTTTCTTTCTTCAATATAAAAACGTTCGCTTAGAGACTGTGTTTTGGATTGTTCATGCAAACGGAAATGCACCAGCAGATCGGGTATCTCCTTTACAAGAGGTGCATGGTACAGGTAACGGATATACAGGTCCCAGTCAAATGCATAATGAAACTGTTCATCAATACCACCGCATTTTTGAAGCAGCTCTTTTCGCATCCATACACCGGGCTGTACAAATTGCACCCCGGGTTTCCAGCACATTAATCCTTCGGCCGACAGGTTTTGATTACTAATGATCTCTTCGTCATCTACCGAAAAATTTCGCACTTTGCCGGCAACCATTTGTACTCGTTCATTTGCAAAAGCCTGCGCAATTTTTTGCAAGGCACCCTGTTCTAAATAATCATCGCTGTTGAGCCAGTTAAATATTTCGCCGGTACAATGCTGCAGTCCTTTGTTGATGGCATTGGCCTGCCCTGCATCTTTTTCGCTCACCCAGTATTTTACATGCGTTGCGTATTTTTTTATGATCTCTACCGTATTGTCGGTGCTGCCCCCATCAATAATAATATACTCCAGGTTTGGATACTGCTGATCCAATACACTGGTGATAGTTTCTTCAATAAAATGACCCTGGTTGAAGCTAGGTGTGACAATTGAAATTTTATTCATCAATATCTTTAACTATTAAAACAGATCTATTGCTATGCTATCCTCCTTATACAAAATAACACCTGTGAACCCGCCCAATCATGTTCATCAATAATTTCATATTTAAATCCAAGATTGTTTTCTAAAATTTCAGTAAATGATTTTCTACTTATATAAGTTAGACCATAAATATTTTTTCCTCTTAAACTCTCTGAAGTTTCGGGAAAAAGATCATCTTCACTTTTCTCTGTGTACCGGAAGTCGTCAGAATTTGTATTTAAAAGATGAAGAGAAATTGCCAAAACGCCATTTTTGTTTAGTAATTCACCCAAAGCAGTTATCCATTTAGTAAACAGGTCTATATTAAGATGAGTAAATAATGAACTAACTAATATAAAATCAAAATGGTCTTTATAATTCATATCTAAGGGATTTGATGGCACGGTAAATCCTTTATACCCAAAAATATCTTTTTGAAAAGAAACTGCATTATCCTTGATATCGGCTACCGTAATCTGGTTCGCAGGAAAAATATTTTTAAAATACCTGCTGACCCTTCCATGCCCGCTTGCGAAATCTAAAATATTTATTTTTTTAGAGTCTGCGAAGTGTTTGTCTAATAGTTCATTAACTGTATTAACCTGGGTTAATCCCGATTTGAAATAACCAGTTAAAGCATGTTCAATAGAACTTGTTTGATGCAGCCAGAATAAAAACATTAGATCATTCTTTGAAATATCCAGATTTGTATCGGTATGTATTTTGTCAAAATTAATTGTTTTGAATATCTGGGTAGCCTTTTTAGAAAAAGGTAAAATATCCGGCGTAATTAAATATTGTAATTGAACAGTTCTATCCAATCTACGTTTTAAATTATCGCTTGCTGCATACAGTTCAGTATGCTTCAAAATATTATTTATTTTTTGTATTATATATTTTTTAACCTGTTTCATTTATACCTGTCTTTGTTTAAATAAGAATTCTTATTTTCCTTTAATAATCGTTGAAATAAATTGTTTAATGTAAAATGTTGATGGCAATCTTTTCTGATAACACCAGACCCATTTTACAAAGTGTTCTTCATAAACAAAATCCGGTTGAATATGCACTGAATGTATAAATGGAAACTGCATTGGTGCTGTTGGGATATTTGCTGCCGGATTGTTTATTTCAATAGTATGTGTTGCATCCTCATCAAAACCAATATTACTAACCAGATTTGTTGCAGGCACTACAGACAATTGTCTGTTCTTTAACTGATGATACATCCATTGCCAGTCCCATGTAAATTTTTCATCTTCAACAACTTTATCAAATTTGATACCCCAAAATTTATACCAGTTCAGATCAAGATCAAACAGGTACTGTCTCAGATGCTTATACAGCCAAAAAAGAGGTTTGTTTTGATTTTTCCAATCAGTTATCTTATAGTCAATTTCGCCCGCACGATCCTTCCATGTAGCCCATCCCCACATATTCATAAAACGGCTGAATGTATAACTGTTGCCGTCTTTTAAATGATAACCCAGGTTTGAACCGTTGATAGAAATAATTTTTTTATTATCGCGAAATTTATCAAGCATTTCAGAAGCGAATATGAAAAAGTCAGGATGTGGCAAACAATCATCTTCCAAAATGATCCCTTCTTCATTTTGCGAAAAAAACCAGTTAATAGCTTCACTCACAGCAAGGCCACAACCAAGATTTTTTTTCTGATACAAGCGTTTTACTTCACAGGGCCAGTTAATATTTTCTGTAATAGCTCGTGCTGGTTTGCAATTTGCTTCATCATTTAAATTACCTGTACGAGGTGCATCGGCAGCAATGTATAAACGGGATGGTTTTGCCTGCTCAATTGCTTCAAATACTTTTTTAGTTGAATCTGGGCGATTAAAAATGATAAAAAGAATTGGAGTATTAGGCATTGATCATTTTTTCATACAATTTTAAAAAAATCGGTTTGGATGTTTCCATAGCTAATACAGCCGCATTCATTTCTCCCATTTTAGTTGCCATTAAAAGTTTAAAATCCTTCTTGTTTAATGCAGCATAATGAATTCTGTATAAACTGTACACTTTTTTAAGGATGCCACAATTGGAAACTCTGCCTGACATGATCTTATTGTTTTGAAACACTTGGTTGAAAGCCATAACATAGGCTGATGCTGTTCCATATTGTTGTCTTTGAAGGTAGCTCAGATTGGCTTTTGATGAATCAATCAGGTGATTTAAGCAGACTCCAACAATTGAACCGGCTTCAAACCCCATCTCAATTGCAGTAAACACCAATTGTACATCTCCGCCACTGGCAAGACTTTTTCCTTTTCTATCTGTCAATGTATACCGGCCTATTTGAACCCTTTGAGAATAATTAACTGCAATCTCTTTTTTAATTATCAGTCCTGTTCCATATGGGTAAAAGGATTGCCATATTTGCTCCTTAGCAAAAACATTTTTGACTTCTTTACGCTCCTGAAAAATTTCCTTCTTTGTTTCAAACCACTTGTCATTATCTTGTGTATAAACAACTTTGATTGTGCCAGGACCCCAGGCACCGACTTGAGGGTATAATACAATTGCTTCAGCTGCTCTGATTAAATAGTCTGTTGTCGGCTCATTGTCGTCATCAAAAAAAACAACCCACTCACTTTGTGCCTGCCGGATACCTGCCAAACGTGCCGAAGTTAAGCCCGGTATTTTTTCGGAAATTAATGTTACTTTTTTTTTTGAAATTAAAAAAGATTGCACTTCTTTATTTTCAGATAAAGGAACACATGAATTATTATCTACGATAATTACTTCATAATCCGGGGACATTTCATCAAATGCAAGAATTGCATTTAATAAACGTTTAAAGATTACCGATACAGGGTTATAAGTACATATAATAATAGAAAAGCTCATTTTAAGAAGGAATAACGGAATTAAGATTTGGTTTATAGGTAAACCTGTCTTTAAATCTCAAAAGTGGTTTTTCAAATAAATGCCAAGAAAGGGAAGAAATACCAATCAATATCACTAAGCGGAAGAACTGTATTATATATTGCGAAATAGGTTGTAAAACAGTTGGTAATTCAAAGCCATAGAAATAAGGAATAAAATTATGAAACAGGTAAATGCCATAACTTATCTTACCGATATATGTAAGAATTTTGTTGCTGAGAATTAAACTTACAGGTCGAAACCTTACTGTATCAGCAACACGGTCTATTAGAAATCCGAAAGCAAATGAAATGAGCAAAAAATAAAAGCATACAAAAGTGTAAGGGCTGATATTTTTGAATATACTTGTATGTACAAAAACTAAAATTGCAAAACCCAAAATGAGAAAATAATTTCTCTTCTTTACATACCAGCTATACCATTTGGTTGCAAATTGACGGCCAAATGCCAGCAATCCGCCAATACAAAATGAATCGAGGCTACCCGGCATTAAAATCCGTCCAATATCATTTTGGGGTGTAGCAATAAAATACCTGAACATTATTGCTCCTGCAATACCAATTAATAATAACTGTTGTAAATATTTTCTGGGTGTAAATAAAATTACTGCTGGCCATAATAGATAAAACTGTTCTTCAACAGCCAACGACCAGAAATGTGAAAGCTGTCCGGCAAATACACCCTTTATCCAAAAAAAGAAATTGCTGCCATAAAAAAAATGCCACCAAAAACTTTCTCTTATTGCTGAGATGTTAAATATTACAAGTATAATCAGCAGAAGGTAATAAACAGGGAAAATTCGTAAGGAACGGCGAATGTAAAAAGTAGAAAAAGCTTTTTTAACTGAACCCCCGTTTTCAATTGTTGACTTACTGGTTAGTAAAATTCCTGTAATCAGAAATCCACTTAAAACAAAAAACAATGTAACCCCTAATATTCCATTAGATGTATAACGATTCAGAAAATGTTCTTCTACAAACCAATGCGAAATTATAACAAGAAAAACTGCAATTGCCCTTAATGAATCTAACTGTGGCATGTAGCCCTTTTTAGCTGCAAATGCTTGACTCATGTATGAAATAATTTATGAAACAGGGTTTTGCCCGGATTTATATCAATAAATTGTTCAGCATCCTTTTGTGCCAGTTTTCCCATTATCTCCCATTCCTTCTGTTGAGCCCAGGCTCTTTCAAGAGCTTCATCTAAAGCTTTTACTGATGCAGTATAAGCAATCCAGCCAGTCTTGTTATCTTTTACTAAAGCAGCCGAATCGCCCACATCCGTAACCAGACATGGCCGCCCGCATAGCATTGCCTCTACCAGACTTAATGGCGTACCTTCTGAAAGTGATGGCAGAATGAGTAGGTGGTTATGCTGCCATACATTGATAATATTATCAATGTGGCCTTTAAGAAAAACTTTTCTTTCAAGGTTGTAAAGTTGAATAAGTTGTTTTATATACACTTCATCAGGCCCATGACCAAAAAGGTTTAATTCAAAATTCCTAGCCTTCCATTTATCTGCTGACAATGCTTGCAATAGAATATCCTGCCCTTTAAAATTTACATCAAACCTTGCTACTACTGCAAAACTGGGAACCCCTTCACTTGGCCATGCAAGGTTAGAATTATGAATCAGATTTACAGGATTTTTAACAATCTGTGCATTTGAAAAAATACTAGCTAACTGTCTTTCAAGTACCTCTCTGTTTCGATTGGCAACAAAATACAAATGGGATGCTTTAAGAAAGACATCCAGCAGTATTTTTTTTTGTTCTCCAGAAAGTGAACCGTATTCAAAATGATGATGATTCAATATTGCATATGGAGTATGCAAGTTCTCTAATAATTTTCTCAAATCGGGGATATAAGTAATGTCGGTTGTCGCTCCCTGATTAAGTAAAACGAGGTCTGCCTTTAAGCTCTGAACAAAGGAAAACCTATCCTTGTAATACAATAAAGCAGGTTTATTGAACAATTTTCTCCAGACTCTTTTCCATAAAGGAATAATAGCAGCTTCTTCTTTATCTATAAAATTAACTTGAATCCCTTCCTGCTGAAGGGCAAACAGTTTTTTATGAACAGGCGAATTCTTAAAAACAACAACATGCACATCGGAACCCTGTTGATGTGCATACATAGCAGTATTCCACCATAGTTCTTCGCTACCACCCCAAGAGAAACCATTCATGGTAGAAATAATTACGAGTTTTTTCTTTACTATTTCCAAACTTTATTAATAAGAGTTGATAATCTGTAATAATTTTTATGCATCCATGAAGGTACAGCGGGATGGTCAATAATACGACCATAGCGAATATACCTGTACCTGGTTTTCTTTTTTAATTTATTATACTTTCCAAAAAAACTGTAATAATCTTTTGCTCTAGAAGTAACATCAAACTGCTGTCGAGCATAATTTAATGAATTAATTCTGAGCCGTCTAAGCAATTCCCTGTCCTGGTGCAGTTGTATAAAAGTTGCAACAAATGCTTCTATATTTCCTTTTGGCAATACAAAGCCAATATCCGTTGAAACAATTTGTTTAATGCCTTCATTAAAATCACTGATGACCGGTATCAAACCACTGCTCATCGTTTCCATTAAAGAAACCGGCATTCCATCAAGATAGGATGGAAGTAAAAAAATATCATGCTTTGGCATGAGTTCTGTCAACTCTTCAGATGACGGAGTGATTATTACCACATTATTATAACCATTGAAATGCTTTGTTAATTTTTCCTTTTCCGGGCCATCGCCTACCATGGTTAGCGTTACAGGTATATTCTTCTCCGAAAGTAAATCAATAATTAGCGGCACATCCAGCACACCTTTTGATTTCTGCATCCGGGCAATCACAAGAATTTTGAGGGGGCATGTTGTATTAAGTTCATTAATTATTGTAGGCAACTCAATTCCATAAGGCAAATAATAGATGTCACCCGAACGATGCGGTAGTAATTGCTGAATTGCTGAACCAAAATATGGATTATGTACAATAAAAAAATCAATCAGAAAATCATATTTTTTGGCAAACTGTAAGAAATACTCATCATGACATACAAACCCAATAGTTTTTCTCCTTTTTCTATAAACATGCATTGCTGCCAGTTCTAAAGGGAAGTTGGTTAGTACAATTCCGGGTTTATCAGAAATTAATTTCTGAAAATTCTTTAATGTATGAAATATTGAAGTATCGGATCTGTAATTGAATATTATTTCAAAACCCGTATTGAAGGGCTCTAGTGGTCTTGGATTGTTGTTAAAATAATCATCTGCCAAAATCCATATTTTAGAAAACTTATTTTCAGTGTCGGTCCTGAGTAAATTATAATAATAACTCTGTACACCACCAACCGAATTCTGGCTGAAAACAATTAACTCCGGTTTCACTGCTTCATTATCCATTCAACTGTTTTCTTTAATCCATTTTCAAGAGTTGTCTCCGGCAAAAATCCCAATTGGGTTAACTTATTGATATCAGCTTTCCAGTTAAGCGGGTCACCAATTCTTGCATTCTTGTTAAATGCTACTTTTATGTCGCTGTTTATCATATTACAGTATAAAGTTGCAACGGTTCGGATACTTACTTCCTCACCTGTTGCAAGATTATATATTTCTCCTTGCATCGGTGCATGTTTTAACAACAAATCAAATGCTTTTATAAGATCATCAATAAAAATAAAATCACGACTTTCATTTCCAGTACCCCATAGCTCAATATTATAGTTGTGTTTACTGCGCTCAAAAATATCCCAGAATAATTGTTTGCGTAGGCCAGGACCAAAAACCGAAAAAGGTCGGGTAATAGCAATTTGAAGCTGATAAATCCTTACAAATTCTATGCAAATATGCTCAGATATTAATTTATTCCAGCCATAAGGAGACTGAGGCTTTGTATGATAATGTTCTTTTACAGGCAACTGTTCGGGAGTACCATATACTGCTGCGCTTGACAGATGAATAATCTTACAACTTTTATTAAATTTTTGAATAGCCTGCAGCAAGGAAAACAATTCACTACAATTCGCCGTATAATCTGCCAATGGATTTTCAAATGAAAAAGGAACACTGCCATTACCCGATGCATTTATACAAACATCAAATTCTACATCCTGAAATACGGTGTCGTACCCATTACCCTGTTCATGAAAAAAATAAGGGTAAGTTATATTCTCTTTACTACAGATATCTACACCTGTAACTGAATGGCCTTGCTCAAGATAATATTCCACACAATGACTTCCAATAAAACCTTCTGAACCTATTATCAGTACGTTCATATTGTCTTTACTTTATCTTTAGATTAATAACTAATAATTGCACCCAAACATATTTTTATATTTCGAAATTTTCAATCTGATTCGTTTTAATATTATATAAAGGCAACCCTTTTAAATAAGCCAACCGTTCATTTGCAAGTGGTCGATACCCAGTTTCGTCTACCAGTTCTCTAAACTTAGACATGACAAAACCTTCTGAACAGTCATATTCAGTAACTGAAGAATTCATCTTATCTCTTCTGATAAAATATGCGTTATTACCAGCAAGATTACAGCCAATAAATGCATAATTTTTTTCCTTTGCCAGTTCACATAATGCCGGCAATGAACTTCCCCAATAAAAGATATTGTATCTATTATTTCGTACAAAAGTTGGATCGTAAGGAATAGTATAAGGTTTATCATTCCCTAATAAACTGTTATACTCCATAATTACAATTACCGGGTTAACGACATCTATAGCTTTCCAAACCCAGTAATCAATTCCATCAATGTCAATACTTAAGATGCCAATCTCTTTATTAAACCCTATGTTCAAAAATATCGATATCAGTTCATTAATATTTTCTGCATCAATAAATGCTTCCAGGGCAACCAATTCCTGTCCCCAGGAAATTACATCTCCTTTGATTTTTCTTATGTTTTCTGCAGACCCATCAATAACCATCCCACTCCAGTTATTATTGACCAATAAAAAACGTGTATTGGCCTCATGGTAATTTTCTACCCCAAACTCTATAAAAGTTAAATACGGAATATCCAGTTTTTTAACCAAATATTGAATGATACCGTCATCGCCAAATTGGGAAAAAACCTGAAATTCCACTTCAGAGAGTTTACTTATTGAGCTTTTCTGGGAATTCATTTCAGCCAATATTTTTCCCATTAAAACTTTTGGATTTTTGGCATCATTCTCTTTTGAAGGATATAAATACTGATGATAAAGTACTTCTACCCGGTATGGGATTGCTTTCAATCTCTGAAAAAATCTATTCATTTTCATAACCATCTTTCTGTTTTAATCTCTTTAACTTGTTTTACCAATTTCTACTGCAGGGTTTCCTGCAACAATTGTATAAGAAGGAACATCGTTTTTTACAAAACTTCCATGCCCAATAATTACTCCATTTCCAATATTAACCCCTTTAGAAATTGTGGTGTTAAACCCAATCCAAACATCATCACCGATTCGAATAGGCCTTTCATTATAATTTGCCTTTTCGGGAAGACCAATTTTAAATATTTGCAAAAACTCAAGATGTCTTTCTTTAGAATTCAGAGGATGTGAATTATTGTCATGGATATTTACATTATGTGATATCAGTACTCTGTTACCAATGATTATTTCTGAAGCAGCCCAAATTCTAGATCCTGGACCAATAAAAGAATTTTCGCCAACTTCAATTTTTCCTCCATGTTTAAAAACCAATAACTGACAGTTATTTAAAACAGTTCCCTTTTTTATGTGTATCTGATTTTTATTTTTCTGATTGTTTTCAAAAGATGGCTTTTTTATCAAGATTACATCTTCTTCTATTAATGCATTGGAATTAGCTAAATTATAATAATCACATTCATCATTATTCTTTATTTTTTGCATAGTATAATTTGCTATACTATCCAATAACCCTAATTTTCGTAATATGCGAAGAAGCAGTTTATTCATAATTTTTATTCCATAAACAATTAATTAATATATGCCCATAATCAAATCCTTCATGTATACTAAGTTCAGTTCCGTTATCAGTAATCCTTATTTTACAACATTCTTCAACTAAGTCAAATACTCTTCCATCAATTACTAAAGCAACTAAAAAACTATATTGGTTTGGAGCAAAAATCTTTTCGGGAAGCGTTGCAACAACTTCAAACTTTTTTGAATCACCCTCTGAAAGTTGATACGAACTCAATGAATAATAATCTGTGAAAATTCTATTCCCATATTTATCAAGCAATGCAATTCCAATCTTAGCATCTGGTATCTGTTTTTTAATCTCTCCTTTAATTTTTAACTTTATTTGATTTGTAAAAGTATACTCATACCTCTCTTCATTATTTTCAGCTAAAGTCGAAACCTCCGTTATGAACATCGTATCATTTTCTGTCTTACCAATATATTTTAACTGGTTATCACTTCCAAAATTATCTACGTAATAATCCACAGCACTTACTGCAGTTCCTTTATATTGAACCATCCCTTTATTCAATACAATTGCTTGGTTACAAAGCTTAGTAACAGCTCCCATTTGATGACTCACAAACAATACCGTTCTTCCATCCTTCTCACTTACATCCTTCATCTTCCCTAAACATTTTTTTTGAAACTCTGCATCCCCCACCGCCAACACTTCATCCACAATCAGAATCTCCGGTTCTAAATGTGCAGCCACAGCAAAAGCCAATCTTACATACATACCACTACTATATCTTTTTACCGGGGTATCAATATACCTTTCCACTCCTGCAAAATCTACGATCTCATCAAATTTGCGTAATATTTCTTTTCTAGTCATTCCTAATATAGCCCCATTTAAAAAAATATTATCCCTGCCGCTTAATTCGGGATGAAATCCAGTACCTACTTCCAATAAGCTGGCAATCCTGCCCTTTATTTTAATATTACCCGTTGTAGGTGCTGTTGTACGACTCAATATTTTTAAGAGGGTACTCTTACCTGCTCCATTACGACCAATAATACCCAACACCTCGCCCTGCTGTACTTCAAAATTAATATCCTTTAATGCCCATACATAATCGGAATCTCCCTTTGCTGTTCGATCATTCGTTTCTCCAATTTTGATATAAGGATCTTCCTTGCCCCTGATGCGATGCCACCACCTGTTTACATCATGCGCCAAGGCCCCGGTACTTACCTGACCTAGCCGGTATTGCTTGGAGAGATTTTCAACTTTTATGATGGGGGAAGACATGGGAAGAGGTTGAGATTGAGTTAGAGGTTGAGCCCGCCCGGATGACTCGGTCGGACGGGGTTGAGATTGAGAAAAAGTTAGTGTTGTTTTAGCAAAGTTATTTGAAATCAAATAACTACACTGTATCCATAAAAGTTTTTTCTACCTTATTAAACAACAACAATCCGGCAAATAATATAATGAACGTAAAACTAATGCTATATATCAATGCTGTTTCATTTAAAGGGTTATTTTGAAAGAGGGCAAATTTAAAAGCCTCTGTTATACCCGTTAATGGATTAATATGTGCAATCCATCCAATGGGTTTTTCATCTATAAAAGAAAGCGGGTATGCGATGGGGGTAGCATACATCAATAACTGTACTCCAAAGGATACTAATACAGTGAAGTCGCGATACTTGGTGGTAAGTGACGATATAATGATCCCTAATCCTAATCCCATCAATGCCATTAAAAACACTAAAAACGGAATGAGTAACCAGGTCCAGTAAATATGCAATTCAATCTTGTGAAACTGATACCATACCATTACCGCCAATAATATCAAAAACTGTATGCCAAATCTTACCATATTAGATGCCACAATTGATAGTGGTAATATCAACCTTGGGAAATAAACTTTACCAAAAATGCCTGCATTGGCAACAAATGTATTGGAAGTGGCAGTAAGGCAGGCTGAGAAATAATTCCAAATAGTAAGTCCACTCATATAAAACAATACCGGATGGATATGATCGGTAGGAATATTTGCAATCTTATCAAATATCAATACAAACATAATGGTGGTAAATACCGGTTGTATGATATGCCAGAGTGGTCCCAATATGGTTTGTTTATACTGAGCTGAGAAATCCCTTTTAACAAATAAAACCAGTAAGTCGCGGTAACGCCATACTTCTTTTAATTGCAAATCAAAAAGCTTGCTCTTAGGCTTGATGATAAGATCCCATTCGGGTTCGGTTGTTGTTGGGGTAGACACTGGTAATGTTTATAAATGTTGAGGCGACTGTATGTTTATGCGTTTAGATGTTTAGTCGTTTAGACGTGCTTACTAAGATATTTTATAAGCACCTTGAGTTTTGGTTTATTTATTAAAATATGTTTAGTCGTTTAGAAGTTTAGGCGTTTAGTCGTTTTTAACCTGAAAGTTTGATTCACTAAATAAAGATTTCAATTAAGGAAATAGCTGAACTGAATTTAGAGTTTTTAATGGATATCCTAAGGATGGACAGCTAAACGACTAAACGCCTCTACGACTCAACTCCTTTAAGCCTAAACGCTCTCCTCCGACCTGTACATCCTCTCAATAATCTCCACCACCTTCCTCCCCTCCTCACCCGTAGTTGTTATGGCAGCTTTATTCTTTAATACGGCTATTAGGTTTTCGTAAAAATATTGATGATTGGCGGCTGAACCGATATAATTTCCATAGTCATTCGGTGGAGCCGTTGCTGCCAATTCGGGCATTGCATAATCCTTGATATGACAATATTCTACTTTATTCATGTACTGCCCACCTACTTTAATACTTCCCTTCTCAGAAATAATGGTAATACTGCTTTCTAAATTATTATCGTAAACAGCAGTGGAAAAATTAAATGAACCCATCCCTCCTTGCTTAAATTGAAAACTTATAATTCCTGAATCATCAAATTCGGTATTAGTTCTATGATTGAAATTATAGAAACGACTTTGTATTGCATCGATATCTCCAAATAACCAATAAAGCATATCTACAAAATGACTAAACTGCGTAAACAATACACCTCCATCCAATTGCTTTGTACCATGCCAGCCCTGGGGCAAATAATACCGATCGTCGCGGTTCCAGTAACAATTCACCTGAACCATGTATAGTTGACCCAATATGTTGTTGGTTGTAATTTCCTTTAACCACTGCGATGCAGGTGAATACCGATTTTGCATAACACAAAAAACCTGCTTATTCACTGCATTGGCAACCGCCAATACCTGATCGGCTTCTGCTGTAGTTAATGCCATTGGTTTTTCAATCACTACATGGTGACCAGTTTCCAATGCAGCAATAGCATGTATTGCATGAAGTCCATTGGGACTGGCAATACAACACACATCAAACGCTTCCTCACTATTCAAAACTGCTTCAATACTATTAAAACAAGGAATACCCGCTTCTATGTATTTCGTATATGCAATGGGGTTAGTATCTGCCACTGCTACCAGCTTTGCAGCAGGATGACCAACAATAATGTCTGCATGACGGGTACCGATATGCCCGGCGCCGATAACTGCAAAACGAATGGGAGAAGGCATTGAATTAATGGAAATCTTTTGTTTAATTTAATATGCTATTTAAGAAATTGTTGAGTCGTTTAGATGTTTAGTCGTTTAGCCGTACTTACTAAGATATTTTATATGCACCTTGAGTTTTAGTATATTTATTAAAATATGTTTAGGTGTTTAGGTGTTTAGACGTGCTTACTAAGATATTTTATAAGCACCTTGAGTTTTGGTTTATTTATTAATATATGTTTAGGTGTTTAGATGTTTAGGCGTTTAGTCGTGCTTGCTAAGAAATTGTTTAGACGCTTTGAGGTTTAGTTTTTTTAAACAATGTTTAATCGTTTAGGCGTTTAGATGTTTAGCCGTACTTACTAAGATATTTTATAAGCACCTTGAGTTTTGGTTTATTTATTAAAATATGTTTAGTCGTTTAGAAGTTTAGGCGTTTAGTCGTTTTTAACCTGCATGTTTGATTCAATAAATAAAGATTTCAATGAAGGAAATAGCTGAACTGAAATAACAGGCTTTAATGAATATCCTAAGGATGGACAGCTAAACGTCTAAACGCTTGCCCGGATGACAAAGTCAGACGGGACTAAACACCTAAACAATTCCTGTTTCTAATAAGATTTTCCCCGGCTGAAATACAATTTCCTAAGGATGGACGACTAAACGCCTAAACGCTTGCCCGGATGACAAAGTCAGACGGGACTCTACAACTAAACGATCTCTATCAATAAACCAGTTTCCTCAACCCCTCCTTGTATCTTCCATATCCAAATCTTTTCATCAATGCATCTTTATCGGGTATGAAAGCTGCAGGGTTCTCCAGAATTTTTTCAATAGCCTTGCTAATGGCTACTGAATCGGTTGGATCTACCAATAAACCAAATTCTCCATTCGCCAATGCATCTACGGAACCATCTTGATTACCAGCAATTACAGGAAGCCCATAATACATGGCTTCGATGAACACAATACCAAAACCTTCTTTTCGACTAGGCATTACATATAGTGTGGCCAGGTTAAAATGCGCTGCCAATTCAGCATCGGGTACAAAGCCAGCAAAAACGATATGATCTTGCAATTTTTTTGCTGCTATAAGTAGGTCTAACCTGCTTTTTTCTTCTGCATCATATTTTCCTGCAATCAGGTACTTGAGCCTTGGATTATTTTTAATGAGTATTTCCATGGCCTCCATCACCTTATCATAGCCCTTGTATTTTTCGCCGGTGGAAATACGGGTAAGGGTAAAAATGATTTGATCATCCACATCAAAACCATATCGCTCTAATAAAATAGGATCCTTGCCTGTTTTAATCATGATAGGTAAATGCGGATCGAGGCAATTATTAAGCACCTGTATTTTTGCTGGATCTATTCCATGCTCTTTTACCATCACATCGCGGGTATAGGCACTAACGGGCAATATCAAATCGCAATACTTTAATTTTTTAATTTTATACCAAGCCAGTTTATCCCATACTTCAATGCCATGGGCAATCATAATCAACTTTACTTTTGGATGTATCAGTTTTATCAACCAGCCTACTAATAATAAATTGATATGACTGAGTATTACAATATCCATCTTGCGGCCAAGGGCTACCGCCTTTAGCACAAATTTTATTTTAGCAGCCCCAAAGCCCGTGAATATATCATCGGGAAAATAAGTATTACCTGCAGCATCTGCCTGCTTGTCGTGCATACTATACACATGGGTACGACCACCATCCTGCAAATTAATTTCATGCAATGCCTTGCCCGCTACCCTGCATACTTTTTCGATGCCGCCTGTGGCGGAGAATACTTTGAGGGTGAGGAAGAGAGAGTGGGTTTTCAAGGTTTGTAATGTAGCTATTAATTATTAAGGGTTGAATTTTGTTGAGAAGAGTTGAGAAGGGTTGAAATAGAGGTTAAGGTTTAGGTTTAGATTAAGGGCTTCCAAAACCAGAACCAATTTAAATTTGCCACAACTTCCAACTTCCAACTTCCAACCAAAAACTAAAAACCAAAAACTAATTTTTTTTTCTATTCCATTTTCGTTCCTTTTTGCTTGCCCAAAAAGGAACCAAAAAGGGCCCCGCCATCGATTACATCCCGATGGCGGAGGGTACCCTGATTAAACTTATGTACTACTGTGATCTGTACATTGGTACCCTGATGTGAAGTTCGTACGGTTTTGTAATTGATGCAGAAACTGAATTTTAAAAAACTAAAAACTAATTTTTTTTCTCGACTTTAATAACCAAAGCCTTACTATGTTTCGTGTGCCACGAACCAAGGCGGATGAAGTTCGTACGGTTTTGTAGTTGATACAGAAACTGAATTTTCAACAACTAAAATTTACCCGAATGACGCAGTCAGGCGGGACTAAAAATTTTTTTCTCGACTTTAATAACCAAATCCTTATGTGTTTCGTGTGCCACGAACCAAGGCGGAGTACATTGGTACCCTGATGTGAAGTTCGTACGGTTTTGTAGTTGATGCCGTATCTGAATTTTCAAAACTAAAAACTAAAATCTTTTTTCTCTGAACCTTCAATTGCTAAACAATTTTCAATTTGCCACAACCTCCAACATCCAACCTCCAACTTCCAACTTCAACTTCCAACCAACTAAAACATTTTATTCTAATAAAAATTATTTCATTCACAACAATCCCTAATTAGAAATCACACTGTGGAGGAATCGATTGTTTTGTAGAATAACATCTGAATTTTTCTAATGGAATACCTGATAAAGTTGATATAAAAGTTAATGCTCTTGGATCTAAATTGCGAAAGCCACAACAAGTGGAAGCTATCTCTTCTATGCCATAAAGTTTTGCAATGATTTTCCAATCAGACAACATGCCATATTCCAATACTTGATGTATGATTTGTGCTTTATTGGAATTAAAATCCAAATTATTTTTTTCCGTATCCCAAAAAAGATGCGGTGAAAAATCTGCAATTGTATATGGTTTTATAGTAGACATTTTAAAAAAAACACTGATTTTTATTCTAGTTATTCAAATTTGACAATACAAAACTTTTTTCTATCTTCTTTCGTTCCTTTTTGCTTACCCAAAAAGGGCCCAGCCATCAATTACATCCCGATGGCGGAGGGTTGAATGTTGTTGAATGTTGTTGAAAAGTTCATTAGTTAAACCAATTTCAAATGAAGCAAACCAATATTCTCTACTGCGCCTGTGCATTTTCTTTCTACTTACTACTTGAATCTTAATACTATCAATTTCTTTGCCATAGTACTTAGACCATAACTCCCAGGATTTTTATGTCAAAGCCTTATGTGTTTCGTGTGCCACGAACCAAGGCGGAGGTTCAAGCTATTTTATAGTTGTTTCGCATACACGAATGAACAACAAACAACTTTTTTATACAGCAACTAAATTCCCTTTTCACAACTATAATATTTTAGAAGTCCAGCTCCAGAGGAGCGTCCTCTTTGTAACAACCAAAATATAAGATGTAGTAAGCTCCAGCGGAGCGCTCTCTTTGTAACTTAAAAAGGTAGTCATACTTAGGTAGCCCTTGAATCAATTTTCAACAACTAAAATTTACCCGAATGACGCAGTCAGGCGGGACTAAAAACTTTTTTCTCGACTTTAATAACCAAAGCCTTACTATGTTTCGTGTGCCACGAACCAAGGCGGATGAAGTTCGTACGGCTTTTTAGTTGATACAGAAACTGAATTTTCAACAACTAAAATTTACCCGAATGACGCAGTCAGGCGGGACTAGAAAATTTTTTCTCGACTTTAATAACCAAAGCCTTACTATGTTTCGTGTGCCACGAACCAAGGCGGATGATGAAGGTTGTTGAATATTGTTGAATATTGTTGAAAAGTTCATTAGTTAAACCAATTTCATATGAAGCACAACCAATATTCTCTACTGCGCCTGTGCATTTTCTTTCTACTTACTACTTGAATCTTACTACTATCTCTTTCGTAAATGCATTTAGTATCCAGTATCCAGTATCCAGTATCTAGTATCCAGCATCAAAACTAAAAACTTTTTCCAAGTAGCATTAACGACATCAACTGCGACCAATGCAGCTTGCCGGCTTTAAAATCGGTATAGTTCTGAATGGCTTGTTTATTGGAACCCAAAAACTGATCCCTGACCATTGCATCGTTTGCTAACCACTCTGCAAAGGGGAAAGAGAATCCCATCTTAGGTCTATTCCAAATGGGTTCGGGTAACTGATCTTTAAAAGCGTCTATTAGTAACTGTTTGCCTGTATTACCTGCATATTTGATGGAGGATTTGATGGCCAAGACCAGTTTCATAAATTCATTGTCCAGGAAGGGTACCCTTATTTCTATGCCATGGTGCATGCTCATCACATCCGAATCGCGCAATAACTGATTTTGCATATACATATTCAATTCTATCCAACTGGCCTGGTTATGCGTTGTTTGGTGATTGATATCATGCAATACCGGCGTACCGCTCAGTATGGCCCAAACCTGCTTTTCGGGTAGGCCTAACTGTTGGGCTATCTCCCGGGGGGTGGATTGCCCCCGCAAAAATAAATATTTACCCACTGGTCCAGGTATCGATAAATAAGCCATCCGCCGCAGTTTCTTAGACGCAGAAAATTTACCTGCAGCTAAAACTATATTGGGCAATTGTGCCAACCGGTTGGTGGTGGCCATGCGTTGAAAGGAAGGGTATCCTCCAAACAATTCATCGCCTCCAATTCCGGAGAGTACGGCTTTGAGTCCATTCTCTTTTGCCGACTTACTAATGAACCAGGTATTGATACCATCGCAACTGGGCAGGTCCATTGAGTCGAAAATATTGGGCAGTTCCTGATGAAATTCTTTTTCAGTAAGCAGGTACTGATGATGATCGGTTTTTAATTGAGCTAATAGTGTATCCTGAAATGGTTTTTCAGAATAGGCAGCTTCTTCAAAATAAATAGAAAGTGTTTTTAAAGCAGACTGATTGGATGCTTTTGCCAACAAAGAAATAATAGAGGAATCCAATCCCCCACTCAGGAATACACCGATGGGTGCATCTGAAATCAAATGGCGCTCTACTGCTGCTTTTAAAGTATCCTGAATTAATTGAATGGCTACTGGCCTGTCCTGGTATTTTTCGATAAAACTATAATAGGAGAATACTTCCAATTCTGATTTTGCAGTAGCGATATTGTATCGCAGGAAACAACCTTTTACCAATGGCTTCACTTCTTTTAAGGTAGTAACGGGCTCGGGTAAGTGCCCATAGGCCATTAGAAATACCTGCCAGTCGGGGTTGGATGCTTGTAAATAATCAATGGCTGCAAATGCCCTTACTTCAGAGGCAAATGCTAGTCCTTGTTCTGTAATAGCATAATACAATGGCTTGATACCAGAAGGGCCTCTTACTAAATAAATATCCTGTTCCTTTTTATCATAGAGCGCAAAGGCAAACATACCCATGAATTGGGCAAATGCTTGTCGGCCCCAAAAAGCATAGGCCGCTAAAATTACTTCCGTATCGGTCTGTGTTGTAAAAACAACACCTCGTTTTTCCAGCTCTGTTTTTAATTCTTTATAATTATATATTTCTCCATTATAAGTGATATGGTAGCGATCATTGTCAAAATGCATGGGCTGGTGTCCCGCAGCAGATAAATCAATCAATGAAAGTCTCCGGTGCCCTAGCACAAGATGACTGCTTTCATCCACATATATTCCCTCATCATCGGGTCCGCCATGTTTCTGCAATCGGCACATTTCTCTTACTATCTGCTCGGTTTTAGAGATTTGTAGGGAAGGATTGTATATGCCGGAGATTCTACACACGAAGAAAATGTTTAGTCGTTTAGGCGTTTAGATGTTTAGCTGTTCTTGCTAAGAGATTTTATAATCACCTTTAGCTTTAGTTTATTTATTAAAATATGTTTAGTCGTTTAGATGTTTAGGTGTTTAGTCGTACTTACTATGATATTTATAAGCACCTTGAGTTTTAGCTTAATTATTAAAATATGTTTAGTCGTTTAGATGTTTAGTCGTTTAGCTGTTCTTAAACTGAAAGTTTGATTCAATAACTATAGATTTCAATGAAGGAAATAGCTGAACTGAATTAACAGGCTGTAATGAATATCCTAAGGATGGACGACTAAACGCCTAAACGACTCTACACCTAAACCCTTCGACACCTCTACGACTCAACTTATCACTTCTCAAATGATTTTCTCCGGCTGTAATGAATATCCTAAGGATGGACAGCTAAACGTCTAAACAGCTCTACAACTAAACAAAATACTATTTCAAATAAGATTTTCTCCGGTTGAAGCAGTTTTACCTAAGGATTGACAACTAACTTATATTTCGTCGAAGTGCATTTATTTTATTTGTAATTCCTTCTATTTGATTTCGGATAGTATTGTAATCAACTTCATTTATATAAGCCAAATCAAAACTTAAAATTAATTGATTCAATAACTCCAATCCACTGGAGTAAGATATTTGATAAAAATGCGCCTGATCCTTTTTGCTTGTCCTACCAGAACCCTCGGCTAAGTTGGATGAAATACTTAAAGCAGCTCGACGCATTTGTGAACTCAATCCAAATAATTCTGCATTTGGATATTTAGCAGTTATCTCATAAATCCCCTTCATTAATTTTCTGGAGTCTTGCCAAACTTGAAGTTTTTCGAAAGCGTAAAGATGAGCCAAATGAAAATGGTTTACAGGTGCTTTCTAATAAATTGTTTTTGCACCTTGAGTTTTAGTTTTTATAAGCAAAACTTGTTTAGGCGTTTAGATGTTTAGTTGTTTAGTCGTTTTTAACCTGGAAGTTTGAATCAATAAATAAAGATTTCAATGAAGGAAATAGCTGAACTGAATTAACAGGCTGTAATGAATATCCTAAGGATGGACGACTAAACGCCTAAACGACTAAACAACTAAACCACTCTATAAATAAACCACTCTCCCCCTTCTAAGAGCTTACAGCTTCAACATTCTTCTTCTCAAACACCGCACTCAACTGTATCCCCATACTCTCAATTTTTACAAGGGCTTTATTGCCATTTAATTCAAGTAGGATACCTTGGTAATTCATGAGCAGGCCTTGTTTGATACGTACTTTTTTATTGACTTCGATGTTTGTATCTTGAACTTCTACATCGCTGAATTCGTGGAGGAATTTTCGGATGGTGGCAATCTCACTGTCATGGATACGCGCGGGCTTACCCAACCAGTACACATAGTTGACAATGCCATTGATATTGAGTAAATCCCATTTGCGGGCTTCATCAATTTGTACAAACACATAGCCTTTGAACAATGGCTCCAACACCGTTTTCTTTCTGTCGCTCCATTGCCGCTGTACTTTATTGAGCGGACAATAATGCTCAATGCTTTTATCTGCCAGTAAAGAAGCTACTTTCTTCTCCCAGCGTGGCCGGGTATAAACGGCATACCAATATGTATTATTTATAGACAAGGCAAAGCTTCGCTGTCCCTCAGTTACAAGTTATTTGTAAACTGAAGGAAAAGTTGATAGGTGTTATTCTTAGATTAATAAAACGATTATTCTATTCAATCACATTCAACTCTTCCTCAACAATCTTCAACCATTCCTCAACTCTTCCTCAACCGGCCTGACTGCGTCATTCGTGCAGGCTCTCAATCTCAATCTTAATCTCAATCTTTCTCTCAATCCCTCAACCCTTTACAAACCTCATTCAACAATCTTCAACTCTTTCTCATCTCTTCTTCAACATCTTCTTCACCCTCCTCTTCAACCTCCTCCCCAACCCCCAGAAATTCCTAAACGAATCATGCGATTCATCCGACACATAGTATCCATAGCCAGTATAGCCATAGCCATATCCCGTGTAGCCGTAACCGTAACTTCCATAACTGCCTGCACCATATACTGCACCCCTTGGTTTGATACCATTGAAGACCAGGCACATATTATTGAATTTTTTCAATTGATAGAGGTCCTCAATCATTTTCAAGAATATCTTGGGTGTATGTCCATGTCGGGTTACAAATACTGTTGTTTCGGCAAATTTGCTAAGCAATTGACTATCGGTTACCGGGCCAATGGGTGCGGAGTCGATGATGATATAATCAAATTCGGCCTTGATGGCCTCCATCATTTCTGCAAATTTTTCACCGTTAATCAATTCGGTAGGATTGGGCGGTATAGGACCCGCAGACACTACGAAAAGATTGGGGTATTGGGTAGGCTTAATTATTTCTTGAATACTGGCTTTCTCAATTAAATAACTAGTGATACCGGGGTCGCGACTAATGCCGAGGTATTTACTGAGTTTGGGTTTGCGCAAATCCATTTCTAATAATGCCACGCGTTTACCCGTTAGGGTTATACTCATGGCCAGGTTGAGGGCAATAAAACTTTTTCCCTCACCCGATATACTGGAGGTAACCAATAAAGTTTTATTCACTTCATTGAGTCCCATAAAAGTAAGGTTGGTACGCAGGCTCCTCAATTGTTCGGCGATGATGGTACGTTTACCATCTACAATGGCAATGGGTTCCTTTGTTTTGGTAAAAACAATTTCTGCCACCACGGGCACTTTTGTCTTGGCTTCAATTTCGGAGCGAAACAGTATTTTGCTATTGAATTGTTCGCGAATTAATACATAAAGGATTGCAGCCAGAAGACCCAGAAATAATCCAGTCAAGTAGATGGACTTGGCCACAGGCTTAACCGGTCCATAGGCCCATGCTTTTTCCAATATTCTCAAATCGGCCGTTGTACTAGCAGAGGACAGGGCTGTCTCTTCTCTTTTTTGTAATAAAAACGTATAAATATTATTTTTTATCTGTTGTTCGCGACTAATATCTAACAATGCCCGCTCCTTTTGCGGAATACTACTGAGCATGCTATTGTTCTTATTGATAATATTATTGACATTGGATTTTACTGCAAAGAGATTGCCCCTGATATTATTGATATTCTCCTTGATATCGCCGCGAATTCTTCCAAGACTTTGTTCTGCCAATTGTACAGCGTCTGATTTTTCGCCGGCGCCTGCCTTTAATTTATCCAGTTCAAATTCCGATTTGTATAAATTATCCAATAACCCACTAAGCGTAGGGTCATTCATTAATAATAAGGAAGGTACGGTACCGGGTTTCTTCCCTTTTTGATTGACATAGCTGGAGATATCATCTAAAATACTCAGTTGCAAATCCACTTCCGTATTCTTACTATCCAATTCTTTAACGGTAGACAAATACATTTCTGCCTGATTACCCAAACTATAGATGCCTTCCCTTGATTTATAATTTTCAATATCTTTTTCTACACCAGCCAATTGTTCGAAAACAGATTTCAATCTTTCTTCAATAAAATTCAATGTCTTAGCAGCAATCTGGTTTTTATCGTCGATGGCAGCTTTATTATAAACCTCAAATAATTTATTCAGTACATCAATTCCTTTCTGCGGAACCGTGGTTTCCATCTTTACATCAATTACAGTAGAAGTATTGGAACTGGCACCTGCATTAATGCTGCCAATGATTGCCCCTGCAGCATTGCTCACGGAATTAAATTGGGCAAAATAGTTTTTACCTACAACGTTTTGATTATACTTTTCGTTGGGAATAATTTTATACACGGTATTACCAATACTGATAGTAGAATAGAAAGGGATTTTTTGTTTTAGTATTTCTACCTGCCGTTGTTTCCAGTTTACATCAAAATATATTTTGCCCCCATCATAAATCGAATCTTTATACAATGCCTGAAATAATACAGGTGCATTATCGCTATACAATTCTTCAGTACGTACATTACCCTCATTATAAATCTGTGTATAAAGGTCTAATGATTTCACCACCTGCTCCATCAGCGACGAAGATCGTAAAACGATGATTTCATTTTCCACGATTTTCTTTTCGCCGAAAATATTCATGGCTTCCAGCACCTTGCTATCACTGCCATTTTTTTGGGGATCTTTTAATAATACTTTGGCACCAGCCAGGTAAAGTCTGGTTTGAGCTCGGTGGTATAAATAGGCGACTGATAAACCAATGCCAATGGTTAGCACAAATAAGGGCCAGAAGGGCAGGTAACGCTGTACAATCTGAGCCAGCAGATTACTTTCGGGCTTTTCCTGAAAAAATTGTTGGTCATCACTCATTTCGTGTAGGCTTGATGGTTATTTCCTGATGAAACTATTATATATGATCAGTGCCAATGATACAACAGAAGTTGCAATGGTAAGATTTTGTTGCTTTTTTAAACGCTTAGCCTCTGTTATTTTATACTCATTTGGACTGATATATACTACATCATCCGGTTGCAGGTAATACCAGGGGGAACCCAAAATTGCTTTGTCTTCGAGGTTAATGTATTTTGTTTCCTTACCTGTTTCTGATTCGCGTATTACAAGAATATTATCCCTTCTTGCCAATTCACTAACATCCCCTGCTTCGGCAAGTACTTCCAGAATACTCAATTGCTCTTGTGGCATATTAACTGACTTAGGCATTTTTATTTCACCCAATACTGTAATCTTATGATTTAAATAAGTCACATTTACAATCGGGTCTTTCATGTAGGGCAATAAATCTTTTTGCAGTTTATCTTTCAATTCTCTCCTTGTCATTCCTATTACTTTTATTTCGCCCAGTTTATGCAGTTGAATATTACCATTGGCATCTACTGTATAACCACTTGTAATGGAGCCTCCACTTGCAGTAGAAGCGCCAGAACCGGAAGGTGCATTAAACAAGGCATCTTCTTCCCTGCTGGAGCTTGCAATAATAATGCCCAACTGATCGTTTTTACGGATTTTAAATTCCGTGTATTTATTGCTGGCAGTTACAAAACTGGTATCTTTTAACAGGTTTTTGAAATAACGGGTATTAGGTGGTTCGGTTACTTTACAGGAGGAAAAAAACAGCAAAATCAGAGAAAAAAACTGGATTGAATAGAGGCTGTATTTATGGTAAAATAGGTTGGTTTTCAGCATAAAGCAAATTACTTAAATATATATTCAAATTTCGTCAAAATATATGGATTATCCAAATGTTAGAAGGTAGTGTTTAGGTGTTTAGGCGTTTAGGCTTAGAGAAGTTGAGTCGTAGAGGCGTCTAGTCGTTTAGTCGTCCTTCCAAATTAAAAGGTATTTTAGCCAGAGAAAATCCTTTTTTAAACTGGAATTTGTTGAGTTGTTTAGCTGTTCATCCTTAGGAAATGATATTTAAACCGGAGAAAATGATTTGAAAAGCATAAGTTGGGTCGTAGAGTCGTTTAGGCGTTTAGATGGCAATCCTTAGGTAATACTGTTTCAGCTGGGGAAAATCTTATTTGAAATAGCATTTTGTTTAGTTGTTGAGATGTTTAGTCGTAGAGTCGTTTAGGCGTTTAGTCGTCCATCCTTAGGGTATCCATTAAAGCCTGTTAATTCAGTTCAGCTATTTCCTTAATTGAAATCTTTTTTTATTGATTCAAACTTTCAGGTTAAAAACGCCTAAACATCTAAACGACTAAACAAGTTTTGCATATAAAAAAGTAAAACTTAAGGTGAATATAAAATCTCTTAGTAAGTACAGCTAAACATCTAAACGACTAAACATTGTCTTTATCCTACTGTTTCGTGTGCCACGAACCTATGCAAAGCCGCGTCCGACTGAGTCATCCGGGCGGGCTTAACCTCAATCTCAACCTTTATTTCAACCCTTCTCAACTATATTCAACTCTTCCTCATCTCTTCATACAAAGAGAGCGCTCCGCTGGAGCTTACTATCCTTGGGGTTTTGTGCCTGTTACAAAGAGGGTGCTCCTAAGGAGCTTAATTTCTAATTGATTTTTGTGAAGGGAGAATATATTATAGCAAATTAATATGTTTTGCATCGCAACAGCTTATTAGAAGGTATCTAGCATCTAGCATCTAGTATCCTCAATAAAAAACCCGCACAATCGCACGGGTTTGAAATATCATTTTAGAAGGATTATAATTCCTGTTTGTTGCTTTCGGCTTGTTTTTTCTTCTTAGCATCATGTATTTTCTTTGCACCATAGCCAACACCGGCGGCTATCAGTAAACTCAAACCTCCGTCGATTGGAGCATCAGGATCAGGACCAGGACCTTGTGCAAAAAGTACAATGGGCAAAGTCATTGTTAAGGCTAGCAATAGTACAGTAAATAAAAATCCCTTTGATATATTTTTCATACTTCAAAATTAAGCCAAATTTCACATCTTCATTGAAAAAAGCAGCTTTTTTTCTGCCTTTCATCATAATTTATAAAAAACAAAAAGACCGGAAATTCGGTCTTTTTGAAAAAAAATATAATTAATTAGCCACTAAAATGCTTTGCACCTGTTTTTCGCCATTAGGCAATAGAATTTGTAAATGATAATAGCCATTTACAACGGCCTTATTCAAATACAGGCTTTGCCCTGCATTGGCACCATTATGATTGATTTGTGCGGTTTGAATCATATTACCCGTTGCATTGCTTATTTGCAAATTATATACGCCCTTCGGCATATTATTAAATTGTAAACTCAGGTTATTATTCCTAACCGGATTGGGATATACGGTGATTTGATTGATACCGCCATTGGCAGCCACTTTCAAAATTGCACTGTACTGTACCCTACCCCGGATACTAATTGCCCGAACACGATAAAAATTGATGCCCGCTCCTACTTTAGTATCTTGTACACTGTATACCGCATTACCACGATTATTTTGCAAGGGTGCTACCTGTTGTAATACTGCAAAATCACGTCCATTGTCGGAACGCTCTACATCAAATTGTTGCAAATTGATTTCATTGGCTGTTGACCAATTAATAGCAATACCATTATTATTGCGCATGGCATTGGCATTGGTAAAATCAACTGGCAATGGAGCACTGGTAGCAAATACTATTTTAAAACGATTGGCGGCTGCTGAAGCAGGACTGGTATTCACTGCAAATTCAACTACCGTGGTACCGTTTAAATTTAATGGAGTATAAAAATGAGTGTAGGAATCTTGTAGTACTCCTGTTAAACTAGGATGGTTCAAATTAGCTGCAATTATTTCAAATCGATAATTCTTTTGTTGTGCATTGGCCAAAATAATATAACTGGTATCATTTACTGGGATAATCTTTCTGCGCTCAATGGCAATGGCTGTATCACTTCTAGAAAAGCTTAGACTTTCTGCAATCTGTGGCACTTTCAGCGCATCCCACATGTCTACATAATTGGAATAAAAATTATGATAGTCTGTAACAGTACCATCATTCAATGAAATAGTACCATCAAAATTATGCGCATACAAATTGATGGAAAGTCGTTCTGTAATTTGCGCTTCAACTGCACTGAGTGAAAAAATAAATTTAAGGAATAGGAACAAATAAATTGTCCGCTTTAGTAGCGTAGTAGGGTTTTTCATAGTACAATTATTAATTGTTACTAAATAAGGATGATTCACATCTGTAATCTGGTTGGGATATACAAATGGTTAAGCAAGTATGGAACGCCAGCTTTTTACTACTTATTGTATAGTTATATGTTTATTTTATAAAATTACACAATCCTTGTATTCCTTTGTAGTGCAGTCTGGTATTGGGCTGTAGAAGAAATACTACATAGGTGAGGTGGAGGTTGAGGTCGAGGTTGAGGTGGAGGTTGAGAGGCCTGCCCGAATGGCGAAGTCAGGCGGGTTGAGGGGTTTAGAAGGGTTGAGAAGGGTTTAGAAGGGTTTAGAAGGGTTGAGAAAGGTTTAGAAGGGTTGAGAAAGGTTTAGAAAGGTTTAGAAAGGTTTAGAAGGGTTTAGAAGGGTTTAGAAAGGGTTGAAAATTGTTGAGAAGGGTTGAGAAAAAGTCAGGGGGGACTAAAAACTTTTTAATCTCTCAAGGATCTAAATCGGAAGTGCTAAATCCCCTGCTCGCAACAACAACTTATTAGAAGTCCAGCTCCAGAGGAGCGTTCACTTTGTAACAACGCAAATCACAAAGTATAGCAAGCTCCAGCGGAGCGCTCTCTTTGTACCCTTAAGGACGAGATGAAGTAGAGATGAATATTGTTGAAAATGGTTGAGGCCTTCCATAGATAAACCAATTTCAAATTGAACAAATAAAATTTACCCGAATGACGCAGTCAGGCGGGCTTGCCCGAATGACAAAGTCAGGCGGGACCAAAAACTTTTACATTGCCTTGGTTCGTGGCACACGAAACAGTAGGATAAAGACAATTTTGCTTTGCTATTTGGCTATACCTCCTGCGATTTTAATGACGAAAATCTCTATGTGTTTCGTGTGCCACGAACCAAGGCGGAGAAATACTACACAGGTGAGGTTGGGTTTAGATTGAGGTAAAGGTTGAGATAGAGGCCTGCCCGAATGACGTAGTCAGCGGGTTGAGGTAAAGGTTTAGTGGTTTAGAGGTTTAGGAGTTTAGGGCTTCCAATTTTAAACCAGTTTCGATTTGAACAACTAAAATTTACCCGAATGATGCAGTCAGGCGGGACCAAAAACTTTTTAATCAAGCAACTAAATCCCCTTCTCACAACAACAACTTATTAGAAGTCCAGCTCCAGAGGAGCGTTCACTTTGTAACAACGCAAATCACAAAGTATAGCAAGCTCCAGCGGAGCGCTCTCGAAGAGAAGAAGAAGAGATGAAAATTGTTGAATGTAGTTGAAAATTGTATAGCAAAACCAGTTTCGATTTGAACAACTAAAATTTACCCGAATGATGCAGTCAGGCGGGCTTGCCCGAATGACAAAGTCAGGCGGGACCAAAAACTTTTACCTTGCCTTGGTTCGTGGCACACGAAACATTAGAATAAAGACAATTTTGCTTTGCTATTTGGCTATAACTCCTGCGATTTTAATGACGAAAATCTCTATGTGTTTCGTGTGCCACGAACC
>CALRKF020000031.1:0-35472 GCA_943367825.1 Chitinophaga pinensis
ATATCGGCTGCTTTTCCTTTCATCCCCGCAAATCTATTACCACCGGCGAAGGGGGAATGCTCACTACCAATGATGCCAGCATTGCTACTAAACTCAATCAGCTACGCAATCATGGGGCTAGCATATCGGAAGAGCAAAGACACCATGGCCCCCGGCCTTATTTATTGGCCGAATATGATGTAGTAGGATACAATTATCGCATGACCGATTTGCAAGGGGCATTGGGATTGGTGCAATTGAAAAAGCTCGATGCATTTATTACAGAAAGAGCCAATTGGGCTGCTTATTATAATAAAGAACTTGCATCCCTTCCCTGGTTACAAACACCCTCCGTGCTAAAGGGCTATACACATGGCTGGCAGTCGTATGTAACGCTTATCGATGAACGCATTGCTCCCCTGAAAAGAAATCAATTAATGGAAGCATTACAGGAAGCTGGTATCAGTACCCGCCCTGGCACTCATGCAGTACATATGTTAGGGGCTTATGCCAAACCCTATGGCATTCAACCAGGCGACTTTCCTAATGCCTATGCTGCCAACGAATACAGTATGAGCCTACCTTTACACAACCGCATGACAAAGGAAGATTATGAATACATTGTAGCGGTGCTAAAATCATTTTAATTCATGTGTGGTATTGCAGGCATTTTTAATATCAAGGGCGGATTGGTCGCAAATGAAAACTTGCAATCAATGTCAAAGGCATTGCAGCATCGCGGACCAGATGGAGAAGGGTTTTATTGCCATGAAAATATTGGATTAGCACACCGAAGACTGGCCATCATTGATACCAGCGATTTAGCCGCACAGCCCATGCATTCCAAGGATGGCAATTGGGTTATCGTATTCAATGGCTGTGTATACAATTACAAGGCATTACAAAAAACACTTATTGAACAGGGGCATGTTTTTACTTCTCATTCCGATACAGAAGTAATAATTGAAGGCATCGCTGAAGAAGGCATTTCCTTCATTGAAAAAATAGACGGCATGTTTGCGATAGCCGTCTGGGATAAAAAAAATAAGGAATGCTGGTTATGTCGCGATCGCTATGGTATCAAACCACTTTATTATTCCATGCAAAATGGAGTGCTGATTTTTGCCTCCGAAATCAAGGCCTTTCTACGGTACCCTGGTTTTAAAGTGGAATTAAATGCCCAAGCAGCCAATGAATATTTTAGTTTTCAGAACCTATTTTCCTTTCATACGCTTTTTAAGGGAGTTAATTTATTACCACCCGCTTCGCTGATAAAGGTTTCTGCAGCAAACAGCAATCTGGTTCCTCATATATGGTGGGATTATGATTTTACCAATCCCGACCCAACACTTACCTGGGAAGATGCCGTGTCTGAAACAAAAAGATTATTAGAAGCAGGGGTAAACAAACAACTCATTGCTGATGTTCCTGTGGGAGCTTATTTATCGGGGGGTATGGACTCAGGGTCCGTTACTACATTGGCCAGTCGGCAAATAAAAAACATGCACAGTTTTACCGCCGGTTTTGAAATGGACGGAATTTCGGGTACTGAAGCGGGTTATGATGAAAGAATAGAAGCAGCCATGATGGCTTCTTACAATCATACCAATCACTATGAAGCCATCATCGGTTCGGGACATTTAGGTAAAATATTTCCAAAACTGATTTGGCAACTCGAAGATTTAAAAGTGGGTATGAGCTACCCCAATTATTATATCAGTCAGCTTGCATCCAATTATGTAAAAGTATGTTTACAGGGTACGGGTGGCGATGAATTGTATGGCGGTTATCCCTGGCGGTACTATCGAATATTTAAATCACTCGATAGTAGCACTTTTTACGATCAATACTATGCATTCTGGCAAAGACTGGTAGCGGATGATGATAAAGTGAAACTCTTTCAACCTAATTTATTTTCGCAGGTCGACATACAGCAACCCCGAAGGGTATTTGAAAAGGTATTCAGTTTTAATAATAAATTGCAGTACGATACACCCGAACAACATATCCAGAATAGTTTGTATTTCGAAATAAAGACCTTTTTACCGGGTTTGTTTTTAGTAGGAGATAAGCTTAGTATGGCGCATGGACTCGAAGAGCGTTTTCCATTTATGGACAATGAACTGGTAGCATTTGCACAACGCATTCCGGTAAAATATAAACTCGCAAATCTGGAATTGATGAAGCGCTTGGATGAAAATGAAGCGGGCAATAAAATAAAGATGTACCAATCCTATGCCGATGGTAAAAATGTATTGCGGCAGGCCATGAAAAATATTATTCCGGAAGAAGTGTTGAACAGAAAGAAACAGGGATTCAGTGCTCCCGACGAAAACTGGTATCGCGGGGCTAATGCAGCTTATGTAAAAGAATTATTGTTGGGCAAAAAAATTGTATCTGCTGAATTTATTCAACCGGCTTATGTCGAAAAAATTATTGATGAACATATCAATCAACGCATCAACCATCGTTTATTACTTTGGAGCCTGATGTGTTTTGAATGGTGGTGCCGCATTTTTTTAAACAATGAAAAATTGCCCGAATGAAAATAGAAGATTTTTATATCGATGATGAACGCAATAACCGTAATCGGGAATATGTAAAAAAACAGGAATTTGCGCGTGGCTTAACTGATGAAGAAAGAGCAAAATTCTGGGGATTGCCTAAGGGGTGTCGAATGCGGGAGAATGCCAAAATCATTGCACCAGAAAACCTGGTCTGTGGCGAATATGTATGGATTGGTGAGGGAGCTGTATTGGATGCTTCTGGTGGTTTGGAAATTGGAAGTCATACCAGTATTGGGTTGAATGTGATGATATGGAGCCATACTAGTTTTTTAAGTAACCTTACCATGAACAATGCAGCCGGCAGTGAATTAATTGCAAGAACTAAAACAGTCATTGGAAGCGGATGTTTTATTGCTGGGCCTTCGGTTATTTATTCGGGTGTGCAATTGGGTGATAAAACCGTTATCCTCCCCATGTCGGTGGTTAATAAAAATTTACCAGGCAATTGTATTGCGGGTGGCTCACCGGCTCGATTGGTAAAAACCATTGATGATGCTTATATAGCCGAACAAATTGAAAAATTTAAAGCGGGGGGACAAATTTAATTCATGGAACAGGCAGCCGCAATTATAGGAATCAGTGGAATCATCATCTTACTGGTGAATATTGCCAATCAGAAAAGCTCTCATTTTGGCTCCGACCATTATTTTCACCTTAATTTAATTCGCTTAATTCAGCAACATCAACACCGCTTCGTAAAGAAGTATCAAAATTTCATTGATAATAACTATATCGCCTACCCGCAATTTTTTCATTGGATACTGAGCTTTTTTAAAATGCCACCTACGGGCAGGCTTCATTTATTGTACAAGTCGGCTATATTTTTTGCCGACGTTAGCTTTTTTCTTATTTTTTTCTACAGTGGTTTTTTGAACTTTAGTTCAAAGCTTCCCTTGCTGACTGTTTTTTTATATGCCGCCTTGCTTTTTATTTTTACACCTTTTAATTATGTTAGGTGGAATGCACACAATGCAGGATTTAGTCCGCGTAGTTTGGGCGTTTTATTAGGCAGGATATTTATCTATCTTTTTTTGTTTCATTTACATCACAGCGGTTGGATATGGTATGCTGCCTTGGTTCTCATTTCTTATATCATCTTTATCAGCAGTCAGTTTGCAGCACAATATGTATTGTTTTTTTCTTTGCTATACGGTATACTATTTTTACAACCTGCAATAGCGGCTATTCCCTTGCTCGGTTTTTTATTGTTTTATCTCTTTCATGGCCGATTGGCAATAGATTATATAAAGGGGCAGTATCAGCATAAGAAGATTTATGCCCAACACTTTGCCAAGCGATTTATTTTAAAATACCGACCCAGCATCTGGCGCGATTTTCTGTATGATTTTTGGGTGAAATTGAAAAAAGACAAAGCGGCTGCCTTTCCCTATATACAAACCAATGCCATCCTTACTTTGTTTTGGGGTTTTACCATGTTGCCAGCCGTGCTCTATTTTTTTATCAACTTGTCGATTCATCAACCCAATCAAAATATTTGGATACTGCTACAACACTATCCATTATTGCAAGTAGTGGTAATAAGTTTCTGCATTTTTATCCTTACTTCTTTTGCCAGTACTCGTTTTTTAGGAGAACCAGAGCGCTACCTTGAATTTGCTACCCCAACCCTGGTATTTCTTTTCATGCAATGTTTTAGCAGCGAATGGGTATATTATACCATCATCTATTATGTACTGGCTTCTTTATTCCTCATTTTTATCAGTAAGTGGTACGATAAAAAAAGTAGTAAGGCAAAAGAAAATATGCTCTGGCATTTGGATACGCCACAGGAAAATGGACAATCCATTTTAAGCGTTTTGCAATCCTTACAAAAAGAAAAAACCCTTCGCATTTTTTCCAATAACGAAGAAATTACGCGCCGATTATTAGTATTAGAGAATGCTATTTTTTTATTGCCCGATATAGCTGCAGAAAAAACTGGTCAATTTTATTATAAAGATATTTTTCCTGATCACTACCCTCAGGTGAACGAAAACTTATTGGCCCCGATGATAAAAGCATATGCCATAAATGTATTAGTAATAGATAGTTCTCTGCTATCGAAGCCTTATCCTGCATTGCTTTCAGGTATTGACTTCAAAGAAATATTTACACTCAATGGCTATATTGTACTCAGTGTACAATAAATAATTACCAGTTCATTTTTACTATTTACCCTTTTGGCAAAACCTATTGACAATCCATCTGCCAAATACTTAGTAATTTCAGGCTTTCAATGAAACAAAAAATTGCAATTATCATCAACACCCTGGCCACTGGTGGCGCCGAAAAAACAGCAGGACTGTTGATGAACCAATTGCATGCAGAATGGGAAATTCATTTGCTCATGTTCGATACCCGTAATATTGAGTTTGCCATTCCGGAGGATGTAAAAATATACCAGATTGGCCAGCCAAGTTCTGCCGAAGCCAAGCCCATACAGGTTTTGAAGCTTCCATTGCAGGCCTTGCAGATAAAAAAATACCTGCGACAAAATAATATTAAACTGGTTTTTTCCATACTCAACCGGCCCAATTTCATTGCAGGCTATTTAAAGCTATTTGGTTTTAAAGGCAAAACCATCATCAACGAAAGAAGCAATGCCTCTTATTATTATACCAATAAAACCCTCGGTGGTCGATTGGGAAGGTACTTAGTAAAGCGACTGTATAAAAGGGCAGATTGTATTATTACTAATTCTATTTTTAGCAAAAACGATTTAGAGCAAACCTTTGGGTTAAAAAATAAGATCATCACTATTTGTACTGGCATTCCTTATCAGGCCATTCAAGAAAGGTTAACAGGCATTCAATTGCCTTTTGAAAAAAAGCCAGGGGAATTTATTTTTTGTCATGTGGGACGTTTTCATGCAGATAAAAATCAGTTGTTATTGTTACAAGCATTTGCCCGTATGAAAGAAAAGCAATGCAGATTACTCATGGTGGGTAAGGATATTCCAACGCGATTTAAGCAAAAAGTAGAGGAGTTTGGTTTGGACGAAAGGGTAATTTTAAAGGATCTCCAAACTGATATTTGGCCTTTTTATAAAATCGCTGACGCTTTTATTTTGAGTTCCAATGTAGAAGGATACCCCAATGTTATACTAGAGGCATTAGCTGCAGGGTTACCGGTTATTTCAACAGATTGTAAATGGGGGCCCCGGGAGATTTTGGCACCTGAAACTTCCTATCCCAAGGCAGGGATTCACGGGGTTGAATGGGCTCATTATGGAGCATTAACACGCTGCAATGACAGCCAAATGTTAGCTGCTGCCATGGACGAAATATTGCAAAATAAAGATATTTATAATGAGTATAAGTCGAAATCACCTAGTATTGAGCATTATTTCAGTGAAGAAATGGCCATCAATATGTTCAAAATTGAGTTAAGTTCCCATTTGTAGGGAGCAGGGGCCTTTTGCAGCAAATTCAATCATTTCATTCCTTATCTTTGCCGCTTCTGTGCAAAATTGTCTATCCAAATTCCTTAAATTGGTCAATAAATATTTAATTGCATTCAGAAAGGATGGCATTGTTTGTAAATAAACAAATAAATTCATAACAAATGTTATTTTATTAATATATTATTTAATCCATTGTGGTAATAAAAAGATTAATCGGGCAAAATGAACTGTTAGAAAAGTTAACCCTCTTTATTTTAAATTACGGGGGTGGTAGCGATTGTGAAAATATAAGTATTTTCAAACAATCAATATTTATCATATCCTAACCTTTTTTTATTCTTTTCATGCCAATATCACTCTAACAGATTGTTGTAGTTAAATGAAAGTACTATTTATCACACCGGCTCCATTGAATCTATTGCCTAGTCAGCGATTTAGATTTGAACAATATTTACAATATTTGTTAGATAATGGGATCAATTACAAGGTTTCAAGCTTTTGGAATTATGCGCTTTGGCGAATATTGTTTTCACAGGGCAGAATAGGCATGAAAATCTGGGGTGTATTCTTTGGATTTTGTAAAAGAATAGTTGATCTATTTACCCTTCATCAATACGATTATATTTACATTCATCGAGAAGCAGCTCCTATTGGTCCGCCGGTATTTGAATGGTTATATGCAAAAGTTTGGCGAAAAAAAATCATTTATGATTTCGATGATGCTATTTGGATTAATCTGGCATCTAATGCCAATCCATTTGCTAGAAAAGTAAAATGTGTTTGGAAAGTAAAATATATATGTAAGTGGAGTGAAAATGTAACAGCGGGGAATGATTTTTTAGCGAATTATGCAAAAGAGCACAGTAAACATGTACTATTGATTCCAAGTGTGGTTGATACAGAAAAAAAGCATAATAGAATTAAGGTTCACACAGAAAAAGTACTTACTATCGGTTGGACAGGCACTTTTACGAATTTTATACATCTTCCGCTAGTAACTGAAGCTATCCAACAATTAAAAATGAAATACAATTTCATTTTTTTAATTATTGCTGATAAAAATCCTGCATTAAGTAATGTTGAATATGAGTTTTTGAACTGGAATCTAGAAACCGAGATTGATGATTTATTCCGTGTTGATATTGGTATGATGCCCTTGATAAAAACAGATGTTCAATTGGGTAAATGCTCCTTTAAGGCCATTCAATACATGAGCCTTGGAATGCCTCCAGTAGTGAGCCCTGTTGGGTTCAATAAAACTGTAGTAGAAGATGGGGTGGATGGATTTTGGGCTGATTCGCAGCAAGAATGGTATGATAAACTGGAAAAATTAATTACAGACAAGAACCTACGCATACAAATGAGTTTAAAAGCAAGGGCAAAAGTTATAGCTAAGTATTCAGTATTAGCAACACAAAATACTTTCCTCGAACTTTTTAAGTAATTTTCTTTTTTATTAATGGCATATGCAACCAATCATATATATCAGATCATATGAATATTTATTGCTGCCATTATATTTGATTGTATTGTATTTACTATTACGGGCGCTTGGAACCAAGCATTACAAACACACACTTCAATATCCATATCTCTATTTAGGGTTTTCAGCTAAAATGTTATTCAGTATTGCATTTGCCTTGATGTCTCAATTTTATTTCAAGGAGGGTGATACATTCATGTACTTCAGTAGTGGTCTGGATTTTAAAACTGCTTTTTTTAATAACTTTCCTGATAATTTCCATCTACTCACCATGCCTTCCGATGAGTTTGGTAAGTATTATGAACAAAATTTTGACAACACTGCCAATTTTGGATATATAAATTCTTCCTCTATTTTGTTTTTCGCGAAAATTTCAGGTTTTCTTTCTATTCTTGCGTTCAATGGATATCTGTTAACATCTGTTTTAATGGGTGCCTTGGCATTTAGTGGCATGTGGCGACTCTTTGTATTGTTTAGTAATAAATACCCTCACCTAATCAAACAAATCGCTGTTTGTTTTCTATTCCTCCCAAGTATTCTTTATTGGGGTGGAGGGATAATGCGCGATACTATTTGCTTGGCAGGAGTTGGATGGCTGTTTAGTAGTTTTTATTATTGTTTTATTAGTAGGACTGGCAATTGGAAAGAGGTGCTAATTCTGCTGGGTTCTTTTTACTTACTTTTTGAAGTTAAGGCATATATCGTAATCATATTGGCATTGGTTTTTTCTCTTTGGATGCTTGTGATTTTATTCAAAAAAATAAAAAGTAGTGTTATTCGGAAAATTATTTTATATAGTATAACTGGCTCTCTAGCTCTAGCTTGGATTGTATTTTATTACGAGGTAACCGAATTTTTAAATAATCAGCTTTTTGCAAATATGGTAAATATCGTTCTTGAGGCAAAGAAAAATTATGAAGTAGTAAATACGGGCACAGAAATGGCTATTACAAATTTCACTGACCTCCGACCTAATTTTACCAGTATATTTTCGAACATACCCATTGCCATCAATAATGCACTGTATCGTCCTTATATTTGGGAGTCTACCAAGCTTAATATTTTGCTTTCGTCGATAGAAAACACATTACTAATTTTACTTACTCTTATAACAGTTTTTGCGCGTGGGCCGCTAGAGATTTTTAAAAAATTATTTTCTAATCAGTTGTTGGCAGCCTCTTTTACCTTCTCCATTCTTTTTGCAATCATGATTGGATTCAGTTGCTTCAATCTAGGCAGTATGGTAAGATATAAAATTCCATGCCTACCTTTTTATTGTGTTTCGCTTGTTTTATTGTATTTCCCATGGAATCCAAATTATAAGGAAAAATAGTTGCTTTCAATGCATTAGCCAGTGAGCAATAAATTTAAAGAGATAAAACTTTGTTTTCAAACGCTTCTTCATTTATACTAAAAGAAGTGTCAATGGAAGTAGGAGTGCCTAATATGCAACTATATTTTTTGCCAAATCCTTTGCTCAGCCAAAAATAGTGCGGTTGTATATAATCAGCGGGCAATAATTCAAGTAAATGCAACTCGGCATTTTGCCGGAATATAATATTGGTCAAACCCGCCCCGTGTATCCCAATCAATTGTTTGCATTCGCTAAATAATGTCATTTGCTCCTTTAAACTTAGATAGTCTGCGTCTATTATTTCAAACCCATACTTAATTGCAATTTTTTCAATCGCTTCCGAATTTTTCAAAAACCTAATTCTATTATTATTTCTTTTTAAATAAATCTTTCGTTGTTTTGAATTACTTGGACTGGGTGCACCTAACAACCTGATTGCATCAAAAAACTGCTCATTACTGTTTGGCAAAACTTGTAGAAAATAAACTTTCGCAGCTTTGTAATATTGATCCCTCACGATCCATTGGCATGCTGCTAAGCTATTGCTTTCTAATAAAGCTTCCTTAAAAAAGGGCATTTCATATAACTCTTTACTGATTAAAAAAGGGACAGTGCGAGGTATTGTTTTTTGTGCTAATGCCACTTGGCCTAAAAGATCGTGTAAAAAATGCCAGTAGTTCTTATCGCCACCTTTTAAAATATTAATTGAAATCAACTCAGGTATCTTAGCAGCCTTCTGAAGATTATTCTTGTAACTAAACCAGGATGGATGATAAGTTTCAATCCATGCATTGTTAGAAATGGAATCAAAGACCAGCTTCTTTTCTTCAGTAATACCCCACCCGTACACAGGCTCAATGATACAATCTTTTATTTCCAGTACATATTTACGCAATAGCCCAGGCCTCGAAAGATAATCATCATAACAGGATTTGAAGCCAGAAGATACTTCCAGCCCTAGTTCCTCCTCCATATTATATAAACTAAATTTTGACCCGCATTCATTTACCAAGTAGGTGCCAATTTCTTTTTTTGCAGGACCGAAAAAAAAATAATTCAGGCTAACCTTCTTTTTGAAGCCATGGATTAATTTAAAAGGGATGACCGAAAGAAGCGATTTTTTATAGGTAAACTTAAATGCCATATAAACCTGTTAAATGATTTTTATTTTTTTTCCTGCCCCCATAAATCCCAACATGAATTTACAGAACATCAGCATGAAATAGATCTTCTTGCTTCCACTGGTAAATGAACGTAAAGAATACCTGAGCCCTTGCAATTTTCTTTTACTACACAAACAAATGATTCCATTATAAAAATAATAGGGTTGAAGTGCCGGGTCATTAGCTGGTCTTTTATCTACTTGCAGAAAATGTTCCAGCCGACTTTCAAAAAAACGGCTGTCGATTTTAATATTGCTGGCGCCCCCTTTATCGTTGAACAAGGCAATATTCCTGTTGACAAATAATTTTTTTATTTGCGGTCTGCTGAAAATGCGCAGGTTCATTTCCCAATCGGCCAGTATGGGAAAGTTGGTATTGTATCCACCCAGTTCTTTAAAAATTGCTTTGTTATAAAAAATGGCCTGGTGCGGAATATTGGCTGCAATCAGTTTTTCCTGATCCCTGTCACCGCCAATTGATCTCCGGTTCGACCTAAGCAAAACATTGCCAAATATAAAACTGGTCTCTTTAAATGATGCCGGGTCATTGAATACAGCAGATAAAGTATCCTTATCAAGTAACTCATCATCTGAACCTAGGAAATAAAGCCATTCGCCCTTTGCTGCTGCGATGCCTTTGTTCATGGCATCGTAAATTCCATTGTCGGGTTCACTAATGTAATATCCAATCTGGCTTCGATACCCGTTGATGACCTGGTTTGTCTGGTCGGTACTTCCTCCATCAATAATTACGAGTTCCCTGTTGCTGAAAGATTGACCAAGCACACTATTAATAGCCGCTTCGAGGCTGTTACCCGAATTATAAACTACGATTATTACAGAGATAAGCGGTTCCGTCATGGGTTATCAGCTATTTTTCTTTAATACTGAAATAAATTTCTTTCCTGCAGGATGTTTGAAAAGCAATAATAATCCAGTTCCGGCAAAAAGCAAGAAGTCGGTTGCAAACATCACCCATACACTTAAATGTGGCATCCTGTAAAATAATAAAAAACAAATAACCATATAGACCAGGCTTGCGGCGATCACAACCAAATCTGCTTTAACAAATAGGTCTTTCCAATAGATTAGGTATCGCTTATGATAATTGTACAGAATATAAAAAGAACCTGCGGCAAGTGCAATACCCCAACCTGCCACCACACCATAACCTGAGAACAAATAACCAAGACTGAGGCTGAGCAGCACGCTCAAAATGCCTATGATGATATTACCCAACACATTTGGTGTAAGCCTGGCACTTCCCATATTGGCAAAATAAGCTACTGTCATGATGATATTGAACCAATAGGCGATACAGAGAATTACAGCGATTACTACAAACTCCCTACTAATACTTCCTATCCAAATTTTACAAACCGGAATTACAGATGCAATTATAAATGAAGCCCAGAAAACACTCAATATAAAATTGAGGGTGAATACATCTTTATAAAGTTTTCTTGTCTTGTCCGGTGCGGTTTCATGCGTACTGCTGAATACCGGTACAAAAACCTGATTGGCACTTACCAACAGGCCCCTTAACTGAATTATAAAACGATTGGCCATTTCATAATAAGTAACCATACTCAAACTGCCGAGATTGCCAAGCACCGATTTGGTAAAAGGGTCAAAGAATAACTGGCAAATGGAAATGATCTGTTCCTGTATTCCAAAACTGAATATCTTTTTGAAAATGAGTTTATCCCAACCAAACTCCAACATTTTAAAATCAGGGAATACCAGTTTAAGAGACACCAGGGACGAGAGTAGTAAAAAACCTGCTTGCCACAATTGTGCATAGGCCACACCAATCAATCCGTGAGCCGGTACATACAAATAACTCATCCCTATCAATACAGCAAAAGAAGTAATGTATAAAATACTGCGCAGATAGTTTTTCTGCAAACCGTCCAGACAGGAAAGGAAAACACCTCCCACTGCATTCAGGAAAAGACAGGATAAAGAGAATGGCACCAGCTGTAAGGCAGTTTTATAATACTGACTGCTGATAACAGTATGGAGCCAGTATGGAGCAATCAAGTAAATGATCAAAATGATCAGAAAAAAAACTGCGGAAAGAAAAAGTGCGGATGTATGCAGTAACCTGCTGATGTTGTGTGGTTCCTTTTTGGCATGGTAGGTAGCGGTGTACCTTACAACGCTTGCACCAATACCTAGGTTGGCAATATTGGCTGTGGAAGAAACTGATAATACAATGGCCCATACGCCCATTTGGTCTGCACCGACCTGCTGCAGCATGTACTTATAAAGGAAATAATAGACAAGTCCAGTTACAAGTATCTGCAGAATTGAAAAAAAAACATTCAGGCTGATTCGCTTTTTGTTTATCATAATGCAGTTATCAGGACCTTTTGTATTTTGCTGTTACAATAAAATGATCAAAACAGGTTCCATGATAATACCTGTTTTTTAAAAAAGGATTCAATACTTTTTTAGCTAGCCCCTTTAAAAATTCAAGACTGTTTTGCAGGAGCCGGTGTTGCAGCGATGTTTTATGGATCAATACCTGCTGAAACCCATGCTTATCCATCAGGAACTGCATACTCTTTTCATTAAAAAAAGACAGGTGTTCCCAGGATACAAAATATCCCCAATCTGGTCCAGCAATCCTTGCATTCAGGCTCCCTATATTTCCGGTGCCGATAAATATCAATCCATCTTCGTTCATGACCGAACAGACCTCTTTCATAAAAGTATCCATATCTGCAATATGCTCCACCACATCAATGAGTATCACTATATCAAATTGCTGCCGGTAATAACTACTTGCAGAAAGAAAGCAGTTTTCTACTTTCAGTCCCAGTTTGTTCTTAGCATGATCCCATGCAATTGGAGAGGGTTCCACACCGTAACAATCATAGCCTTCTGCCTCCAGTCTTTTAAGGAGGAAGCCATTCCCGCAACCAATTTCCAGTACCTTGCCCGTTTTTTTCAGCGCACTGATATCAGCGGTATAATCATCATATTCCTGCTTGTTTATATTGATCGGTACAGCATTGGAAGTATCATAAAATTCTGAGTTAATAATGGAGTAATATCGGGTCATCAATTCATCACTTATAACCGGGGTCATATATTGGTGGCTGCATTCGAAGCATTGTACAATTGCTGCGGGCCGGTCCTGGTCCTGGATCTGGAGCAACTTTAATACGTTGCTCTGTTTGTGCATGATGGAAAAAAGTTGTTTGTGCTCCGTTGCATTACAAACAGGGCAGTTGATCAAATGAAAATTACTATCTGCTGACTGCATTATCCGTTGTTTATTTTTTTTATAAAAGTTGCGGGATTGCCTCCCCAAATTTCATCAGGAGGAATACTTTTAGTAAGAATGGACCCTGCTGCGAGTATACTTCTTTCCCCAACTGTAACTCCTTTACCGATTATGCAATTACATCCGATAAAAGCGCCCTTTTTTATACATACTGGTTTTATTGAAATATTATTATCAGGAACTTGTATTCTTTCTAGGTATCTGATGGCATGGAAGTCATTATCAAATATTTGTGTACCACCACCAAGCCTGACATCCTCTTCGATGACAATCTCCCTCATTGCACAAAGTAGGCTGTTTGAAATACCAGTATTGTTTCCAATTTTTATCCTTGAATTTGGATAAGCGAATAAAATGGTTTGTGTAGATAGACCAACAGGGTTACTGTTCAGGCTTGAATTTATAGTCACATTTTTGCCAATTATTATACTGCCTTTGCCTTTAACCAAAAGCATACCAGAAATCTTCGGGTAATTATCATATTCTACATTCGCAGCATACAGGCAAATGAAGTTGTATAATTTTGCCAATAAGTATCTCGGAAGTTTTATGCCTAATAAAATATAGCTGAATATAACTTTCATTTTTTCATTTTGTTCTTAATTATAAATACAATTCACATTCTCCTTCTTTTAACACAATTCAATTCTTACAATTAGAGGATTTGAAAAAGACTTCAAATAAATATTTTTCCAGCGAGTCATTTAGTTAAATATAATTTTATTTATTTTAATGTGCTGCTTATATAAATTCTTTTCTCTGTCATTCAATACCTGTTCAAAATCAGCGACGCCCCTGCTGTTAAAAATACAATCCACAAAGTTACTGTTGCTGACCAACATTGCCCGGTTTTGCCAGGTGGCTGGTTTGGTAAAGAAAGCATTAAAAATACATTTGTTAAAAAAAGTATTTTCTGATGAATTGCTTTGTGATTTTTTTTTAATCTCTGTATAAAATAGTGGGGAATAGTTACCGGTAAATTCACAAGCTGTAAAGCGCAGGTACCTGCCCGTTACTCCTACCAGGTAATTATTGATAAAGTACCTGTTAGTAGATTCCGAATCAAAGAACCTGCAGGCGCTTAACCTGGTGCCACTGGCTTCATCAGGAGCGTCATATACAAACAAACTAGTACCATAGATGCGGCTTTGTTTAAACTCAAAGCCAGGCGAGTTACAGAATACAGCATAATTGGTTTTACCGCGGATGGTACAACTGTCAAACAACACTTCATTCGATTCTTGGTAGCCACTCGTAATCGCATAACCCCCATTGTCAGAAAATGCACAGTTATTGAACAGTCCCTTTGTGCAAACTGCATTTCTCTCTGGTTCAATATCGAGCCCGGCGCCTGGGTTGGTCATGATCTTGCCATTTCCGTTATTATTGAAAAGACAATGATAAAACTTTACATCCCTACCTCCACACCAACTGAAACCATTCCTTCCATTGTTGATAAAACTACAATTGATAAATACCAGGTCCTCCACCGGTTTTTTGTCAGGATCCTGGAGTACCATGGCGCCATCTCTTCCGAAATTATCTAATACAAGGGCAGATATCAACAGCTTACTGCAATTGAGTATGAATAGACCTTCGTGCTCCCTTTCGTAGGGATGCGACCCATCTCCCCATGGTTTCAGCAACTGAAAATTACGGCTATTGCCATCCGCACGAATATTGCGAATCTGAATATTGCTGCAATTGATCAACCTGAACAGGGAGCCCACATGAACGGCGGAATCCTTTCCAGCAATAAGGGCAGTTTGGGTACCAAAAGCGAGTCCTTTCATAAACTGCAACTGCACTTTTCCTTGCCCCTCAATGCGCACATTGTTACAGTCTTTCAGCAACAACACATCATTTACTATACCTGTTTTGATACCGGCAGCTGGATCTGGACCTACGATATATTTACCTGCAGGAATCAGCAGTTTTACATTCCCATTTAGCTGGTTGATTATTTCAGCAGCCTTTGTAAATGCGGCCTGGTCCGATCTATTGTCGTTTGGTTTAGCACCCAGTGCAACAAGGGAAATGGTTTTTACCTGGGCCTCCAAACCCGGAAGCGGCAGTAAAAGGGCCAATAAAATTTTGATATGAAAGGATCGCATTGTTTGGATTGCAAATTACGTTATTTATAAGGGAGATGATTAGCACTCAGCCCACTGCTTTCTACCCCCAAATAATATACCTTTGCAGCTCAAATTTTACAAAATGAATCATACCATCCTGATTACTGGTGGAGCAGGTTTTATCGGATCGCATTTAACCCGGCTTTTTGTGACCAAATACCCGGATTATACCATCGTGAACCTCGATAAGCTTACCTATGCCGGTAACCTTGAAAACCTGAAGGACATAGAATACCTACCCAATTACAGTTTTGTAAAAGGGGATATCACCGACCTGGCTTTACTGAAAGCCTTATTTGCCGAGCACCAGTTTACAGGTGTATTACATTGTGCTGCCGAAAGCCATGTGGATAGGTCCATAACAGACCCGCTGAGTTTTGTAACCACCAATGTAATGGGAACAGGCTCCCTGTTATTGACAGCCAGGGATGCATGGAAAGACAATATGGAAGGCAAGGTCTTTTATCATATTTCAACTGACGAAGTATATGGTTCTCTCGGCGCCACTGGTTTTTTCACAGAAACAACAGCTTATGATCCCCGCAGTCCCTATTCTGCATCCAAGGCATCATCAGATCATATGGTGCGGGCATTTTATCACACCTATCATTTACCAGTTAAAATAAGTAATTGCAGTAATAATTACGGGCCATTTCATTTTCCAGAAAAACTGATTCCACTTTGTATTCACAATATCTTACATAATAAGCCACTGCCCATTTATGGCAAGGGCGAAAATGTGCGTGATTGGTTATATGTAGAAGACCATGTAAGGGCAATAGATACCATCTTTCACTATGGAAAAGTTGGAGAGACGTATAATATCGGTGGCCATAATGAATGGACCAACCTTAACCTGGTTAAAGAATTGTGTAGGCAGATGGATGAAAAATTAGGTCGCGAAAAAGGTAGTTCCGAAAAACTCATTACTTATGTAACCGATCGCGCTGGCCACGATATGCGCTATGCCATTGATGCCAGTAAACTAAAAAATGAATTAGGCTGGTTGCCTTCATTGCAATTTGAAGAAGGGATAAGTAAAACAATAGACTGGTACCTTGCCAATACAAAATGGCTGGAAGACGTAACGAGTGGAGAGTATTTGAAGTATTATGAGGGGATGTACGGGGGTTGAGGTTGAGGTAAAGGTTGAGATGTTGAGAGGGATAGGTTGAGATTGAGGCAAAGGTTGAGGGATTTTCGTGAAATCAAGAAAGATTTAGTTAATAAATAAAATAAAAAGTAAATTTATTTACTAATCTTTTGAATATGCACTATAAAAATTTTATGGAATTGCCTGTATGGCAAGTTGGAATGACTATTGTTGAACTTGTTTATAAAATGACAGAAGGCTTACCAAAAAAAGAAGATTATGCGTTGACGTCCCAAATTAGAAGAGCCGCTTTGAGTATTACAGGCAATATTGCCGAAGGTTTTGGACGAGGACATAAAAAGGATAAAATTAATTTTTATTATTATTCAAGAGGAAGTAGCATGGAAGTAATGAATTTTATTATAGCTGGTAGAAGATTAAACTATTTTACAAACGAACAAATGGAAATTGTAACAGAAAAATGCAATCAAATTGTTTTTGAATTAAATAAACTTATCAAAGTTTTAAATTATTCTCAACCTCAATCTCAATCTCAACCTCAACCTCAACCTCAATCTCAACCTCAATCTCAACCTTAATCTTAACCTCAACCTCAACCTCAACCTCAACCTCATCAAATGAAAGGAATAATCTTAGCAGGCGGCTCCGGAACCAGGCTTTACCCAATCACTATGGGAATAAGCAAACAACTGATGCCCATATACGATAAACCCATGATTTATTATCCGCTTAGTACTTTGATGCTGGCTGGTATAAAAGATATACTGGTGATCACAACCCCCGAGGACCAGGAACAATTTAAACGGTTGTTGAAAGACGGCAGCCAGTGGGGCTGCAATATCCAATATGCAATACAGGAAGTACCTAATGGTTTGGCTCAGGCATTTGTGATAGGAGAAAAATTTATTGGTACAGACAGTGTAGCCCTGGTATTGGGTGATAATATCTTTTATGGCAGCGGGTTCTCTAAATTATTGCAACAATCTGCATCCAACACCGGGGCAACCATCTTTGCCTATCCGGTGAGTGATCCAGAAAGATATGGCGTGGTGGAATTTGACGCTGCATTGAATGCCATCAGTATAGAAGAAAAGCCCAGCAAGCCAAAAAGTAATTATGCTGTACCCGGACTCTATTTTTACGACAATGAAGTGGTGAAAATTGCCAAAACTATTGCACCCAGTGCCCGCGGGGAATATGAAATTACCACCGTAAATGATCAATATTTACAAGCCAAAAAATTGAAAGTAGCCGTACTCGATCGCGGCTTTGCCTGGCTGGATACAGGTACCTTCGATAGCTTGAGTGATGCCACCGAATATGTACGAGTGATTGAAAAAAGGCGGGGGTTAAAAATTGGTTGTCCCGAAGAAATAGCTTGGAGAATGGGGTTTATTGATAAAGCGCAGTTGGAAATACTAGCTGAAAACTTGAAAAAAAGTGGCTATGGGGAGTATCTGAAATCAATACTTGATAAGTAAAATCATCAATATTCAAGCCATTTCGTTTTAAATCTTACTTTTACCAGTTTAAGTTAGAAAATTTATTTTGGTTATTGTATGAAAAAATAATACTTCTAGTAATCTAAAAAAATGGTTGCCAGTTATGTTTGACCTCCAGTAACACAATAAAGATGAATTTGGTACGTCAAATTGACAAGCCTTTTTTGCTACTTGAACGAATAGATTGTATGATCTGGGAAATTTTGAGAGGTGGGTGTATCTATAAATCTTTTGCAATACCTATTATATGATAATTGAGTGTTTAGCAAAGAAGAGGATGCGTGAAGCTGGGGTTAGGTGTTTTAATAAGTAATGATTTAATTGAGTAATGTTACGAATTTCTCTATAATGGATTTGTTCAAAAAAATCAATAATTTTCTTCAATCAGAAGCTTTTGCAGCAGCAGGGATATATACATTCACGAATTTTTTTGCAAAAGGAGTAGCGTTTGTTTTGCTTTTTGTGTACTCAAATCCACTTTATATAAGTGTCGAGGAGAATGGCTTGCTCAGTTTGTTAAGCAGTTCGATACTCTTTCTAGCCCCTTTTGTTTACCTCGGAGCGCTTCAGTCAACCAGTACTGATTTTTTTAAATTAACGAAATCGGAATTCAAAGATTATTTTACTACAAGTTTTGTTCTCCCCTTACTCGTAACTATTCTTTCTATAGCTATTTTCTTTATTTTCTTTGGAACTTTTTCTAAAAATTTCAATTTTCTAAAAAGTTTTATTTGGCTTATCCCAGTACTTGTCTTTTTGTCATTTTGTATCGAGCAATTTGTAACACTGATTCGCAATAATAACGAGCCCCTCAATTACTTAAAAGTGGGCATTTTTCGTATAATATTTGATGCAGGCATTTCTATTGGTTTGGTTGTTTTTTTTGCATGGCACTGGAAAGGGCGTGCTGCAGGTATTTTAATAAGTCAATTTGTAATTGCGTTATTAGCTTTTTTTTATTTTAAAAAACGAGGATATGTATTTGGAAAGGTGAAGAAGAAATATTTAAAAGAAGAATTGATCTTTGCTTTACCCATTATTACGATGCAGTTATCAATTTTTTCACTAACGGCTTCAGATAAATTTTTTCTTGCAAAGTATGAGAATAATCACGCAGTAGGCGTATATGGATATGCCTGCATTTTTGCTTCCATAGTTAATATTTTCGGTACGGCACTTATGCAATACCTGTTGCCTAAAATCTATTCCTTTTTATCTTCAGTAACCATCAACTACTATGCTATAAAAAAACATTTTATTATTTTTTTAGGGGCTACTTTTGCTGTGTTTGCATTGGTAGTTTTATTTACTCCCTTAATGTATAAATATTTCATTCACGAAAGTTATCATCCAGGGCTAAAATATTTATATTTAATTGCCCTTGGCTATTTTTTTTGGGGAATAACCTATTTCTTTTATTCGTATTTGCTTTATCACAAACAGAAAAGGAAAATTCTTTCACTGGCCTTAACGGGAATATTTATTAGCCTATTATCCAATTGGTTCTTTATAAAAAAATATGGCGAATTAGGCGCAGCATTATCAGTATGTTTCAGTTACTTTGTTTTTTTGTGTGTAACGATAATTTTTGCATTGAAATTTTTAAGGAAAATGTTTTCATCCTTTAAAGAAAACTAAATCATTTTAGGCATAAATACGGGTAGTAGATATTATAATTAAAAACTGAATCGTGATCAATGTAACAAAAGCATTTCTTCCACCAATTGAGGAGTACCAAAAAAAAGTAGCTGAAATCTGGGAAAGCGGGTGGATTACTAATAATGGCAAGTTTGTAAGGGAATTGGAAGAACAGCTTAAACAAAAACTTGGCTTAAAGTATTTATACTTTTGTACCAACGGAACGGTGGTGCTACAAATGGCATTGAAAGCCTTGGGAATATCAGGCGAAGTTATTACTACGCCATTTAGTTATGTGGCGACAACAAATGCAATACTATGGGAAGGTTGTAGGCCAGTATTCGTAGATATCAATAAATATGATTTCAATATTGATAGTTCATTAATTGAAAAGTCAATTACTCCTCATACGCAAGCAATATTGGCTACCCATGTATACGGCAATCCTTGTAATGTAAATCGAATTACTGAAATAGCAAATAAGTATGGGTTAAAGGTTATTTATGATGGGGCTCATGCCTTTGGGGTATCGTATAATGGAAAGTCCTTATTATCTTATGGCGATATCGCTACTTGTAGTTTTCATGCCACTAAAATATTTCATACGGTGGAAGGCGGATCTATTAGTTGTAATAATGAAGCATTAGCGGATATTATAATGAAGTATCGACAGTTTGGGCATATTAATGATGATTATTTTTCGATAGGAATAAACGGCAAAAACTCGGAATTCCATGCTGCTATGGGTCTATGTAATCTTGCACACTTAGAGGCAATTATTGCCAATAGAAAGGAAATATGTGAATGGTATGATGAGGCATTGCAAAGCAAAGTGGTTAAGCCAACTCCTCTTGTCGGCACTACTGTTAATTATGGATATTACCCAGTAGTTTTTCCTACAGAGACAATATTATTAAAAATTATTTCCCATTTAAATAAAGAGCAAATTTTTCCAAGAAGATATTTTTATCCTTCATTGAATCAATTGCCGTTTTTAAAGGAGACCAACGAATGTGTTGTAAGTGAAGATATCAGTAGAAGAATATTGTCCTTGCCATTGTTTTGCGGAATGGATAAATCCATTGTTGAAAAAATAGCATTAATTATACATAAATATATTTAAATATGTTAGTTACAGGAGCAGGCGGGTTTGCTATGCAGTTATTGGATACACTGGTAGACTTAAATTTAGAAAATGAGGTGGTTTTTTTTGATGATATTCCCGGAAGCGAAGAAAGACTGATTTATGAAAAATTTGTTGTAATTAATTCTATTGACAAAGCGATTGAGCATTTAAAAAATGACAATCGTTTTATACTCGGCACAGGCAATCCAATAGTAAGAAAAATGTTTTTCGATAAATTTACAGCACATGGAGCAACGCCTACTTCAATTATTTCTCCATCTGCCTACATCGGAAAATTTAACGTACAAATTGACCTTGGAGTAACAATTCTACGGAATGTAATTATTGAAAGCGGTGTAACTATTGGAAATGGTTCCCTAATTAATTTGAATGCCACGGTTACTCATGGTTGTTGTATTGGTGAATTTTGTGAAATATGCCCAGGGGTTAAAATTGCTGGCAATGTAGTGATTGGTGATATGTGTTTTTTGGGAACAGGCAGTATAATTTTACCAAATCTGTCAGTTGGACAAAGTTGTACCATTGCCGCAGGTGCAGTCCTTATAAATGACTTTTCAGATAAAAATATTATTGCTGGTATTCCTGCAATTAGTAAACAAAAGCTTTAAAACTAATAGCTTTGGTTATATTTTGAATGGATAGTAACCAGCATTTCGTTTTAAAGTGAAAAATAAATGAAGTGCAAGTATTGACAGCCTTTAATCGCTAAGAGATTAGGTTCATTTATGAATTTATTCAAATTACTAAATTAATGAAGAGAATTGTATATATACAAGCAGGGGTAACCGATGCTGAGACTTACGAATGGATGGTAGATGCGTTCGATAAAGAAAAATTCAAAATTGAATTTATATTTTTAAATCCAGGAAGTACTGTACTTGAACAAAATTTAAGAGAAAAAGGAGTTGGGGTAACTGTAATACCTTTTAAATCACTTAAAAAATCTCCATTAGCTTTTTTTAAATTATTGAAACTCCTATGGAAAAAAAAGCCTGATATTATACATTGTCATTTGTTTGAAGCCTCATTATTGGGTCTGTTGGCAGCTAAAATATGTGGAGTAAAAGTAAGAATTTACACACGCCATTATGGTGATTATTTGCATAAATATTATCCTGGTTCCGTTAAGTATGATAAGTTATGCAACAGATTAGCAACTAAAATAGTAGCAACCAATAATAATGTATTTAATATATTAACAAATACTGAAAATGTCAATCCGAGAAAAATTGCTATCATCAATTATGGATTTAAGCTTGAAAAATTTAGCAATCCTTCTCCTCAAATTGTTGCATCACTTCAAAATTCATATAATCCAAATAAACGAGGCCCAGTAATTGGCTTGATAGCAAGGTATGATGAATATAAGGGGATTGAATACGCTGTAGCGGCCTTTAAAAAAATATTAATTAAATATCCACACGCATATTTTATACATGCAAATGCACGGGGTGCTTATCAACCTGCAATTGATGCTATATTAAGTTTGTCAAAAGAAACTTACTGTTCTATTCCATTTGAGCGAAATATATTTGAATTGTATGCACTTTTTGACGTTTTTATTCATGTCCCAGTCGATTCAACGGTAGAAGCATTTGGGCAAATATATGTTGAAGCATTGGCTGCTGGAATTCCAGGAGTATTCACACTTTCAGGCATCGCTCCTGAGTTTATCAGGCACAGAGAAAACGCAATGGTTGTTGACTATCGTAATGAAAATGAAATATTTGATGCTATTCAATTGCTATTAGATAATCCTACACTTAGAGATTCCATAGTTGCTAAAGGAAGGAAAGATGTTATGGAGCGATTTGATTTAAAACCGATGATTGCAAATTTGGAATACCTTTATTCTTAAAAATTAGTAATTAATTTATTTGAAAACTATCTAGTGAAATTATGGAATATCCTTTTGTAAGTATATGTATGATTACTTATAATCATGAACAATTTGTAGAACAGGCAATAGATAGTATTCTTGCACAGCAAACTAAATATTCATTTGAACTGTTGATTTCTGATGATGGAAGCAAGGATGGAACCGTGGATATATGCAAGCAATTGGCATCTAAGAATCCAGGTAAAATTAGAGTTTTAGAAACGGAGAACAATATTGGAATGATGCCTAATTTTATAAAGGCTTTAAATCATTGTACAGGCAAGTATATTGCTTTATGTGAAGGAGATGACTATTGGATAGATGTTTCGAAATTGGAACAATCTGTACTTGTTCTAGAAGGGCATCCTGAATTTACTATTGCTTCCCATGCCAATTTTAATTTAATCAAGGGAAAGCTGCTAAAAGACAACACCTCCAATATAACAGCCTCAGGTACATACAAGCTGGAGGATTACCTTTCTCAACCATTTTTTCATACATCAAGTATAGTATTCAGACGTCTTGATCTTATTCCAATATTGCCAGATTGGTATAAGGATGTATTTGCGGGGGATAATTTTTTGGTAGCATTTCTTGGAAGTAAAGGAAATATTTATTTCTCAGAAAAATATATGTCTGTATACCGTGTTCACAGTTCAAGTATTTCCAACAGGTATGGGATAACTAATATGAAGGAAAATTACTTTACGCATATGGAATTATTTAATAAGATGAGTTATTATAAGTATAATGAATGTATTAAAAAGCTTATAAAAAAATGGGAGATACTTACTTTTTGTTATGAAAAAAAATATGCAAAAAAAATATTTTATTTTTTTTCGAATCTCTCTCAGATTTTTAAAGTATACAAATCACCAAAAATAAAAACGTCGCTGATTCTACGCTATTTAATTCCCAGCTCCTTTTTCAAATGATTTAATTGTTGATTTACTTAAATTAGCATAATGAAGAATCAAGAACATCGAAACAACATAGAAGGGTAAGCATGGTATTTTATACCTGACCAAACTGCCAAAATTCAGTGTAGTAATACCAACGAATAAGCTGAAAAGAATGGCAAAACTAAAGCAATAGGCTATTATAGGCTTTTTAATAATCAAGTAAATGATTTTAGTAAACTTCACTTTAATTAGAACATAAAATGTAAGTATAATCAATAAGAGACTTTCAATTGCAGATAAAAGGGTCGATATTTTTCTGACTTCCCACAGATAGGGCCTAAAAAGTGTAGCATTTATAGCAGCAGGAGCCAATTTTAATAAACTTATAAAACTACCATCAAATTCTCCGCCCAGTTCAAAATTTGATTCAGCAATATTTTCTTGTAATTGAAAATTTGTTTGTTGTCTTTGAATACTTTCTGATAAACCGTCTACTGCATAGAGCCCAAGATTATCATTATTGTAAATAATAATTGCTGAAATCCCAATTAAAAGTGTTGCAATAATAATTGGCCCTATTATTAGTTTAAATACTTTATTTTTTACCTTGAGAACACTGCTAACTGTTATAAAGTAGATTAAAAAGGGTAAATAAGACAGTATTATATAAATTTTAATATTTATAAGTAAATAAGTAAATAAAAACAATAAAATTACATTAATAATTACCTTCTTTTTTTTGATAAATATTGAATACATTCCATATGTTATAAATCCAATACTTGCTACACAAATAGCCTCCTTGCTTATTCCGGAACTCCAAAATACAAATGTTGGAAAATATAAAATTGCATATGCTAATTGCCTATGTAATGTAGGATATTGATCATAAAAGAATTTATATAGCCTCCAGCAACCTTCAAATGCAAGCATCGAAAAGAAGAGATTTGTTATTAAATATTTTCCAAAACTGAAAAACATAAAAATTGCAGCAATCCGGGCAGGCATATAATTATTTTCATTTAAAAATACTACCGAGCCGCCAGCTTCTGGATTAAATAGTGTTTCATTAATATTGTTGGCCTTTGTAAAAATCATCTGTTGGATGATGGAAGGGTCTTTTAAAGATTGTTTATAGATACTAAGTCCCTGCATGTAATAGGTGCCAAAAGAATCGCCAGGTGATATGTAGACAAGGAAAATGCTAAATGCAAAACAAGATAATACTCTGATGAAAAAGGCCCTTTTATAATACACTTTCAGAATGGGATCGGAAATTTTTTTTAACCTGTAAGTGGTAAAACGGTAAAACAAGAAAAAAAATAGAGGAAATAGTATAAAATCTACAATATCCATATGTACTAAAATTGCATTAAGTTGTAAAAATATTATTCAAAATTAGGGATGCTTTTTGACATCGAATGTTTTAGGATATAATAGGTAATTAATTTAATTATATAGTTTCCAAATTCTATCGAAATAATAGTATCTTATTAATGCTGAAATATCATTTCAATACTATAAAGAATTAATTTAGCTATTTGTTTCCAAATATAAGCGTGTTTGAATACAATGGTGAAAATATAAAATTGTAAAGTAGACAGTACTATGACTAATTGTAAGGTTTTTGTTATTTCCCTGCCACATTCTATTGAACGAAAAGCACATATTTTAAAGCAAATGAAATTGTTTGAGATTTCATTTGAATTTATAGAAGCCGTTTATGGGAAAGATATTAATTTGGATTCAGATCCCAGAATTAATTATGAAGAAGTAAAAAAATTCCCCAATTGGCTTACACCCAATATGATAGGCTGCGGTTTATCACATATAAAGGCATATGAGAAAGTCATTGAAGATAATCTAGATTTTGCAATAATATTTGAGGATGATGTAGTATTAGGGAGCGATTTTAGGAAAATTATGGATAATATTTCCCAGATTATAGAGGATAATTGTGCTATATTACTTTATTATCAAAGTTGGGATACAATTACTTTAGAATTGAATTCTGGAAAAGCATTGTGGGGTGAATATAATGTTTATGAAGTGGATGGAAGATTTCGTATAAATAGTACAGGAGCTTATATTATTACCAACGCTGCATGCAAAACTATGTTGGAAAAGACAATGCCTTTGTATAATGCACCAGACAGTTGGCAATTTTTCTTCAATTTAAAGGCAATTGAACATATTCAAATTGTTTACCCATTGCCCGTAACTACTTACGAATTTCAGAGTACAATATCAAGTTTAAAAGAAATTGGAGCTGAAGGGTGGAAATATAAAATATTAAATTTAACTGAAAAATATAAAATTCCCTTATTATACCACTGGCTTAAGAAACGTAGAAAAGCTAATAAAAAAAGTGTACAAAAAATTATACTCAAGTGATATTTGAATTTTCAGTAAAGAATAGGGCTATTTAAAAAATCTAACTGCTTGTTTTTATAGTGAAGATTTCGTTTAAGTAAAGAGATTGCTTCAAATGTGTTAATTTTGGAGTTCTTATTAACACTTATAAATTCATTGGGCAAAATAAAAAGTAAATGTATTTCCATCACCAAAACCAATTATTTCATCAGTGAAAATATTTACTTTAGTTAATATCTTACGATATATCTACAGGCTAGGTTTTTTTAGCGGCATTCTTACGCTTATAAAATTCACTAAATCTAAAGGAATAATTCAAGTATCTGTTAATAATCAGCCAGTATGCTTGAGGGCGGGTACATCAGATATAATGGTTTTCGATCAGGTATTTGTTTCTAAGGAATATGATTATGAATATGGCATAACCAATGCCAAAACTATCATTGATTGCGGCGGAAATATTGGCCTATCAGCTATTGTTTTTGCCAAAAGATATCCTGCAGCACAAATTCTAGTTTTAGAACCAATGAAAGAAACATTCAATCTTTTGGAACAGAATGTAAAGCCTTATTCAAATATTAAAATATTAAATGGCGCGGTATGGAATAAAGATACAGTTTTAGCTGGCAGCAATGATTTTGGAGACGAGCATTGGTCTTATTCTGTTAATGAACCAAAATCGGGAATCTTGCATTCCGAGAATGGTATTAAAGCATATTCAATGGATTCATTGTTGAATTTGCTAGCGGTAGCTACTATAGATATTTTAAAAATTGATATTGAGGGAGCAGAGCTAGAGCTATTCAGCAATAATTATGAGAATTGGTTACCTCAAATTAATTGTATTGTTATTGAATTGCACGACCGAATGCGTAAGGGAACTGGTACGGCTTTTTTTAGAGCAGTGTCCCGTTATGATTATTCTTACTTTTACTATAAAGAAAAGGTAATTTGTTTAAAAAATTAAACTTCAATTTAAATTTGTTCAATCTTCAGTAGTGAAAAGATTTTACTGCAGAGTAATTTTGTAAACAAATTATTTTTATTACTTTATTTATTTGAATGCCTGCTCAAAAAAAAATCTTAGTATTATGCCCTTTCCCTCAAGGTGTTGCAGCGGGTCAACGCTTAAAATATGAACAATATTTTCCACTATTAGAAAAGGAGGGGTATACATTCACTATTTCTAATTTTCAGTCTCGTCGCATGTGGAATATCGCCTTTCAACCAGGACGCGTAGTTGAAAAAATATGGTGGACTGTTTTTGGATATTTTAAACGTGTTATCGACTTGTTTCGGATTCCTTTTTATGATGGAGTGTATGTTTTTTTATGGGTTACCCCCATTGGAATGCCCTTATTTGAAAAAATCGTTCTACGATTGAATAAAAATATAGTATATGATATTGACGATATGATTTTCATGAGCGATGTGGATCACGTAAAAGAAAATATATTCCAAAAGATGAAGGGCCGGAAAAAGCCTATTGTGATGATGAAAAGTGCTGCATATGTCGTAGTATGTACACCTAAGCTTGAGGAGATTGCCTTGGGGTTGAATAAAAACAAACGAGTAATTGACATTTCTTCTACTTTAAATACTGATTGGTTTCAACCATTAAAAAAATATGAAAGGAATGAAGTGACTACGCTTGGGTGGACGGGTACGTACAGTACCTTCCCTTTTTTAGATTCCTTGCGGCCAGTATTACTAAAAGTGCTTCAACAGCGGAAGATTAAATTATTAGTTATCGCCAATAGGCCATATACAATGGTTGGTATTGAAACAGAAACGATTTATTGGAAAAAAGAAACCGAAGTAATAGATTTGCACCGAATTGAAATAGGGCTATACCCTATTCCATCAAATGAGTGGTCATTGGGCAAAAGTAGCCTAAAGGCATTAACCTATATGGCTAATGCAATTCCTGTAGTAACGCCTGCCTATGGCACCAATTTTAGGGTGATAGACCAGGGAGTTGATGGAATAATGGTGCAAAATGAAGATGAATGGGTTGCTGGTATTATCAAATTGATAGATGATATTGATTTGAGAAAGAAGATTGGTGAAAATGCCAGACGAAAAGTAGAAGAAAAATTTTCTGTTAGAGCCAATCTCAGCAATTATTTAAAAGTATTAAATGCAGTAACAAGCAAATAAAATGATAAAAGAAAAAGTTCTGTTGTTAGGTTGCGGGGGAATGTTGGGAAAAGCAATATATGATTTATTTGTAAGTAAATATGAAAATGTACTTGCTACTGATATAGATTTAAATGAAACTTGGATTTCGTATTTAGATTTTAGAGACTATAAGCAAGTGGAAAAAGCCTTTGTGGATTTTCAGCCAAATCTTGTACTTCATCTTGGTGCGCTAACAGATTTGGAATATTGCGAACAAAACCCCGAAAATACTTGGCTTACTAATGCGCTCGGGCCCGAAAATACTGCCATTCTTTGTAAGCAATACAATGTTAGAATGGTCTATATATCTACTGCAGGGATTTTTGATGGAATACAAGAATATTATACCGATTTTGACCAGCCCAACCCCATTTGTTTATATGCAAAATCGAAATATTATGGTGAGTGTTTTGTGAAAAATCATCTAGATAATTATTTTATTTTTCGTGCCGGCTGGATGATGGGGGGTGGGGTTGAAAAGGATAAAAAATTTATAAATAAGATATTTAAGCAAATTAAAGAAGGAGCAAAGGAATTATATGTTGTTGATGATAAATTGGGCACTCCCACCTATACTAAAGATTTCGCTTTAGGGATTTTTACTGTCGTACAAAGCGGTTTGTATGGTTTATATAACCAGGTTTGTAAGGGCAGTTGTAGTCGCTTGGATGTAGCAGTAGAATTTGTTAAATTGTTAGGACTAGAGGATAAAATTACAATTACAACTGTAAGTTCTGATTATTTCAAGTCAAGTTATTTCGCTCCAAGACCAGCCTCCGAAAAGTTGCTTAGTATGAAATTAGATGCAAGGGGATTAAATGTAATGCGTGATTGGAAAATTTGTTTAGAAGAATATTCTAAGGAATTTATTCATTTATTGTAAGCAGTGGGTTTAAGATTTTCGCAATAGCATTGGGGACTTAAACTCTTCTCCCTACCGCATGCCAAAAGGCAGCAGTTTCACCAAATTTAATATCTGTTAATCCAGCTCCCTTCATCATTTCTTCTATTTCGCTGCGTAAAAAACGCTGCTCCAGTTTAGTTCCAAAGCGATCAAGGCAATCGTTACGCATATTATAGTATGGCTTATTATAGTACGCTGCTAGGGGTAAACGCCTGGCTAGTTTATTCCAATTCAATTTGTAAAATAATGCTGTAAGTTTTGCAAGTGGCCAATATACCAAGGTGGCCAGTATATCACAAGTGATTTTTTTTAATTGGTGGGGCATTCGGGAAATAACCCATCTCAGTAAATTCGAAAAATGAAAAATCGATTTAAACAGGATACCTCTATTGTCAAATCGATAGTATAGATATACATAAAAATATCCGCCCTTCTTTATTTTCTTAACGCAATTAATAAGGGCTTGTTTAGTATCCGGGATATGGTGTAATACCCCAATACTCATTCCAAAATCAAATGTTTCATCGTCCCAAGGAATTGTATCAACACTAGCTTTTGTGAGCCTGACGTTTGATTTTTGACCTACCATTTTGTCAGCTACAATAATAGCATCACTAGGATCAATAGCTTCAATAAATCCAGCTTTGTCTATAAAATATTCAGTCCACCTGCCACTGCCACAACCTATATCAATCATATAAGTATCCTTGTTCACAATGGTTTCATCAATGATATCAAAATATTCTTTTCTTAGCTCAATAACTGAATCTTCATGGTGTACGGAAAATTTTTTCCACTCTTCTCCAAATGCTTTTACTACAGCTGCATCAATATTTTCAGTTGTATCCAGCTTTGTAAATACATCAATTGAGTTATTAGGACCCTTAATTTTGCCTAAAGAATTTTTTGTATAAGGTTTCATTATTCGCATCAAAGCCCTAGGAGTAATTTTCTATTGTAATTAAAAACGTTCTATTAGAAAGACAAAAATATTCTCTTTAATTGGTTTAAGAAAACAAGATTGAGAATTCATTTTCGAATTAGGGTAAATTATTTTTCTTTTTTGTTAATAAATAATCGAAAAAACCTGGCTGGTAATACATCTTTCCTTTTTCCTTGAATTGGGTAATACTGTATTGGCTATTTATAAGATCGGGATACAGTTCTTTTAAGGTTTGTATGCCAATGGCTGTTTGCAAAATAGGATAGGTGGTAAAATTGTCGGCGTTTGTAGGCTGAATGAATGCCTGTTGTATAACAGCACCTGTATCCACCCCTTTGTCAACCAAATGAATGGTTGTGCCAAAATTGCTAAGATCATTGTTGCGCATTGCCCAATAGCCGCCATGGCTTCCTCTATACCAGGGCGTAATACCAACATGCATATTAATAAATCTTGCATTGCAGCAGCCCAAAATATGTTGACTGATTATTCTTGTTCCATTTACCAATACAAAGTCGGGCTGTAAGTTTATTAGCGATGCTTTGCTTAAGTCACTATTTATATTGTCTGTTCTTATTGCTTCGGTTGGAAAGGGACTGCTATCTAAATGGTATTTTTCTATTAATACAGCTCTTCTATTTTTTGCCTGCCTTTTTAGGATTGGCACCAAAAGCATTGAAAAAAAAACTTGCCCTAGCACTTTTACTATGCCGATTTTTTTAATTCTCTTTTTTATTAATGTCGATTTTGAAATAGGACTTTCAACAATAATACCAACAAAATCAAATTGATCTTTTAATGCATGGTATACCCATCGAGATGATTCGCAGTCAGCTGCCAAGAATACTATTTTTTTGGTAGAGGTCAATGGCTGTTTTTTGCACTCATCGCTACTTCTTCCATGGTAAGACTGGTGAAGCCGTAAGTTTGGTTTAAATTTTTGTAGTGGTCCAGCAGCGCAATTAAAAACGCAATATTTTCTTCTAGATTTATTCCAAAATTGTGAGGGTGCCACCATAAATGGTAAAGCTGATTTTTTTGTGCAGCAACGGTCATCTCCTTTTTAATTCGGTTCATCCTTAATTTTTCAAATAATTTAAGTTGCGGAACAAAAGGTTTTAAAAACCGACTTGCAGGGATATTGACAGGCATTCCTTCCTTGCTAAAAACGGTGTGTGTGTTGTATCCTGAAATTGGAATATAGGTGTCTAATAATCTACACAAACGTATAAAAGGAACTTCCGCTTTGAACCTTCTAGGCGCATAAATCCAACTTGTTGGATTTCCCCTATAATTAGAAAATCCATATTTGTGAAGAATTGGAAGGTAGGCTTCGTTTGTTTGGTTTCTTGGGAATACAAAACTCTTGAGTGGAAGCCCTTGTTTTTTTGCTATAGCAATGGCGGCCAAAATATCCACTTCAAAATCTTTCTCAGTTTGTCCATCTTCTAAGCAATAATAATGGGAAAAACTATGTGATGCAATTTCGTGGGGTGTATGTTTGAGTTGTTGGAATAAAGAAAATCCAAAGTGGTAAGGATCATCCTGTTCATCCATGCCTATGATCGGCATTTCTTTTTCATAAACGTTATAATTTGCATTAGCATAATTGGGTAATTGAGCTGGAAGAGACGCTAGTAATTCTACTTTGTTTTTTGCAAACAAAAATCCAACTGTTGCAAATGTTGCTTTAATATCATAGGCTTTGAAAACTTCAATTAATCGGGGAATTACATTTTGAACCCCAATAATATTAGCCCCATATTTCTCAATACTGGTCACATCCCACACTCCCCAATGTAATTCGAAGTCCAATGATATTACAAACTGTCCCTTATTTTCAATAGCATTTCCCATTCCGTACATCCGCTTGTTTTGATTTACACTCAAAGGTACAATCAATGCCGCTTTCTTAATTAAAAAGACATGCCTAATTATAGATAAAAGCTCCAGTTTTACAAAAAAATGGCAATAAGCCCAAGGCAATTGTATATTGTTGCAATAATTTGATAGAAGCCCTTTATTTTTGTGACAATTAAAAAACCAAGCATTCAGGAAAACAAGATCTTCATGAGTATACAGTTAGTGAATCCTGCCAACGGACAATCTTTAATTGCCACTGAGACCGGATTATTAGAAGGAGAGCAAATGATATATCCTTATATCAATGGCGCCTACCGTATAGTAAAAGACGATAACTACACAGATAATTTCGGTTTTCAATGGAACAAATTTGTAGGTACACAGGTAGATAAAGCCAGTCAGTTGGATATTAGCCGAGTACGTTTTTTTGCTGAAACCAATTGGGATAAGGAAGACCTTAGCAATAAAAATATACTGGAAGTAGGTAGTGGCGCAGGCCGCTTTAGCCAAATCATCTTAGATCATACCAATGCCAACCTTTACTCTTTGGATTATAGCAATGCAGTAGAAGCCAATTACCAAAACAATGGCCCTCACCAACGCCTGCACCTCTATCAGGCAAGTATATACGAAATGCCATTTGCCAAGGCACAGTTTGATAAGGTAATATGCATTGGCGTATTGCAACATACACCCGATGTAGAAAAAAGCGTTCAATCCCTGATTGAAATGGTAAAACCGGGCGGGGAACTGGTGGTGGACTTTTACCCCATCAGAGGCTGGTGGACCAAGGTTCATGCAAAATATATTTTCAGGCCCTGGACCAAAAAAATGAGCCACGAAAAATTGCATGCAAAAATTGAAGACAATATAGATTGGCTCATTAAAACCTATCGCTTTTTTTCAAAAATAGGATTGGGGAAAATCTTTAATCGCTTTCTTCCTATCTGCGATATTGATGGCACATTGCCTCAGGGCTTAGCGTATGCACAATTAAGAGAGCTTTGTGTATTGGACACTTTTGATATGTTTAGTCCCGAATATGACCAACCCCAAAAAATGACTACTGTAAAAAAATGGTTCGAAAAATATGGCATGACTTCAGTGTGGGGCGGTGATGTGACATATCAAAATTGCTATGCGGTAGTGGTAAAAGGTAAAAAACCTGCATAAATACAAAGCAGCCATTACTGCTTTCAAACATATAAATGAACCTAGCCAAATCATTCAGTATTTATACCATCGCTTCCTTTTTTAATAAAGGATTAATGGCCATCCTGGCTTTTTCATTGTCACATTATATTCTTCCAGCTGAAAATGGATTATTATCACTTTATAGTTTGTTCATTGCATTGGTGCTGCCATTTGTAATCTTGGGTATGCCCAGTTCTATTATGCTCGAACATAATAAACTGGATGAAAAAGAATTCAAATTGTACTTTAATTCCTCGCTGGCAATTTCGGGTATTTCATTTTTAATTGTACTGGTATTATTTGCACTTACAGCCAGTTTAATCACCGGTACTATTCAAGTGCCTTTGCAATTATTATTAATGGGGTTATTGTACGCCTGGTTCAATCTCTTTCAGGAAAATATTACGGCCTATATCCGTACCATTGATAAACCCATGCAATTTTTATGGCTTTCTATTATTCGGGATATTATTGAAATAGGTCTAGTAGTACTATTGGTCATTTACCAGGGTAGGGGTGCAACGGGTAGGGCACTTAGCGGGCTTATTACTGCTGGAATTGTATTTGTATATGCCCTCTATTACTTCATTAGAAAAGGATTGATTCATACCCGGGTCAGTAAAAAATATATGAAGGAAGAATTGAAATTCGGTTTCTCGCAGATTTTCTTTCAATTCAATGTATTTGTACTCATGGGCGCCGATAAGTATATGATCAATCATTTTAATGCTGGTGATAAAACTGGCTTGGGTATTTACTTTATGGCTAGTCAGTTTGCCTTTATCATCAATGTATTGGTCAATGCTTTTTATTCAGCATATCAGCCTCAATTGTATAAATACCTGCGCAACCTGACTGCCGAAAATAAATACAAGATGCTAAGGGTAAAATACCTTTTTGCCTTTTTTCTCTTAATAAGTACGATACTGCTTTGCATTGGACTTCCCTTCGTTTATCGTTGGTTTATTAATCCCGATTACCATAGTGGTATCCCCTATGTATATTGGAATGCCTTCGCATTTTTCTTCTGGGGCCTTTATGCGCTTTTATTAGGTATTCTGTATTATTATAAAAAGAATAAAATAGTCATCGCTATTTCTGTTTTCAGTATTGTTCTTTGTTTGCTACTCAATTATTTTTTTGTGAAGGAATATGGTATCATCGGTGCTTGCTATGCCAATCTGATTACGTATACAACCATCTTTGTTATAATGTTCGTAACCGTTAGTCGCATATTGCCTTTGCCATGGTGGCAGTTTAAAAGAATAGCAAAAGGGGCTTAAGCATTCATTTCCTTTAGTATATATCTAAATCATTTCATAATATTGCAAAGGTTATTTCGTTTCATGTTGAACCAATACTAAAATGAGCAATCCTGTCAGCCCGGTGACCCATTCTGGCACCACATCCCTTACTGATACTTTTGAAAGTCAAGATATCATTCAATTATACAAGGAACAATTTGGTATTGAAGTAGCACATTTTTTCAAGGGGAAAACTTTTTCAATCTATCAATGCAACCAAACTGGTTACCGGTTTTATTATCCGGAAGGCATGGATGGTGATGGTGCTTTTTATGCTACCCTGCAAGAAAAATTTGGAGATGGCTATTACCACGATTGGAAATTCGAAAACCAATTGGCTTTTGATCATATCAAACAAGGTGATAAAGTGCTGGATATCGGATGCGGGGTTGGAAAATTTTTGGTGAAAGCTGCAGAAAAAGCAGGGGAGGTTTGCGGACTCGAATTAAACCAAAAAGCAGTAGCAGTTTGTAGAAGTAAAGGACTGAATGTAGAAAATGAAATGATAGCAGACCATGCTGCTAAAAGAGAAGGATATTACGATGTGGTTTGTATGTTTCAGGTATTGGAACACATTTACGATATCAAGACTTTTCTACAAGATTCCTTAAAAGCACTGCGCAAAGGAGGCAAAATTGTGATTGGTGTTCCAAACAGCGAACCCTATTTTAAAAGTTACGATAAGTATTGTACCCTCAACCTGCCCCCACATCATATGGGATTATGGAATAAGGAAGTATTCGAAAAACTTGCACCCCTGTTCAATTTGAAAATGCAGGAAGTGGTATACGACGAAAAGGGCGCCATTGTGGGCGAAGCATATTTAAGGTCAAAGTATATGGGCAATATCAAAAGCCCCGCTGGATTGCATAGCAATGCCGAAAAAATTAAAATGATATTCTTGGGCTTGATTACAGTGCCCCTTTCTATCATCAAAAAAATTACAACTGGCATTAACGGATCTCATATTGCAGTAGTGTTTGAAAAACTGTAAATAGTAAACCTATTTCCTTTTCATGAAAAAAAAGATCATCCATTTTATTTTTAATTTGGGTCGTGGTGGCGCAGAAACGATGATGGTAAGGGTAATCAAAGAATTGCCCGAATACCAACATGTAGTCGTAACCCTATTCCCCATGAATAATTTTGG
>CALRKF020000032.1:0-33822 GCA_943367825.1 Chitinophaga pinensis
CTAATAAACTAATCATCTAAATTTAGTCAATACCCGGTTTTTCCGGGTATTATTTTATTATAAATGGTCTATGATTCAATTAATACCAGTCTAATAATATGCATTTATTAGATTATTTTCATATTCACTCCGACTAATTATTATAAATGGATTTACTTTACAACAATTAAATCATTATGAATCTTTCCACTTCATTTAATAATAGACTAAGTATTTTACTCAAAGCAACCCTATTCTGCATTGTATTCACTGGTTTCTATGTTTTGATATATTTTATTAAATCACCAGCAAATAACAAATCGGAAAAATTAACGCATGCCATTATCGGAACTGTTGTGGCCCTGTTGACAACCATACTATTTTTAAAATTCGACAAAAAATCATTTGCAGACATAGGTTTACAAATGGAGAAGTCTACTTTTAAAAAAATCATACTGGGGATTCTAATAGGTATTGGATTAATGGGCTTTATATCCGCTTCAGTTATTTATTTTTCTGATTTTAATATTGAAAACAATCAGTCAACCAGTATTGTAAAATTCTTTTGGGGTACGCTCCCTCTCTTTCCATTGGCATATATGGAAGAACTTGCTTTTAGAGCCTATCCTTTATCTATTCTAAAAGATAAACTTGGGAATAGAAATGCAATCATTACAACATCGATATTATTTGGTGCCTATCATATGGCCAATGGATGGACCCTGCAAAATGCATTTTTGGGCGCAGCTGTTTGGGGTATTATTTTTGGTCTGGCTGCTATTTATTCCAAAGGCATTGCCCTACCAACCGGATTACACTATACTGTTAATGTAACCACGGCTGCCTTTGGAATCAACAGTAGTGGAGTAAATCTTTGGGTACTAAAAGACAATAAGGGTTTGAGTCTAGAAAATTATCAAAGCAGTCAATTAGAAACTTTAATTCCACAAATCAGTCTTTTGCTCTTTGGCATTATTTGTATGGAGTGGTATTTAAAAAAAGCCGATACAACCAGCAATAGAAGTAATATTGGAACAGTACAATAATGGTTTACTCTGTCAAATCAATCTGCAAAAAATTATTATCCATATCAAATTCTAAATCCATCGAATTATTTAATTCAACTTCCTGTTTGCCTTCATCCATTTCCCAACCAGTTATATAATTAGCAGGATAATGAAGACTAACATAATCAAATATCAAACTAGAGATAACAGACCGTGGCAGTTCGGTATTGCCATCAATGTCTTCAATTTCTTTTTATAATTAAATTCCAAACTCGTTGAATTACTGAGTTTAACCTCATAGGTTTTTACAGAATCTGTCAAGTCTAGATCCGACCCAATGATTGATTGACTGGGGTAGTGTGTTGTTATATAAGTTTTTACCTCTACAGGCATATTTTCGCCTGGTACGATTTCCTCTTTTTTACAGCTTATAAAAAGCATGGTGGCCATCACAATACTAAAAGTAATTTTATTTGTTTTCATGGTAGTTGAATTTATATGATGTAAAATTACTTTAACCAGTCAGGGCAAATACTATACAATTAATAAAACGAGTTACACTATTCACAGATTGCAAGAATACAGCAAATTAGATTAGATACGTTCTATTCCATAACAGTTTATTTAACTTTTGAAAATAGCTGCCTAATAGTTTAAAAAAAAACGTTTCGCAGATAGCGAAACAATTTTTTACAATTACAGCATTCACTGTTATTGATTTTTTCTGTGCTTATGTTTTTTACCCTTATTATTTTGACTTTGCCAGTTTCCTGGTACCCAACGTTGTCCGTATTTGTTTGTTTGCCAATGCCCTGGTGTTCTATAATAACCCTGTCTCGAAGGTGCTTCCCAATGACCGCCCGTATACCTATAAGTATTTCCATAAGGCACCCATTCTTCCTCCACCCATACATATTCAGGATTGGGTTGCACTGACCTTACTGTTACGGTAAAAAGTGGCCGAATTTTTACATAAATCTGTGCCGACAAGGAATCGCTGGCCACAAAAAACAAAGCTGCAAAAACAAAACAGGTAATCGTTTTCATGTTTAACTTTTTAAATAATAGGAAATGCAAATAATATTCCTTGCAAAGTTGAAACAATAATAAGGATTGCAATTACAGCATTCTATCAACTTGTTGCATAATTCATTGGTCAAATTCGTTTTAATGTATAATCAAGACTCAATAATAATGTCAAAAAAAATATAGCAACTCAAACCCGTTTAAATAATTAACAAGTTTGGTGAATTTTAAAAAAATAATTTAGATTTACATCATTAAATTTTAATATGAGAAATTAATTTATTTCATGCACAGTTCCCTAGATGGGTTTGTAGCGGGGCCAAATAGAGAAATGGATTGGATCAAAATAAACGAATCCATGTTTGATTTTGTGGCAACCATGACAGCCAATGCAGATACAGCATTGTACGGCAGGGTTACCTATGAAATGATGCAGGCTTATTGGCCAACAGCAGGAGACAAACCCAATGCATCTAAACACGACAAAGAACATGCAGCTTGGTACAATAAGGTTGATAAAATTATATTATCCACTACTTTGGTTGAAAATGAATTATTCAACACAATAGTCATTAGAGATGCCATTACTGAAAAGATAAATGCTATAAAAAGCAAAGTAGGGAAAAATATATTAATTATTGGAAGTCCAAGGGCTTCCCATTCATTACTAAATTTAGGATTGATTGATGAGTTTTGGATATTTATCAACCCTGTATTGCTTGGCCAGGGTATTCCATTGTTTAAAGAAATATCTACCATTACAAAATTGAAATTAGTTGATACTAAAATATTTAATAGTGGAGTAGTGGCAGTTCACTACCAAAAAATACAGTAATAATTGCCTGATGCATCAATCCTTTTCATAAGCTAATATATCTGCAGGCTGGCAGTCCAATACCTGGCAAATCGCTTCTAATGTGCTAAAACGAATCGCCTTGGCTTTGCCAGTTTTTAATATCGAGAGGTTTGAAAGCGTTAAACCTACTTTTTCAGACAATTCGTTTAATGACATTTTACGCCTTGCCATCATTACATCTAAATTTACAATGATTGCCATAGATTAAATAGTTAAGTCGTTTTCGTTTTGTAATTCAATTCCTCTTTTGTATAGGACAGCAATAAAAAATAATACTCCTGCAAAAAATAAGAATGCATCGCCCAAACCTATATGCTCCATTAAATGAGGCATGGTTAATCCCTCACTAAAGTATTTCGAACACATCCCTACAGTCAATTTACTTAATACAGCTATTGCTAAAGACAGAAAACTTAATCTTAAAAAATACTTTCCAATTGTTTCATGAAAAGGGCTGAGCAAATTAATTTTTTGAAATATTTTTATTAACACATAAAATAAGATGGCCTGTAATGCTATTATTAAAAAGATACAGGCTACTAAAATGCTGTACTCCATATTCCCATATTCTTTCAATTGAGATAGGTCCAATCCCATATAAAGATTCTTTGCACCCAAGGCATTGCGATACATGCTTACCCAATAGGAAAAAAGTAAGGCCCCGGCCTTTATACAAAGGCCAATAAAACCAGCCCAAGTAAGCACATTTAAAATCTTAATTAAAACCTTAGAATTGATTGCCATAAAATATTCGTTTTATTTATTTAGGGCAAAGATAATATATATTTATTGATAAACAATAAATATTTATTTTTTATTAAAATATTCCTGGAAACTGGGCTTAACCATTTTGATAGCATCGGAGCGTCAATTGAAGCTAAGATTGTGCATTTTTTATACCTTGGCAGTATTATATATATGTCAAAATTTATTCCACTCCTTCTTTCACTGCTGATTGTAATTGGTTGTAATACTAGTAAACTATACATAGAAAATAGTCGAATCACCAATATTATACAACAACAATATCCTTCGCAACCCTGTGCCTGTAGTACCAGCGACCCGGGCTTTAAAATTCCCCTATTTAAAAAACCAAACAAATATTCCTTTTTTTGGACCAGTATCGTATTGAATAACAAATCTGATTTGGAAATAATTAAAGCAAAAGCTGCAGGCATTAACCAGTCGCTACAGGATAGCTTGCCAGTTCTTAATTATTATCAGGTGCTATTGCAACAATACCTAGTATATGATAGCAGTATTGTTAATCCCGCCGAAAGATATGTAACTTTGGGAACGCATTATTTTATCCGAAACAGATGCGAGGGCTTTTTGCCCAATACTAAAGCGAAGGATATTACAAAAAAAATCTTTAAACCACATTTCATTAAAAAACTTTGCAATTAAAATGAATACCAACTATCAGGAACATATACCCGAAGATTTTCACAATAGTTCACGCATTTGGATCTATCAAAGCAATCGGCTCTTCTCCATGGCAGAAGCATTTGAAATGGAGGATATGCTCAATGACTTCCTACAATCCTGGAAAAGTCATGGTGACCCTGTTAAAGGATTTGCCAATTTATTCTTCGGGCAATTCATAATACTGATGGCAGATGAATCGGCCATTACAGTTGGTGGATGCAGTACAGATAGCTCTGTGCACCTGATCAAGGACATTGAAAAGAGATTTCAGGTAGACCTGCTCAACAGACAAAACCTGGCCTTTATAGTAAAAGATAAAATTGAATTATTACCCCTCAACCAATTGGCTTATGCCTTCGAAAATGGTTTTATAGATAGCAATACACTTTACTTTAATAATACCGTGCTAACTAAAAAAGATTTACTCGAAAAATGGCTTATTCCTGTGAAAGAAAGCTGGTTAGCCAACAGGATTAAGATTCCTGCGGCACAATAATATTAAATTGAACGACCCTTATTTTTTAATGACCTGTTTTTTAATTGGTAGTTTCAACTTGGGGCTCTTACTGAAAATATAACTTAGGGCAATCCTGAAATTTCGAGTATTAGTAGTACCGAAATATTCGAGGTTGAAATTGCTTCCCCAGGTAAAGGACTTATTTTGTTGTTGCCTAAATGGATCTATTACATTTAAGGCTATAATGAATTTTTTATTGAAAAACTTTTGCTGTATCCCAATATTCATGCTTAGTGTATTCCTAACTGTTCCCTGCGGATTTGCAAATCGATTGAAGGTAAAACTGGCATTGCTATTCACTCGGTCATTAAACTGATAGTTGCCGTTCAAAGTAGAAAAGAAAGAACTGCCATCCCTGAATTTATTAATTAATTTATCATGCGCGCTATACACATTGTGTGTATACCCCAAACTCAAATTAATTTTCGATTTTTTACTCAAGGTATAACCGCCCCATGCATTGGCCTCGTATTCCTTTCTACCACTGAGGTTCTGCCAGGTGATGGTGGTTTTACCATCGGGTTGCAAACTGCGGATAGCACTATAGATATCTTGCAGGGCATTATATCCCAAGGACGCATTGAGGTAATACGCTTTATTCCATTTGCCAATTATAAAATCGAAATTATCGGCCATATAAGCTTGTAAATAAGGATTACCAAAACGAGTATTATAGGGATCCGAATAATCAATACTGGGATTTAATTCATTTAACCCAGGCCTTTGAATGGTACGCTTATAACTAAATGTAATGCTGATTTCATTTTTCCATTTCTTCATCAAAGTGGCAAAGGGCAAGTGCGTCCAGTAATCATTCAAGTAATGATTCGTATTCCCTTCAATATCAAAATGTGTTTGAGTATGTTCAGCTTGAATGCCGGCATTGATATAAAAATCGGGCACAAAATCATAACGGAAAGCAGCCCGCAGCGAATACAATAATTGATGAAACCAAAAATCATTACTCAGCAGGTCGTTCTTCATCATAACATTATCTGGCTTCTTTAAAAAAGAAGTATTCAGTTCGTTGTGGTTATTGTAACGATTGAGGTAGGCGCCTACATTAAGCAGGGTTTTATTATTCAGTGGCTTGTCGTAGTTAATCCTACAACTCAAACTATTATTGCGAATAGCGGTTTGCTGGCGTTGTGTACTATCGGTTCCATTGGGTGTATAATCGGGATTCAGGTATTGCTGGAAATAATTTCGCTCATTGTCATTGACATTGATATTATAACCACTGATAAAACGAAAACTCTCTTTTGGGTTTTTACCCTTGTGCGTATAAGTGAAATTAAAACCCGGATTATGACTGGTATTGGCTGTGCCAGTATACCGATTGCTCAACTTATATACCTGATAATTTCGGTTAATATTCGTGTACTCAGTAGCGTTAGCACTACCGGCATCATTGGCATTATATTGGGCAGTGAAATTGAGTATATTCCGCTTATCCAAATCATAATCTATATTGAGTCGGGCATTGGGTCGATGGTTATTGCTATTGCTATTGCCAACAGTATTGAAATAATTGGTACTATCTGTATACAAATTGGTACGGTTACTATAGCTATTGCCAATGTATTCGTTGTAACCAAAACCACTGGAAATATTAATCGCGATTTTTTTCTTCCTATAACTCATATTACCACTGATACCTGCTTCACCACGTGTGCCGTAATTGACATTCAAGCGGGCTGATTTACCCACTTTCCCTTTCTTGGTAACAATATTTATAACACCCCCTCTTTCATTGGCATATTGAGGCGGTGGAGTGGTCATCACTTCAATCTTTTCAATCATACTACCAGGCATACTTTCTAATAAATCCTGCAATTGCTTTGCATTTAATTCCACCGGCTTATCATCAATCAATATTTTCACATCCTTGCCACGCAATAAAACCTTTCCGTCGTTGTCAACATTTACTAAAGGCGTTTGCTTCAATAATTCGGTTGTGCTTGCTGCTGCACTGAGTGCCGATTCTCCAGCATTAAAAGTGATCTTGCCATCCTTGCTTTCTATCAAAGGCTTTTCGGCATAGATGACCACTTCCTCCATATCGGTAGATTTCTTATGTAGCTTAATGTCATTCAGGTCAAAATCATAACGCTCGGCGCGGAGGTAGATACTATCCAGCCGAAGACTGGCATATCCAATCATGGTGACCTGAAGTCGATAATATCCAAAGGGTAATTGCTCAAATAAAAAAGCTCCGTCTTTTACCGTTACAGCAGATCGGGTAAATAAAGAATCTGATATTCGTTTAATAGTTACCGTTACTGAAGAGAGGGCTTTGCCATTATCTGCATCCAGTATAGCTCCAGTGATGATGCCAGGCTCCTTGCTATTGTTTTGTGCGGTAGCAGACAATCCGACAAACAATAAAACAATTATGCAGGCAGTTTCCATGGAACGGATAGTTCCTTGAAGAAAAAGTAATGCCCGCACTAACTTGAATAATTGCATGGATAATTGCTTCAGCTGCTAAAAATAATTGCCTGCAAAAATATCTTATTTAGGGATAGCGCACCGATGCTATTATATAAACGGAAAACCTAAGGAGCATAAGCAGCAAGGGCAGCAAGGGCTTTATTATTAAAATCGAATAAAGCAAGGTTCTCCCAGGGCGATCCATTGGTGGCTGCACTGCCCCTGAAAGCCACCCAAGCCGGCTCCCAGTAACAGAAACCAAGTCCATGGTGATTGGGAACTGCTGCTATAACTGTACGTAAATCTGTTAGGAATTTCAATTGACCTGCAGCACTAGCTTCATAGCCCGGTAATAGTGCAGAACCTGAACCAAAAATATTATTTGTATTATCATTCCATCCCAAGCTAAATGGATAGGCTGTTTCTGCAATAAAAATATCCTTATTAAAGGTATTGGCCAATGCGGTTAAATCAGTTTGCAATTCACTCAAATTGCGATTATGCCACCAATGATAATAGGATAAACCAATAATATCAAAATTAACCCCCTGTGTTTGTAAATTATTATAATACCAATTGGCGCCATTGCTACCTGCAAAATGCAACATCACTTTGATAGCAGGATCAATTGTTTTTACTGCAAGGATTCCTTTTTTCACCAAGGCCGCATATTGTGGCCAGTTGCTATCAAAACTTCCGCCTACCTTACCATTATTCCACAACATACCACTATTGGTTTCATTGCCTACCTGTACGATGGCTGGTAAAATATTTTTATTTTTCAGGTCATTCATTATACTGTAAGTATAATTGTAAACACTATCCAAGAGATTGGTATAACTGGCTGCCTGCCATGCTGCGGGCGGTGTTTGTTGTCCGGGGTCAGCCCAGGTATCACTGTAATGAATGTCCAACCACCATTGCAATCCGGCTGCCTTAATGCGCTGAGCAAATGCCTCCACCTGTGCCAATCCGCTATTGCCATTGGCAGGTGTATGCCATAAACGCAAGCGCACAATATTCATTCCACTGTTCTTCATTATGGTCAAGGCATCCTGCGCTTGTCCGTTACTGTTATAATATAAGGTTGGCGTTGTTTCTATTTCCGGAATAAAGGAAAGGTCGGCTCCCCGATAAACTAACGTTGCCAGAGGAGGATTAACAGGTGGGACCTGAGCGGTTGTTTTATTTTTTTTACAAGAGGCTGCAATACAGACGCTAATCAAAAAGAGCATCCAAATTTTGTTTTTCATCACTATCATTTTAATGGCCAATTATTGTTATGATTATATTTATCAGGCACCAATTCATTTCCCAATACAACCGAAAGCACGGGTTGTTTGATTTTTAATGTGTATTTCCATTCCAAATTCGAATGCATCCATATAGCTGCTGTAGCATGTATAGTTTGCGAACTGCCATCGGCAAAATTAAACTTTAAATAAACAGGTAATGGCAATCCACCATTATTTACTATTCGCAAATTAATTTTATTTTTATACTGTGACACTGCTTGAATTCCCAAATCTGGATAAACATGTTCAAAAAACCATTTTTTCCAAAACCAATTCAGCTTCATCCCCGATTCGGCATCCATGCTATAAAAAAAATCATAGGGCACCGGATGCTTACCATGCCAGTCCTTCATATATCGGTGCAGACCCTTAAAAAAATATTCGTCGCCCAACATATCTTGTAATACATAATAACAAAGCCCTCCCTTGCCATAGGAATTAGACAGATAAGCCGCATCCTGGTACAATTTTGTATTGGTAATCAGCGGTACATCCTTGGTGGTACCACTGATTCTTTCGTAACGTGTTTTGCTAAAAATACCTTCGTCCTCAGGTTCACCCATAATGGGAGATATCACCGACTCGCCAATGGTAGCCCAACCTTCATCCATCCAGGCATACTGTGTTTCGTTGATGCCCATATAAAATGGAAAATAACTGTGAAAAATTTCATGGCTGGTCAATTGCACGGCATCCTTATGGGTATCAGTAGGATTGTCGTTTACCATCATTGGATATTCCATTTGATCGGTGCCATCAAAAACAGTGATATAGGGAAATGGAAAGGGCCATTTTGGATAACGATGACTCATCAGGTGAACAGATTGCCTTGCCTGATTGGCCACATCAAAATAATCGGCATGGGCTTTATTGAAAACTGCACTGGCCAAAGTACGACTACCTTTTACAGAATCGATTACTACCGATGACGCATACCAGTAATAATGATTACTGATGGCAATGGCTATATCACTTATACTGGTTGCCTTGAATTGCCAAACCCCTTCCTGCCCTGAACGAAAAATTTGTTGCTTTACATAATCCATCGAATCAATGACCGCCATCACTTCATCACTACGATTTGCTTTATCAATCTTTTGCAAAATTGCCTGACTAAAATTTTGATCGGCAGCTACCCTATCGCCTGTAGCCCAAACCACATAATTGCTGGGCACTTTAATAGAAAGTTTGAAATCGCCGAAATCATTGTAAAACTCCTGTGCCCCATTATAGGACCAGTCATCCCAGCCCTCCATATCATCGTACACTGCTATACGAGGGAAAAAATAAGCGATGAAATAAGACCCGCTATCCACCCTACCTGTTCGCACCTGCGAGCCAGTATTAAGATAATAATGCCAACTAACGGTAAGCCTTACCTGCGAATGAGGTTGTACAAAAGCTGTTGGCACCAGGGTACAAATGGTATTGCTATGTACTAGCTTTTTACTACGACCGTCCACCGGCAACTGCTCATCTCCTACTTGCAACGCATCTAATACCAACCCCTCCCCCAAATCCTTTTCGGCAATGCGACTCAACCGACTCACTCCTTTTTTATATAAATCGGGATACAAGCGCAGGATTATTTTTTTAAGCGTATCAGGACTATTATTATAATATAGGATGCTGGCTTCACCGCTGAGTAGATTAGTAGCGGGATCAAAACTTATTTTCAAATCATAATCAGCCTTATTCTGCCAATAATTTTTACCTGGATTCCCCTCCAATGAACGAGTGCCCTTTTTGAGGGCATCCTTGAAATTGGTATTTAAAAATAATTGTTGGGCACTTGAACTACCAAAAAATGCAGAAAGTATAATTACAATAAATATGCGATTCATAATTGATTATTAAGCTACTATGAAATTACAATTTTTATGGCAGACCCAATTGCTGCCATACTGTCATTTTTATGCACATTGTTCTATCTTTGCCCACTGAAAATTGAATTGAATGTTAGATTTGAGCTTAGATAAGGAACATGATGAGCAAAGGCAGGGAGAAGCATTTGCACCCTTTGCCTTGGATGATAACCAATATAAAAAGCATTTTTATATTGAAAGCTATGGCTGTGCAATGAATTTTGCCGACAGTGAAGTGGTGGCTTCCATCCTGCATGAAAATGGCTATGGCCCTACCAAAAATGAAACGGAGGCGGACCTTATTTTCATCAATACCTGTAGTATTCGCGAAAAAGCGGAACTGACGGTTAGAAAAAGACTCACCACATTTAAAAAATTAAAGAAGGCAAAACCTGGTCTGCTGGTGGGTGTATTAGGTTGTATGGCCGAAAGATTAAAAGCTCAATTCCTCGAGGAAGAAAAACTTGTGGACATGGTCATCGGCCCTGATTCATATCGCCACTTACCCAGTTTAATTGAAGAAGCCGAAACCGGACAAAAAGCAGTGAATGTATTATTAAGCCGGGACGAAACCTATGGAGATATCGCTCCTGTTCGCCTCAACAGCAATGGCGTAAATGCCTTTGTTAGTATCATGCGTGGCTGCAATAATATGTGTAGTTTTTGTGTAGTGCCTTTTACAAGAGGAAGAGAAAGAAGCAGGGATGTAAATAGTATCATTAAAGAATGCAAGGACTTATTTGAAGAAGGATACCGAGAAGTAACTTTATTGGGACAAAATGTAGATTCTTATTATTGGATAGATGAAGCACAGGGAACAACCGTAACCTTTGCCCTGCTCATGGAAAAAGTGGCGCAAATTTCTCCCTTATTGAGAGTGCGCTTTTCCACTTCGCATCCCAAGGATATTACAGATGAAGTGCTATTTACCATTGCGAAGTATGAAAATATTTGCAATTATATTCACCTGCCTGTGCAAAGTGGTAGTAGCAGGGTATTGCAACTCATGAACCGAACCTATAGTCGCGAATGGTATATTGCCAAAGTAGATCGCATTAGAGAAATACTACCCGATTGTGGTTTGAGCACCGATATGATTACCGGCTTCTGTACCGAAACGGAAGAAGACCATCAAGACTCTATCAGCCTAATGCAATATTGCCATTATGATTTGGCCTACCTCTATTTTTATAGTGAAAGACCAGGCACATTGGCGGCCAGAAGATTTAAAGACGATGTACCGGAACCTATTAAAAAAAGAAGACTACAGGAATTGATAGACCTACACCGTCAACATTCTTTAGAGAGTATGCAAAGAGAGGTAGGCAAAACCTTCAAAGTATTAATTGAAGGTACCAGCAAAAAAAATGACCAGGAATTATATGGCAGAAACGATCAGAACAAAGTAATTGTATTCCCACGTGGTAATTACCAATTGGGTGAATATGTTTATTTAAAAGTACATGCCTGTACCGCAGGCACACTGATTGGTGAACCCATCAATGAAAAATAAATAAAATGGAATTACAAAGTATAAAAAACAGATTTGGCATCATCGGTAATTCAGTCTCACTGAACTATGCATTGAATGTTGCCACACAGGTAGCCAATACCGACCTTTCTGTGTTAATCAATGGAGAAAGTGGTGTGGGCAAGGAAGTATTTTCACAAATTATTCATGCACTTTCTGCTCGAAAACACAATCCTTTTATTGCAGTAAACTGCGGTGCTATTCCAGAAGGCACCATTGACTCAGAATTATTTGGGCATGAAAAAGGAAGCTTCACGGGTGCAGTGGATAGCCGTAAAGGATATTTTGAAACCGTGAATGGAGGTACCATCTTTTTAGATGAAATAGGAGAAATGCCGCTGGGTACACAAGCCAGATTGTTGCGTGTGCTCGAGGCAGGTGAATACATCAGGGTAGGTTCTTCCAAAGTACAAAAAACAGATGTAAGAGTTATTGCTGCTACCAATAAGGAACTACTCGAATATACCCAAACCGGCAAATTCAGGGAGGATCTTTATTATCGTTTGAATACCGTGCCTATTCGAGTACCTTCTTTGAGAGACCGTAAAGAAGATATTCCTTTATTATTCAGAAAATTTGTGGCCGATTTTTCCGACCGCTACAAAGCCCAGCCCGTTCAATTGGATGAGGAGGCAAAAAATGTGTTAATTAACTATACCTGGCCAGGCAATGTGCGGGAATTGAAGAATATTGCAGAACAGATGTCGGTATTGAGTCAGGATAAAAATATTACCGCTGTAAAATTGAAAAGTTTTTTACCTGAACACAATTACAGCAGGCTACCCGTATTGGCAGGAGGCGCAGGTGCCGTGAGTCAGACAGAATTTGCCAATGAAAGAGAGATCTTGTACAAACTGTTTTTTGACATGAAAAAAGATGTCAATGAATTGAAAAAAATGTTCTTTGACCTTTTACAGAATCCGGGTATGGCAGCCAGGGCCAATGTGTTTACAGATGAAATCAAAGATTTCCCTGCTCCAACTACCAATGCTCTCCCCCATTCGGGCAATCAGCAGGTGATATTGCACCAGAACAATAGCAACGATATTCACCAGCATGTAGAAATAGAAGAAAGCCTGAGTTTGATTGACAAGGAAAAAGAATTTATCATCAAGGCTTTGAAAAAACACAAGGGTAAAAGAAAAGATGCCGCGATGGACCTTGGCATTAGCGAAAGAACTTTATACCGCAAATTGAAAGAATACGATATTGAGGAGTAAACCATTCAAACAGGACGCAGTATTATGAAACCATTATTTATTTTATCGTTTATATGGATACTAACGGGATGCAGTACCTGTAAATATTCTTTTAAGGACGCTTCGCCCATACCGCCCGAAATCAAAACCTTCAGGGTTAACCAACTGGAAAATAGGGCCAGTTATGTGAACCCTCAATTAAGCCAGCAGCTGACCGAAAAACTAAAGCAAAAAATCATTGGCACCACACGCTTACGTCAGACCAATAACGACGATGCGCATTACGATATCAGTGGCTGGGTTAGTCAGTATAGCACGAGCACAACCGGCATCAGTGGCAACAATGCAAGTGGCAATAGGTTATCCGTAAGCTTTCATTTGGTATTTAAGAATGCCGTTGATGACAAGAAAAATTTTGAAGCAGAGATTCCGTATAACCTCGACTTCAGCGCCAATCTTTCCTTACAACAAGTAGAATCTTCCGAAACATCCAAAATTGTAAGTAATATTGTGGATGGCATTTTTAATAAAATATTTTCCAACTGGTAATTCTTCCCAGTATAAAGATTTAATTATTTAGTTTTGTCGCATGCCTGATAAAAACGCATTGTTTCAGTCGATTTTTAAAACCAGCTTCGATCAACCCGAAGCCCTTACCCTGTTACAAAAAACAGTGAAGGATTACCCCTATTTCACGCCTGCTCAATATTATTTATTATTAAAAGACAGGCAAAATAAGGAACAGGCAGCCATCACTTCTTTATTATTCAATAATCCGCTTTGGCTACAATGGCAATTAAATGCTGGTAATAGCACTGAATCGGATATAATTAAGATTGCCGACGGTCTAACTATCAGAGAGGAAGCACCCAGTAATACCGAGCGGACCATTGCGGCACCAGTATTGGTTGAGCCAAGCCCCATTAAAACACAGGAACTAAAGACTACTGAACCTATTGTAAATTCGGACAAGGAAGAATTGCTATTTGAGCCCTTATTTGCAACTGATTATTTTGCCAGCCAGGGAATCAAGTTAAGTGAAGAGCTTAAAGCCGATGATAAATTGGGTAAACAACTCAAAAGCTTCACTGATTGGCTGAAAACCATGAAAAAAGTACAACCGGCCAAACTAGAGGCCGAATCTGCTGGTCCGGTAGACCAAGTGGTACAAACCATGGCCGAAAAAAGCAATGCAGAGGGCGAAGTACTGACCGAAACCATGGCAGAAGTGTTTGTACAACAGGGAAAATATGCCAAGGCAAGGGAAGTTTACGAAAAATTAAGTTTGCTCAATCCCCTCAAAAGCCCTTACTTTGCAGCCAAAATTGAACAATTAAAAAGCAATTGACATGTTAATTCTCTTTGCAGTTATTATTATTATAGCCTCTGTGATCTTGGGTTTTATCGTATTGGTACAAAATCCAAAAGGTGGTGGATTGTCTGGTAGTTTGGGTGGATTCAGCAATCAATTGATGGGTGTTAAACAAACTACGGATGTATTGGAAAAAGGCACATGGATTTTTGCTGCCATTGTTGGTTTGCTTTGCCTATTGAGCCCTGCTTTTATCCCAAAAAATAAATCAGGGGTTAGCAATGATGAATTCATCAATAGCATCAATACAAAAACACAGCCAGCCGCTCCTGCTCCAACAGCGCCAGCCGGAACAACTGTTCCACTGCCCAATACTAAGTAATAAAAGAATTTTGAAAATATTAGGAAGCCCCGTCTAACAGGACGGGGTTTTTTATTTTACTTTGCTAATTCATCAGTCCGATAAATTTCATTTATGATAAAAAAGATATTCTTCAGCGTTGTGGTCCTACTTTTAATTGCAGGCGGATGGATTGGATGGAATGTATTTGGGCCAACTGTTTCTGCGCCCACTGGAAAGTATTTTTATATACGTACTGGCAGTAATTATGCAGCTGTCAAACAATCATTACTTGATAAAAAAATTGTTAATAACGAATTTTTCTTTTCAAAACTAGCAGACCAATTGCATTATCCCAATGCCGTTAAAGCCGGGCGATATGAAATTAAAAAAGGCATGAGTATCTATCAATTATTGAAGATGCTTCGCAGCGGCAATCAAAGTCCGGTAAACCTGGTTATCAATAAAATTCGGCTCAAGGAAGACCTGGCTGCTAAAATAGCTGCCAACTTTGAATGCGATTCACTCAGCGTGATCAATTTCCTCAACAATGAGGACAGTGCCGCTGCATACCAGCTCAATGGCAATACAATACTCAGTGCAATCATACCCAATACTTATAGTATTTTCTGGAATGCCTCCCCTTCTCGCATATTCAGAAAGCTGTATATCGAGCAGGAAAAATTTTGGACTGCAGACAGAAAGAAAAAAGCAGCAGACCTCAACATGACTACCGTACAAGTGTACACGATAGCCAGTATTGTGGAAGAAGAAACTTTGAAAGAAGAAGACAAAGGAAAAATTGCCAGCGTATATATCAATCGAATGGAAACCGGCATGCGATTAGAAGCTTGCCCTACAATAAAATATGCCCTCCGCAATTTTGGACTAAAGCGTGTCCTCAATGTACATACGGAGGTGAATTCCCCCTACAATACCTATAAAAACAATGGCCTTCCTCCAGGCCCCATTTGTACGCCCTCGCCCAGTACCATTGATGCCGTATTGAATGCTCCACAAACCAATTATATGTTTTTCTCCGCCAAGCCCGATTTTAGTGGCTATAGCAATTTCGCCAGTTCCTATGCCGAACACCAGCAATATGCAAGGGTTTATCAGCACTGGATCGACAGCCTTTTAAAAGCCAGGGCCGGCAAAGAAATGCCTTGATGATTATTCCTTAAATTGCCGATACCAAATCAGGATAAACGTATAGATTCAGCAGATTGACAAAATTAGAACGCCTCATATTAACACGCACACCCATTGCTTTTCTCGTAAAAAAAAGTAAGCATTGGTACCTACCCGGATTTGAAGGAGTTCCCTTATACGATGTAGTAAAATTTTTCAGGCAACAGATTCGTACAGTAGGCATCAGTGAAAGAGCTTCTGCAGTTTCTTTCAATTTTATTATGGCATTGCCCCCAGCATTTCTGTTTTTATTCACTTTAATACCAAACCTACCATTTATCAAAAGAGGTGAAATATTAAAACAACTTACTTTTTTAATCAAGGATATCATCCCCGGAGATGCTTATAATAAAGACATCATCGCATTCATCAATAAAATCATCAACGGGAATCATTTTGATATGATTTCAATTGGTTTTTTACTCGCTTTATTTTTTGCCAGCAATGCTATGATGGGATTAATGCGTTCCTTTAATAAAAACTATATCGGTTTTGAGAAGAGAAAGGGCTTGCACAATCGCTGGATTGCCATTAAACTCACCGCCTACATTTTTGGATTGGTACTGGGTTGCCTGATTGTATTGTTTACACAAGGGGTGGTATTAAAATGGCTGGGTGTAAAAAATATGGAGGTCAGGAATTTTATCTTTTACATACGCTGGCTATTTATAATAGTGCTGATATTTTATTCTATTGCTTTTATCTATCGCTATGCTCCTGCCGTAACTAAAAGATGGAAACTCAATTCTCCGGGCACTATTCTCGCCACTACCCTTAGCATTCTTGCTACACTAGGCTTTTCAACGTTTGTAAATCAGTATGGCAATTATAGCGTTTTGTATGGTGCCGTGGGTACTGTTATTATGTTGATGGCATTGATTTATATCAACTCACTCGTTTTGCTGGTAGGATTCGAATTGAATGTAAGTATTAAATCCTTGCAACATATCGCTGCCGAAAGAGATGCCAAAGAAGGACATACAAAGTCTATTTAATTAGATTTTAAAGTGAATTCTCCCTTTACAATAGTTTTTAATACGGTCCAAGCTTCTTTTGGCTAATCCCCATTTTCAAGCTAATTTTGCCCCTCTTAACCAAGCCATCGTGATGATGGCCAGATTACAAATAACGACTAAAAAAGAATGAATATATGGCATACGATCTAATCGTTCTAGGCAGTGGACCCGGTGGATATCCGGCCGCTATCCGCGCATCGCAATTAGGAAAGAAAGTGGCAATTATTGAAAAAGAAAGTTTGGGTGGCATCTGCCTCAACTGGGGTTGTATTCCTACCAAGGCATTGTTGAAATCTGCACAGGTATATGAATATGCCAAACATGCTGGCGATTATGGTATCACTATCGAAAACCCCTCTTATAATTTCGAATCAGTTATTAAACGTAGTCGTGCTGTAGCTGATAAAATGAGCAAAGGCGTTCAATTTTTGATGAAGAAAAATAAGATTGACGTTATTATGGGATATGGCAAATTGGTTGCCCCCACCAAGATAGAAGTAAGTGCAGCCGATGGCAGCAAACAAATAGTAGAAGCAAAGAATATTGTAATTGCAACCGGAGGCAGGGCCCGTGCTTTACCTAGTTTACCAATTGATGGTAAAAAAATCATTGGCTACCGCGAAGCCATGGTATTACCCGGCCAACCCAAGTCGATGATCATTGTTGGTAGTGGCGCCATTGGCGTTGAATTTGCTTATTTCTATAATAGCTTAGGAACTAAAGTGACCATTGTTGAATTTCTTCCAAGGATTGTACCGGTAGAAGATGAAGATATCAGTCGCGAATTAGAAAAGCAATACAGAAAGCAGGGCATGACCATCATGACCGATAGCGAAGTATTGAGTGTAGATACCAGTGGTGCAGGTGTAAAAGCGAAAGTAAAAACGCAAACTGGCGAAGTAATATTGGAAGCCGATATCGTATTAAGTGCAGTTGGTGTTATTGCCAATATTGAAAATATCGGACTCGAAGCATTGGGAATAAAAACGGATAAAGGTAAAATAATAGTGGATGCCAATCAGCAAACCAATATAAAGGGCGTATATGCTATTGGTGATTGCACACCCGGACAAGCATTGGCACATGTGGCAGCTAAAGAAGGTATTAATGCAGCTGAGCATTTAAGTGGTCATCATCCTGAACCAATGGATTACAATAATATTCCAGGCTGTACCTATTGTTCTCCCGAAATTGCTTCAGTAGGTTATACCGAAAAAGCAGCTAAGGCTGCCGGTTATGAAATTAAAGTGGGCAAGTTTCCTTTTATGGCTAGTGGAAAAGCCAGTGCTTCCGGGGCTACTGAAGGATTTGTAAAAGTGATTTATGATGCCAAATACGGAGAGTTCTTGGGCTGCCATATGATTGGTGCCAATGTAACAGAGATGATTGCAGAAGCAGTGGTTGCACGTAAACTGGAAACAACTGCACACGAGATACTTAATGCAGTGCATCCGCATCCAACCATGAGTGAAGGGCTGAAAGAAGCTACTGCAGCCGCTTATGGAGAAGCGATAGATATTTAAGCAATTTTGATATTTTTTAAGTCGCAAAATAGTTTGCGGCTTTTTTTTTGCATCCACCCCAAATTAATGTTTCAACAATTAATTTTCAGGTTCCAAAAAAATCGTATTTTACTGTATAAACCAATCCATATGCAACGCAGAAAATTTATTCGTCAGGTTGGCCTATCCGCAGCCGCCATTAGTTTTTTAAACCATCCCCTATTTTCCGCTCTGCTTCATCAAGGACAAGCGTGGAAGATCAATATGCTAACGGATACGGTTGGGGTATTTTCTGAAAAAGGCGGTACCATCTTATTTCTGCTTACCAAAAAAGGGGTGGTAGTCATCGATAGCCAGTTTGCCGATGCGGCAGCCCACTTGATTGATGAAATCAAAAAGAAAACCGATCAACCCTTCCGCTATCTCATCAATACACATCACCATGGAGATCACACCAGTGGTAATATTGCTTTCAAAGGTTTGGTGAAACATGTGGTAGCACATGAAAATTCCTATGCCAACCAAAAAGCGGTGGCTATCAAATCAAAAACGGAGGATAAACAATTGTACCCCGACTGGACATTTGGCGATGATGGATGGAGCAAAAAATTGGGAGCAGAAGAAATACAAACCTATTATTTTGGTGCAGGCCATACCAATGGCGATAGTATTATACACCTACAAAATAGTAATATTGTTCATATGGGCGACCTGGTTTTCAATCGTCGTTATCCCTATATTGATAAATCCGCCGGCGCCTCCATTAAAAACTGGATTAAAGTATTACACCGCACTGATCAAACTTTTACTGCAGAAACCCGCTTTGTATTCGGCCATTCAGGAGATGGGTATGATATCACTGGCACTAAAGCCGATATCATGGCATTTAAGGATTATTTAGAAAAACTACTGGAGTTTGGGAAAAAAGAAATCCTCCAATCGGGTAAGACAAAGGTCGAATTTTTAAAGAATACCACTATACCAGGTGTAACAGAATGGAAGGGCGATGGCATAGAACGCAGTCTGAATGCAGTTTGGGAAGAACTTACTTCACACTAAGTAATAATTTTTCCATCACATAAAAAGTAATCGGGCAGAAACTTACATTCTTTAATGTGATGGCTGGTCTTTTCAGTAATACATCCTCATCCGTATAAGGAAAACGACTGCAATCGGAAGGACGTACCTCGTAGATACTACAATAATGATCGCTGCCTAAAAAGGGACAGGGCTTGGATTGTAGCACATAATCACCCTCATTATCCAAATAAAGGTATTGCTCAATAAATGCCCCTTCCTTCATCCTTAAGTGCTTACTGATTCTTTTAATATCGGGTACTTTAAACCGGGGTGAATAACTTTTACAGCAATTGGCACATTGCAGGCAATCTATCTGGTTAGTAGCTTCCTCATGCAGGTCGGGCAATTGCTTCAAAACCGCATTTTTATTGGCCCTTTGCAGAAACTGCTTGTACTGTTTCTGGTGTTCGGCAGAAAGTTTTTCCCAATTGTGCAAAATATTTTTTCCCATATTATTTAACGCTTTGCAAAGTACTGTAAACTTTTAGTTATTTTGTGTGAAACTTCTCCGAAATGAAGACGATTATAGTACCGCTGGACTTCTCTGAACCATCTTTGAATGCAGCGCATTATGCAGCTAATTTGTACAAGGGGAAGCAAGATATTACGCTTATCCTTTATCATTTTTATGCCGAAGGAGAAGACCCTGCTACTGCCGAAAATTATTTACAGAGTTTACAAAAAGAATTATTAATTCATATTCCGAATACCATTACACACCTCGAATCTGGTGAAAACTTCATTGATAGACTGGCTGCATTTGCACATATCAAAAGACCCATCATGATAATAATGGGCTTGCATGGCAAAACACCCTTAGAACAACGCTTTTCTGGTACCAACACTTTGAAAATTGCAGAAAAAAATATCTGCCCTGTACTGGTAATTCCACCGCAAGCCAGTTTCAATAAAATTAACAATGTACTCATCACTTCCGAGATGAAAGCGGTAGAAGAAACGCCCGTATTACTGGAAGTGAAAAACGTATTGAATGAATTCAAGCCTTCGGTACATATACTAAATGTCAACAGTGACCATTATATTTCTGTTACCGACGATTATAAAGAAGAGCGGGATAAGATGCAGGTATTATTATCGGATTTCAATCCTGAATTTTATTTTATGCGCCTCTGGGATTTTCACGAATCCATCAACCTCTTCAGTGCCGACAAGGATATTGACATGATTATTATTGCCCCTAAATACCATAGTTTCTTCGAAAAACTATTCAAAACACAACATACCAAGACCCTGCTCTATCAGAGTCAGATTCCAGTTTTGGTCATTCATGAATAATCCGGAACTAGTTTTCTTATATTAGTTTTCCACAAGGTTTGCGTGGAGTATTTTTCATCCCCAAATCTTGCTGCGTTGTCGTAATTTTGCATCGCAGTAAAACAAACTATATGAACTACTTTGAACAGCAACAAAACGAATTTTCTTTCAGACATATCGGTACACTCAACGAAAAAGACAGCGCCGCCATGCTAACGGCAATGGGGCTTAGTTCTGTTGATGAGTTCATCGATAAAACCGTTCCGGCTTCTATCCGCTTGAAAAAAGCACTTAAAATTCCTGCAGCAGAAAGCGAATATGAATACCTGAAAGAACTGAAAAAAATTGCTGCTAAGAACAAAGTGTTTCAATCCTTTATCGGGCAAGGTTATTACAATACAATTACCCCCAGTGTTATCCTTCGCAATGTTTTTGAAAACCCAGGATGGTATACTCAATACACGCCTTATCAGGCAGAGATTTCGCAGGGAAGACTGGAAAGTCTTTTAAATTATCAAACAATGGTTTGTGATTTAACCGGACTCGAACTGGCCAATGCAAGTTTACTAGATGAAGCTACCGCTGCTGCTGAAGCAATGGCCATGTTATTCCATCACAAGAATAAATCAGAAGCTATCACCTCTCCCAAATTTTTTATTGATAAAAATATTTTGGCCCAAACAAAATCGGTTTTAAAAACAAGGGCTACTCCCATTCAAATTGAATTGGTAGAAGGAGATTATAAAAATGCTGTATTAGATGAAACCTATTTTGGCGCCATCGTACAATATCCCAATAGTAATGGTGCAGTAGAAGATTATCGGAATTTTATTCAACAAGTACATGCTGTAAACGGATATGTTATTATGGCTACTGATTTGTTGGCATTAACTCTATTAACGCCTCCTGGAGAATTAGGTGCCGACGTTGCCATTGGTAGTGCACAAAGATTTGGTGTTCCACTGGGTTATGGTGGCCCCCATGCTGCTTTCTTTGCAACAAAAGATGAATTCAAAAGAGGCATGCCTGGTCGTATAATCGGCATAAGCGTAGACGCTCAAAACAACCGTGCATTGCGCATGGCTTTGCAAACAAGAGAGCAACATATTAAAAGAGAAAAAGCCACTTCTAATATTTGTACCGCTCAAGCATTGTTGGCCAATATGGCTGCCATGTATGCCGTTTTTCATGGACCAAAAGGGCTGAAGGCTATTGCTTCCCGCATACATTTACTCGCACAAAAAACTGCCAAAGAATTAAAAGAGTTGGGTATTGAACAATTGAATCCATTTTATTTTGATACGCTAAAATGCAAGGTGGCCGATAGCAAACTACTGCGTGAAATTGCAGAAGCCAATGGCATCAATTTTCATTATTATGCCGACGGCACAGTAGGTATCGCAATTGATGAAACTACATTACTAACGGATGTTTATAGAATCAAGAATGTTTTTACCACTGCTTTTATGAATCAGAAAGCATCAGTAGTAGACCAACAACATTTTACTACTCATTTACCCGAAGGGTTGAGCAGAACATCCACCTATCTTACGCATCCTGTATTTAATACTTATCACAGCGAAAGCTTAATGATGCGCTATTTAAAATCGCTCGAAAACAAAGACCTTAGTTTAAATACTTCTATGATTTCATTGGGCAGTTGTACCATGAAACTGAATGCAGCTACCGAATTGATTCCTGTTAGCTGGCCCGAATTCGGAGGTATACATCCATTTGCTCCTGCCAGTCAAACCAAGGGTTATCAATTCATCATCAGTAAACTGGAAGATTATTTAAGTAAGATTACCGGATTTACTGCTTGTAGTTTACAACCCAATAGTGGTGCTCAGGGAGAGTATGCTGGATTATTAACCATCCGAGCTTATCATGAAGATAGAAAAGAAACGCACCGCAATATTGTACTCATTCCTATTTCGGCACATGGCACCAATCCTGCCAGTGCGGTAATGGCTGGAATGAAAGTAGTGGTGGTTAAAAGTGATGCCGATGGCCATATTGATGTAGCCGATTTAAAAGCCAAGGCTGAAGAAAATAAAAATGAATTAGCAGGATTAATGGTTACTTATCCAAGTACCCATGGAGTATTTGAAGAAAGCATTAAGAAGATTTGCAAAATCATACACGACAATGGTGGGTTGGTGTATATGGATGGTGCTAATATGAATGCACAAGTAGGACTTACTAGTCCGGGTGCCATTGGTGCCGATGTATGCCACTTAAACTTGCATAAAACTTTTGCCATACCACATGGTGGTGGCGGACCAGGTGTAGGGCCAATTTGTGTAAATGATAAACTGAAACCATTCTTACCGGGTCATCCTAATTTAAACAATGGAGAAAAAAATATAGATGCTGTATCGGCCGCTCCTTATGGTAGTGCCAGTATCATATTAATCAGTTATGCATATATCAAGATGTTGGGTGCACAAGGTTTAAAAGATGCTACAGTATATGCCATCCTGAATGCGAATTATATGAAATCGCGTCTTGAGCCTTTTTACAGTATTTTATATTCGGGTACGCATGGCCGTTGTGCACATGAATTCATTGTAGATCTTCGACCATTTAAAGCCAGTGTGGGTATTGAAGCAGAAGATGTAGCCAAGCGTTTGATGGACTATGGATTCCATGCTCCTACCCTTAGTTTCCCGGTACCAGGCACAATTATGATTGAGCCAACAGAAAGCGAAGACAAGGGAGAACTTGATCGTTTTTGCGAAGCACTTATCAGTATCCATGGCGAAATCAAGGCCATTGAAGCTGGAAAATATGATAAGCTCAATAATCCATTAAAAAATGCACCGCATAGTCAGGCAGTAATTTGTGCCGACGAATGGGCACACCCATATAGCAGACAGGAAGCAGCATTCCCATTGGCCTATACCGCTAAAAACAAGTTCTGGCCTTCTATTGGCAGGATCAATAATACCCATGGTGACCGCAATTTGATATGTACTTGCGAACCAATAGAATCATATATGGAAAAAGCAGGGGCTTAAAAAGATTCAAAAAAATTAAAGGGGTAGTCATAGGACTGCCCTTTTTTTATTTGTAACTTTAGAGATGTTTGTTTTATCCGATACGGACCCCTTCCCTGCGGCTGAATTGGCTTCGGAGGATGGTTTACTCGCTATCGGCGCCAATTTAACTGTAGAAAGATTGCTGGATGCTTACCAACAAGGCATTTTCCCCTGGTACAATGAAGGAGAGCCCATTCAATGGTATTGCCCTGATCCACGTTTTGTTTTGTTTCCCCAACATCTGAATATCAGTAAGAGCATGAAATCGGTTTTGGGCAATGGTAGTTTTCAATTTACCATCAATCGTGCTTTTCCCGCAGTGATTGAAAACTGCAAAACCATTTTCCGAAAGGATCAGCCTGGCACCTGGATTCATCCAGCAATGGTGGCAGCTTATACCAATCTGCATCAACAGGGATATGTAGTGAGTGCCGAAAGCTGGCAACAAGGAAAATTAGTGGGTGGCTTATATGGCGTTTTGCTTGGGCGTGTATTCTTTGGCGAAAGTATGTTCAGCAAAGTGTCCAATGCCAGTAAGTTTGCCTTTATAAAATTTGTTCAATACCTCGAAAAGAAAAATATACAATTAATCGACTGCCAGATTTATACACCTCACCTCGGCAGTTTGGGTGCAGGCATGATGGACAGAAATGATTTTTTGAATTTAATACGAGAAGGGGTTTAATTAGAATTATTTTAATTTACAACTGATACCAACATCAATAATTAGTTCGAATTAAAGCCCTCAATACATGCTCCATTTAATTTATTATGTCCATTCTTCACCAAGAGTTTCATCAAACATATTTTTTTTGTAAATTGAACCTGCCTTTTCTATGAATGCTTTATTAGTATGCGTACAATACAGCTTCATCCAATAATAAATTTATAAACCAATAACTGCAATGTTCGACAAATTATTGAATTTGCCCAGCCCGCTACAACTAATTTTGGACCCTGCTTCGATTATCGTCATTTCTATTTTCATCATCCTCATGATAGGTGAGGAATTATTCCCAGGCCGTAGGCTTCCAAGTATTCGCTACTGGAAAATAAAAGGAATCATTTCATTTGTCCTCTACTTTTTTTTGTCTTCCTATCTTCCGCTGATATGGAATGAATATTTGGCAGCATATCAAATTTTCAATTTGACTTCACTGGGTGATTATGGTGGTGCAATCGTAGCCTTATTGTTTTATGAACTGGGAGTATATGTTTGGCATCGATCCATGCATAAAAGCGATTTCTTATGGAAAATTTTTCATCAAATGCATCACAGTGCAGAACGCGTAGATACCTATGGTGCATTTTATTTTAGCCCGATGGATATGCTAGGCTTTACCATTTTAACCAGCCTTGCTATGGTTTGGGTGGCTGGCTTTACTGCTTATGCCAGTATTTATGCTATGTATGGGGCTACATTCCTGGCTGTTATTCAACATGCAAATATCAAAACACCCCAATGGATGGGCTATATTTTTCAAAGACCCGAATCACATTCATTACACCACGAAAAAGGTACTCATGCCTACAATTATTCCGACCTGCCCTTATTCGATATATTATTCGGCAGCTTTCGCAATCCAAAATATTTTTCTAAAGAAACGGGATTTTATCCCGGGGCATCCACCAAAATTGTAGATATGATTTTATTTAAAGACATCAACAAGGGTGGAAATCATTAGTAAAAATTAACTTGATTTTGCAATGCATTTGAATATCTAAACAAATAGCTACGAAGAAAAAATACGCCCTATGTTTAATATATTTCATACAATGTAATATCGGTTCAGTCTATTGCGGTATAAAATCCGTTTTTGGGATTTCTTATTGGCATTACCAATCAATCACATTGTAACGAATAGATTCCTGCTTTTTGGCTTATCTTAGTATCATAATAATTGCCATGAAAATCCGCAACCTTTTAACGATTTGTCTTTTAGTATCCATTTGCTTGGTTTTTTCAGTTTGCCGTAAGCAACCTAAGCCATCCAATAATGGATTCAATCATGTTGCAGGAACTAAAATTGTCGACGCAAATAATGATCCAATACGTTTACAAGGAATTGCATTTGGCAATGAAGTATGGTCCGACAAAGAACTTCCATATACCGACCATTCCGAAATAGATTTTACTAGGGTTAAAGAAATGGGCATGAACTGCATTCGCTTTTACATGAACTACAAAACATTTGAAAGCGATGCTGCTCCCTATCAATACAAAGAATCGGGGTGGATTTGGTTGGATCAGAATATCAATTGGGCTAAAAAAAATGGCATCTACTTAATATTAAATTTACATATTCCACAGGGTGGATTTCAGTCGCAAGGTAATAGTGATGCCTTATGGACCAATCTTGAAAATCAAAACCGGCTGACTGCACTATGGAAAGCCATTGCAAATAGATATAAAGATGAAACACAAATTATGGGTTATGGTTTGGTAAATGAACCAATACCTACCAACGACATTTCACAATGGCAACAATTGGCGCAACGCATTCGGGATGAAATAAGAACCGTAGATAAAAATCATATTTTATTTATTGAAAGGGCAAACGCGGTTAAAGGTAAAAACGAAACAGCCGATTATAATTTTCCTGCAATCAACGACAATAACACTGCCTATGAATTTCATGTATATGACCCCTTCCAATTTACCCACCAATTATTTAATTGGGCCAATCCGAATGATGGCGGTAAATATCCGGATGAATCAATCATTATTCCTGGAGCATTACAATGGTATACGGCCATATTTAACAATCCCGTCATTCCAGCTGGCAATACAAATTGGCAATATTTTGAAGGAATCAAATATAAAATAACCGACCCCAATTGTAAGATTGGTTTACCAGCCCTGGTGGCCACCAATGTCAATGGCAGGGTATATTATGATGATATTGAAATAAAAGAATATGATGCAAATGGAAATTTCATACAAAGCATTGTAAGCCTGCCGCTATCGTCTCCCGATGAATGGTCGTTTTGGAGCAGGAATAATAGTGGTATTGGTGGAGCCGCCACTAATACAGGCACCAGTAACAATACAAGTATCTATATTGAAGCAGCAACAGATGATTGCAATTATAGCAATTACAATAAAGTATTTGTTCCCAAACAAGGCTATTATTATCAAATCAATGGCTGGATGAAGGGCGAAAATATTGCTGCCAATGCCGGATGCAAACTGCGAATAGATTTCTTTAATTCCAATGACCCCATTCAAACTCGCAACAAAACTTATTTAGAAACAATATTGAAAAAATATGCCGACTGGGGCCGAACTAAAAATGTGCCGATGTATATGGGTGAGTTTGGAGCGGGTATACATTGTTTCGAAAATAATAAAGGAGGAGTAGCATGGGTAAATGACATGATTGATATTGCCAATGCCAATAATATTTATTTTACCTACCACGATTATCATGAAGATAATTTTGGACTTTACTATGGCTATGGCAGTTTGCCCGATCCTACACAATACAATCAGCCCTTGATGAATTTATTTAAGCAAAAATTTAAATAATCAAAAAGCCACTTACTGATTTTAATCTTGATAAATAATGACAAAATTGATTGAAATCAATTTGTAGTCAAATAGCAGTAATACAAAAGAAAAGTTTTACCTATCCAAATTACTAATCGAATCTTAATTTGTATTTGAACAAATTATAGAATTCAGTTATTTTAATTAGCTTTAAAAAAACATTTCAATTTGATTAATCTATAAAAGCCCGTTTAGAATATGAATTCTTTTAAGCAGTCTGTAGAAAATAAATCCAATGATGAATTATTGAAAATGGTTTATGAGTTTGACCAATGGAATGTCGAAATGCTCAAAGCCATAGAAGACGAACTTTCAAAAAGACAAATTTTACCTGATGATATAATTGAAAGGAGGAAATCAGCAATCGAAATGGATGAAACAAATTTATTGGCTGGAAAAGATGCCAGCTTGATTGGCCTTTTTATTGGCTGGCTGCTTGCATTTGGGACATTGGGTATTTTTATTGGACATCACTATTGCTATTCAAAAACATACAGCAAATTCACTAATAAGAAATATTTTACCTATAACGAATCTTCAAGAAAAAAAGCCGCTTACTTGTTTTATACTTCCATTTTCTTGACTATTGTTGCTATTTTCTATAAAATCAGTACTCTATATAATTAATATCAAGTCTACATCTCAAAGCAGTAAATTATCTGTCGTCAACCTATTGTAGGAATGTCTCCTTATTTTTTAAACTTATTCTTCAATGCCGCCAATGCATCTCCAATGGGCAAGTCGGCCACGGGTTTATTTTGTGATTGGAAGCTATTTTGATTTCCTTTAAACTGTTTTCTGACCGGGGCTTCCAGCAATTGTTTGATAGAAAGTGAAATCCTTTTACGAACTGGGTCCACTTCTAATACTTTTACATTCACTTGCTGATTGAGTTTTAATACTTCCCCTGGCTCACTGATAAATTGATGCGAAATTTCAGATACATGCACCAAACCATCCTGCTTTACACCGATGTCGATAAAAGCACCAAAGCGGGTAATATTGGTTACTACCCCAGGTAATTCCATGCCAGGCTTTACTTCTTCAATACTGTATATATTGGCAAATTCAAATGCTTGTACACCCGACCTTGGATCAAGCCCAGGTTTTTTTAATTCACTTAGTATATCCTTAATCGTTAGTTCACCTATTGATGCATCCATGTATTTTTTGGGTTCAATTGTATTCAGCAAAGTTTCCTTGCCCATTAAATCGGAAATTGCCACTCCTAAATCAGCAGCCATATTTGCAACAATGGGATAAGCTTCTGGATGCACAGCACTGGCATCTAATACTTCTTTTCCTGCAGGTATACGAAGAAAGCCTGCAGCCTGTTCAAATGCCTTTCCACCCAAGCGAGGAACTTTTAATAATTGCTTCCTGCTTTGAAAAGGACCATTTTCGTTTCGGAATTGTACGATATTTTCTGCAAGCCCATTACCAATACCACTTACATAAGCCAGTAAATGCTTACTAGCTGTATTCAAATTAACACCTACTTTATTTACACAGCTGATTACAGTGGCATCCAATTTTTCTTTTAATCTAAATTGGTTTACATCATGTTGGTACTGACCAACTCCAATACTCTTGGGCTCAATCTTTACCAATTCTGCCAAAGGATCCATTAATCTTCTGCCAATGCTTACTGCCCCTCGTATAGTAATATCTTCTTTTGGAAATTCTTCCCTCGCTGTTTCGGAAGCTGAATAAATAGACGCCCCGTCTTCATTCACCAGAAAGACTGGTAAACCCAATGATAGTTTTTTTATGAATTGCTCTGTTTCTCTTCCAGCCGTTCCATCTCCTACTGCAATGGCTTCAATTTTAAAATCTTCTACCAGTTGTTTTATTTTATACCCATCCGAAACCACCTTATTGGCTTCATGCGGAAAAATTAAATCTGTTTTTTTGAGGTTCCCATTTTCATCCAAACAAACCACTTTACAACCTGTTCTGTAACCCGGATCTATCGCCAATGTGCGTTTGCTACCCAATGGAGCACTCAACAATAATTGACGCAGGTTTTCTGCAAACACATTAATGGCTTCTTCATCGGCCTTAGCTTTAAGGGCAGTACGAAACTCAGACTCCAAGCTAGGTTGTAATAATCTGCGATAGGCATCCTTGATGGCTTTGTGTAAATGCGGACTGGCAGTACTCATGCCCTTTACATACAAGCCGTTGATTAATTCTATTGCAATTTCCTCTTCAGGTGCAATATTCATACGAAGAAAGCCCTCCATAAAACCCCTGAATACTGCTAAAATTCTATGTGAGGGCACTTTCGCGATGAGTTCTGAAAAATCAAAATAGTCTTTGTATTTAATACCTTCTGTTTCTTTATCTGCAATCATTTTACTGTGCAGGGTAGCACCCTCCTCAAACAACTTGCGCAACTGAGCCCTTACAGTTGCATCTTCATTGACCATTTCTGCAATAATATCCCGAGCACCTTGCAATGCTGCATTTACATCAAGAACATTTTCGTTGATATAGCCATTGGCCATTTGCTCCAAATCAATATCCGTTTGTTCCAATATTTTTAACGCAAGGCGCTCTAACCCATTTTCACGTGCGGTCTGCGCCTTAGTTTTGCGTTTAGGCTTATACGGTAGATATATATCCTCCAACTCACTAATCGTAGTAGCCTTATTCAGTTTGTCCTGAATCGCAGTCGTCATTTTTTCCTGCTCCGTGATGGTTTTTTCAATAAAGGCCTTTCTTTCTGTGAATTCTTTTTGAAATTTAGCCTCCTCTTGAATCTGCTGAATCTGTACCTCATCCAAACCACCTGTTTTATCTTTTCTATAACGAGCAATAAAAGGAATGGTGGCCGATTCTTCCAATAAGGCAAGCACGGCTTCTGTTTGCTGTATTTTTAATTGAAGTTTTTGAGCTATTATAGGAGCGAATGAAATCATCTTTGTTTGTTTTTAAAGGGCTGCGAAAATAATGGGCAGTAGGCAAAGAAAAAATTGTTAGTTAGCAAGAGATTTCTTACAACTGCAAAAGCACTTTTTTTGCGGGATACTGTGCGGCAAAAGAAAAGATACAATTACGGATATAATCATTATCGGCATAAGGATTCAAATAATTTTTAAGTTCAGCTGCATGTTTCAAAGGAAAAGTTTTGGGCAAATATCCCATTCCCCAAAAACTGCCCCGTTCTACTAATAAACACAACTGTTCTCCCTCAGAAATCCCTTCATCTACCAGCGCAAATGTAGGCAACTGTTCTTCCAGGGCTTTTAATGCACGCTCTAATTTTTTGTTATACTTACCAGGAGTATCGATAAATGCCCAATCTTTTTCTGTAAAACGATTGGTATCAATATGGCAAAGCTTGGGATGCAATTCAAATTCGGTAATCATTTTTTTCAGCATCGTAATGCCATCTTGCAACAAATTAAACTGATAAAGAGAAGGAAGGTTTTTTTTCTTCTTATCAATTGCCAAACGAATATATCCCTTACCATCTTCAAATTGATAGAGCCCAAATTTTTGTACTGGCTGTTTTTGGTGCTGATTGTATTGTGGCCATAACCTTTTAATTTCTGTACTCTCCAGTACGATAGCTTCTAGTTCAGTTGCACATTGCTTATAGCTAATCTTGTGAATGGTTCTTAGAAAATTTTGCCGTTTTCGATCAGGATCATTCTGTGTAAAATGACTGCTTACTCTTTTTTTCAAATGAATGGCCTTACCTACATATACAATTTTCCCTTTTGCATTATGAAAATAATAAACACCCGGGTAAGGCGGCAATTGATCAATTTCCTTTTTATCGAGGTGTAGTGGTAACCAATGTTCCTTGGAATTGCGTTTAAGCATGCTCTCAATCACCTCCATTCCACCATTGGCAAGATAATGTTCAAATAATTTAACCGTGGCTTTGGCATCTCCTCCAGCTCGGTGCCGGTCTTTAATAGAAATATTCAAATTCCTGCAAAGATTACCCAAACTATAGGAAGGAAATCCTGGAAATATTTTCCGCCCCAATCGTACCGTACAAAGTTTGGCAGCTGTTAAATCAAAGCCCGTTAATTTTAATTGATGCTTTACAAAACTATAATCAAAATTTACATTGTGTGCTACGAATACACAAGGCTGTAATAATTCATATAAAGTTTCTGCAATTTCTTCAAAACTGGGCGCACTTGCCACCATTTCGTTATCGATACCCGTTAGTGCAGTAATATAACGCGGAATGGATTGCCTTGGATTTACCAATGTTTCAAAATGCTTCATTACCCGCTCCCCATCATGAATATATACTGCAATTTCAGTAATGCCATTGGCAGCTGCATAGCCCCCGGTGGTTTCTATATCTACGATGGCGTACATGTTTAATTACTTTTGAACAAGCAAATTACTAATTTTTTTAGCTTTATTGCAAAAATCTTATTTGCTACCTTTGCGCTTCAATTAAAAGCTGCCAATTAAATAGGTAGCATACAAAAGCAGCAGTATTACAGCATGGAACTCAGTAAAAATTTTGAACACAAGCAGGCAGAAGGAAAATGGTACCAGCATTGGTTGGATAAAAAATATTTTAATTCCACCCCCGATGAGCGGGAACCCTATACGATTGTAATACCCCCACCAAATGTGACAGGCATCTTACACATGGGGCATTGTCTTAATAATACGATTCAGGATATCCTAATTCGCAGAGCGCGTATGCAGGGAAAAAATGCTTGTTGGGTACCTGGTACCGACCATGCTTCCATTGCCACAGAAGCCAAAGTGGTACAAATGCTCAGGGAAAGGGGCATCCAAAAAGCAAGTTTGAGCCGTGCCGAATTCCTCGACTACGTATGGGAATGGAAAGAAAAATATGGCGGTATCATTTTGCAACAGTTAAAAAAATTGGGTTGCAGCCTTGATTGGGATCGTACTTCCTTTACGATGGATGAAGATTATTATCAATCGGTCATCAAAGTATTTATTGATTTATACAACAAAGGATATATCTACCGAGGCAAGCGCATGATCAATTGGGATGTAGTAGCCAAAACTGCCCTGAGTGATGAAGAAGTGATTCGCAAAGAAACCAACCAGCAATTGTATTACCTGCGTTATCCACTGGTAAATGCTGATGGCAGCCCTGCTGAAGGAGATATTATTATTGCCACTGTTCGCCCCGAAACTATCATGGGCGATTCGGCCATTTGTGTAAACCCCACGGATACACGCTATTTGGCTTTGCATGGAAAATTTGCATTGGTGCCATTAATCAATCGCCGTATTCCTATCATTACAGATGATTATGTTACGATGGACTTTGGTACTGGTGCTTTGAAAGTAACACCAGCACATGATACGAATGATTATCAATTGGGGCAAAAACACCAATTGGAAATTATTGATATACTTAATGAGGATGGCACTTTAAGTGAAGCATCGCAGATTTATATTGGAGAAGAACGATTTGCAGCCAGAAAGAAAATTGTAAAAGAACTGGAAGAAAAAGGCTACCTGGTTAAAACAGAAGCCTATACCAGCGAAGTAGGATATAGCGAAAGAACCAATACCGTGGTAGAACCACGCCTGAGTTTACAATGGTGGGTGAGTATGAAAAAACTCAGTGAACCTGCTTTGAAAGTAGTAATGGAAGGCGATATTAATTTTCATCCTGCTAAGTTCAAGAATTTATATAGCCACTGGATGGAAAATGTGAAGGATTGGTGTATCAGTCGACAGCTATGGTGGGGACATCAGATACCTGCCTGGTACGATGCAGAGGGAAGATTTGTAGTAGCCAGCAATGAAAAAGAAGCGCAGGATAAATTTTATGAAATACATGGCATTGAATCAGCTGTACTAAAACAAGACGAAGATTGTTTGGATACCTGGTTCTCCTCATGGTTATGGCCCTTTGAAGTTTTTAAAGGCTATAGCAATCCTGGTAATGAAGACGTAAAATATTATTATCCAACCAATACCCTTGTAACTGCACCCGAAATTATTTTCTTCTGGGTAGCGCGCATGATTGTAGCAGGTTTGGAATATGAAAAAAACATCCCTTTCAAAGATGTTTATTTTACTGGTATTGTAAGAGATGAATTAGGAAGGAAAATGAGCAAGAGCTTGGGCAATTCGCCTGACCTATTGCTATTGATTGATAAATATGGTGCTGATGCTATTCGATTTGGCATACTCATTTCCTCACCAGCCGGCAATGATCTTTTATTTGATGTAAAAGAAGAAAGTACTTTAAAGCAAGGCAGCTTCTTCATCAATAAATTATGGAATGCCTTGAAATTGGTAAAAATGTGGGAAGCGCGTCAATCAAATGATAGCCTACCCGATGCAGGAAATGCATTTGCCATGGATTGGTTTAGCAACCGTTTGATAGAAGCCAGTGCGGAGGTAG
>CALRKF020000033.1:0-33758 GCA_943367825.1 Chitinophaga pinensis
TAGATCCATCAATGATTTGGTCGTCAAAAACAGAATTGCTCCCTGGCCACATCGGCTCACTATTTTTCTTTGTATAATAACGTATATAATTGCCTAGTCCTGGAGGGTCAGTGGCCCTTACCATCATTACTCTTTTATTGGTATCCGGATTTTGAGGTGCTGGTTTAAACCAAACCGAATCGGGATACTTGGCCAGTAAGGGTATGGTAGTACTGGCGGTATAGGTTTGTGCTCCGTCTTGAATAGTAAGTGTATAATTTTTATTAAACTGGCCTTTAAATACCGTAACAGGGCTGGATAAATCTACGCCATATACATAACCTGTGTAACCATTACCTAATGGAAAAGCATATTCTTTCAAGGTATGTGTAAACGTTCCGTTACTGATTTTTACGGTAGCGTTATGTACAAATGAATTGGCTAAAATATCGCTTGAAATCTTCCCGAAATAATCCAAACTTTTTGAAAGCACAACAGTAGGATATTCGTCGTTTTCTATTTGGGCATCCACTACCAAAATATCATCTGCATTCTTCAAATTAAAGTTGATATTTTTCTCACAAGAAGAAAATAGGAGAAGGTATAAGAATAGACCAATTAAAACACGCTTTTTCATCGTTTGCAAATTTATTAATTAAACAAGCAAAAGGCTGAATTGTTCACGCTTTTTTGTCAAATCCTTATTCCTTCTCCTGCATTTTCATACAGTCAACTTACTGTACTGCTACCTTACGGCTTTCGCTGAAGTTGCCTGCTTTAATATTTACCACATATATTCCTGTATTGGCCATCCGCAAACCATTCAACATAAAATCATTCTGACCTTTAACCAATTGCTGTAACTGTGTAGCAAGTTTCACGCCATTTGAATTAATAATGGTGATGGTTGCTTCCTGCTTTATATTACTGATCATGCTAACATGTAACCAATCGTTCTTACTAAGTAGTGTTGGGAAAACATTGCCAATATAAGTAGTAAGGCTAGGCTTCAATGATAGTACCCTGGAATATTCAAATTTGCCATTCAGGTCAACCATTTTCAAGCGATAATAAAGGATGCTGGCTGAACTAGGCAAGTGCAAATCCTGATAACTGTATTTTTTTACAACATTGGAATTACCAGCACTGGCTACAGACTGAATAGTTTGAAAGTTAATACCATCTTCACTGCGTTCTATATCAAAACTCCTGGAAGCAACTTCTGTATAAGTACTCCATTCAATCATAGCGCCTTTATCTGTTAACCTGCCATTGATATCTCCCATTATAACAGGGATGGGTACACTGAGTATACTGCTATTATATACGTAGTCCCCTAACTCGTCTCCACTGTTATCTGCCGCTACTCCAGACATATGAAAGCTAACGGAAGATGTTCCTGAAGCAGGTGCAGTCCATTTTAAGCCAGTGTAAGTATATGAAGTCCCTGTAAATAAAACCGCTGAAGTATTCTTTAACTCGCCAGAAACAACCGTGGTATTTGCATTTGTGGTGGAGAATGTTCCCAAAGTGGAAGATACAGCACTGCCACCAATTACGGCCTTAATGGTAAATCCCCACAGAGCCATTGGCGTTGCATTGGTAATGGTAATACTAAAATTATACACCTGACCTGCAGCATAAGAACCTGTAGGTAATCCGGAGGCTGTTACAGATCCTCCTGCTGGATTTAATGCAAAGTCACCATGACAGCTTGTACAGTACCTAGCAGGGCTTGGTGCACCTGTATACCCAGAAGGGGGAGTTGGATTTGAGAAACGAACTTTAAAAGAATTAAAAAGCATCAACGTCAAAAAGCCGCCAATTAATAGTAAAGTAATTTTTTTCATGTTAATATTTTTAAATAATTGTAAATATTTTAAAACCCTATTACAAATTGTAATCGGACTTTGCAGGAATGAAGATTAAAAGGAGGGTAAAATTCAAGCTATAATTAAAATCAGAAGTGCATAATTGGAATTGGATGTAACTGCTTCAATAATAACTTGCTGCTGTAAAACTAAATATATAATGATTGTTTTATTATGACCAACTTACTATATTCACTATGACTTCAATCAGTATTTATTTATTATATAAGCAAAAACCCCGCCAGAAGCGGGGTTTTACTAATCCATCCTACTATTTTATCCCAAATAAGCTTTAAGAGCTCCACTATAACGTGCTTTTTGCAAACGTTTAATGGCCCTTTCTTTTATCTGGCGAATGCGTTCTTTTGTAAGGTCATATTTCTGGCCAATTTGCTCTATAGAAGTTCCGGCCTCCCCATCTAATCCAAAATAAGCATTTACAATTTCAGCTTCCCTTGGACTCAGGGATTTAAGTACCCTGCGAATTTCGTTTTTCAAGGAATCATGCATTACATCCTCATCGGTGTCTGCACCACCTTGCAAAAGGTCGCCCATCGCTACATCTTCTGCTTCGTGTACAGGTGCATCTAAACTAGTATGACGGGTATTACTTTGAAAAATATTATTAATCTCGGTTTCGCTCATTTCAAGCAATTCGGCCAACTCTTCCGTTGATGGTTCTCTTTCATGTTCCTGTTCAAATGCCATATAGGCTTTATTGGCCTTATTGTAGGTGCCGATTTTATTTTGTGGTAAACGAACCAATCTTCCTTGTTCTGCCAAAGCCTGCAAAATAGATTGACGAATCCACCAAACAGCATAAGAAATAAATTTGAAACCCTTGGTTTCATCAAAACGCTGAGCTGCTTTAATCAAACCCAAATTACCTTCATTAATCAAATCACTTAGTGATAAACCCTGATGCTGGTATTGTTTGGCAACCGACACTACGAAACGCAGGTTGGCTTGTACCAATTTATCCAATGCCCGTTGGTCACCCATTTTAATTTTCTGGGCAAGAATGGTCTCCTCCTCAGGTGTAATCATTGAAATCTTAGAAATTTCCTGCAAATACTTCTCAACTGCCTGACTATCACGGTTAGTAATCTGCGTTGCTATTTTAAGTTGCCTCATTGTAGATGTTTAAATTCAGAATTTTATAACTGTATGACCAATTTTGTTGCTAAATTGTTGCAAGGGAAAGGTTAAAAAACAAAATTTCCACACAAATTTGGGTGCAAAGGTACTATCCAAATTCCGCATTTCATAGTAGTGTAGGAAAAAAACGGGCATTTGGTGGATAAGTAAGCTAAAAAAGCAGATAAACGGTAATTTTTTTAGAAAAAAAAGGGAAAAATGATGATTTTAAAGAATAAAAATAGTGTTTTAGGACTAGAAACATGCCAGTTTTAGAAAAATCAGCCAATTCTAGCAGCTATTTACTAACCACAATTGCTATAAATTGCAATAAATTTTCACAGTTTGAAAACGATATTGCTATTTGGAGCCGGTAAATCTGCCTCGGTATTGATAGATTACCTGATTACAGAAGCTCCTTTAAATGATTGGAATATTACTATCGCCGATTCCAATCTTACACTCATACTTTCAAAAACAGGCAATAATTCATTCACAAATGCTGTGAAGATAGATATATTCCAAACTGATCAAAGACAGTCCTTGATTGCAAGTGCAGATATAGTAATTTCTATGATGCCTCCTGCGCTTCACTATTTAATAGCTGAAGACTGTTTGCTATTTGAAAAAAACTTATTAACCGCTTCCTATGTAGATGACACCATCAAAAGCCATCAAAAAAGCATAGAAGAAAAAGGGCTCCTTTTTCTTTGCGAAATGGGCCTTGACCCAGGCATTGATCATATGAGTGCCATGAAAATCATCGATGAAATAAAGGAGAAAGGAGGAAAAATAATTTCTTTTAAAAGTCATTGTGGAGGATTGGTAGCACCAGAAAGTGATGATAATCCCTGGCATTATAAAATTAGTTGGAATCCCCGGAATGTGGTGATGGCTGGTAAAGCAGGCGCTATTTATAAATTAAATGGTGCCGAAGTAAAAGAAGATTATCCCTCCCTTTTTGCACAAGAAAGAAATCTACAATTTGATGAGGAAATTGGATCTCTATCATATTATCCCAACCGCGATTCATTAAGCTATAGTAGTATCTATGGGCTTGAAGACGCTGCTACATTTATGCGAACTACTTTAAGATATCGCGATTTCATGTTTGGCTGGAACAATCTCATCACATTAAAGCTAACAGATGAAACCCTGCAATATGATACAACCCATTTAAGTCTGGCCGATTTTTTTCAAGCACATTTTGAAAAAATTGGATTTGAAAAATGGCTGGATGAAACCATTACCGAAAAACTATTACTGGTAAAAAACAATACAGCCGCAGTACTAAAAATAGAGGAAGAAGAAAAAAAATTATCAGCAATAGAAGGAACTATTAATTCCTCCAAGTCAAAAGAACTAGCAAAAGAAAAATCAGCAGCTAAAGAAGCCATTGGCCGCTATATGAAAGAGTCGAATCTTATTTTAAAACAATTATCCCATCTTGGTAAAGAAGATTCCACTACCCTCATCAATAAAGGCAACTGCAGCACAATAGATATTCTTCAATTTGCATTGGAGAAAAAATGGGTACTATTACCCGAGGACAAAGACATGATTGTAATGTTGCATGAATTTGAATACCTTCTCCACCAACAACAGTATAGTATTAAAAGTGCTTTAAAAGTGATTGGGGATGATAGTATCAGAACAGCTATGGCCAAAACAGTAGGTTTGCCCTTAGGTATTGCTGCCAAACTTATACTAAATGGTCAAATACAAATTAAGGGATTGCATATCCCTGTTGTCAAAGAAATTTATATCCCTGTATTAAAGGAACTGGAAAAATGGAATATCCGTTTTAAAGAAACCATTGATGAAGGGCAATAGATGCTTTAAAAAGACTGCAACATTTTCCGGTATTTGACTAACTGATTCCAATAAGTAATCCATAAAATAAGTGCAAATATCCAGGTTATAAATCCTACAAAGGGTATGACAGTAATACAGACCATTATACTATACCATTGGCCTGTTGTGAAAGTGGGATGAATATTGGCTTCATCTAAAATGGCTTCTTCCCAAATACCTAATTTTGAAATCCTGTTTCTGAATTCTAATTCATTGCGCAAAGAATCGGCAATGGACCTTACTACATGAAACTGCCACATAAGTCCAAAAATAGGAATGAGTTGTAACCAAACCTGCGCCACCGGCATCGTACGATTTTGTTCCTCCACTACTTTCAATGTTTCATATTGGGCTTTTAAGAATAAGACATATGGCAATAAGCCCACTAAGAAGATGATTATTATGCCTTCGCCAATTGATTCCCAATCGCTCATTTTAACTTAATTATTTTTGAATTTTTCCAATAACAGTGTTTCCAACTGCCCCACTCCTTCTGTTGCAGGCAATGCTATTGTGTGCATATTAGATTCCTTGCTCATTGAAGGAATCTTTTTGTCCACTACATAAAGGGGAATATCCGCTGGAGCATAATGTACTAAGGACGCCGCGGGGTAAACTTGCAGGGATGTTCCAATAACCACTAGGGCATCACAGCCATGCACAAACGCAGCAGCTTGTTCCAACAGAGGAACCGCTTCACCAAACCAAACAATATGAGGGCGTAATTGATAGCCATCGGGAGCCATGTCTCCAATTTGAATATCAGCAATACAAGGATAATAGGTTTGTTCGTCGGCGATACTCCGCATTTTAAATATTTCGCCATGAAGGTGCAGCACATTGGTACTACCTGCACGCTCATGCAGATCATCTACATTTTGCGTAATAATTGTAACCCTGAAATATTGTTCCAACGCTACCAAACCTGCATGTGCTGCATTGGGATTGGCAGCGGCTACATCTCGCCTTCTTTGATTATAAAAATCCAATACCAATTGTGGATTTTTTGAAAAGGCTTCGGGTGTGGCTACATCTTCGATTCGATATCCCATCCAAAGGCCATCGTGATCCCGGAAAGTCTTCAGTCCACTTTCTGCAGAAATACCAGCACCCGTTAATATAACAATATGTTTTTTATCCATTATTTTGAAGCAAGATAACCTAGTTTATAGTTCACCTGCCAATCGCATGATGATTTCCCACTCGTTCTCTTTTACCGTTTGAACAGATAGTCTTCCCAAACGAACCAAGTCCATATTTGCCAAAGCTGTTTCCTTTTTAATGGAGGCCAACGGCACTGCTTTTTTTAATTTCCGAACGGGTTTCAAATCAACAACCACCCAAGCAGGGTCATCTGTAGTAGGGTCCTGATAAAATTCTTTAACCACTTTTGCGATGCCAACAATCTCCACTCCCTCATTGCTATGATAATAGAGTACCAAGTCCCCTTTTTTCATCGCTTTCATATTATTGCGGGCGGCATAGTTTCTTACACCATTCCAATGTGTTTGTTTATCCTTTACAAACGCATCCCAACTATATACAGAAGGTTCAGATTTAACCAGCCAGTATGCCATAAAAAATGTATTTAGATTATTCCCAACCACTTGCCAATACATCGGCAATATGCATGGTTTTTATAGGTAATTGATTGCCTTTGATATATCCATCCAAATGCATAAGGCAACTCAAATCAGTTGATATAATTAGGTTTGCGCCGGTATCCATCGCATTCCGTACTTTTTGATCGGCCATACCAATGGAGATGGCATCATATTTAACTGCGAATGTGCCACCGAAACCACAACAGGTTTCTACATCATTCATTTCTACCAGTTCTAATCCTTTAACATGTGATAATAAGTTACGGGGACCTGTTTTAATTTTACACTCGCGCAAAGCAGCACAGCTATCATGATAAGTGGCTTTTACTTCCAGTGCTGCACCAAAATTTTCTATCTTCACTACATCGGTGAGAAACTCCGTAAACTCAAAAATGCGTTTACTCATATCCTTTACCTGGTTATGCTGCGATGAATTTTCGAACAGTTTGCTGTAATAATTTCTTACAAATCCCACACAACTGGCACTAGGCGCCACTATATAATCAGCCCCCTCAAAATCTTTTAAAAACTTACTGCATACTGCCCTGGATTCATCCCAGAAACCCGCATTGAATGCTGGTTGACCGCAACAGGTTTGGTTGGTATTATAATGTACTTCGCAGGTTGCTTTTTCCAGGACCTTAATCATATTAAAGGCCGTTTCGGGATAAAGCTGGTCTACAAAGCAGGGTATGAATATTTGTACCTTCATTTTTAATTTTCTTTTTTCAAATAGTCGGCAACAGATAATTGAATATCGTTCACTACATCATATACTTTGATATCGAAATTGGCCGGATTTACATAAAGCCAATGATACGTTTCAAAGCGATCTTTTCCATTATAACCGGCCTGAATCAGCCAGGGAGTTTTTGTAGAATCCACCATAAATGCAATGCCATGTTTGTGGCGACTGAAAGAATCAATATAGTGATTGGAATTACTTATGAATGGCAATTGCACCAATGAATCAAGGATGCTTTGGTAAGAAAAATATACTGCCTTACTGGAACCAGTTATTGAATGATTACTGTCTGATAAAGCTTTAGTAAGGCTATCTGCAGTGGCTGGTTTTTTATTGTCTGACTGATTGCATCCAAATACAATCAAGAGGGCAGTTATACAAAAAAATTGTTTCATGGTTATAATTTACGGGAAGTTAATGCAATCATTTGAATCGCTGTCAATGCAGCTTCTTCACCTTTATGACCATGTTTACCGCCGATTCTTTCCTGCGCCTGCAATTCATTATCGACAGTAAGTATACCAAATATAGTAGGTACAGATAAGTTTAAATTCAGGTTAACTATACCATCTGTTACCGCTTTACATACATAGTCAAAATGGGGCGTATCGCCTCTTATTACAGTGCCTAGGGCTATAAAAGCAGCAGGTTTTTTTGCGGCTGCCTCCCAATAATGTTTAATGGTAAATGGAATTTCAAATGCACCGGGTATAGTAATCGTTAAAAAAGCGATTTGCTTTTCTTGTAAAATTTTAATTGCACCTGTTTCTAGTTCGTCCACGATATGGGCATTCCAGGCAGTTTTAACTATAACAACAAAGGCATCCTTTGTTAAATGGATGCCTTGTTCATTATATAAGCTGGCGTTATTATCAGACATGTTGGTTATTTAATTAAAAATTTACCACTCCCAATTTGGCCAGTAATTTATCAACTTCAAAAGAACTCACAGGACTAGTCAACGGATAATTGGATTTCAAATCCTTGCAAATTTCAATCGCTTCCTTAGTGTTGCCAATATAATCTGCATAATTAGCGGCTACCCACAGATGGTAGGCTTTTTGTGCTTCGTCTTTATCGCTCAAAACATTGGCGGCTTTTTTATAGTTGCTAAAAGCATCGCTGGTATTCTTTTTTTCAGCATAGGCATCCCCTAGTAATTTATACGCTTTTGCAGCAATCTGATCAGCTCCTTCACCTTCAAAAGCTTTTAAATGTTTAATGGCTTTATCAAAATCTTTCAAATTTAAAAAGCAGGTGCCTGCCATAAATTCTGCACGATTAGCAGCAGGGGTGCCACTAAAATTGTCAATGATTTTAAGCAAACCCGTGATGTTTTGAGCTTTGTCGCCATTCAATACAAAATTGATTGAATCCTTATTGAATCCAGTTGTATTACTCATTACATCAAACAATTTTTCAGCAGGGAAGATTTGTTGTTCTGCCTTTTCATTCTTGGGTAATTTATAAAAATACTTATACCCAAACCAGGCTGCACCCAATACAATTACTGCAGATCCGATATAAATAATGGGCTTGCTGAATTTTGCCCAAAAGCCTTTTGCTTTTGCTACAATTGCTGCTGCTTCTTCAGGTAATTGTTGTTCAATTTTTTCCGCCATCTCAGTTTCCTTTTTGATTATTATTTAATGATAAATTGTATGTTATTAATCTACAATGAATGGATAATCCTGCTGCGCATATACGTCTTTCAGCAATTCATCATCTGCAGGCCATGGACTTTCTTCTGCAAATGTTACGCTTTCTTCCACTTCTGCTTTTACCCTTTCATTGATAACTTCAATTTCTTCCTCTGTAACATTGTAATGTGTTTTCAGCACTTTTAAAGTATGTTCAATTGGATCCCGCTCTTTGTATTCTTCTACTTCTTCTTTGGTCCTGTATTTTTGAGGATCACTCATACTGTGTCCCTTGTAACGATAGGTTTTAATCTCCAATAAAGTTGGTCCGCCTTTTTCGCGTGCTCTGTTAACCGCTCTCAACACTGCATTGTGTACTTCTTCGGGGCTCATGCCATCTACGCTATCGCCTGGCATATCATACGCATCTGCCAATTTATAAATATCCAATACTTTGCTGGTACGTGCTACTGAAGTACCCATTGCATAGTTATTGTTCTCACAGATAAACACTACCGGCAAATCCCATAACATGGCCATATTGAATGTTTCGTGCAACATTCCCTGCCTTGCTGCACCATCACCAAAGAAACACAAAACAACATTTTTAGTACCCTTGTATTTTTCTGCAAATGCCAATCCGCCACCTGTTCCTATTTGAGCCCCTACGATACCATGTCCGCCAAAGAAATTTTCTTTTAGTCCAAAGAAGTGCATGCTTCCACCTTTACCCTTACTGCAACCAGTAGCCTTGCCATATAATTCTGCCATACAAGTTTTGGCACTAACCCCTTTTGCGATGGCCAATGCGTGATCGCGATAGGCGGTAATAAATTTATCATCAGGATTGGTTGCAGTCATACAACCCGCTGCCACTGCTTCCTGTCCGATATACAAGTGACAAAAGCCTCTGATTTTCTGCATTCCGTACAATTGGCCTGACTTTTCTTCAAAACGGCGCAATAGTAACATGAGTTCGTACCAGTATAAATAGGTTTCTTTTGAAAACTTTATAGCCAATGGATATAATTTTAGGCGGCAAAGATAAGGGAGAAAAGCTAAATTTAAACAGGGTTGAGGAATTGGTTTGCGCAGAAAAAAGCTGGTTTTAATGGCCTTTCAGATAAAGGGGGGCAGCATGACAGTCATTTTGGCCGAAAACAGTTTTATAAATTACCAGCGGGGGGTTAACTTGCGCCCAATGCCCCATTTAGCATCAATCATTATTACCCAATTTAAAAACTATTCCCTTTCTTCTTTTGAATTCAGGGAGAAAGTGGTGGGTATCTGTGGATTAAACGGGCGGGGCAAAACGAACCTCTTGGATGCCATTTATTATTGTTGCTTTACCAAGAGCTATTTTTCTAGAACCGACCAATTAAATGTTCAGTTCAACAGCAATGGTTTTAGGTTAGAAGGTCAGTTTTTGACAGAATCCAATACGCTTGCGGAAGGCTTAAAGGTTGTATGTAAGATGGTCAATGAGGAGAAAAAAGAATTTTCGGTAAATGATATACCTTATCAGAAACTTTCTGAACATATCGGCAGACTACCCTGTGTAATGATTGCCCCGGATGATATAGAATTGATTACTGGTTCCGCTGAAGGCAGAAGACGGTATATGGATACCATATTGAGTCAAATGAATGCCGAATACCTGCTTCAATTGATTCAGTATACCCGTATCCTGCAACAACGCAATAGTCTTTTGAAAAGATTTGCAGAGCAGGGTAAAACTGATACTGCATTATTGGAGGTAATGGATGAACAATTGGTAGAAAGGGGACAATATATTTATGAAAGCAGAAAGGCTTTCACGTTGGAATTATTACCCCTCGTGCAAACATTTTATAGCCAGATTGCGAATAATGAAGAATTGGTTGGACTGAGTTACGAAAGCCAATTGAATCAAACGGATTTTGCGTTGGCGCTAACCCAAAGCAGACAGAAAGACCTGTTCTTACAAAGAACCAATACAGGCATTCACAAAGATGATATCAGCATTTTATTAAACAATCAGCCATTCAAAAGCACGGCTTCGCAGGGGCAAAGAAAGAGTTTATTATTTGCCTTGAAATTGGCAGAATTTAAATTACTTCAAAAGAATAAGGGCTTTGCGCCCATTTTGTTATTAGATGATGTTTTTGAAAAACTAGATGATAATAGAATGAATAATTTATTGCATTGGGTTTGTAATGAAAACAGCAGTCAGGTATTTATAACAGACACGCATCGGGAAAGACTGGAAAGCACATTTAATAATTTGGGCGTACAACACCAGATTATTGAACTTTAAATAATTAAGAATATGCAAATCTGTACCTTTAATGCAGGTTATCAACCAATCAAATGCAAATGAAACAGCTCCTTTCTTTTCAAATTTTACTGCTGCTATTTCAAATTATACTTCCTGCAAACAGTCATGCTCAAACGCGCACAAGTACAGCAATTACAACCACTAAAACATTTGAGAATGGCATTCAAATGAAGATAAAAGGATTTACAGTGAAGGAAGCAGCGCTGTATTTTGATGACGAAAGCAAGGTGCCAGCTGATAATAAAGTGGAAATGAATCAGCGCATTAATTTACTGATAGTGATAGATAAAGGATGGAATGAAGTGGGGGAAAGAGTATACCCGGGTGGTTCCCAGATTATCAAATTAAGTGATGGCTATGAAGTATTAAAATCGGATGATCTCTTTGTATCCTATGATGAAACAGGTGTTACAAAGGAAGATGCAAAGTATATCACTTTGAATGCCATCATTACTGAAATAAAAAACAAAAAGAATGCAGTGTTAGTTAGTTTTAGGCTTTGGGATAAAAAAGGCAGCAGTGAAATTACAGGCACCTATAAATTTTACATCAAATAATGGGGGAACTATCATTACAAGATGCCATTCAGCAGTTCCTGCAAAAAAGCCGGTTAAAATCGGGCATTCAGGCCATCCGTATTGAGGAAGTATGGGAAGAAATCATGGGAAAAACCATTGCTAAATACACCGATAAGATTCAAATCATTCAGCACACTTTATTTATCAGCACTAGTGTTGCCCCCCTGAAAAATGAATTAATGTATCAAAAGGACATCATTCGACAAAGAATAAATGATGTGATGGGCGAAAACCTGATTAAGGAAGTAGTTATCAAGTAAATGCTACTTTTAATTTTAGGAAACTACCCTTTTTAAATACAATTTACAAGAAATTCCTTTTATAATACAGCGTTTATGCAAAACTGTTAGTTATGCTCATTTGTTGTTACGGAATGCATATTGGGAGGTGCTTGTAATGGCTTTTGTTCTCTGAATATCAATCTTAAATTTTGGTCATAAGTGAAATAATTATACAACCAGTTACAAAAAACAAAAAAGCGGTTCTTCACGCCCAATATCAACATCAGGTGGAGTCCCATCCAAATCATCCAGGCGAAGAAACCACCAAAATGCCATTTTGGTTTTGGAACATCTACCACCGCCAAGTTCCTGCCTACAGTAGCCATGCTTCCTTTGTCTTTATAAACAAACTCTTTTAATGCTTTATTATTTCCTTGTTCTGCCTGCCGACAAATTTGAAGGTATATAAGATCGGCCATTTGAACTGCCACTGGTGCAACTTGCGGATGACCTTGTGGCCAATCCTTCGTTTCCATATAGGCCACATCGCCAATAGCGAATACATTTTCTGTTCCCAATACTTTGCAATAGGCATCAATTTTTATTCGATTGCCTTTTGCAATCAAATCAGCTTGAATGCCAGCGGGAATATTTCCCTTAATACCTGCTGCCCATATAACTAATTGGGTAGGGATTGATTGACCATTTTGCAATAGTAGCTGTTGACCATCGTAGTCTTTTAAAAAAGTATCCGTCATTACAGTAACCCCTAAAGTTTGTAAATACTGCAAAGATTGCTGACTGCTTTTAGCACTCATAGAAGACAAGGTACGTGGACCGCCTTCCAGTAAATAAATATTCATCTTGCTAAAGTCAAGGCCTGGATAATCCTTGGGCAATACATACCTTTTCATATCGGCTAAGGCACCGCTGAGTTCAACACCAGTAGGTCCACCACCAATAACAGCCAAGTTCATTAATGACTGCTGTTCCGCTGCATCGGTGCTGTTCATCGCTGCTTCAAAATTTTCGATTATCCTATACCGTAATTGCAATGCCTCAAGGGTACTTTTCATCGGCAAAGCATGTTGCGACACTTGTTGGTTGCCGAAGAAATTAGTATCGGCACCAGTGGCAATGACTAAGGTATCATAAGGAAAATCACCAATATTCGTTTTCACTAGTTTTGTTGATACACTTATTTGTTCAACAGTAGCCATTCGGAAATCAATATTGCTGCTGTTGTGAAATACTTTTCTTAAGGGGAAAGAAATATTACTGGCATCCAATCCTGCCGTGGCTACCTGATAAAAAAGAGGTTGAAACTGATGAAAGTTAAACCGATCAATCAGTGTAATGTGAATATCCTTTTTATTACTCAGTTTTCTTGCTAATCGAAGCCCTCCAAATCCTCCTCCTATGATTACTAGTCGCATAATAATTGTGTTTTACAGCACAAAGATACACAACTTTCAATATTTTTTGAAAATTTAGTAAATATTTTATTTAGCCCGTTTTTGGCCATGCTGCAGCAGTGCTTAATCAAAGAGTAGTCTGAAAATCTGCTTGTCTAATTGTGCGCTGTCCTGTACTACCAGAAAATAAACCCCTCGGCTCATTTGAGCAGTGCGGATGATTTCCAGAACAGATTCCTGATTGACCATACAAGCGGTTTGGCTCATTAGTTTTCCTGTGGCATTGTATAATTCCAACACATAATTTTTAGGTTTTGTATTTTTAATGGCCACGAAAAAACTGCTTTGTACGGGATTGGGATACACCTGAATACCAGCATATAGATTATTAATGCAAACAATATTACTGTATACCAAACGCCCGCCTGCTTGGATCATCCGAAGTCGGTAATAATTTTTGCCAGGTGCTGGATCGGTGTCATAAAAAGTATATTGTTGTTGAATACCAGGACCAGCCCTATGAATACAAATAGCATCCCTGAAGTCATCGCGAAGGCTTTTTTCAAGGCTGTAGTTTTGTGTTGTTCCACTTGCATTATTCCAATACAATTTATTTCTTGCCCATTGCTTCTCGCCTGCCAAACTTACCCCTGCTGGCAGTACACCCGTACAAAAACCAGTGAGTACATAATTCGCATATTTTATGATACAACCACTACTCACTACAATTTTACAGAAATATCTTCCTGTATCTGCCTGGGTCAAATTGGCGAAATAAAGAGAAGGACCCGTGCCCAATAATATACTGTCATTGGGTGGAATGCGCTTATACCAGGCATAGGTAGCATTGGGAATAGAGTCTACCCGCAAGGTAAGACTATGACCAAAGCATTCGGCAGTATCAGCAAATACTATAAAATTACCCAAGGGCAATACACTCACATCGTACAAACTGGCATTGCCACAGGCATCCACCACTCGAAGCCGAATAAGCGAGTAAATGGCTCCATTGTTAATGGTGAAATTGGGACTGGCCTGTGGTGGGGTAATAATACTCGGACTAGCCGGTTCGCTTCCTATGATTTCATATAGGTAGGGTGCCATACCATTAGTAACGGAAACGGCTACCTGAAAACTATTATCATCACACTGATAGGCATTAGTACCGGTCAATTGTGGAAAAACATAAGGACGAACCAATACGGTATCAAAAACATGCTTATTACAATCTTCTATATAGGTATCAAAAATGTAGGTAGCTGGTCCCAGGTTTAAAAAACTAAATTTATAGCCTATACTGGAGGAGGGATTAATATTTACCACTGCCCCATTTTTCTTAATAATCTTTGGACTTATATTGCCTCCTATATTATTATTACTTATATCAATCACTACATCCCCCGATCCATTGGGCCAAATACCAGAGGGGCATTTGGTAGTAAGACTGATTTGTCTGTTGGCAACGCTAACAATCGGTGTTACAAAAGCTGAATCTTTATTACCACATAGATCAGTAACCACCACTTTATATTTTTGTGGTGCAGTCAATCCTGGCACGTTGAGAAATGTATAATTATTCGAGCCTGTAGTTATAGATTGCACTACTGTTCCATCAGGCCGATACAATACGATGGTATAGACTGGAACGCCGGAATTAATATTTACTTTAATTTCAGTAGTACCAATGGTGGTACAGGATTTCTTCGCCGACAAACTAATAGATACAGGAATCGGCTTTGCTACAAAACAACGGGTAATAATCGTATCATAACAATCAGGATTATTTTTAATCTGCACACAATAAGACATTCCATAACTGAGGTTATTAAAAACGCCCGTTGTGTTGCAATACAATAATACACTCAGATTATCATAGAGGCAGAATTGAGGATTATACACATTATTCAATCCTGTAATTGTTGCAGTATATCCAGTACAGGTTCGGTTACTAATAGTTACGGCAGCATCTACAGAAGGTTTGGGCTTATCTACTGTAAAACACTTGCTAATGGTAGTATCATAACAAGTTGGGTCATTGATAATATCGACACAATATGTACCATAAGGAAGGTTATCAAAAATGCCAGTACTATTACATATAATCACTACGTGTTGTGGTGTATACAAACAATACTGTGCATTACTTAAATTAGAAGTATCGGCAATTATTAAGCTAAATGTAGAGCAGGTTTTATTGGTAATGGTCAATGCACCTACTTTAGGTACAGGACGAAGCACCGTAAAACAGCGCATGATGGATGTGTCATAGCAGGCAGGATTATTACTGATTTTAATACAATATCTCCCAAAGGGCAATCCTGAGAATACACCTGTATTATTGCAATACATCAATACTGCATTGGAATCATATAGGCAAAAAACGGCGCTATCCCAATTGGCTTGCCCGGTAATGATGGCGGTAAATTCGTTGCAATTCACTTGAATCTTAACTATTGGGTCTACATAGGGTATTGGCTTAGTTATTGTAAAACACCTGTTAATAACTGTATCGTAGCAATTATCGGTAATTTTTATACAATAGCTACCATAGGGTAAATTATTAAAGATACCATTGCTATTGCAAGACAATAATACATTACCACTATTGTAAATACAATAATTGGGAGCAGTTAAATTTGATTGTCCGGTAACGGTAGCAGTAAAAGTAGAACAAGCCCGATTACTAATTTGAATGTTGGCATCTACTTTTGGAATGGCTGTGTCTGTCCAAATAACATATTTGATATTGCCACATTGATCCTTTGCCAGTAAAGTTACCCGATGTTTATTGCCTTTAAAATACCTGAAGCTACTCGTAGGAAACCAAGTAGTGTCGCCGGGTGTAACAGAAGCACCATAGCTAAATCCATTGAAGATAGGGTTTGGACTGGTATTGTTTTTACTGTCGCGCAAGGTTAGATTCACCAATATGCTGTCACAACCAATTTTAGTAACTGAATAATTCAAAATAAACCAATCGTAATTTTGAATGGTAGCACTCCTTGTTTGTATGGCGCCGCATGAATCTGTTAATTGAATCAGATAATTACCACTAATCAAACCAGTAAAGAGACCAGTAGTATTGGTAGTCCCTACACCCGAAGCACTGGGTGCAATAATTTTGTAAATGAATGGTGACCTTCCTGCAGATTGTGAAGTAACGGTGATGGTGCCATCATTTCCATTGATACAAGTTACATCTGTTGTTTGCATCAAAAAACTGGGTGCAAGATAATTTCCATTGACCTTTACACTATCTTTTGTAAAAACACAATTACTGATAATATCCTTTACCGTCACCAAATAAAAACCCGGCGGCAATCCTGTAATCAGGCTACTGGTAGTAAAATTGGTATTTACGGGCCCGGTTGCTTTGTATTGATAACTACCAGAACCGCCACTGGCATTGATTTGAATCGCGCCTGTAGCAGCACACCTCGATTCGAAACTAATACAGACAGCCGTTAATGTATTGCATTGCCCAGCAGCAATTTTTGTGAATACGGTAGAAGAAATTAATAAAATAAAAAACCTAAGCAGGTATAGTTTTTTCATTATTGGTACGATTGTGGATTTCAGTGGGAACGCAGCCACAGTTATCTTATTGCACCAAATTTCAAAAAAGGGTTTTCCGTTCCAAAAAGCAGTTTAACTACTAGGTATTTATTCGAAATATTGTGGATAAGTATTTTGGAGCCCGCAGTATAAAAAGCAAGTCATCTTTTTTGTAATAGTAATTTTACCAATGACAAATCGCTTTCTGCCCTAAGAAAAAAAGGTATTTATTTTTATATTATTTATTTTCAAATATCAAGCCCTGCCCAGAAGCATTGTATTTTAGTAATGCTATGCTGATTAAGCTTTTTTAGCATCGACGGTATTTGGCAGAAACCTGATTGGGAAGATAAATGCATAATAATTTCCTTTTGATAACACTCGTATAGGAAAGCTTTATTTACAAGCGCATTTGCAATTTAGCCACTTAAGCAGTTTTTAATTTTTGCTCCATATAAAGTGAAGGAAATAGAAAACAAAAAAAGGCAGTATAACTGCCCCTTTTTGAATTTTCAAATGAATTGAATTTAATTATAAAATTGCTGTGATAAATTGTTAGAAACAACTTTAAAATCATCTTCTCTCTTAATGATTTGATAGCAATTATTGATAGCCCGGATATTTGGATTTGACAAATGTTTTTCATTGTATGGAGCCAGCATATCTGTTTCACTTACTATCTTTCCTGCAGCGTCGGTAGTGCGACTGAATACCCGATAGTGAAAATGCCAGGGATTCAATTCGCCCACAGATTCTACAGAAGTATACGTATCGTTGAATCCTTCAAAAATCAACTCACTCGTATGTTCAGGATGTAATAGTAGGTTTTCGGTGATATTAATATACTCATCCAATTCAGGATCGTCGTGAATAATACCGCTGTCCCAAACTGTTTCCCCATTTAAAAATATTACCAAGCGATTATCCACATGTTTTACATTAATCCAATATTCTTTTTTCATTGTTCTTTTTTTACGTTATTAATTGAAGGTATAAAATTGAATGAAAAATAAATACTGTAGAATGATTTCGGTCATACAAAAGAATGACGGATGTTAATCTTTTGGGGCTAGTACTAATCAAGTCTTAGTTTTATAGTGTGAGGAATTTATTATTCTTGACTCCCATTGGCTGTACCTTAACTAACTACTGTTGAAATCTTATATGGTAGTTTGAGTGCATACCATTTCCTATAGCACCCAGCAGGCTTGGATTGACCCATGATTCCGCCCTGTGATTTATGTTGAAAATATTTTAGGAAGACTATGAATAGAGTAAGTTGCGGAACCCTAATTGTATGAAACGAAGGCCTAGGTTTCCTTACATAATGGCTGAGCCATCCCTATTGATGAAACCAAAGCGTCCTACATGAAATAAAAATTTATTTACTATATTTTACTATCGGATATCAGTACTCGAAATAAACAATATTAAAGACCGATTTTTTCATTCAGGATGGCCAGTATACTCGTTTCAGCAGCCATTACCTGTGCTTCAATAGCACGTCCTTTTGCTATAATATCAGTTACAAATGCCTTGTCTTGATAACCCGTGGCATTGATCCTCACATTCATAAAAGCACCCATCACCGCTGCACGGATACAAAGTACTCCCACGCCAGCATCTGTTACAGAATTTGGATTTCCACTAACTACCATTGCATGCAATAAATCCATGGCAGATGCGGCAGTTTCCATTACTTTAAATGGTATTTCAATCGCAAAGCGAGTGGCTGATTGTATAGCTGCTGTTCTTATTGCTTTTTCTTCATCCGTTGATTTAGGCAACGTGAAGGCTTCCATAATTTTGTTAAAAGCAGCAGTATCGGCATCTACCAAGCGAAGTAATTCCTGCTTACAAGTCTGGCCTTTGGCTGCCCAATCACTAAATACTTCCCACTGTTCATCCCAACCTGGCTTATGTGATGAAAGATTGGCAACCATTGTACCAAGTGAAGCACCCAAAGCGCCTACATAGGCCGAAATGGATCCTCCGCCAGGTGCTGGACTTTCACTGGCAGTTTCATCTGCAAAATCAACCAAACTCATGCGCACCAGTTTGCTATCTTCTTTTTTAGTCAATAAATATTCTATGATTCTTTCCTCCGGTTTAAAGGGTGCTAATTCATCCAGTCCCATCGATTTGATGGCAATCTTAATGAGCTCTTTTTCTGAAACACCAATGGAACGCTTTTGCTTTAATAGGAAATATTTACCAGCATCCAACATGGCTTTAAGGGGTATCAAGCCCACCAATTCACTACCGGTAACGCGTACCCCTCTTTCAGTGGCTTTTTTGCAACATTCGTCAAAAGCAATATGTACAGGGGTTTGACTGATATTGGTAAGATTGATAGAAATCTGTGCAATGCCATATTCATCGATATACCAGCCAATGGCTTTTACATATTTCAAACTGCCGGGTATATGAATGGGTTGTCCATTGGAATCTTTAACTGGTTTGCCGTTTTCTTTTTTAACCCTGCCTGCTTCCCTTACATCAAAAGCAATGGCATTGGCCCTGCGGGTAGATGTAGTATTTAGGTTGACATTGTAAGCAACCAGAAAATCCCTGGCACCAATAACAGTAGCACCTCTTTTTGCATCCATGACAGCCGGACCGAAATCGGGCTTCCATTCGGGCAATTGTATTTTTTTGAAAAATCCTTCATATTCACCAGCACGGATGATAGAAAGATTGTTTCTTTCTTTATTGCATTGCGCTGCTTCGTATAAATAAACCGGCAATGCCAATTCTTCGCCTACTCTTTTGGCTAGTTTCACCGCCCATTCGGCGGTTTCTTCCATACTGATATTGGCAATGGGTATCAGGGGGCAAACATCGGTAGCGCCCATTCGTGGATGTGCTCCCTTGTGCTTACTCATATCAATTAATTCGCCAGCTTTTTTGATGGCCTGAAAAGCCGCTTCTACCACATTGGCGGGTATACCAACAAAAGTAACCACGGTTCTGTTGGTGGCTTTTCCCGGATCCACATTTAGCAATCTTACCTCCACAGTATTTTCAATAACAGCCGTTATTTGGCGTATAATTTCCAGGTCGTTGCCTTCAGAAAAATTGGGTACACATTCGATCAGTTGCATATAGCTAAATATTAATATAAGTAAAAGGAATGGCCATTGCCCTTCCATTTCAACTGCAAATTAGTTTTTCTTTGTTTGGATTCAAAGAATGCCTTCGCTCCTATTGTATAAAAATCATGTTATGGCATGACAAATCTTGGTTTTATTTAATTAAAAATAACGGACTTTTGCAGTAAATAAATTCTTTAATAATGATTCATCCCTACAATTACGTTACTGCTGCAGAAGCCCTTTCGATTATACAAAGCGGAATGAGGGTTTTTGTACAGGGTGGCGTATGTACGCCCACCTACTTATTACACAAGCTAGCCAAAGAAAGCCACCGTTTAAGAGATGTAGAACTGGTTTCCATCACACTGAAAGGAGAAATTGAACTGGACAAACCCGAATACAGCGAATCATTTCATATCAACTCGCTTTTTGTGTCTGCTCCCATCCGTGCAGCCGTGGCAGAAGGTCGTGCTGATTTTATTCCCGTTTTTTTGAGTGATATACCCGATCTTTTTAAAAATAGAATCCTTGATTTGGACGTTACCATTGTACAGGTGTCCCCACCCGACAGACATGGTTATTGCTCCTTGGGACTTTCTGTAGATATTGCCCGTGCAGCCGTAGATAGTTCCAAACAAATTATAGCATTGGTCAATCCTCTCATGCCCCGAACTCATGGCGATGGCATGATTCATACTGATCGTTTTGCCAAAATGGTTTTTCACCAGGCCGAATTGGTGGAAGAAAGTTATAGCAGTAAGGTGGGCGAAACAGAAATGATTATCGGTAAAAACATTGCCGGTTTAATTGATGATGGCAGTACCCTTCAAATGGGAATTGGCACCATTCCTGATGCTACTTTATCTTTCTTAACCAATCACAAGGACCTTGGAGTTCATACAGAAATGCTCAGTGATGGTATTATTCAGTTGGTAGAAAAGGATGTCATCAACAATAAGAAAAAAGCCATCCACCCCAATAAGAGCGTAACTTCCTTTGCGATTGGCAGCAAAAGACTTTACCACTACGTAAACGATAATCCAGCTTTTGCATTTTTAGATATTGATTATGTAAACGATCCACATGTAATCAGAAGAAATCCTAAAGTAATTGCCATCAATAGTGCCATTGAAGTGGATTTAACCGGTCAGGTTTGCGCCGATAGTATTGGCGAAATGCAATTCAGTGGCATTGGTGGGCAAATGGATTTTATGCGGGGAGCTGCTCTCAGTAATGGTGGCAAACCAATCATTGCATTGAATAGCCGAACCAACAAAGGCATTGCCAGGATTGTACCACATTTAAAAGAAGGTGCAGGTGTTGTTACAACACGTGGACATGTACACTATGTAGTAACTGAATATGGCGTTGCTTATTTATTCGGAAAAAATCTTCGCCAGCGTGCTAAACTACTCATTGATATTGCACATCCTGATGATCGTGAAAATCTGATAAAGTATTGCTTTGAAAGATTTAAGATTTTTATAATGGATTAATACAACCAAAAAATTCAATAGCAGTATACAATTGGTATACTGTTTTTTTATGTCAATATTAGTCCATTGATCATTACTTTATCAATTAAGTTGGAGCCAAATGCATAGGGTAGGTAAGCCAAAGATGGTATGGGCTTGGTAAAAATTAAATTAGCCTTTTTCCCAATAGTAATAGAACCCAATTCATTTTCTAATTCCATTGCATAAGCCGCATTGATGGTGGCCGCATTGATGGCCTCTTCAGGAAGCATTTTGAGTTGTATACAACTTAGTGAAAGTACAAAATTCATATTACCACTGGGCGATGAGCCCGGATTAAAATCGGTAGCCAATGCAATAGCTGCTCCTGCATCAATGATTTGCCGGGCGGGTTGATATTGCATCCTTAAAAAGAATGCTGCAGTAGGCAATAAGGTACCAATTGTATTAGAGGCTGCTAAATCTTTGATATCCGCTGGGGTCATCGTCTCAAGGTGATCGACTGACAATGCATTTAACTGAATGGCTTTTTGCAATCCGCCGATACTATTCAGTTGGTTTACATGTAATTTAGGTTTGAGGCCATATTTCAATCCTGCCAAACAAATGGTTTGCATTTCTTCGGGCGAAAAAAAACCAGTTTCACAAAAAACGTCTATATAATCGGCGAGTTCCTCCTTTGCAATGATGGGCAAGAGTTCATTTATCAAAAGGTTTATATAGGCAGCATGATTTTCTTTATAGGCAGCTGGATAGGTATGAGCTCCCAAAAAACTAGCCTTTACCGGTATTGGCGCTTCAGCTTTAATTTTTTTTATCACCCTATGCATCTTCAATTCCCCTTCTAACGTCAACCCATACCCTGATTTTATTTCTACAGCACCAGTACCCAAACGCATTATTTCCTGGACCCTGGCCATACCAGATTCATACAATTCCGATTCAGTAGCTGATGCTAGTTTTTGAGCTGAATTCAATATGCCACCACCTTTTGCGGCTATGTCAGCATAGGACAGACCATTTATTTTATCAATAAATTCTCCTTCCCTGCTTTGAGCAAATACCAAGTGAGTATGACTATCACACCAAGTAGGCAACACAAACTGCCCTGTAGCATCAATAATATGGGATGGCAATATGGGAATCTTTAATTCCAGTTCATACATTTTACCATATTGCGCAATGACACCATCCTCTATCAATAAAAACGCATCTTCTATTACAGGCAATAATCGCAATTCATTACCCCTTAATAAATGACATGTATCCCTGACAGCTACTAATTGTTGAATATGGGTGATGAGTGTAGTCATGATTTATAAATTTTGATAAAGGGAATGAGCAAAGGATTCAAGTGAAGGATCGCGTGCTCCCATTATTATCAATACAGTGCCTTCTTTTAAATGTGGCCGAATAGTATTTAATAATTCATTTCTATCGGCAACAAAATAGGCTTGTTTATTCAAAGCGCTTATGTCCATAATCAGGTCATTGGCCGAAATGTCTTTTACAGCTGTACCGCCTGCATAAAAGATTTCGCTCATCCAAATCTCATCATCCGGTCTTAAGGCTGCTGCAATTTCTTTTACAAAATCATGTCGCAAAAAACGAGTAGGCCCGTAGCCATGTGGTTGAAACCAGGCCATTACTTTTTTACCCAAAGGCTGACAGGCACGAATAGCCGCAGCACATTTCACTGGATTATGTGCATAATCGTCAATGACCCATACCCCATTTTTTTGCCCCAATACTTGATGACGCCTGTAAATTCCTTTATACGCAGCTAATGCCTTTGCAGCAACCTGCAAATCGACGCCAAGCCGATTTGCTACTGCCACCGCAGCCAGTGCGTTCTCCATATTGTGCACTCCCAGGCATTGCAGACTAAAATCCGTTTCATTTATTGTAAAATAAATATTTAACCCTTCTTGCCGGAATGCTGTAGCTGTTAAGCCTGCTATTTGTGTAGGAATGGAAAAATCGTTTTCTGCACCTGCGCTCAATGTTGCAGCATATGCATTGGATTGATTAACGATGAACTGATTACAATGTGATTTAAAAATGCCAAAAATATGCATCAGTTCTTCCATCTCCTGATGATCTTTATCAATATTTAATAATAATCCAATCTCTGGATGGTACTGTACAATACTACCATCACTTTCATCTGCTTCAATTACCAACCATTCCCCTTTACCCACCTTGGCATTGCCAATCTTTCCTTCTTCCATGATGCGCACCAGGCCAGCACCACTAATAATACTTGGTTCTAGTCCTGCAACAGTTAATATATCAAATAACATGGCACTGGTGGTACTTTTGCCACTTGTACCAGCCACCGCAATCGTCTTCTTACTCTTAGCTATCAATGCCAACAATTCGCTTCTTTTTAAAATGGGTATCGCTAAACTTTTTGCCAATTGCACTTCGGGAACACTGTCTTCAATGGCCGTGGATACCACTACTAATTCGGTGCTGGCACTAATACCAGAGCCATTTTGAATAAAGCATTGAATGCCTTCGGCTGCTAATTTATTTCGAGTATCATTTTCCTCCCCTTCTTTAAAATAACGATCGCTGCCACTAACGGATATTCCAATTCCTGCGAGGTATTGTGCAATGGCACTCATGCCCACACCAGCAACACCGATGAAAAATACATTCTTAAAATCAGTAATATCTTTAATTGCCATAACTACACTTGTTTGGATGGATGCAATGTTCTAAATGCCAGGTAAGCACTGGTTCCCATTAGTATTGAACCCAGGAAGAATGGTGCTCCAGGTAAATAAAAGGGTGCGTTTTCATGTGTAAAATAAAAGAAGAGGTTATTCATAACCAGCGGACCAATAATGGCGGCAAGGCTCATTACACTGGTTAATGCACCTTGCAATTCTCCCTGTGCATTGGGCGGCACTTTGCCCGACATCACTGCCTGTAGTGCAGGTTGTGTGATACCACCCAAACAATAGGGCACTAAAAAAACAAACATCATCCAGCTTTGGGTTGCCAAACCAAAGAGTAACATGCCAATGGCATACAGCGACAATCCCAGGTAAACACTTTTTTCATTTCCCAAACGGGGATTGATAACGCGCGTCATACCTCCTTGTACAATACTCACCAATATGCCTACTACCCCCAATGAGTACCCGACCATTTTTTCATTCCAGCCAAATTGATGCATCGTGAAATAATTCCAATTACTCATCACGGCATGTGCTGCAATATATACTAACAACATACTAATGACTAGTCCGCCGATAGTTGGGAATTTTTTTAATTGTCTTAAAGTACCAATAGGATTGGCTCTTTTCCAATCAAATTTTCTTCTGTTTTCTTTTGGCAGAGATTCAGGTAAAATAAAATATCCATAGCACCAGTTCAACAATGCGAGCAGGGCTGCTGCATAAAAAGGAAAGCGCTCTCCAAACTGCGTTAATACACCTCCCAATACCGGACCAATGACAAAACCCAATCCGAATGCTGCCCCAATCATTCCAAAATTTTTGGCCCTAGTTTCTACTGTACTTATATCGGCAATATAGGCAGCGGCCGTGCTAAAGCTAGCCCCTGTAAATCCAGCGATGATACGACCAACAAATAACCATCCATAGCTTGGTGCTAATGCCATAAAAATATAATCAATGCCAAAGCCAAAAAGCGAAAACAATAGGACGGGTCTTCTACCATATTGATCGCTTAAATTACCGAGTATGGGTGCGCAAACAAATTGTGTGAAGGCATAAGCAACGGTTAAGTAACTCCCGTATTTTGCAGCGGTACTGATATCTACTCCCTTTAAATGGGAAATCAATTTGGGTAATACCGGAATGATAATCCCCAACCCTATTACATCAATCAAGAGTGTAATAAATATAAAACCAATCGCTGCATTTTTATTTTTCATAATGGGGAATATCTACAAATATTATTTTTTTATTTTAAACAGATGTGCTTCTGTAGTAAGTACGGTTTTTTTAAAATCTAAGGTAGATTCAGGTGCAAAGATCAGGTAAGCATATTTCAAAGTTTCGGCGAAGAAAAAGCTTTCCATTGAATTTGACTTTTCAAAGGTTGTAACATTTTTCAAGGAAGTAAATCCTACTTCATTGCGACAATGCTGTAAAATATCTTCCACCATCCGCTTTCCTTCTATTAAGTAATTTCTATCCTTGGTTAGTCGATAAAGGTAAAAACAGCTTTCCAGGTTTTCGGGCCGAAGAATATAAGAAGCATTTAGTAAACTATCAGTTTTATAATTGAATTCCTCGGGCTCGATATTGAATTTCGTCCACATATAATAGTTAGCCTGTTGAATTTTTTTAGCGGTATTGATATCACCACTGAACCCGCAAAGTCCGGCATAAAAAGCATCCAAAGCACCGTACACAGTAGCTGATTGTTTGCCAGTATTCATATCTACATGCCGCAGGAACCAACCCTTATTGCCACTCCGGTCAATCAGGTATTTTTTAATTGCCACCTGGTGTTTGTCAAAAGCTATTTTAAAATCCTTGTCGCCAAACAGCAACCAACTTTTATACAGGTATTCATAATAGGAATCAATATAACCACTGATATGACTTTGTGTACTCACCCATTTACCTGTATTAATATCAATTTGTTCTCCCACGAGGCCAATGGCGCTTCGTTTTTCATATACATATAGAATGGCTTTTTTGGCTGCAGTATAATATTGAGCATCGCCGGTTAATTGACTGAGTTTACCAAATTCCATCATCAAAGTGCCAATTTCAGCGGGATTATTGATACTGTCGGATACAGCGGCTGTTTGCAGGTGTACATAACGATAAGGCATACCCGTTTTTGAGCCGAATGCTGGCATCATGCGATTGGCAAGATCTTTGGCCAATTGCAGGAAACGCGGATCACCATCGAGTTCATAGGCCGATTGTAAACCAGCCAATAAGCGGATGGTAATTTCAAACACCTGCACCTTGGCATCGATATTAAAATCCAGTTTTTCCAATATCAGTTTTTTGGCAGCAGCCGCTTCTTCTGTTAATCCTAATAAAATAAAAGTATCAAATGCATCTACTGGCGTCATTAAGATGGGCGTTTGATACCAATCTCTGTAAGTTTTTGTGAGTGGTTTTAAATCATCATGTCCCCAGGCATAATCGGTATACCCCTTCCATGCATGACGGGCTGCATCTTTTACTTTTTCGCAGACTTGCTTTTTCATTGCCTCGGTAAACACGGGTCGGTTTAGTTGTGCCGAAGAAAAAAGAAAACAAACTGTAGCCAACAATAAGAGGCTGATTTTTTTTAAATACATAGCAGTGATTGTACGCTAAATTAATCCTTATTGAGCAATAATTTCAAGAATGAAAGGCATTGCGATGCTATGATTCCTGCCATAAATATTTTACTTTTATTCAACAAACAATCATATGTTTAAAAACCGCTCTTTCCAAGTACTAATTGTCATCGGCTTACTCGTTGTTGGTTTTATTTATCTACTCAGGGGGTGTCTTGCTACTTATGATGAAAGAACGGCCATCAGCCGACCTGTTTATTTTGAAAAGAATCAACAAACCATTGTGCTCTCATTGGTAAAATATTTTAAAACCAATTATTATAGTTCGGGTGGGGGCATGACTAGAAAAAGTGGTTCTACTACTTATTATTTACAAACCAATGATGCCAGTACCGGAAAAAAAATAATGATTAAAGAAATAAAGGGGCATTCTGATATAAAAAATTATCCGGTTAAAATGATGGGCAAGGTTGGACAACTGGCTTGGTTTTTTGTAAATGAACCAATGGCCTTCAATGCATTTACATTAGAAAAATTTGCTGACAAAAAAATCATTGAAGAAAAGAATCCTGTATTAAGAGGCAAAATGCCTGATCAGGAGCAGTATTATCAATTCAATAGCCTTTCACAAACACTGCAGGTTACACTTACCGATGGCAGTAAATATTCCATTGATGCCAATAACTTGAACGCAACTGTATTGGATGAGGAAGCTGATTTGAAATTGACACAAGCAAAGGCATTGAAAGCATTGGAAGCCCAGGAAACTTATTATGGTGACCTCGCTCGTGAAAACTATAATAATATCCGGTCCTATGATCGATTGTACAATAATCGTCAAATGAAACAAGCAGCTTACCAGGACAGTTTACGCAATTTTGAAAAAAGGAATAATCAATACAGGGCCATTGCAGATAGTATTAGAATGGTCAAAAGAAATATAGAGGAGCGGGCAAATCAATCCAATGAACAAATGGAAGCCCTTAAAGATTTACAAGAAGACACCCATCTGAGTTATACTAATACCATTGTAGATGTGGATACATTTCAAGGCAGTTGGTATGGTTTAAAAACTACGGCCGCACTCGAAAAAATAGATGACCGATTTAGATACAATCATGTGTATGGCGAAACAGATAGAAATAAATTATACAGTGCCCCTTATACTATTGAAAACAATCCCTCCAAATTTAAAATTGGAACAACCCTTGCCCTGAGTGAAAGGGTTTACTTGCAAGGCGGATTTTTATTGAATAAAGAAACAGCCATACCCATTCATTTAACTGCTCCTGGTTTTATTATATGCTTCAAAGAAAAAATTGGGAATGAAGGCAATTGTATGTTGGCATCTGTTAACCTACAAGGCCAGGAAAAGTGGTCGGTCAATTGTGGTTTTAAAGAAATCAATGATTGGATTTATACTGGTCAATACCTGATTGTGTATGGAACAGATAATAAGGAACTGAGTTCGGGAGAAAACAATGTAATGCTTAGCATCGATATCAAATCAGGAAAACAAGTAACCTACGATTTCTTTACCGACAAAATAAGAAAGCAATAATGAATTGATTACTTTTTAAGGTACATCACTTCTTTCACCAATTTCACGGTACGTGGAATATCGGGTAAATAAGCAGCTACCAAATTGGGTGCATAGTGCATGGGTGCATCGGCAGAAGTAATCCTGCGAATGGGTGCATCCAAATAATCAAATCCTTCTTTTTGTATGCGATAACTGATTTCGGAAGATACAGAGGCAAAAGGCCATTGTTCTTCTACAATAACCAAACGGTTGGTCTTTTTTACACTTTCTAAAATAGTAAACCAATCCAAGGGACGAATGGTTGCCAAATCGATCACTTCGGCTTCAATACCTTCCTTGGCCAATTCTTCAGCTGCACCAAGTGCTACCTTCATCATTTTATTAAAAGAAACGATGGTAACATCCTTTCCTTCTCTTTTTACAAAGGCCTTACCAATTGGGAGTAAATATTCTTCTTCGGGCACTTCGCCTTTATCGCCATACATCACTTCACTTTCCATAAACATAATTGGATCGTCGTCGCGAATGGCAGATTTTAATAAACCCTTTGCATCGTAGGGATTAGAAACAGATATAACTTTTAATCCAGGGATATTAGCATACAGGCTTTCAAAAGCTGTACTATGTTGTGCACCTAACTGCCCTGCTGATCCATTGGGCCCTCTAAATACGATAGGGCAACCAACCTGTCCGCCACTCATTGCCAACATCTTAGAAGCGGTATTTAATATTTGATCTAAAGGCAAAACCGCAAAATTCCAGGTCATGAATTCAACAATCGGACGAAGCCCATTTTGAGCAGCTCCAACTGCGATGGCAGTAAATCCTAATTCAGCAATAGGGGTATCAATGATTCTTTTTTCTCCAAATTCTTCCAACATACCCTGGCTTACTTTATAAGCTCCATTGTATTCGGCTACTTCTTCACCCATTAAGAACACCCTTTCATCCCTTCTCATTTCTTCCTGCATGGCTTCTCTAAGGGCTTCTCTAAATGCTATCTGACGCATGTGCTGTTATTGATTTTGAGTGGCAAAATTATTGTATTGAAGGCAAATGGGCAAATTATATGAAGGGTTGGGTATAAGAGGTTGATTAAATACGCGCAAGGCCCGGTTCAGCACTTCTATTTCGGCATAAAAAAAGTCGCTCCGTAAAGCGACTTTACAATGAGTTGATGACTTACTTAATTGGTCAGTTCAGCCAACTTGGCCGTCAATTTTTTACCAAATAAATTCTTGGCTACAATCCTGCCTTCCTTATCTAATAATAGATTAGAAGGAATGGCCTTGATATAATATTGATTAGAACTGGCATTATCCCAACCCTTTAAATCACTTACTTGATTCCAAACCAATCCATCTGCATTGATTGCTTTAATCCATTTTGCCTTGTCGGTATCATATGAAACTCCCAATATATCAAATCCCTTGTCCTTAAATGCCTGATAGGCTTTTACTACATTCGGATTTTCCTTTCTACAAGGACCACACCAGCTAGCCCAGAAATCTACCAAAAGCACTTTTCCTTTAAAACCAGCAAGGCTCAGTGATTTTCCACTGGTATCTGCCTGAACAAAATCTGGTGCAATCATTCCAATGGCCACTGTTTTATAAATATCCAGCATGTTTTTTACATTAACGCCTGCAGGACTAGCTTTAATTTTTTCATCCAATGCATTGTACAATGGTTCTACATCGGTTGCTTCAGCATAATAACCATATTCTTGTTGAATGGCCATGGCACTTCTGTAAGAATGAGGATGACTCATAACAAAAGCCGTTACATATTTTCTTTTGGCATAAGTAAGATTTTCTTCTACTGCATCCAAGCTATCCATTACTGCCTGGTTTTGGGCTTTATCGGCTTTCTCATACAAATCATAAAATTGTTCTTCCATTTCATTGGCAGGTTTAATAGCTGCACTGTATGCTTTTTCATCATCATTCAATACACTACCAGTTATAGTCATGTTTTGTAGAGAATCGCCTTTGCCGCTAATTTTCATATTGGCTGCTTCCAAATAAAATCTAAAATAATTTTTCTTCTTGTCTTTAATAGTAATTACTGCTGTTTGAGGCTCTCCCACCATTCCTTTAAAACTAAAACTGCCATTGACAATATTTGCACTGTCTTTTGTAGGAGGGGCCGACTCTGAATAACGGGTTAGGTATACCCTGCCTGCTTTTATTGTAGAGAAATTTCCTTTGATGCTAAAGGCTGCTTCATTCTGCGCAACCAATTGAACGCTCAACAACATCGATACCGCAAAAAATAATTTGGTCATTCTTGTTTTTTTATCTGATTTATAATTTTTACTTAACAATTTTCAATTACCATGGCACTGGCACCACCTCCACCATTACAAATGCCGGCTGCACCATATTTTGCATTGTTTTGCTTTAATACATTAATTAGGGTTACAATAATTCTTGCGCCACTACAACCTAATGGATGACCTAAACTTACAGCACCTCCATTTACATTTACTTTTGCAGGATCTAATTTCATTCTTCTGCTGTTTTCAATACCCACCACTGCAAAGGCTTCATTCAATTCCCAATAGTTGATATCCTCCATGGTTAGTCCGGCCTTGGCCACTGCTTTTGGTACAGCCAAAGACGGTGTTGTAGTGAACCATTCTGGTGCTTGTTCAGCATCTGCATATCCTTTGATGATGGCAATGGGTTTTAATCCAAGTTCAGTAGCTTTTTCTTTGCTCATTAATACCAGGGCTGCTGCGCCGTCGTTCATGGTGCTGGCATTGGCTGCAGTTACTGTTCCATCTTTTACAAATGCGCCTTTTAATTCGGCAATCTTATCAAATTTTACATTGAAGGGTTCTTCATCTTTATCGAATAATACCGGTTCGCCTTTTCTTTGTGGGATGGCAACGGGTACTATTTCATTATCAAACTTACCTGCTTTAATAGCGGCCTGTGAACGCTGATAGCTTTCAATTGCAAATGCATCCTGGTCGGCCCTGCTTACTCCGCAAGTGCTGGCACATAATTCAGCAGCAACACCCATCGGCTTGCCATCATAAACATCGGTTAAACCATCTTTTGCCAATCCATCAAATAAATTAACATGACCGTATTTATTACCCCAGCGCATGGTATCGCTATAATAGGGCACATTGCTCATGCTTTCCATGCCACCCGCTACAACGATGGAGGCATCGCCTAATAAAATACTCTGTGCTGCTTGTGCAATGGCCTTCATACCACTAGCGCATACTTTATTTACTGTAGTACAATTTACTTCATTGGGTAATCCAGCAAATTTAGCTGCCTGACGGGCAGGTGCTTGTCCTAGATTGGCTTGTATTACACAACCCATGATTACATCTTCTACCTGCTCGGGTTTAATGCCGGCTTTTTCAATAGCGCCTTTAATGGCCACTGCGCCTAATTGTGTGGCAGAAAATCCTTTTAAAGAACCACCAAAACTTCCCATGGGAGTTCTAACAGCAGAAATTATATACACTTCTTTCATAAGTAATTAATTTGATTATAGTAAATGAATGATTGATATATGAATGCATTTACCCTGTAGGATTTGATTCATATAGCAGTAATACGTTGCTGCAAAGTTAGGCAATATCAAATAAGACAAAAAGGATTGCTGCTTATTGCTCGTTCTTGCGAAAGCGATCAAAAATCACCTGCAATTCATTTGTACTGAGACTGGTTGTTTTCCTTAATATTTCAGTGAAATAGAGTACTTCCTCTTTACTAGCCGGGCAGCCAATATTCTGTCCCTTTACCGTATTATCGGGTTGTGTTTTTCTTATCTGACTATCAAATAAAACCGTTCCTTCCTTATCCAATATTACCCAATAAGGTAGTCCCATACCCTTTCCTTCCCATTTATCCATTTGCTCCTGTGCACCCGGATTTTCGAGGTATTCCTTCCCCTTGCTTTCTTGCACAGTTAAATGCTCGATTACAAAATATTTATCAAAATAAGCTTTACAAATAGGGTCTTCCAATGATGCATCCATTTTTTTGCACCATCCACACCAACTGGCATGAAACATGAGTAATACTGTTTTATTTTCGGCAGCTGCTTTTTTATAGGCAGCTGCTAAAATATCGGCTGCAGGAGGAGGACTTGTTTGCGCTACGGTAAACAAAGAAATCAATGTTGCCACAACAAAAACGGAAAAGCTTTTAGATTTCATGATTTGTTTTTTTGTTTCCAAATGTACATAAAAGCGATGAGGGCGCTACCTATCAGCCTCTAAATTAACTCGTTTAACATTTTTTTATACCGATTATCCCTTGAAAGATTTTTTTCATACGCTATATGTATCTATCTTTGCGGCGCAAAACGAAACAACCTTATCAGTTGGTGGAAAATGAACCCCGTGTTTTGCTTTATTCCCGGCCAGACTACTTCGCCTGCGTTATTGAGGAAATTTATTAAAATTAAAAACAGACATGATGAAAAATGATGTGTTGGGCACAGGTATACCCGTAAACAAAAATGACCTTAAGCATTCAAATAATAAATCTAAAACAGAACAGGATTTAGATGCAAAGACAGAAAACAGCAACAGAACATTTACAGCTGCTGAATTTTGGGACATACAAAAAAGACAAAGAACTACGAATACAATGAGAAGGTGGATGAGCTAATCGCTCCCATATTTTTTTGTGTAGCTTCTCATAAAGATTTCGTTTATTTGATTGAACATTCGCTATCAAATTTTGTTTAGGACTGTTAAATTGATAATTTGCAAACGCAATGATAACAGCCTATAACTTTATTGCTTCCTGGCAATTATTTCCCGAAAAAGGTACGTATGAGTATGGTAATAGACCCAAATCGGGTATCTATAAAATTGCCATACCCGACAATCCGCTGGGCGACCGCTCTGCAAGAAAGGAATTGGATATTAGCATGAATTGGGTGACGCTGGAGAACCAGGCATTTTCGTCTTCCTATCAAATTAATCCCGATGGCATACTGCATCCCTTTGTTTCAGTGGATGCAGCGGAAGAGGTATTTGCCGATACGGTGAAAGCATTTTTTACAGATGCCCTTTGTTTGGAAATTCATTTTTTCAAAAACAATGAATTAGTACTGGAAGTACAGAATGAATTATTGCCCAATGGTTACCTGAAAATTACCCAGAAAGGTAGTAAACCTGATGGTGGAGCCTATATCAATACCGAAGTGTACCACAAGCAAATGTCGGTACTGCCCTATTCTGCATCGGTAGGTGGCGCATTGATAAAACCAACGGAAGAAGGTGTTATCCGCCATAAGGCACTCAGTGCCATGGAAGAGCAAACCAATATGCAATTGGAGCAAATTAGAAAGCAAATTGAATTGCTGGCATTACAAGCACAGGAAATTCAGATGCGGAAGGAATTGAGTATGATTATTTACAATGCCAAGCTGAGCTTCTCTCCTGTGATAGGCTCACGGTATTAC
>CALRKF020000034.1:0-32930 GCA_943367825.1 Chitinophaga pinensis
GAATCAGTTTCCAATGGTGTAAACGTATGTAAAAAAATTGCAGTTTTTTCAGGGAGTTCAGCATTGTCTGCCAGTCGAAATGGTTGTACAGGTGGTTCATTTGATCCCTTATATCAGCAATGTTATCCGGTTAGTACCTGGGGCAAGGAATTTGGAGTGGTACCATTAATGAACAATACCAATGGATTTCCATTGCGGGTAATGGCTTCTGAAAATGGCACCAATGTAAATTTGAATGGAACATTAATCACTTTAAATGCTGGAGAATATTATCCTGCAACGACTTCCAACCCCATACCATTTACAGGTGCTAAATTAATTACTGCAGACAAACCTATTGCAGTAGCGCAATATTTATTGAGTGCTAACTGTGCTGGTTCTGCTCAAATTGGGGGTCAAAATCAAGGCGACCCTGATATGATTATTTTAAATCCAGTTGAGCAGAATATTAGCGACATCAATATCTTTTCTTCGAATTTGCAGAATATTCATACAAAGTATTTATGTGTTTATATGAAGACAGCCCAGGCGGCATCTTTTAAAATTAATAACCTGGCACCTGTTAGTTCATTTACTCAAATGCCACAGTTGAATGGCTATTCTTTTATGGTGGAGGATTTAACCGCTTATCCTACACAATCTTTTCGTTTAACTGCAGATAGTGGTTTCAATGCAATTACTTATGGAATGGGTGATGCAGAATCTTATGGTTATTCTGCAGGCACCAATGTGCGGGATTTGTATCAGCAGATTGGAATTGTTAGTCAGTGGGGAATAGAATCAACTCCTTCTTCTTGTACCGGCTCACCTTTTAAATTCAAAATATCATTACCCTATCAACCAGATTCTTTGTATTGGGATTTAAGTGGATGTTCTAATTATACACCTGCTGGAAATGTAATGCAAGTTCCTCCCATACCGGGTCCTGCTCCAAATCCATTGCCAGCTGATTCTACTACTATCGTTAATGGAAAGACGATTTACTGGTATTCCTTACCACAAATCTATACCTTCAATACTGTTGGGTTTTACCCTGTTAGCATAACTGCTTATAAAAGTAATGTGGATGGATGTGGCAATGTACAAGATATAGATTTTGAATTGGAGGTTTCTGCACCACCCATAGCAGATTTCAACTGGGTCAATAATGGTTGTGTAACCGATTCTGTTCGATATAAAGATATTTCCGTAACCAGTAAACCAACCTATAAATGGTGGTGGGATTTTGGTGATCCTGCTAGTGGTATTAATAATAATTCCACTTTAAAAAATCCAGCACATAAATACAGTGTTCCGGGTACTTACACAGTACGTTTTGGTACTATTACCACTCCTGGTTGTTTGAGCGATACCATACAAAAGCAAGTAACTATAACAGCTGTGCCTTCTGCTAAATTTGGTGTTTCTTCACCCATCTGCCAAGGCATTCCGGTTACCTTTAGCGATACATCATTTGCCGCTGCTCCCGGAGTTTTGGCCAAGTGGCATTGGGATTTTGGTGATGGTATTATTATTACCCGAACTACCGGTAATGATACCACGCATATTTATAATACCTGGAGTCCACTGGTGACCGATTCATTGATAGTAGAAACCAATTCTGGTTGTAAGAGTCCGGCCTTTATAAGAACCTTTAAAGTAAATCCGATTCCATTTGTAGATTTCAATATGCCTGCTGGTGTTTGTTTGCCCGGCGATTCGGCACATTTCTTTGATGCAAGTACCATTGCCGATGCTACACAGGCAGGTTTTGGATACAATTGGAATTTCGGCGACCCTGCCAGTGGTGCCAATAATAGTTCGGTATTAAAAAATCCAGCCCATTATTATAATGGGGTAACACCACCACCTCCTTACCCAGTAAAATTAACAGTAACCAGTGCTGCGGGTTGTGTACATGATACCATCAAGAACCTGGTAACAGTATATCCACAAGCGCATGCATTATTTACAGCACCCATACCTGTTTGTTTGGGAACGGCGATGAGTTTCACCAGTGCTGCTGATCCATTAGCTGGGAATACAGTGCTGGAGTATTATTGGGATTTTGGAGACGCTACTAACGGTACCGGAAATACGATAAATCATACCTATGCCACTACTGGAACATTTACAGTGAAACATTGGATTAAAACAGATAAAGGATGCTTTAGTGATACCGCTATACATACAGTTACCGTATATCCAATTCCTGCTATTAGTGCTGCGGTGTCTACGAATCCAACTACTTGTTTGGGTACTGATGGTTTTATTACGCTCAGCGGCTTAGTAGCAGGGCAAGCCTTTACGGTGAATTATAATAAGAATGCTATAGCTCAACCAACTCTTACATTAACTGCCAACGCAAGTGGACAGATTATTATACCTAATCTTACTGCTGGAACATATAGCAATATCAATTGCACGGCCAATAATTGTACTAGTCCTGATGCAGCTACACAAGTACTTACCGATCCAGCTGCACCAAGTGCACCAACACCCACCAGTAACGGACCTATTTGTGCAGGCAGCACCTTGAATCTTTTTGCTTCTGCAGTGGTAGGTGCAAGTGGATATAATTGGACAGGACCGAATGCTTTTACAGCGGCAGTACAGAATCCTAGTATTCCATTAGCAACCATTGCTGCAAGTGGACTTTATCAGGTAACCGTTACGGTTAGTAATTGTGTATCTGCACCCTCTGTATCACTTAATGTAGTGGTGAATGCAGTTCCGGTGATTACTAGTAATGTTGGTAATAACCCAACAACTTGTGGAGGCAATGATGGATATATCACTTTAGGTGGACTAACGCCTGGTGTTACATATACGGTGAATTATAGTAAGAATGCTGTTCCGCAGCCTGCATTAACATTAACGGCTTCTGCTGCAGGTGAGGTGGTGTTACCGAATTTAACTTCGGGTACCTATACAGCAATGAATTGTACTGCCAATAACTGTACGAGTGCTAATGCAACAACTATAATTCTGAATGATCCTTCGGCACCTGCTGCTCCTACAACCGGTAGTAATAGTCCGGTTTGTTCTGGAAATACTTTGAACCTCACAGCATCTGCGGTTACGGGTGGTAGTTATACCTGGTCAGGACCCAATGGATTTAGTGCTACCATTCAAAATCCAAGTATTGCTGCTGTAACTACTGCCGCAACTGGTAATTATATTGTAACCGTAACCGTGAATAATTGTACTTCAGCTGGATCTGTTCCATTGGCAGTGGTGGTGAATCAAACACCTGCCATAAGTGGTGCAACAGCAACTAACCCTACAACTTGTTCAGGTACCAATGGATTCATTACCCTTAGTGGATTGATTGCTGGTCAGACTTATACAGTGAATTATGATAAGAATGCCGTACCGCAAACCCCAGTAAGTCTTACTGCCAATGCAAGTGGGCAAATAATTATTCCCAATCTTACTGCAGGAACTTATAGTAATATCAATTGTACTTTAAATAACTGTACCAGTGCCAATGCAGCATCACAAGTATTAGTAGATCCTCCTTTACCTGCAGCACCGACGCCTACCAGCAATGGTCCTATTTGTGAGGGAACTACCCTTAATCTATTTGCAAGCACAGTGGCTGGTGCCAGTGGTTACAATTGGACTGGTCCAAATGGTTTTACCAGTACTTTACAAAATCCAAGCATACCTGCTGTTACTGTAGCAGCCGCTGGTGTATATACAGTAACCGTAACAGTAAATAATTGTACCTCCTTATTGTCTACGCCCTTAAATGTGGTAGTGAATAATATGCCTGTGATTAGCAGTGTTACCACGCTTAATCCAAGTACCTGTAGTGGTACAGATGGTTCTATCACTTTAAGTGGATTATTACCAGGTCAAACCTATGCTGTAAATTATTGGAAGAATGGACTAGCACAGCCTGTATTGAATTTAACAGCCAGTGCCGCTGGTACTGTTGTGATTACCAATCTTAGTGCAGGAACTTATAGTCAAATTAATTGCACGGCTAATAATTGCACCAGTGCCAATGCTGCTACACAGATTTTGTCAGATCCCAATCCGCCTGCTTCCCCTGTAGGAAATAGTAATAGTCCAATTTGTATCGGCAATTTGCTGAATCTATTTGCAGCCCCCGTTGCAAATGCTACTTATAACTGGACTGGACCAAACGGATTTAGCAGTACACAACAAAACCCCACATTAGTGGCTTCCAGCATAGCCGCCAGTGGAAATTATAGTGTAACCGTTACCGTTAATAACTGTACATCTGCTGCAGCCATTGTTCCAGTGGTTGTTAATCCATTGCCTTCAGCCAATTTTAGTGCAGGTTCACCGGTATGCGCCACTAGATCAATTTCATTTACTGATTTATCGGTTCCAAACACCGGATCAGTAACAGCCTGGTCATGGAATTTTGGTGACCCAGCCAGTGGAGCTGCCAATACTGATGCAAGTCAAAATCCAACCCATATGTATACGGCAACTGGCGTTTATACCGTATCCTTGAGTGTTATGAATAGTGCTAACTGCGTAAGTACTTTTTATAATGCCCCCGTTTTGGTAAGTACAAGACCACATGCTGGATTTATTTTGCCTGAAGTTTGTTTAAATGATACCTATGCACAGTTTACTGATACCAGTTCAATTACAGCTGGTACGATTACTGGATGGGAATGGAATTTTGGAGATGCCAATGCAACAGGTGCTAATCCAAATATTTCTACACTACAAAATCCACAACATAGTTATACCGCAGTTGGAAATTATAATGTTCGGTTGGTAGTATTTAGCAATACAGGTTGTACCGATACCATTACGCAAGTATTGACGATTAATGGTAGTTTCCCAATAGCCAATTTTACTGTGAATAATGCGGCCAGTCTTTGTGCCAATGATTCTGTTTCTATAGTAAATACTTCTTCGGTATTCCCAGGAACTATTACTAAAGTTGAAATATATTGGGATAATGTAGGAACACCTGCTGTTTTTGAAATTGACAATAGTCCATTGCCAAATAAAGTGTATACTCATTTATACCCTAATTTCCAGAGTCCTTTGGTGAAGACCTTTACCATTCGATTCAGGGCATTTTCTGGTGGTGTTTGTGTGAATGATAAGCTTACGAATATTAATGTAAACGCCGCACCTAAAGTACAGTTCACTGCAATCCCCAATACTTGTTTGGATGCAGCTCCATTCCCCTTGATTCAGGCAACTGAAATTGGAGGCGTACCAGGAACTTTTGTTTTCACAGGTCCGGGTGTAAACGCCGCAGGTATTTTTAATCCAGCTTCTGTAGGGCCAGGAACTTATACCATTCATTATACTTATACCTCAACTGCTGGTTCATGTGTTGACACTGCATCGCAACAAATAACAGTATTACAAGCTCCTGTTGCAGATTTTAGTGTTAGTGCCCTGCAATGTGCCGGTTTGGATATTACATTTACCAGTACCGCTACAACGCCAGTGGGAACCATCACAACCTGGACATGGGATTTTGGCGATGGTACGCCAACTGTTATTAGAAATAGTGCAGCAGCATTCCCTCACCAGTTTGTGAATGCAGGTACCTATACAGTAACACTGCGGGTAACTACCAGTGATGGTTGTATAAGTTTGACTAAGACCCTGCCAGTAACGGTAAGACCAATACCAGTTGCTTCATTCAGTTTCCCTGCAAGTGTTTGTTTGCCTAATGCAACTGTGCCTTTTACCAATACCAGCACGATTGCTGATGGTACACAAAATTCATTTACTTATTTATGGAATTTTGGGGAACCTGCCAGTGGCACCAATAATAGTTCGGTAGCAAAAAGTCCTACTCATTTATATGGGGCTGTAGGGCCATTCACAGTTAATCTTCAAGTAACTAGTGGAGCAGGTTGTGTGCATGATACTGATATCGTGTTAAATATTATTCATCCTCAACCAAAGGCTAATTTCAGTATTAACCAACCGGGAATTTGTATTGGTGACAATGTAAGTTTTGCAGATTTAAGTGATGGAAAAGATGGCGTAGTGAATCAATGGAATTGGTCATTGGGAGATGCCAGTACCAGGGCTGTGCCTTCCTTTACTTATACCTATACCAGTGCAGGTACATTCAATGTTAGTTTATTTGTGGTGAATAGCCAGGGCTGTAATAGCGATACCATGGTCAAACCATTTATCGTACATCCATATCCGGTAGTAGATGCCGGTCCTGATAGGGTGGTGTTGGAAGGCGGTTCTGTAACTATTACGCCCAATGTAACTGGCAATAGCATGCAATATTTATGGACCCCCAGCACTTATTTGAATAGCAATACCAGTCCTACACCGGTGGCCAGCAATTTATTATCGGATATGACTTATACTTTAACAGTTACAGCCCTGGGTGGATGCAGCAGAACGGATCAGGTATTTGTCAGGTTGTTGAAGGCGCCTAAGATTCCTAATACCTTTACGCCGAATGGTGATGGTATTAATGATGTGTGGAGTATTGAATATTTGAATACATATCCAAATAATCGGGTGCAGGTATTTACCCGCACTGGTCAATTGGTATTTGAAAGTAAGGGGTATAATTCGCCCTGGGATGGAACCATGAGTGGTAAACCATTGCCTTTTGATACTTATTATTATATAATAGAACCCAATAATGGTCGTAAGCCAATGACTGGTTATGTGACAATTGTAAAATAAAAATAAACTTCCGTTGGTTGGTCGTATAACTGGCGGAAGTTCCTAACTTTAAATTATCCGTTGGAATACGGACAAGCAATGAAGAGAATAATTCTAGTACTCATGGGATGCGGTATCAGTTTACTGGCCCTCTCACAAGCTAAACCTTTTTACACCCAGTATATACTCAATAATTATATACTTAATCCGGCTGTAACAGGAATCGAAAATTATACCGATGTAAAAATCAGTTATCGCAATCAATGGACTGGTATCAACGGGGCACCTGTAACTACTTATGCCAGTGTGCATGGTCCGATTGGTAAAACAGACTATAAAACCACCGCTACCTCTTTTGAAGTACCAGGAGAAAATCCCAGGGGTAAAAGTTTTCTAGAAGATTATACAGTATCCGATCCACATCATGGCGTTGGTTTTGTGGCATTGAATGATAAGGCTGGTTATATCAATCGCTGGAGTGTATATGGTTCTTATGCTTATCATAAACCATTGACAACAAAATTGACTTTGTCTGCCGGATTTTCTGGTGGCTTTAGTAGTGTAAGTTTAGATCGTACTAAAATTGATTGGGGTAATTTGGATCCCAATGATCCAGCTATTGGTTATGCCAATAATGAAATTAAAAAAATAAAGCCTGAAGTTGGCGCTGGATTATGGTTGTATGGCGCAAGGTACTATGTTGGACTTTCTGCATTAAATATAATACCCGGCAAAGCTAGTTTTGTGAAGAATGATAAATATGGTACTTATTTCACGCCGAATTATTTTTTAACTGCTGGTTATCGATTCATGATTAATGATGATGTATCGGCATTGCCCAGTATGATGGTGCAGTTTTGGAAGCCGCAGTTATATGGCATCCATGCCAATGCAAAATTTCAGTATAGGGATAATTTTTGGGTAGGCGGTAGTTATCGGTATTCCGATTTAGTAGCTGGTTATTCTGCGATGGCAGGTATCAATGTGAGCAATACTTTCAATGTAAGTTATGCTTATGAAAATGCTACTACTTCAAGGCTGCGTACCTATACTAAAAACACCCATGAGATTGTGATTGGTTTTATTTTGGGTAATAAATATGGAGATACATGCCCGAGAAATGTTTGGTAAAATTTAATCAACGCAAAATATTTAAAAACAGCAGCTGAATTAGCTGCTGTTTTTTTTGTTGATTATTTAATGTAAGCTTACCTATACGCCTATTCGAAATTTTCCTGAACTTATAGTTGGTGCTATTTATTTTTTTTCGTCGATGGAATATGGGCCAAAGCTGGGTGGGGTATAAAAGCCCTATTCTGCTCCTGCATCAAAGGGAATCGAACTGTCAATCAAGCGTTCTTTAGCAGTTGCTTTAAAGGCAGGCGTCATTATCCACTGGCCATTGATATAATTCAAATTAAATACCCTGATGCTGGCATTTTTTGAACCTGATTGTTCTTCGTTGATGATGATTTGTTTGGCACCCTCTGCCGTTTGCATGGCCACGGGAATAACCGGCATTATTTCGGTACGAATACTATCCAATGCAAAATTGGACATTGCCAATGCTTTTATTGTAGGGGTGATTTTTTCTATTTGTTTTTCGATTGCTGGTTTTTGTTTTTCAATGGCGGCAGCTGCATTTTCAATGGCTTCTTTCATTACTGCAGTTTTGCTTAGCATGTTATTGATAAAAACGGGGTTATTCAGTTCATTGATCGTATTGGCGAGCGCCAACCTAGTTGAATTGGTGCTAATGGCCGATTTCGACTCTTCCTGTTTACCTACTATTGTAAATGTAAAAAGCGCAAATACAAGTAATAGGCTACTATAAATGAGGGGCAAAAATATTTTTCTATTAATCCTGTTTTCCAATGCTTGTGGGTTGCTAAAAAATTGAATGCGTTCTAATAAATGCTCTTTTTTTCCTACTGCCGCTAATTGAAAATTGGGTAATAAGAATTGTTTTAATTTTTCAGCCTTTAATAAGGTTTCGGCATACAAAACAGGACTATATTTAAAATCAATGACCTGTTGATCGCAGGATTTTTCTCTTTCCATTCTTATTTGCCTGCAAATGCTAAGTACAAATGGGTTGAAAAAGAAAATGGTTTCCATGCCAATTAAAAACCAGTTTAGCAGGTAGTCATTGGATTTGATATGGGAAAGTTCATGCAGAATAAGTGTTTCCGTTTGCTCAATACTCAATTGATTAACCAAGGCTACAGGCAATAAAATGACCGGCTTAAAAAGACCGAATGTAATTGGTGTATGTATGTTATTGCTCAGCCAAAGTGTAACCTTTCTTTTAATTCCAAAATAGGATACATGTAATTTGGTAAATACAGTCAAATCGGTTGATGGTTTTATTAAACCCTGGCGGTAGCTTGTTTTAAATTTTGTCCAGTGATTGAGTACCTGAATTGTTTTAATGATGATTGCCATACAATAGCAGGCGAATAACCATGGACTCAATTGTAAAAACCAATCATGGTGCAAAGCATTATTAACCGATTGAAGCACCAAGGTACTGCTAGCTAAAGTTGAATCAATACTGAAAAATGTTATTAACGAAACGGTTAATTGTAAACCGAGTATAAGGTAGAGCAGGTTTCTTTTTTGGGTTGGCCCAGCTTTTAGTAATACAGTTTTGTTTAAGATAAAAAAAACTAAACATGCAAGGGACATCTGCCAAATACTATGCAGTAAACTAATGCAAAAGCTGTAGGTAAAATATGCCATAGCAAAGAATAGTTCTGGTAAAATGCTTTATTTATCTTTTTTCAATTGATTGATGAGTTCCTGAATTTTATTGAGTTCATCCTTGCTGGCTTCATGACCGCCCAATGCCTGCAAGACCAAGTTGGCAGAAGAACCAGCGAACAAAGTATCAATCATTTTATTTACAAATAATTTCTGTGTTTTCTCCCTGCTGACGGCTGGTTGATAGATATGCGTTTTATTGCTGTCATCACGGGTAACCAAACCTTTCTCAAACATAATTTGCATGAGTTTAAGGGTGGTGGTATAGCCAGCGTCCTTGGTTTTTAGTAGTTCTTCATGTACCGTTCTTACAGATGCCTGTTTATTATCCCAGAGTACCTGAAGAATTTCCAATTCACTTTCTGTTGGCTTAGGAGTCTTAATGTTAGTCATAATACGATTTGTTTCGTAATGCAAAATAAGGAGAATTTTCTTAAAAGAATGTAAATTTTTTTTATATGGGTAAAGGGAAGCATACTTGGAATTGGGTGATGGTCATAAAAAAAGCCCCGATGTGGAAACATCCGGACTTCTTGGTTATAATGGTTCTGATTAGAATTCGTTGAACAAAATAGTCATTACGACTATTTATACTTTACCAAAGTTACATTTTCCCTCAATAGATGCAAGAATTATTTTATTAGTTGCAATTAAAATAAAACAATAATCTAGCCAAGTTTTACAATTTTATTGTAGCAGCAGATTGCATGGCAGCAATACTTGCAGCAGGTAAATGAATGGTATTGTTTTTTAAGAAAGCATTTTCTTTATTATTCAGGTTCTGCAGGTTCTGCATTTTCAAATCGCGGTTTGCTTTAATCTTGTCGTGGTGCAATTTTGCCAGTGTGGGCGCAATTACCAAAGAAACAATACTCATTAATTTGATCAGGATATTCATAGAAGGGCCACTGGTATCTTTGAATGGATCTCCTACTGTATCACCTGTAACTGAAGCCTTGTGTGGTTCACTTTTCTTGTAATACATTTCACCATTTATTTCCACTCCTTTTTCAAATGATTTTTTAGCATTGTCCCAAGCACCACCTGCATTGTTCTGGAACATACCCATCAATACACCACTAACAGTAGCGCCTGCAAGGAAGCCACCTAACACTTCTGGTCCAAACACAAAGCCCATGATTAATGGAGAAAGAATGGCAATAGCACCAGGCAACATCATTTTTTTCAATGAAGCCTGTGTTGAGATAGCCACACATTTATCATATTCTGGTTTACCAGTACCTTCCATAATACCAGGAATGGTACGGAATTGGCGACGTACTTCTTCCACCATTGCCATGGCAGCTTCTCCAACCGCACGAATGGCGAGGGATGAGAAGATGAAAGGAATCATACCACCTACAAATAATCCGGCTAATACATCTGCTCTATAAATATCGATGCCATCAATTTTGGCAATACCTACGAAGGCTGCAAAAAGGGCTAATGAGGTTAAGGCTGCAGAGGCAATGGCAAAACCTTTACCAGTTGCTGCTGTTGTATTTCCAACTGCATCTAAAATATCTGTTCTTTCTCTTACTTCTTTGGGTAATTCGCTCATTTCTGCCACACCACCTGCATTATCGGCAATAGGGCCAAATGCATCAATGGCCAATTGCATCGCTGTAGTAGCCATCATACCTGCTGCTGCAATGGCAACACCATATAAACCTGCACAAGCAAAGGAGCCATAAATACCACCTGCTAATACAAGGATTGGTAAAAATGTACTTTCCATTCCAACTGCCAGACCACCAATGATATTAGTAGCATGACCAGTAGCAGATTGTTTTACGATACTCAGCACCGGGCGTTTACCCATTGCCGTATAATATTCAGTAATGATGCTCATCAGGGTACCTACTACCAATCCAACGGCAATAGCTCCGAATACACCAGTCTTTGTAAATTCATGTCCACGTAAAGTCATGGTTTCTGGCATCAGCCAATTCACCAAGAAATAGGAGGCAATGGCAGTTAGCACAATCGAACCCCAGTTGCCCATATTCAATGCATTCTGTACTTTTTGTGTACTCAATCCAGCATTTTCACTGATTCTAACAAAGAAGGTTCCAATGATGGAAAAAATAATTCCCATTGCTGCGATTAGCATAGGTAATAATATGGGAGACATTCCACCAAATTGATCAGTCAGTGCATTGGTTTCTCTTCCCAATACCATTGTTGCCAATACAGTTGCTACATAAGAGCCAAATAAATCGGCACCCATACCAGCTACATCACCTACATTATCGCCCACATTATCTGCAATGGTGGCGGGGTTTCTTGGATCATCTTCAGGAATACCAGCTTCTACTTTACCCACTAAATCGGCTCCAACGTCGGCAGCTTTTGTATAAATACCACCACCTACTCTTGCGAATAAGGCAATAGATTCTGCACCCAAACTAAATCCGGTTAAAATTTCAATGGTACGTTCCATTTCCACACTATCAACAGCGGCGCCATTGGCAAAAATCATTTTTAATACTATGAATAAACCTCCTAGACCAAGTACTGCCAAACCTGCAACACCCAGTCCCATTACAGAACCACCGGTGAATGACACAGCTAATGCTTTACTTAAACTGGTACGAGCAGCATGTGCAGTACGTGTATTGGCCTTGGTAGCTACTTTCATGCCGATGAAACCGGCAAGGGCGCTAAAGAACGCACCAATAACAAAGGCAACAGCAATACTCCAATGGCTATTTTCATTGCTATAACCCATGATGCCCAATAATAGGGCGCCCAGGGCAACAAAATAGGCCAGAATTTTATACTCGGCTTTTAGAAAAGCCATGGCTCCTACAGCAATATAATTGCTGATTTCTTTCATACGGTCTGTACCTGGATCTTGTTTGCTAACCCAATTAAATTTAATAAAAGTGTAGAGCAATCCTACAATACCCATGGCCGGAATAACGTAAATCAGATTTTCCATAATGTTCGTTAGTTGTGCTAAAATTTAGGACGGCAAAAATAGGGGAATTGGGGGAGAAACAGGCGAAAAGGGGGTATAAAAACCAATGATGTATCGGAACAGTGGAAAAAGAAGGGGAATTGCTTAATTGGTATAGGTAAAATGAGGGTACTAAATAAGTATTTTAATTGTTTTTACTACCATTGTCAATCCAGCAAAGAATGGCTGCTTTATCGCTGGCTGATAAACTATTGTTTTTAGGCATCATGCCTCTGTCAACGGCAGTTCTAATTTGTTGTGCTGCATCTCTGGCTACAGTATAATCGGCCAGTGATGGATAATTAAGTCCATCGTGGCAACCCGATGCTGTACAATTAGCAATAAAGATGGGCTTTACTTTAGCGCTATAACTAATTAAAGGGTCGCAAGGAATTGGGGAACTCGCAGGGGTTGATTTTGAACATGCTACAAATAAAACGGCGAACAAAGGAAATAGTTTTTTCATTTGGTAAAACTATGTATATACCCTCAAGCCCGTGTTACCAAATAGTTATAGCTTGTTAATGCCTTGTTATTGGGCCTTTGCCTATTTATTGAATGAAATATACCTTGCTGATTTTATTATTGTCAATCTGATAAATAACCGTGGCCTCTAATTTGTTTTTGCCAAATCCTGAAACCGATTCTTTGTCTATAATAAAATGTCCTTGTATAATTCTTTCTTTGATTTCGCAATGCAGGTTTGGGAATTGCTTGAACATATCGCCATAGTCTTTACGCATACTTTCTTTTCCTTTTGAAACTAATGTATCGGGAAAATTATATAAGGCTACGTCCTCAGCATAAGGTTCCAGAAAGGCATCTATATTGCCGGCATTATACGCATTTAGTTGTCTTTGCACCAAGGCCAAGGCTGATTCTTTAATAATTGTATCAGGGTTAATAATATTTCCCTTGTTAATAACGAGTTCAATATTTGTCAGGTTTTCTAATTGTTCAACAGGGTTACTGTTCAGCAAAATCATGTCAGCTATTTTTCCCACAGCAATATTGCCAGTGGTATTTTCTTTGTTTAATATTTTAGCTGCATTGGAAGTAGCAGATTGTAATATTTGCCAGTTCGACATGCCGGATGCTTGCATGGCATATAATTCTGCTATATAGGAAGCGGCATGTTGGGTACCAATATTACCAGCATCGGTACCAGCAACAATGGTAATACCAGCATCGGCCATTTTTTTCAAATTGACCATTCTTATGGAGTCAATTTTTGAAAAATAATGCTTAACCTGTGGCAGGTTCATCTGCTTTTTAAGGGCATTAATCATGGCAGTATCTGGTAAATGTTTTAAATCTTCCAGGGATCCTATTTGCAAAGGGTTGGCGGTATTTAGTTCGTAGAAACTAGGATGATTATTTTGTCCCATCGTTTTGGAATAGCCATCTGCTACAATCAGTGTTGGGCAAAGAATTGTTTTTTTTGTTTGCAGCAAACGTATAAAATCATCGTTGATAATTTCGTCTTCGATGCCATGCACCAAAAAGTCGGCACCATTTTCTACAGCCAATTGAGCGGTTATTCTTTCGGTGGCGTGTACCGCTACTTTAAGTTTGTTTTTATGTGCTTCATCGATGATAGATTTTACGATTGGAAGTAATTCCCTGGCTTCTTTTTCGATATTGGGGGAATTGATGATATACCAGATTTTTATAAAATCGGGATGGTAGGCTAATTGCTTTTGTACAAAAAGCTGCCCATCTGCTGGCGTTTTTACGAGTAAAAAAGGTTCCTCGTCCTTCAAATTTTCAAATTCAGCGGGTTCCCAGGTAGTTAATAGTGGGCCGGTCATATAAATGGCAGGAGCGTAGGGTTTGTTGGCAAAACTATCCCTTTGTTGTAGGAAATGATAATTGGCACCTACATCAAAAACACTGGTGATGCCAACCTTGGTGTACCTGCGTAAGATGTCCTCCATATTTTCGTGTACCCATGCTAGTTCGGTCTTGTAAGGTTGTATTTTTCTTAAATCCATGGCATCGGGTCGGGTATACAATCCACCGCTTTGAAAAAAATGTATATGTGCATCGGTGAGTCCGGGTAATAGGTATTTCCCTTGTCCGTCGATGATGGTAGCATTGGCGGGAATACGTGCTTTTTTTGCAGATTGAACACTGGTAATAGTATTCCCGTTGAAACCAATCGTTTGCGCTGGAATGATTTGTTTGGTTTCGGGATTAATTAAATGGACGTTACTGATAAAAGTTTGAGCTATCAGTTGGAAGGAAATCAAACAGCTTAAGAGGCAGAGCAAATTTCTTTTTGTCATACAGTCGTGGATGGTTTAATGATTTGCAAAATAACCATTTAATTTAAATAGCAAAAACGGGGATGAATTAGGTAGGGTATTGTTTAGGAGGCCATGGATTCAATCGTTGCACTGATGCCTCTTTCGGTAATGGCATCGCAGGCTGGTTTGAGTGATTCATAACTGCCCTCTTTGACAGCGTATTTTCCTTTAGTATGGATGATCATGGCACATTGTTCTGCCTGTTCTTCTGAATGACCGCATACTTCCATTAAAGTTTCAATTACCCATTCGAAGGTATTTACTTCATCATTCCATACAATCAGGCTATGGTCTGAATGGTCGCTCACCAAAGTATCGGTTTCCTCTTGTAAGGACTTATGTGTATCGGGACTTACCACCATAAGGCAAAATTACATCATTTTAGAGATTTGTACCAGCAGCCACTTTTAATGGGCATTGGGGCAAGGTTTAAAAATCCAGTATGCCAACTGCTATTAAGGCGGTAACTTTAGGTAGGCGTAGGAATTGTTAATTTGATAAAATTTATTATATGAAAAAAATAATCCTTGCTTTTGATGGCAATCATTATTCAGCTGGCGCTTTTGAATTTGCCAGAAGGTTGAATGAATTGCAATCCATTTTATTGGTGGGCATTTTTTTACCACCTGCACAATTGGCCACTTTGTGGAGCTTTGCTGATGCAGCTGGAGGACCAATCATTCCAATGTTGAATACTGAAATAGAAGAACCAGGTGAAAAAAATGTTTATCGGTTTGAGCGGGACTGTATTCAAAATAATATTGATTTTAGGATTCATAAAGATTTATTTGATTTTGCATTGCCAGAATTAAAAAAGGAAAGTCGTTTTGCAGATTTATTGATTTTGGGTTCTGAATTATTTTATGATCAACATTACAATGGTTTACCCAATGATTATTTGAAAGATGCTTTACATGATATGGCTTGTCCTGTTTTATTGGTGCCTGAACAATTTGAATTTCCGGAAAGCATGATCCTGGCTTATGATGGTACTGAAGATGCACTTTTTGCTATCAAGCAATTTGCTTATTTATTTCCTGAATTATGTGATAGGGAGGTAGCATTGGTATATGCTACCGATCATCCAAATGATGCTATTCCCGACCAGGTTGCATTGGAAGAATTGGCAGCAAGGCATTTTAGTAATTTAAATTTGATGAAACTCGATTTAGATAATACAAAGTTTTTTAGCACCTGGATATCAGAAAAAAAAGCCAGCCTTTTGGTGAGTGGGTCTTATGGAAGATCTGGTATTTCTCAGTTATTTAAGAAGAGTTTTGTAAAGGAAGTAATTGCAATGCACCGGTTGCCGGTATTTATTGCACATAAATAATTTTGCAATTGTATTGCCAATAGAAAAGGTTTGGAATCTTCCAAACCTTTTCTATTTATGGGTGTATATTAATCACACCATACATCAATTAACAACAATCCTTTTCTGACTTTTCCACTCCTAATTTGTCCAGTATAATTTCCAAAGGACAAAATTTAGTAAAGCTTGACTGTAAAAGATTGAGCCCAACAAATGCGGCTAGCAACAGCCAATTAATATGGATAAAATAGGCTAGGGTAATACTGATAAGTGTCATGCTTCCTGCAACGGCGCGAACGATTCTTTCTCTCATAGTGATGTTTTTTAATTTTTAATAACTGCATGATTCAACTGGTAAAATAAATCCACGTATAGGGAATTCAGAACCAGTTTTTTCATTGAATTTTTTAATAAGGTTTAGAGCTGTTGTAGCATGTTGATCACCGGTAAAACTGAAAAGTACCAATGAATCAAATTCTTCCGCTCCGCTGGCAAACCAATTGTCGAGGAGATTTTGTTGATGGTCCTCCTTATGGCCAATGGTATTTGATACGCTGAAAACTTTGATGGCGGCCACTTCAAAAATAGAAGCTACATTTTTTTGGTCTTCTTTTAGACAGGTAACAATTAAAAGTTTCATGTTGGTGGTTTTTAAAAGCTTTTTACTAATTGTTTATTTTGTTTTTTTTCTCATCATTTTAAAATATAACAGCGGTACTACTAGTAATGTCAGGAAGGTAGAAGTGATTGTTCCTCCCATCAAGGAAATAGCTAAGCCCTGAAAAATGGGGTCAAATAAAATGATGACAGCACCCAATGCAACAGCCCCTGCCGTTAATAAAATGGGGGTGGTTCTAACAGCCCCAGCTTCAATAATGGCTTGCTTTAACGGAATATTATCTTTTAATCGGATATTGATAAAGTCGATAAGTAAAATTGAATTGCGCACCATTACACCAGCCAGTGCAATGAAGCCAATCATTGAAGTGGCAGTGAAATAGGCATGCATCATCCAATGTCCTAATACAATGCCCACTAGCGAAAGTGGAATGGCAGCTAACATAACAAGTGGCACAGCAAAATTTTGAAACCAACCAACAATTAAAATATAAATCATGATGATCACCACTAGAAAGGCGATTCCCAAATCGCGAAATACTTCATAGGTGATTTGCCATTCTCCATCCCATTTGATGGTATAATTATCTTCCAGTTCGGGTTGATGCATGTATTCTTCCTTGAGTGAATATCCTTTTGCGATATTGATATTTTTAATACTATCTGAAATAGCTGAAATAGCATAAGAAGGACTTTCTAAAGTACCTGCCATGTCTGCCAAAACATAGACCACTTCTTTTTGATTTTTTCGATAAATGTTTTTCTGTTTAATTTCTTTTGTTACAGATACTAAATCCCTGATGGCCACTGAATTTCCCTGCATGCTCGTGATTTTAATATTCAGTATATCATCCATATTAGTTTTATCAGCATCCGACAACTGAAGTGTAATAGCGGTTTGTGTAAAAGCACTTGGTTGATAAATATTACCAGTGTGCATACCAGATAGGGCTGCATTTACTGTGGCGGTCACCTGGGCAGCGGCCACTCCATATCGCATGGCTTTTTCTTTATCCACTTCTATGTGAAAGGCTGGTTGATTGTCTTCTACCATCCAGTCAATATCCACTACATCTGCAGTAGCATAGAATAGTTTTTTGAGTTGCTGGGCTATTTTAATTTGCTCATTATAATCTGGGCCATACACTTCTGCAACAAGGGTAGACAATACAGGAGGGCCGGGTGGCACTTCCACAATTTTCACATTGGCATTGTATTTTTTTGCAATGGCTTGAATCGGGGCCCGCATCGACTTAGCGATATCATGACTTTGAATAGAACGTTCTTCCTTGTTGACAAGATTAACTTGTATATCTGCCACATTTTCTCCTCTCCGTAAATCATAATGCCTTACCAATCCATTAAAGCTTATAGGTGCTGATGTGCCAATATAACTTTGATAATTTTCAACCATTGGTTGTTGTGCAACATATGCAGCGATGTCTTTAGCAACGGCCTGTGTTTTTTCAAGGGTGGTTCCTTCAGGCATATCAATGACTACCTGGAATTCGTTTTTATTATCGAAAGGAAGCATTTTAACGGCCACTGACTTAGTATAAAATAACATAAGTGAGCCTACCAAAATCAACACAATGCTAATGATGAAAGTCCAGCGTTTCCATCTTTTTTCCAGTAATGGATTAATAAATGCATGATATATTTTATAAATGCGTGAGTCTTCTAGTGTATGCGCTTTGCTATGTTTAGGAGCATTGCCTTTCTTTTCTTTTTCACGCAGAAAAATATATCCAAGGTAGGGGGTTAGTGTAAGTGCAACAATTAGGGAGAGCATCATGGCAATAGAAGCACCAATGGGCATTGGACTCATGTAAGGTCCCATCATTCCGGATACAAAAGCCATTGGCAACACTGCGGCCACAACAGTAAATGTAGCAAGAATAGTAGGGTTGCCTACTTCATTAATGGCATAGATGGCTGCTTGTAAGGGCGGCAACTTTTTCATCTTAAAATGCCGGTGCATATTTTCTGCAATGATGATGGAATCATCTACAACAATACCTGTAATAAACACTAGTGCAAATAAGGTGATCCTGTTCAGTGTATAATCCATGAAGTAGTAACTGAAAAGGGTTAATGCAAATGTTACCGGTACGGAAAGAAATACCACCAGTCCGCCTCTCCATCCCATGGCGAGCATTACAAATAGTGTAACAACAAGAATAGAAATAAACAGGTGAAATAATAATTCTGAAACTTTTGCCGAAGCGGTTTCTCCATAGTTTCTACTTACTGTTAGTTGTACATCATTGGGTAATATTTCTGATTTAAGGTGCGCCAATTTGGCAAGAATCTGTTCAGACATTTTCATGGCATCAGCCCCTTTTTTCTTGGCCACTGAAAGTGTTACAGCAGGATAAATGGATTTGTATTTAAGAGTATTTGCTGTATCTGCTTTTCCATATCCAAATAGGGCATATTGATTGGCAGTTTCTGGTGCATCTTCTACAATCGCAATTTGTTTAAGGTAAACAGGTTGTTGTTGATTGGTGCCAACAACTAAATTGGCTACATCTTCTGCACCATTGAAGAAATTACCTGTTTCTACTGCAAATGCTGTGTCTTGTTGTAAAAGATTGCCACTGAACATTTGCGTATTGCTACTTTGTATTTGCTTACTAACAGATAGAAAATCCAAATGATTTTCCGCCATTTTATCTTTATCAAGAATAACTTTTATTTCACGGCTTCTGCCGCCGATAATATTGATGTCTGAAACATCTGTAATCTTTTTAATTTCATTCGATAATTGCTGTCCTATTTGTTTAAGCCTGTAATCATCATAGGTTTCGCTCCATAATGTTAAGCCTAATACAGGAACATCGTCTATCGCGCGTGTTTTAATTAATGGCATGGTTATGCCTTGTGGCATTTTATCCATATTTTTCATTAATTCACTATACAGTTTCACCAATGATTTTTCAACATCTTCTCCAACAAAAAACTGAACAATAATCATTGCTTGTCCTTTCATGGAGGTAGAATATACATATTCAACACCCTTGATATTAGAGATAATCTTTTCTAGGGGAGCAGACAATTTGGTTTCTACATCCTTGGGGTTAGCGCCCGGATATCCGATGAAGATATCAGCCATGGGCACTTTAATTTGCGGTTCTTCTTCTCTTGGTATTAAATAAGTGGCATATGATCCAATGAGTAGAAAAGCTCCCATGAGCAATATAGTTAGCTTTGACTGTAAGAAAGCTTTTGCGATTTTTCCGGAGAATCCGTTTTCCATGTAATTATTTTAAACTTGATGCAGTTTTATTTTTCTGTTATCGGTAAATTATTTCTTGATAGTAACAATTGCACCATTATACAATCTTCCTTCGGCAGTAATGATAAAAGTTTCCTCTTTTGAAAGCCCTGATAATACTTCTACTTCTGAACCAAAATTTTTGCCCAGTCTTACCCATCTTAGTAGTGCAGTATTATTGTTCCCAATTGTATATAGCCCTGTTAGTTGGTCTTTATGAATCAGACATTCTTGGGGTACCAATACACGATTATTATCGGACTCCTCCCTTTTAATATTTACTTTAGAAGGAATGTTTACGTTTACATACATACCTGCAAAAACATTTTGCTTTTCATTATCAGGGATGCTTATTTTAATGAGGTATTGCCCTCCACTGGATAGTGAGGACTGACTGATTTGCGTAATCTTGCCCTTAATGGTTGTGTTGATTGACTTTATATTCAATATGGCTTCATCGCCTTGTTGTATGCTAGCAATTTGCGATTCACTAACGGCTGCGCTTACTTGTAAATTGTTGTTTTGTTCGATGGTAAGTACAGGCATGCCAGGGGTGGCCATACTGCCCGCATCCAACATTTTCTGTGTTACCACTCCACTGAAATGAGCTGTTACACTGGTATAAGAAAATTGTGCATTTACTTCATTCCTCATTTGTTTTGCTGCCGTTACACTTGCTTTAGCTGCTTTGTACTGAAGCGTTACATTGTCTAATTCCTTGGCTGTTGCACTTTGTTGGCCATATAAAGTTGTATAGCGGTCGAAATCTTTTTGTGCATTTTGTAATGCCGCTTCTGTTTGCGCCATCATTGCTTCTGTTTGTGCTCTTTTAGCTGCAATGTCATTGCTGTTTACCGTGAATAACAATTGACCTTGCTTTACAGGGTCACCCAGTTTTACATAAACCCTGGTTATAAATCCCATCACTCTGGTGCTAATATTGGCAGATTGTGATGACTCCACCTGTCCACTAATATTGAAGCCGGCTGTATTATCATTGTTGCCTGGTTGGCCAACAGTTACCAAAATGGGTTTTTCCGAATTATTTGTTGATGCTTCCTTTTTGTTTCCGTTGCAACCATACATAATAACTATTGCAAGGATGATGGGTAGGAACTTGTTTTTTTTGATTTTCATGTTTGATTTTTATTTGGTAGTGGCCGTTAAAAATTGTTGGTAGGCTAATGCAAGTTGTTTGCTGAATGCAGCTTCTGCATATCCTAATTGTTGTTGTGATAACTGTGTTTGTGCAATTAATACATCAATAGTATTGACCAATCCTTGCTGGTACCTATTTTGCAAAATCCTTACTGCTTCTTTTGACTGAAGAATGGCTGCTTTCTGTTGCTCCATCTTAAAACTGGCATCTTTATATTGTCGGTTTGTTTTTAGCAATGCTATTTTACTTTCTTGCTTTTGATTTTGAAGACTTGCTGCTATTTTATTTTTTTCTAATTGCTGTGTTGCTATTTTATTTTTGGTAGCATACCCTTTAAAAATGTCCCAGGATAATTGGATGCCTGCCATATAGGCGCCGGCTCCAAAACCAAGCATTGATTTATCATGTAGTTGGTAATTGGCAAAAGCATTTAATCGGGGTAAAAAACTTTTTCTTGAACTTTTTAATAGCATGTCATAAGAAGCTATGGCAGTTTCCATTGCTTTGAAATCAGAACGCTGTTCGGGTAAACTGTCCGTTAATTCGGCGAAGCTGCCGCTGGTATTCGTTTCTGTAATCGTATAAATTACTCCTGTTGGCTTATTCATAAACACAGCTAGCAAATCTGAAATATTGGCAATGGCAGATTTGTTTTCCGCAATATTTGTTTCAAAACTTTTGATTTGGACTTCAATATTTAAGAGGTCTGATTTTTGTAATAAGCCTTGTTGAAAACGGTCATTGGTGAATTTATAAAGGCTTTGCATAGTTTGTAGCCCTTCTACCAATACTTTTTGTGCATCATAAGTCATTTTTAATTGTAGGAAAGCTTGCGTAGCCTGAAATACAATTTGTTCAAGTGTGCGTTGGGTTTTAAATTGGTAAATGGCTGTTTGCATATATGCTGATTTACGCATGTATTGCATATCAAGATTCAGTAAGGGTACTTGCACTTGTAATTGTGTCATGAAGTTGGGTATGCCAGCAGGGTCATTTAATAGAGCTGGATTAAAATCGGCTGCAGTAACGGCTTTTTGCTGCAATTTGAATCCGAATGCATTGAGGGGATTGTTACTTGTAAAGGCCGCATAGCTAAGGTTTGCCTGTGGAAGTACGTAAGATTGCGACTCCTTATATTTGGCTGTGGCAATAGATTCATCCATTTTTGCCAATTGGACATTGTTATTATTGACGGTAGCCTGTTCAAGTAATTCTTTTAATGACAGTGTTCTACTGCTGTCTTGAGCCATTAACCTTGTATTGGTAATAAACACGCTCAGTATTAATAAAAAGGTGAATGCCTGCTTCTGATAGCTCATTGCTTTATTGTTTTCGGCAAAACTATCTTTCTGAGCAAAGAAAGATTGTAACAAATATTACATTGCCTGCAAAGCCTTTCTGCAAAACAATTTGCGCTGATTAGCAAGTATTGAATAATGGAAAATAAGGGGTAACAGCAACAGGTCTATTGCTGTATTAATTGCATGTATTGACTTATCTGATGGAAAGAATAAAGTTGAAATTCAATATATACTAATCTGTGTTAACAGATCCTCGGCAATTGTTCTCCTGTAAGATAGTTGACCAATCTCTTCCCGCCAATACGACTTTTTAAAATTACTTTACCTGGGTCGGTACTGGTAACTTGTCCAATGATGGCGGCATTTTTGCCATCCTCAGTATTTTTAAGTGCTTGTAAAAAATCAGCAGCAATTTCTTTTTTTACAATCGCCATAAATAAGCCTTCATTGGCTACATACAAAGGGTCTAATCCTAGCATTTCGCAGGCGCCATCCACTTGTTCATCAATGGGTATTGCCTGATGCTCAATATAAAATCCCAATTTGGTGAGTTCGGCCATTTCATTGAGTACAGAAGCTAGTCCACCACGGGTGGGATCTCTTAAAAACTTGATGTCATTACCAAACTGCTTGATTAAATCTATAATGGTATGATTAAGATTAGTAGAGTCGGTTTCAATATTGGTTTCAAATTCCAAACCTTTTCTTAAACTCATAATGGCAATGCCATGCGTGGCAATATTGCCACTTACAATAATTACATCATTCGCTTCAATTCTTTTATGATGAATGGCCGCATTGGGATGTATTACACCTATACCTGATGTATTAATAAAAATTTGATCACCCTTTCCCTTTTCTACCACCTTGGTATCGCCTGTTACAATTTGAATACCTGATTTTACGGCTGCATCTTTAATACTCACCAGCACTTTCCAAAAATCTTCCATTGTTAAGCCTTCTTCGATTATAAATGCAAGAGAAAGATATTTTGCTTCAGCGCCACACATGGCCAAATCATTCACAGTGCCATTAATGGCCAAGTCACCAATATTGCCACCGGGGAAAAAAATGGGAGATACTACATAACTGTCAGTACTAAACGCAATATTTCCATTCAATGGAAAGGATGCACCATCGTGTTGTTGGTCGAGCAAATCATTTTTAAAAATGTCGAATACGCCTGTTTGCAATAAACGATGGGTTAATAGTCCGCCACTGCCATGTCCTAAAGTAATAACATCAAAATCAAATTTCGGCATGGGACATTGGAGGGTCATTTTTATTTTTTCTGTCATGGTCTTAACTTCTAATTACAATCAAATTATACATTTACTGCATCTGTATTCGAATAATGATAATAGGCAGCACAAGCACCTTCACTACTTACCATGGGAGCACCCAGTGGATGTTCGGGTTTACATTTAGTGCCAAAATTGGGGCATTGTTTTGGTTTTTTTAATCCCTTCATAATATCGCCGCTGATACATTCTTTATTTTCTTCCGCTGGTGGGAGGTCAAGTTTGAATTTTAGTCTGGCATTGAAATTTTTATAGCGTTCATTTACTTCGTAGCCACTGTCAGGAATGGGGCCAATGCCTCTCCAGGTGCGGTCGCTGATTGCAAATACTTTCTGTATTGCATCAATGGCCATTTTATTACCCGCTCTCTGTACATAACGGGTGTATTGATTTTCTACTTTGTATTCCCCTTTTTCCAATTGTAATATTGTCATCAATATACCTTGCAATAGATCGACCGGTTCAAATCCAGTAATGACAATCGGTGTTTGGTATTTTTCTGCAACAGGATAATATTCTTCCATGCCCATTATCGTACACACATGACCGGCAGCGAGGAACCCATCAATTTTATTTTCTTCATCACTCAAAATGGCTTCCATGGCTGGAGGTACCAATACATGTGATGCTAAGATGCTATAATTGGTAACCCCCATTTTATCCGCTTGAATTACACTTAATGCATTGGCGGGAGCAGTAGTTTCAAAGCCTACTGCAAAAAACACCACTTCTTTATCGGGATTTTCTTTGGCAATTTGTACTGCTTCCAATGGAGAATATAAAATGCGCACATCCGCACCTGCTGCTTTTACTTCCAGTAAATTTTTTTTACTGCCTGGTACACGAAGCATATCACCAAAAGAGCAAAGAATGGTATTAGTTTGTTCTGCAAGGTAAACCGCTTCATCTATTACACCTATACTGGTAACACAAACAGGGCAGCCTGGACCATGTACCATCGTTATTTTATCGGGTAACATTTCTAGGATACCATTTTTTACCAGACTATGCGTTTGACCTCCACATATTTCCATCAAGGTCCAAGGACGGGTAGTTACCTGCTTTATTTCTTCTAATATTGCAGCAGCCAATTCCGGATTGCGGTATTCTGTTAAATATTTCATGTGTAATAATATGTTGAACTAGCTGGGTGAATTTTCCAATTCTTCTACCTCACCCATATCTTTCAGGTAGCTAAATACTTTTTTTGCTTCTTCTTCGTCTACAATACTGATGGCAACTCCAACATGTACCAATACATAATCATCGGGTTTGGCTTCAGGCACCATACAGAGATTGATTTCTTTGGTAATGCCTCCGAAAGAAACTTTTCCAAATCGAAAGGTTTCATCCAATTGATTGGTGATTGAAATAATTTTACCTGGAATTGCTAAGCACATATAATTGGTTTTAAAAAGTGGTTTGAAATGGGGGTGTAAGTGTACTGTTAAAGGAAATGGATTTCATTTGTGGTTGAATCATAGTCATATTGTAATAAGCCAGTTGCCCAAAGCCAATACACTCATCATTGGGACTGAGTTGTTGGTGAAAATATAACTTTTTCCTGTAAGATAATCTTTCGATGAGGATATCGTTTAGCAATGCATTTTGAAATACACCACCACTAAATGTAAGTGCATCAATTTGTAACTGGTTGGCTACTTCACCAATGCTGTGTGCGAATGAAAAAAATACTTTCCATGCGATGGTTGCTCTGTTGATGCCTTGTTCAATGTCTGTAATCAGGGCATTCATAAATGTAGGCACTTCTAGTTGGTTGCCTACTAAGGGGAGGGGATAAATTTCAGAAGGTTTATGAGCAGCTGATTGGGCCAATACTTCTAATTGCATAGCGGCTTCCCCTTCATAAGTATTGTATAATTGGAGTCCTAATAAAGCAGCAATACCATCTATCAATCGCCCCATACTACTGGTTAATAAACTAGGCGGTTGTTGAATGAGCTGTTGATAATAGTTCCATTCCTGTTTAGAAAAATATTTTTGTATCAGATACAATTTATCTGGATGTGCTTTTAATAAACTCAGTGCGGCGATTCTGGGTTCTTTGCTCATTTTATCTCCCAGTAATTGGGGGAAATAAGAAAGATGTGCAACTCTTTTCATGTCATTGTTTTCATACAGAAAAACTTCACCTCCCCAAATTTGTTGGTCATCACCAAAGCCGGTGCCGTCCCAAATAAAACCGAGGATAGGTGATTGAGTATCTAATAAATTGTTTTCTGCCAATACTGCTGCGAAATGGGCTTTGTGGTGTTGGATACTGGTAATAGGTATTTGGTTAGCAACGGCCAGTTCTTTACCATACTCGGATATGGAGTAAGCGGGATGTGCATCAATTAATATGGATGCAACAGTAGTTTTCAGAAGGCTGATGATATGTTGTAGGGTTTCTTTAAAGCATTGTTGTGATTCGATTGTAGATTGGTCGCCCAAAAACTGACTAATAAATAGTCTGTTTTGATCTTGTAAGGCAAAGGCACTTTTTAATTCGGCACCCATCGCCAAGCAAGCAGTTGCTGTTGCCGGAAATGGATTGGGAAAATAATTGGGTGCTAATCCACGACTACGTCTTAAAATAATTTTATGTCCTTTGCTGGTGAATTGTAATACACTGTCATCCTGCGGCGCTAGTATATCCCTGTCGTAACTGATTATATAGTCTGCTATATCAAACAGATTTGCCAAAGCATCTGTATCCTTATAGATAATTGGTGCCCCACTGATATTGGCACTCGTTGCAATAAGTGGTTTATTAAATTGTTCAGCTATCAATAAAAGTAGGGGTGCATAGGGTAGCATGATGCCGATTTTTTTTAAACCTGGCGCAATCCCTTTTAGGTACACTTGGTTGGAATGATTTTCTTTTAATCGGCAAAGTACAATGGGACTTATTTTGCTTTTCAGGGCCAATGTTTCGGCCTTTGTCAACAGTACATCAGCAGAAGCCTGTTCAATGTTTTTATATAAGAGAGCAAAGGGTTTGGATGGACGTTGTTTTCTTGTTCGGAGTGTGGTAATAGTTTTTTCATTACTGGCATCCGCTAGTAATAAGTATCCACCGATTCCTTTCACTGCAAGGATACAGCCTCTTGATAATTCTTGTTGAATAAAATCCAATATTTCATTGCTATCGCTGCTAAGGCAATGTGTAGGACTGGTATAAAAATGCATGTTAACAGCACAGTCTTTACAGGAATTGGTTTGGCTATAATGTCTTCTATCGTGTACATCATTGTATTCTTTGGAGCAGGATGGACACATTTCATATTCCTTCATGCTAGTATGCTCGCGGTCATAGGGGAGTGCATTACTAATGGAATACCTTGGTCCACAATGAAGGCAGGTGGTAAAAGGGTAGCGATAGCGTTTATTGGTGACTGATAGTAATTCGGATTGGCAGGTTTCACAAATGGCAATATCCGGTGTAAGCAATAGATCTGGCTTCTCAGATTCATTGCTCTGTCGTATAGAGAAATTATCAAATGATTGTGTGTCGATGGCAGTTAGCTCATGACTGCTAATGATTGCATTAACAGGCGGGTTTTGTATTAATTCGTCGTAGAATGCATGTATTTGAGCTGTAGTGCCTGAGCATTCGATATGAACACCTGTGTTGCTATTACTTACCCATCCTGTAAGCCAGTGTTTGCTTGCAAGTTGATATACATGGGGACGAAAGCCCACCCCCTGTACCAAACCATTGATATGGATATGATAGGTATGCATTATAATATTTTATACCAAGCAGTAGCACTGATTAATATACTGTTTCCGGAGCAAGTACTTTTGATTTCAGCCATTCGTACCAAGATTGTAATCCTTCACCACTGGTACAACTAAGTTCCAAAATCTCCATGGAAGGATTAATTTTTTTTGCATTGGCTTTTACTTTTTCCATATCAAATGGCACATAGGGTAAAAGGTCAATTTTATTGATGATACATAGGGTAGAAGAGAAGAACATGTCGGGATATTTTAATGGCTTGTCATCACCTTCGGTTACACTAATAATTACTACTCTTTCTTTTTCTCCCAAATCAAACATGGCTGGGCAAACCAGGTTGCCTACATTTTCTATAAATAATACGCCATTGGTTTTTGGTTTCATGCCTTGAACAGCATGCATAACCATGTGCGCATCTAGGTGGCAGCCCTTTCCGGTATTGATTTGTACTACTTTGGTGCCGGTGGCGTGTATTCTATCGGCATCATTGGTGGTTTGTTGATCACCTTCTATCACATAAAAATCAAGTTGATTTTTTAAATCAGTAAGGGTTCTTTCGAGTAAGGATGTTTTACCTGAGCCCGGAGAACTAACCAGGTTCATGCTTAAAATGTTTTTAGCATCAAAATAGCCTCTGTTTCTTTCAGCGAGCAAATCGTTTTCATGCAATACATCTTTTTCTACATCTACCACTTTTTTGTTGGTATGAGTATGAGTATGGCTGTGATCTCCAGGGTCATGTTGTTGACCTGGTTCATGCATGGTAATATTTCCGTTGGCGTCGCATCCGCAAGTTGCACACATAATAATAAGTGTTTGAGTTTAAAAAATAAGGTCAGGTAACAACCAATGATTTTACTCTGAGTTCCTTTCCTGCTGTAATATGAATCAGGTGTTCGCCACATGCCGGGCAGGCATCGTAGAGGTTTTCAATTGGAAATTGGGCATTACAATCCATGCATTGGGCTTGGCCCTGTATGCGATTGATTTTTTTAATGGTTTTTTCCAAGGGAGTATCCCTTACTGCCTGTTGCCAGGCAAATTCAAATGCATTCATTTCCACAGTACTCAGGCAGCCGATATCCATTTCAATTTCCTCAATAACAGTGGCATTGGATGCAACTGCCTGTTCATTGACAATATCTACAATACTCATCACTATGGAGAGTTCATGCATTCCCTTTTATTTTTTTTGAGTGGCGCCTTTGCGACTCAAGTGTTTTATTATAAATATAACCATGGCAAGTACACCAATAGAAATAACAGCGTGTACGGGTTCCAGGAAGTAATGCGTAATGGTAAATCCACCAGTTTCGCCATGGCCTGGATGAGCCAAAGCAATTACAGGTAATACCAAAGCAAGGGTGCTAAATGCCGCAATTAATTTTTTCATATAACTTATTTTAAGATGAATAAAAATATAATGTTGCAACGGGGATCTTTATGACGAGCGTCATGTTTTTAAATGAAGCAGGTCATGTTTTTAGTTTAAGGAGAAAAATACTTTTATGAAACTTTAACGATTTTTCCACTCCATCTTTTAAAAAACATACTTCATGACAAATGATTCTCCTCCCAAAACACAGCCAACCTATTATCAGGAAGTTGTGAGAAAAGGCTATTCACGCCGTGATTTTTTAAGCTTTGTTACCATGATGACTGCATTCATGGGACTTGAACAATCAGTAGTTGGACAAGTTACAAAGGCATTGGAAAACAAGCCACGTATACCTGTAATATGGTTGCATTTTCAAGAATGTACTTGTTGCAGTGAAAGTTTTATCCGTTCATCTCATCCCATTGTGGCTGATATTTTATTGGATAAGATTTCATTGGATTATACAGAAACCCTAATGGCAGCATCAGGCTTTCAAGCAGAAGCTGCAATGAAAAGCACCATGGAAAAATACAAAGGAGAATATATTCTTTGTGTTGAAGGAAGTGTTCCTACCGGAGCAGATGGTGTGTATTGTATGATTGGTGGTAAAACATCTATGCAAATTTTGGAAGAAGCATCTGCAAATGCCAAGGCTGTAATCGCTTGGGGTAGTTGCGCCAGTAATGGTTGTGTACAATCAGCCAAACCCAATCCTACCAATGCAACCCCAATACATAAATTATTAAAAGGTGGTGTACCATTAATTAAAGTGCCTGGATGTCCTCCAATTGGTGAAGTAATGGCAGGTGTAATTGTACACTTGGTAACATTTGGAAAAATTCCTGAATTGGACAGACTGGGTAGACCAAAAGCATTTTACAGCAAGCGTGTTCATGATACCTGCTACCGCAGGCCATTCTATGATGCAGGATTGTATGTAGAATCATTTGATGATGAAAATGCTAAGAAAGGATATTGTTTATATAAAGTAGGTTGTAAAGGACCTTCTACCTATAATGCTTGCGGCGTTATGAAGTGGAATAATGGTGTCAGCTATCCAATTCAATCCGGCCACGGATGTATTGGTTGCAGCGAAGAAAACTTCTGGGACAATGGTAGGTTGTATGAACGTGCTTCAGCCTTTGCTGGCTTTGGTATCGAAAGCAATGCCGACGATCTTGGTAAAGCTGCCTTGGTAGCTACTGGTGTTGGTTTAGCTGCTCATGCAATTGCCACCAATATTCGCAAGCATAAGTTGATTACCAATCTTGAAAAAGAAGGTAAGACCAGCGAACAAGAATTGAAATCATAATTTATTAATCCATCAACTTACTATAATGAGTAAACGAGTAGTTGTTGACCCGATCACCAGAATCGAAGGTCACTTACGTATAGAAGCCGATATTGAAAACGGCAAAATAAAAGACGCTTTTAGTAGTGGAACCATGGTTCGTCTATTAGAAGAAATCCTTAAAGGGAGAGATCCAAGGGATGCATGGGCATTTGTGGGAAGGGTATGTGGTGTATGTACTTCCATTCACTCTTTGACTTCAGTAAGGTCGGTAGAAGATGCTTTAGGCATTACTATTCCACCCAATGCAGAATTGGTAAGAAATATCATGTTTTGTGCACAGTATATGCATGATCACGTGGTGCATTTCTATCATTTGCATGCAATGGACTGGGTAGATGTTGTGAATGCATTAAAAGCAGATCCTAAAAAAACATCTGAATTGGCACAGAGTATTTCCAAGTGGCCAAAGAGCTCACCTGGTTATTTCAGTGATATTCAAACAAGGGTTCAGAAATTTGTAGAAAGTGGTCAGTTGGGCATTTTTGCCAATGGCTATTGGGGACACCCTGCCTATAAATTACCTGCTGAAGTTAACCTCATTGGGTTAGCGCATTATCTGGAAGCATTGGAATGGCAAAAAGAAATCGTAAAAATTCATGCCATTTTCGGTGGAAAGAATCCACATCCTAATTACTTAGTGGGTGGTATGGCTTGTGCCATTAATATGGATGATGTAAGTGGTATCAATGCTGAAAGACTGGCTTATGTTGGTCAATTGCTGAAAGACGGTAAGGAGTTTATTGAACAAGTTTACATTCCCGATTTGATGGCCATTGCTTCCTTCTATAAAGATTGGGCAGCTATTGGTGGTGGATTAGGTAATTATTTGGTGTATGGTGATTTGCCTACCAAGGGATTCAATGATCCTTCTTCATATAAATTCCCAGGTGGTGCCATTTTGAATAAAGATGTAAGTAAGGTATATGATGTTGATTTGCGCAAAGATGGTGAAGTAGAAGAATACATTACCAACTCTTGGTACGATTATAAAGAAGGTAAAGGCAAGGGCTTACATCCTTGGAAAGGGGAGAGTAAGGTGAATTATACAGGACCCAAACCTCCATTCGAAAACTTGGATACTACCAAACCATACAGTTATTTAAAAACACCAAGATGGAAAGGCAATGCAATGGAAGTTGGTCCATTATCGCGTATGCTTGTGGGTTATGCCCGCGGAAGAGAAGATTTTAAAGCCGTTGTTGACAAAGCCCTTACTGATTTGAATGTACCCATTACTGCATTGTTCTCAACTTTAGGAAGAACTGCTGCACGTGGATTAGAAAGTGTAATGGTATCACAATGGGGAATGGAGTTTTATGATCAATTAGTTGCTAGTATTAAGAGTGGCGATACCCGTATGGCTGATACTACTAAGTTTCAACCAGAAACCTGGCCAAAATCGGCCAAAGGTGTTGGGCATAGTGAAGCTCCTCGTGGTGCATTGGCACATTGGATTAATATCGAAAATGAAAAGATTGCCAATTACCAATTGGTGGTGCCAACAACCTGGAATGCCTCTCCCAGAGATGGTAAAGGTCAGTTGTCGGCCTATGAATCTTCTTTGATTGATACTCCAGTTGCTGATGACAAGCAACCATTAGAAATCATTAGAACCATTCACAGTTTTGACCCCTGCATGGCCTGCAGTGTACACATTTATGATGAGGATGGTAAGCATATCAGCCGCATCAGTATTTTGGGTGAATAATTTTTAAACTTATTATATGGCAACAAAATATTTGCGTATTCAAAGGCTCCGGAGGGTATACGTATGGGAGCTACCTGTAAGAATATATCATTGGTTGAATGCACTGGTGCTTTTGGCCTTGATTGCTACAGGTTTTTATATTGCTAACCCTTTGGCAATTCAAAGCCAGCGGGAAGCAACCAGCCAGTATACCATGGGCTGGGTTCGATATGTGCATTTTGCAGCTGCTTATTTGTTCTTTTTTAATTTTTTATTTCGCTTGTATTGGGGATTTGTTGGAAATAAATACGCCAATTGGAAACAGTTTATTCCTACTTCAGGAAGATTCTTCAAAGAAATGTGGCATGTATTTAAAATGGATATCCTGATGCTAAAAGGCAAAGAACACATGAGCGTTGGTCACAATGCTATGGCAGGGTTTATTTATTTTCTGACATTCATCGCATTTTTGGTACAGTGCTTAACAGGCTTTGGATTATATGCTGCTATGAGCGATTGGTGGTTGCCCAACTTATTTAATTGGGTGCCCGCTCTTTTAGGTGGCGATATACTTACTAGGCAAGTGCATCATTGGGCCATGTGGTTCTTCATTCTTTTTGTAATCATCCATGTTTACTTGGTTTTTTATCATGATTATGTAGAAGGTCGTGGCGAAATGAGTAGTATGGGTGGTGGATGGAAATTCATCGAAGAAGAAACTTTTGAGGAAAACAAACCGCTCACTCCAAATCCTGTAAGTGGCGATACAGTTCCAGAAAAAACTGCTAGTGTAAACGCTGAATCAAAATAATAGGATGCAAACTGAAAAGAAAATATTAGTGATGGGCATTGGTAATTACCTGATGGGTGATGAAGGGATAGGCGTACATGTTGCCAATCGTTTGGAGCATGAACAGCTACCAGCCAATGTAGACATTGTTGATGGTGGAACAGGTGGGTTTCATTTGTTGGGGCATTTCGAAGGCTATGATACCATTGTATTGATTGATGCAACATTGGATAATAATCCAAATGGAACCATTCGATTAATCAAACCTCGTTTTGCTTCCGATTTTCCTACAGCCATGAGTACACACGATATCGGATTGAAAGATATGGTGAGTGCTTTGCAGT
>CALRKF020000035.1:0-32529 GCA_943367825.1 Chitinophaga pinensis
TAGCCATGAATTATTTTTTGAAAAGCATTTCCTAGTTGCTCCGGAGAACAGGAGCCCAGGAAATAAAATTTTGAAACCATGAACATTGACAACACAGCAAGCCAGATGCGGAAAGGAGTTTTGGAGTTCTGTATTCTTTCGGTGATAAAACAGGGAGAAGCTTATCCCTCTGATATCATCGATAAGATGAAGGCCGCCAACCTCAACATTTTGGAAGGAACGCTTTATCCGCTTTTAACCCGCCTTAAAAATGCCGAGTTCTTAACTTATCGATGGGTTGAAAGTAATAGCGGACCCCCGCGTAAATATTTTTCACTCACCGACAAAGGCGCCATTTTTTACAAGGAGCTAGAGTCTACCTGGTTTGAACTCGCCAATGCAGTGAAAGCGTTAACAGATGCGGAACAACAATTTACCAACAACTTCAACAATCCTCAATAAAAAAAGTATAGCCATGATTTTTATTGTAGGGTAATCAACTTAACTACCGAAACAAAAAACTTTTTATCATGAAACAAGTAATCAATATAAACTTTCAGGGACGGGTGGTGCCTATTGAAGTGACCGCCTTTGAGTTACTGAAAAATTATACCGAAAGCCTGAGTCGACATTTTGCCAACGAAGAAGGAAAGGAAGAAATAATCAATGATATTGAAAGCCGCATTGGCGAACTCTTTCAGGAAAGAATTAAAAATGGAGCCACCTGCATCACAGATGTAGATGTAAATGCCATTATCAATAGTATGGGTCGCCCAGAAGATTTTGAAACAGAAGAAGGTGCCGCCGCATCCAGTGCTGCAGACGCCAACGCTCAACAACAATCTTTCTATGCACAGCAAGGCAGTACAAGTACACACAAAAGATTGTACCGCGATGAGAAAAATAAAATATTGGGTGGTGTCTGTGCAGGTATTGCCAATTATTTTGGAATCGATACTACTTTAGTAAGAATCTTATTTATCCTTACTGGTATTGGTTTGCTCGCTTATATTCTATTATGGGTTTTCGTGCCCAATAATGCAGATGGCGTAATTGGTATTACCAGAAAAAAATTATACCGCGATGGTGATGATAAAATACTGGCGGGTGTTTGTAGCGGTATTGGTCATTATTTTGGTATCAATCCCTGGATCCCAAGAATTTTATTTGCATTGCCTTTCTTATCTGTTGCCTTTCGCTGGGGACACTGGGGATTTTTCAACTTCCCCGATTTCTTAAGCTTTAGTTTTAGCCCCGGGGCTTTAATTGTATATATCATCTTATGGGTGGTATTACCCGAAGCTATTACTACAGCCGAAAAACTGGAAATGAAAGGTGAGAAAGTGGATCTGAATTCCATCAAAGAATCTGTAAAAGGAGAAATGAAAGATTTTCAACAAAAAGCAGAAAGATTTGGTAAGGAAGCTTCTGCTTTTGCAAAAGAAAAAGCAGCAGCTATTAGTTCTGAAGCACAGAATTTCACTAGAAAACATCGTACAGGCCTGGGCGATATTATTGCTACCATTGCCAAAGTATTCGCCTATTTCATTATTGGTACAATTGGATTTGCATTGGTAATGGCACTGTTCGGATTAGCCATTGCAGCAGCAGGATTATTTCCCTTGAAAGATTTTCTGGTAAGAGATGGCTGGCAAAACTTATATGCATGGGGTACTTTATTATTCTTTATTGCAGTACCAGTAATTGCTGTCATTACCTGGATTATTCGCCGACTTGCAAAAGCAAGAGCCAATAGTAAAATATTAAAATTGACTTTTAGTAGTATGTGGGTACTGGGTTGGGTTTGCGTGGTAATGCTGATTGCTTCATTGAGTCAGGATTTTAGATACAGCAATATCAATACCAATAGTAAAGAATTAGTGGAAGAGGAAATAGTGTTGAGTAACCCAACTGTAAAAAAACTAGAAATTACAAGTGTATCACCCATTGAAAAATATACACGCCGCAACTGGTTACATTTTACACCTTATTCAAGTATTGATGGAGATACAGCCTATGTTAAAAATTATGAAGTACGTATCGTAAAATCAAACAATGATAGTTTTCATGTAACAGTAGTTAAATTAGCCGATGGAAGAACTAGGGCAGAAGCAGAAAAACTTGCTTCAAAAATTAATTTTGCCGGCATTCAAAGGGATAGTATACTTCAATTAGATCGTGGATTGGCCATCAATAAAACAGATAAATTCCGCAATCAAAGAATTATTCTTACCATCTATGTTCCCGTAGGCAAACAAATTAGGATTGACAGAAGCGTGGGCTGGTATAATAATGTAAGCTTCAAATTTAATTTTGATGAAAATGATAATGGTGATTTAATTGATTGGAATGACAATGCCCATGATTGGAGTAGCAATATTACTTATGTAATGAAGGCAGATGGCATCCTCTATACATTAGATGGTAAGCCCTCCAATTACCACGGTAGAAGTTATACCCGTATTCTTGAAAACGGAAGAGTTGTAAGAGAAGGAGAGAATTTGAATAATGAATCAGGCATCTATAAATACGACGAAAATGCAATTGATAGAAAAACAGATTCCTTGAATAGGGTAAGTGATTCTTTGGAAAGAGCGAATGAATTAAAAATTCAAAAGCAAAAAGATTCTCTTGACAGAGAAATGCAAAAACTCGAGCGCTTGAAAGAAAAATTGGATAATAACAATGAACCCAGTGCTTATATCATGCCAACAGGTTTGCCCGGATTGAATACATTCATGTAAGCAATCTTTAAAATAGTTTCAATAGTTGAGTTGAAGTTGAAACCAAAAAATATCCCGCCATTAGGCGGGATGTTTTATTTTTAGCTAATAGCAAGCATTATACTGTCTCTAAACTTACTTTAATCATTTTATCACCACCCCTGATTTCATCCAATACTTCTAGTCCTGAAATTAATTTACCAAAACAAGTATGTACCCCATCCAAGTGTTGCGTACCCGCACGGTTATGACAAATGAAAAATTGTGAGCCACCAGTATCTTTTCCACGATGTGCCATACTCATCACTCCACGGTCGTGGTATTGAAGTGCTGCACTGGTTTCGCATTTTATACTATAACCCGGACCTCCGGTACCTGTGCCATTTGGGCAACCTGTTTGTACCATAAAATTGGGAATTACCCGATGAAAACTTAGTCCGTCATAATAACCCTGCAGCACTAATTTTTTAAAATTCTCCACTGCAATGGGCGTTGCATCATCATACAATTCAAAATGCATAATGCCTTTATTGGTTTCAATGCTACCTTTTGTATTACTCATATTATGTTGTTTTGATCGCGAAAATAGGTTGTTTAAGCATTTGACGAAGCTATTTTTTAGTCCACCATCCTTCAACAGCCAAGCATTGAAAAATTATCCCCATCTTGAAACGAGTTGAAAGGAAATTCGGGCTATAAAAATTACCTTCGCCGCATGACGACGAGTTATTTAGACGAATTAAATGAACCACAACGGGAAGCGGTTGCACATATCAACGGACCATTGATGATTGTGGCAGGAGCAGGTAGTGGAAAAACCAAGGTAATTACTACCCGCATTGCCCACCTCATGAACAATGGGGTAGATGCTTTTAATATTTTGGCGCTCACATTTACCAATAAAGCTGCCGCCGAAATGAAGGAAAGGATTGAAAAAATATTACGAAGTACAGAAGCCAGAAACTTATACATCGGCACATTCCATAGTGTTTTTGCACGCATCCTTAGAGCCGAAGCGCCTAAGTTGGGCTATCCCAGTAGTTTTACCATTTATGATACTGATGATGCAAAGTCGGTAGTGAAAACAGTTATCCATGAATTGGATTTGGACGACAAACAATATAAACCCAATGTGGTTTACAATAGAATTTCTTCCGCCAAAAATGCCTTGATTGGTCCCGCAGAATACCTCAATGATTGGTCATTGCAACAAGAAGACAGCAGGGCCAATCGCCCTATGTTAGGCGCTATTTATGAAGCGTATAGCAAACGCTGTTTTAAAAATGGGGCGATGGATTTCGATGATTTACTTTTCAAAATGTATATCCTGCTCAAAAATTTTCCAGAAGCTTTGAGTAAGTACCAACGCAAGTTCAAATACATCATGATTGATGAGTACCAGGATACCAATACCGCTCAATATGAAATCATCAAGTTGCTGGGTGCCATGCATGAAAATGTGTGCGTAGTGGGTGATGATGCACAAAGCATCTATAGTTTTAGAGGTGCTACCATCGAAAATATTTTACAGTTTCAGAAAGATTATGATGAAGTGAAAGTGGTAAAGCTGGAACAGAATTATCGTAGCACTAAAAATATCTTGAAAGTTGCCAATGAAATAATTTCCAACAACAAAGGTCAGATTGAAAAGAAACTGTTTACCGATAATGTGGAAGGCGATAAAATAAAGTTGGTGCGCACAATGACGGATAATGATGAAGGTAAAACAGTGGCGGATACAATACAAGAACAAAAACTACGCAATCATTATTTTAATAAAGACTTCGCTATTTTATATCGTACCAATGCCCAGAGTCGTAGTTATGAAGAATCATTGCGAAGAATGGGCATTGCCTATCGTATATATGGTGGTATGAGTTTCTATCAACGCAAGGAAGTAAAAGACATGATTGCCTATTTGCGTATGGTGGTGAATCAACGCGATGAAGAAGCATTGAAGCGGATCATTAATTATCCTGCAAGGGGTATCGGTAAAACAACGATGGATAAAGCTGTGTTATTGGCCAATCAAAACAATCTTACTTTATGGGATATTTTGTGCAATGCCAGCATGTATGGATTTAGAAGCGGTACACTCGAAGCCATTGATGGTTTTGTAACCATGATTAAGATGTTTCAGAGTGAGTTGGGAAAAAAGAATGCCTATGACTTGGCAATCATTGTAGGAAAAAGCACCAACCTTGTGAAGGAATTATTCAATGATAAAACAACCGAGGGCTTGGCGAGATATGAAAACGTACAGGAATTATTAAACTCCATCAAAGAGTTTACCGAAACACCGATGAATGAAGAAGATGGTGAGGTAGGGGATAAAAGTTTGAGCAGTTATTTGCAGCAAATTACCTTATTGACAGATGCCGATGACGAAAAAGACCAGAATCCTGATGTAGTGAAATTAATGACCATTCATGCTGCAAAGGGACTTGAGTTTCCGGTAGTATTTGTTGGTGGATTGGAAGAAACCTTATTCCCCAATGCCATGGCCATTAATACCAGAGAGGAACTGGAGGAGGAAAGAAGATTGTTTTATGTAGCCATTACAAGGGCGAAGGATAAATTATGGCTTACCTATGCCAATGCCCGTTATCGTTTTGGACAATTGCAACAAAATGACAGCAGCCGATTTTTGGAAGAAATTCCGGAAGAGGATTTAGACAAATCATATGCAGGTGGTGGCATGAAAAACACAGCAGGCGCTGGATGGGGTGCGGGTGTAGAGCGCATGCAAAGCCGTATGGGTAATGGCGCAGGTTGGAATCGCTCCTCCAACGCTTCACAAGCAGAAAAAAAATATGGAGCGCCTCCAGGTAAAGCTGCTACACCAGGGTATATAACGCCCAAACCTGTCAATAAAGTAGTAGAACACCAGGCTTCTGCCGATTTTGTAGCCAGTGATACCAGTAATTTACAAGTAGGACAAAAAATAGAACACCAGAAATTTGGATTTGGCGAGGTGACTAAAATGGAAGGGGCGGCACATAACCCTATTGCAACCGTAAAATTTTACCTGAATGGCGAAAAGAAAATTATGTTGAATTATGCCAAATTGAAGATAATCGAATAAGCATTTCATTTGCGAAAATTGGAAATAATTGCCCGCTACCGCCCATCTTAAACCATTGTGCGGCATATATTGTTATTTTTGCGATGGACCGGCAGCTTAGGCGGACTTAAAATTTTACCAATATGATTAAAACAGGCAACACAGTAGTAAGTATCTATACAGAAATGACGCCCAATCCCGAAACCATGAAGTTTGTCGCCAACAAACTTTTATATCCGGGCAAAAGCATTGATTTTGCGGACGAATCTAGTGCCAAGCCCTCCCCATTGGCGCAAGAGCTTTTTGCATTTCCTTTTATAAAAGCAGTATTTATTGCCAGCAATTTTATAACACTTACCAAAACAGCAGATACAGAAGACTGGATGGATATAATTCCTACTATCAAACAGTTTTTGAAGGATTATTTGGAAGAGGGAAAACTAGTGATCAATGAGGCAGATGTATTGACGATGAAGACTGGTGCTGGCAGTAATGAAGTAAGTGCAGATGATGATGATGTAGTAAAACGCATTAAAGAGTTATTGGAGAATTATGTAAAGCCTGCGGTAGAAATGGATGGCGGCGCTATTCAATTTAAAAGCTATGAAAATGGCACTGTGAATTTGGCCATGCAGGGAAGCTGTAGTGGATGCCCAAGCAGTACCATTACCCTAAAAGCTGGTATTGAAGGAATGATGAAACGCATGATTCCAGAAGTAAAAGAAGTAGTGGCAGAAGCTGAGTAATAAGTTAAATGTATACTGTTATATCATTTATAATGCATCTTTATCGGATGCATTTTTTATTTTAGCAATATGAAAAGTAGTTATTTATTAGCGATAATAGTATTTACGACTCAATGGTCCCAAGCACAACTAACGGATGAAGCTATTCGAAATTTAAAAGGCGGCCGGGTTAAAACGGACAATAGTTTTGTTTATCAGTTGCCTTATGCTACGGGAAGTAAATTCCTGTTGATACAGGCTTATAATAGTAATATGAGTCACAAAGGAGAACTCAGTCTAGATTTTAAAATGAAAAAAGGAAGCAGTATTTGCGCTGCAAGAGCAGGTGTAGTGGTGGCTACCAAAGCAGATAGCGATATAGGGGGATTAAAAGACGAATATTTATCTGAAGGGAATCATATCATTATTCAACAGGAAGACGGTAGCACAGCCATGTATTGGCATTTGCAAAAAGACGGTGTTTTGGTGAATGTAGGCGATTCGGTCAAGCAGGGTCAAGCGATTGGATATAGTGGCAATACCGGCTATACTGCTTTTCCGCACTTACATTTTCAGGTACAGGATAAAGAAGGCCATGATTTGGCAACTCGGTTCTATACTAAAAAAGGCGTTCGCTATTTGAGACCTGGAAAATGGTATCGGGCCCCATGATCAATTAATTTATCTAAACAGGCTCTTAAAACTAATTTAATACAGCTTATTTGTTCGTAGTTTTGAAATCATCCAATTAATATTTATTCTTTGTCACTCCTCCAAATCTGGCAGCAATTTATTACAGACCTTGGTCAAACACATTGGTACGAATACCTTGCTGTTGTTGCAGGCATTGCCAGTGTATGGTATAGCCGCAAGGAAAATATTCTCGTCTATCCGGTGGGTTTGGTAAATACCATCATATATGTATTTATAAGCGTCAAGGGAAACCTTTTTGGAGAAGCTGCTGTTAATTTTTATTATACCATCATGAGTATTATTGGCTGGTTGATGTGGATGAAAAAAGACAAGCCGGTAGAAAAAATATTGCTAGTAAGTTTCGCCAGTAAAAAAGAATGGGTTCAACATTTATTGTTTTTTCTATTTTTCTATATAACCATTTTTCTTGTACTGACTTATTTTAAAAAACAGTTTTACGATGGTGTAATACCCTGGGCAGATGCATTTGCCAGCGCTACTGCATTCACAGGAATGTGGTTGATGACCAAGAAAAAAGTAGAGAGTTGGTATTGGTGGATTGCAACGAATATAGCTTCTATACCACTTTACTTTGTAAAGCATTATGTATTTACCAGTGTATATTATATTATTTTATTAGCCATGGCTATCGCTGGTTTGATTGCTTGGCAAAATATTGCAAAAAAAAGAAAGCATGAGTTATTGTAATTTCATTAGTGGATTGGCGCCCGAATCGGCCTCCTTACATAAAATTTATCATAATCAACAATATGGTTTCCCTATTGAAGATGACAATGAATTGTTTGGCAGACTGATTTTAGAAATTAACCAAGCCGGGTTAAGTTGGACTACTATTCTGAATAAACAAGAAAATTTCAGAAAGGCCTATCACGAATTCAATATTAAAAAAATAGCGGCATACAAAGAGAAAGATATCGCACGCTTACTCAGTGATGCAGGAATTATACGCAATCGATTGAAAGTGATGGCCGCCATTGAAAATGCCAAGACAATACTAGCGCTCCAAAAAGAATATCAATCCTTTAGGCAATGGTTGAACCATCATCATCCCAAAACAAAGGAAGAATGGGTGAAATTATTTAAACAACATTTTAAATTCACTGGCGGTGAAATTGTCAACGAATTTTTGATGAGTATCGGTTATTTACCAGGCGCTCATGAAACTACCTGTCCGGTGTACGCGAAAATTATAAAATCAAAACCCGCTTGGTATTTGACAAAGACTGGTAAAAAAGTAAAATGAAAAAAATTGTAATTATAGGGCCCGAGAGTACCGGTAAGAGTACTATTTGTGCACAATTGGCGGAGCATTATTCAACTAGTTGGATAAAAGAATACGCCCGAGCATATCTTTTGAAAAATGGAACCGACTATAGTTTTGAAAACTTATTGGAAATAGCAAAGGGGCAATTGAATTTAGAAGAGGAAGGGTTATCTCTAGCCAGGGCCAATAAGCAGCCGCTTGTATTACTAGATACAGATATGCAGGTAATGAAAGTTTGGTGTGAATTTGTATTTGAAAAATGTCATCATTGGATATTAAACCGAATTGTTGAAAGGCCTTATGATTTATACCTGCTCTGTAATATCGACCTGCCTTGGGTAAAAGATGAATTGCGCGAATATCCCGATTTACTTACAAGAGAGAAGTTATACCATCACTACAAAGATATCATGGTGAATCAATCGGTACCATGGGTTGATATCAGCGGGCAAAACGAGGAAAGGTTGCAAAAAGCCATCGCCGCCATCGATGCAATTATTTAATCAGTTCCTGAATATCTGGATCGGGCTCTAAGAATCCCATCTGCCTTACAATATCCCCTGCACGATTGAGCGCATAAGAACCTCTTGCATTGATTCTTTTTGGATTGGGTAAGCAGGCTGCTATTTGTGCAGCTTCTGTTCTGCTAAGTTCTCTCGCATTTTTATTGAAATAGGTTTTAGCGGCTGCCTGCACACCAAAGATGCCCGGTCCCATTTCAATACAATTCAGGTATCTTTCTAATATCATTTTTTTCGTCCACATTGTTTCAATGGTGAATGTGAAAAAAACTTCCGGTCCTTTTCTTAGAAAACCACCCCCTTGAAATAAAAATATATTCTTGGCAGTTTGTTGACTGATGGTGCTTGCGCCCCGAATTTTATTGGGATGTTTTTTATTGTACTTCAAAGCACGTTTAATAGCTTTTAAATCAAATCCATCATGATCGGTATACAATTGGTCTTCGCTGGCAATGACCGCCAATTTGATATTGGGTCCCATTTCAGTATAACTAACATAATCGCGGTGAAGACCATATCCTTGTAATAAACTACCTAGCTGTGTAAGGGTAATGGGAGGATTGAATACCATGCCTGCTACCGTATACAGAAAGGTAAAAATGTAAAGAATAAAAAACAGCTCTCGTAAAACAATGGCTGCTTTTTTTACAATGGCTATTTTTTTCAATAAAAAAACATAGAGTAAAACAATTGCCGCTACAACGGATAGCAGTAAAATCATTTTGTTTTTTAAATTGACAACAACAAAATCTGTTTCAGAAAATTTTTGCCAGATAAAAAAAAGAAACCAGCCCATATGAACTATAAAAATCCATACAAATATTTTTTTGGCAATAGACCAGATGGAGGGTTTAGATGCTTGCTTCATCTTTGCAAAGATAGGGAGAGGAGGGTAAGGTTAAGAGTAAGATTGAGGTTGAGATAAAGGTTGAGATAAATTATTGGGCCTTCATGTACAGCAAACGATATTTCTTGCCAATTTTTAGGGGTTGATGCGAGGTTTTGCTAATTAAGTATCCAAGTCCACCCAATCCAAGTGAGGCGACAAATAAGCCTGGACTAAACGATGATTTATCGGCCACCAATACAACCAAGTTTGCTAGACTCAACAAAGCGCTGCCTCCAATTAAACCCGCACCACTGCCACTCCAACTAAATCCTTTTTCTTTTTTTGGACCAATGGCTACAATTTGATTGTAATGAAAACGATAACGATAAGAGCCCAAGGTATCTATTACATAGAACCCGAATTTGGTAATCATTTTTTGTATAATAAATTCTTGTAAATAAAGGCTATCCTTTTTTAGTTCTGTGATTTGTGCGTTTAAATAAGCGCCGGTATTACTGAGGAATTCAATCTGTGTACCAGCATAATAAGAATGGACTGTCTTGCCCCTTTTTTTCAATAATAAAAAATCGGATGATTGTGCAATACTACTTATTGAGAAGAACAGCAATAAAGGCAGCAGGAGTTTCATACTACAAAATATAAAAAGCAAAATACAAATGAAAGAGAACTATGTTAATCTTTAAACAAACTGTAAATGATACCACAAAGTATAACAGCACCAAAAATCAGGTAAAGTAAGCCCGAAATACGATTGATTAGTAAAATATTCCGATCGCTTAATTTTTTACCCAAGCTACCAGCGCCTAAAACCTTGCCAACATCTGCCAACATATTTACACCCAGACAGGTACTAAAAATAATGATGCGATGGTTAAGTGAATAAACAGATGCCAGCGAAGCGGCCATTAAAACCCAAAAAGAAATGACGGCAGGGTTCAAAGTATTAATTAGAAAGCCAGAGGAGAAGATGGCAAAATAATTCGTTTTCTTTTTGCCAGTAGGAGTTATTTCATCTCCGGCAATTTCAAGCGGTTCTTGTTGTTTGCGCGGTTCAATCTTTTTTAAAAATGCAAAGTAAATACCCATGCCAATTAAAAAAAGACTACCAGCAATGCCAATGGGCACTTTGAAGTGAAGTAGTTTTTTTACAGCCTCACTAAATCCATTACTTAATATCACCCAAATAATATCACTGACCCAAACACCTACGATAAAACTAAATCCACCTCTTCTGCCATGATTAATGCTTTGTTTAATGATGGTGAATATCACAGGACCTACCGAAAATACCAGCAATAAACTAATGGCAAGGCCCTTGACTAATGCATCAATCATATATTAAAATTAAGATAAGATTTTGAAGAATGGCTCATCCTACTAAAAAAGCAAAAACGATTTGCGTGTATGCTTTATAATTTGTTTAACAAGTCAATGGAAATGCAGGAATGATTCTTGCGTTCAACCAATAAAATAGCCACCATATAGACTCCATCTTTACTAATTAGTGCTTATCATCCTGCTGCTTTCATTTGTTCACCTTAAATGTCCTGTTCATGAAAGCGATTCAACACGTAAGTGCAGTACTATTGGTATTGCTATTTTCCGCCCCAACAAGTAGGGCGCAATTTTATAAAGACATGAGTATTGGCCTCGGTGCTGGTGCTTATATTTACCAGGGCGACCTTACGCCTGAAAGACTGGGTGCTTTTAAAACACCCTCCACTGGCATTCAGCTATTTGCACAAAAACCATTCAGCTCTTATTTATCAGGCAGATTCAATATAAATTTTGCAAAGCTTCGAGCCGATGAAGGAAAGTATTCAAATCCAGCATGGCGGCAGGATCGTAATTTTTCTTTTACAACTCCACTAAAAGAATTTACTGCATTGGTGGTTTGGAATATGAAGGGGAATAATTATGATCGGCAGGGTTGGATGCCTTATGCGATAGCAGGTGCTGGTATTTCCTTTGTGAAACCCGTAACTGATTTCAGTAAAATCAATGTCAATATTTTTAAGGCGGGATCCGATGTTCAATTGGGGATAGCTGCTGATATTGCGCATGGGCCAGCCAAAAAATTATTGACTTTACCAGTAGGATTAGGTGTAGAAAAATCCATTTCTGATAGATTTTCGCTGCAATTGGAATCTTCTTATCGATTTATTTTTAATGATTACTTGGATGGGGTAAGTCAGGCGGCTAATCCCAAAATAAAGGATCATTACCATAGCACTACGCTTAACCTAGTATATAAATTTGGTAAAAAAGATAACGGTGTCGGATGTCCGATAATGAAATATTAGGCGGTTACAGTTCTGTTTTGTAGGAATTGTTGCCAGTCTTCCAGCATTTTTCCTTTGAGTACCCGTGGAAATTTGTGCTGTCCGCCAATCTTGCCTTTGAATTTCATAAAATCCATAAAGGTTTGCGCGGGCAGCACATCCACGATAACAGCCTTTAATGCATGATTGCGTTCTACTTCGTAATCATCATTGAGTTCTTTCAGCTTTTTATCGATTCTTTCTTGAAGGTCTGCTGCATTTACTTTGTCATCAGTGGCCAGAAACCAGTGGTGTGCAAAGAAGTTGCCATAGGGAACACCAGCCACCGTAAATTCAGGAATAGAAATATCCAATTCGTCACTGACCATTTCAATGGCCTTGTTCATATTGTCTACACTTAGGTGTTCGCCCACCAAACTTAAAAAGTGTTTGGTTCTGCCGGTAATAACTATTTCAGATCTTTCTTTATCCAAAAATTTGATGGTATCTCCGATAGCATACCGCCAGGCACCTGCATTGGTACTGATAAGTATAGCGTACTCTTTGTTTTCCTCAATTTCATGAATCATCAGGGCATCTGGATTATCAATCATATTACCTTCTGAATCAAAATTATTATCGTCGAAAGGAACAAACTCAAAAAATATATTATTGTTGAGTACCAGGTGCATGCCCTTTGCATATTGTCGGGCTTGGTAGGCTAAAAATCCTTCACTGGCCAAATAAGTTTCAATATAGGTAATGGGTTTGCCTAAACATTTTTCAAATCCCTTTTTATAGGGCTCCATTGCCACACCACCATGTACATAAAATGCCAGATTGGGCCATATTTCATGTATGTTTTTTACTTTATGTCTTTCAATAATCTTTTCCATGCACAACTGAAACCAGGCAGGCACACCCAACATAAAGCCAATATCCCAATTGGGTGCATTTTCTACTACCTCTTCCAATTTCTTACTCCAATCTTTTTCGCGGGCAATTTTTTTCCCGGGTTTATATAGAGAGAGTGCTTGAAACCAAACGGGAATATTTTTTTGTTGTATACCACTTAAATCACCGGCATAATAAGTAGGACCTTTTTGTAATTCGGTACTTCCTCCCAGCATCAGCCAGCCTTTACCAACAGCGCTTTTAGGCACATCGTGGTATTTGGTAAAACTGATCAATTGTTTAAAACTGGTGATTACATTACTACGGAGCATTTCCTTGGTGATAGGAATATACTTACTGGTAGCATCACTGGTTCCACTGCTTAGGGCAAAATATTTGATAACACCAGGCCAACAAACATCTGGTACACCATCTTTGGCCTTGTGCCACCATGCATCAAAGATTTTATTATAATTATAAGTGGGTACGAGTTGTTGAAATTTTTTTCCGGGATGGCGACTGAGTAATACTTCATCAAAACGATAGCGTTGGCCAAATTCTGTAAAGCGTGCTTTTTTCAATAGTTTTTTCAGCACTTTCAATTGTTGCCTGCGTGGGTCACTGACAGGGAGATGAAGCGCCCGTGCAATCGATGCTGGAAGTTGAAAATCTATAAATCCCATAGTTGATGTACAAAGATAGAGAATTATGCCCCACTAGAATATACCCAAAACTGATATCCGTCAGGACTAATCATCAAATATTGACTAATTTTGCCCCTTAAAATAAAGCTATATGAAGAAATTATTTATCTCATTATTACTGTCCATCAGTTTATTAAAGGCCAGCGCCGATGAAGGTATGTGGCTGCCTATGTTATTGGGGCAACAAGTATACAATGACATGGTGAAAAGAGGTTTGAAATTGAGCAAGGAGCAATTGTACTCCATCAACAAATCATCTTTAAAAGATGCCATCCTCATATTCGGTGGAGGTTGCACAGGTGAAATTGTTAGTAGCCAGGGTTTGATTTTTACCAATCACCATTGTGGATATGGTGCCATTGCAAATGCCAGTAGTGTAGAACACAACTACTTAAGGGATGGATTTTATGCATTGAATAAAGAACAGGAAATTAAAAGCAGCCTGACAGTTCAGTTCCTTGATAAAATTGTAGATGTTACCAAAGAAGTGGAAGATGCTGTAAAGGGATTGTCATGGGATGATAGAGTTAAAAAATTACCTGAAGTGTATAAGTCCATTACAGATAAAGTGGCCGATAAAGAAAATGGTTTAGCTGGAAGAATTTACAGCATGTTTAAAGGCAATCAATATATCATGTATGTATACAAAACTTATAGGGATATTCGCTTAGTAGGTGCACCTCCAGAAAGTGTAGGTAAATTTGGTGGTGATACCGACAACTGGGAATGGCCAAGACATACCGGTGATTTTAGTGTATTCAGAGTATATGCTGCAAAAGATGGCAAACCTGCAGATTTCAGTACAGACAATGTACCCTTGAAACCAAAACATTTTTTACCCGTTAGTATCAAAGGATTTAAAGATGGCGATTATGCAATGATATATGGCTATCCAGGTGGAACCAATCGTTATGAAACAAGTTTTGGTATTTCATTGAAAAATGAAATTGAAAATCCTTCTTTGGTTGCATTGCGCGATATGCGTTTGAAATATATGTACAATGAAATGATTAAGGATCCAGCTATCAAATTAAAACTAGCCAGTAGTTATGCAGGTATTGCCAATTACTGGAAATTTTTTGATGGTGAAACCAAGCAACTAAAAAAATTCAATACAGAAGCTGAAAAGAAAAAATATGAAACAGCTTTCACTGCATGGGCAAAAGGAAAGCCTGAATATGAAAACATTTTCGCTGACTATAATACTAACTATATAGCATGGACGCCGTATAGCAAACATCGTCAGTATATCAACGAAGGTATCATGGGTTCACCTGTGGCAGCTTTTGCCTCCCAATTGGCAGGCATTGAAAATGCCATTACTAAAAAGGGCAGTACAGAAGCTGATGTTAAAAAAGCAGCGGATGCCGCCAACAATAACCGCAAAGGATTTTTAGAGGGAGAGGATAAACCAAGTGATGAAAAAATTCTGGCCGCAGTATGTCAGCTATTTTATACCGATATTGACAAATCACAACAGCCTATCGGTTTTTATGAATCATTGAAAGCCAATTATGGCGATTTAAATGAGGAAGCCACTTATAAAAAATGGGCTAAAGACGTATTTAGCAATACCATGATTTTCGACGATGCCAAATGGGATGCTTTTATTGCTAAGCCTGATGCGGCAGTTTTACAAGCCGATCCAGCATTTGCATTTGCGAGTGCTTTTGTTAAAAACTACAGCACGAAGTATGCACCATTGTATGCAGCTTTTGTAAACAAGAATAATGAATTGGGACGTGCTTATATGAAGGGCATCATGGAGATGAATCCAGCTGCTGTAAAGAAAATGTATCCAGATGCCAATTTCAGTATGCGCGTAAGTTATGGTAATGTAAAAAGCTATAACCCACGCGACGCCGTGTTTTATGACTATGTATGTACTGCAAAAGGAATCCTGGAAAAATACAAAAAAGGCGATTATGAATTTGATGCGCCTACCAAGCAAATTGAAATGTTGCAGAAAAAGGACTATGGACAGTACATGGATAAAAGAACAAAAGACCTGGTAGTAACTTTTATCACAACCAATGATATTACGGGTGGTAATTCTGGTTCTCCAGTAATAGATGCCAATGGCAATTTGATTGGACTTGCATTTGATGGAAACTATGAAGCGTTAAGTCATAAGATTGCTTTTGATAAAGACCTCAATAGAACCATTTGTGTAGATGTTAGGTATGTGTTGTGGTGTATTGATAAATTGGGTGGTGCAAGCAACCTTATCAATGAATTGAAGTTGGTGAAGTAAAAAAGTATTGATAAATAAAAAAAGGATGTGCAAACATCCTTTTTTTATTTCCCCGCACTATTATCCTTCCATCCCCACAAATACCTACACGCATAAGTGCGATAGGGTGACCAATACTGTGCAACGGCTAACATACTTTGCTTCATTTTCTTTTTATCAGTAGCTTCTATTTTGTATAACTTACACATCGCTTGTTGTATGCCTAAATCATCTAAAGGAAATACATCTTCCCGGCCAAGCGTAAACATTAAAATCATTTCTGTAGTCCACTGACCCACCCCTTTGATACGGGTGAGGTAACCAATGATTTCCTCATTACTCATTTTATACAAAACTCCATCCGTAATTTTTTCATCAATGAAAAACTGCGCTACATTCAATACATAGTTCGCTTTGGCATTGCTTAGTCCAATACTGCGGAGTGTTTCAAATTTTGTATTGACAATTTGTGCTATGCTCGGATTTTTATTATTGTACAATGCCAAAAACCTTTGGTGAAAAACAGCTGCCACTTTTGTACTCAACTGCTGGCTCATAATAGAATAACACAAATGAAGACAGATATTTTTTCTACGGCTTAAAATATAGTGTTCCTGCGCCTCCATTATTTTTTTGAGCTTTTTATCTTTCGATAAATGTATGAGGTGCTGCATTTATAATTATGGTTTGTATAAAATAAACAATGTTTAGAAAAAGAAGGAGCCAACCAATAAAAAAGTAATAAGTAGTATTTTTTATACTTTAAACAGTAAAACTGTGAATAGCATTATTGTTTATAAAATAATCATTCAATTGCTGATGAATTTTGATATTTGAAATAATACGATAAGTAATACTGATTAGCTCAGCTTCTTTTTCAATATGTATCAAGGTAAACCTGATATGCACCTGTTTAAAATGCGCTTCCAGTTCTTTTTGTGAATAACTATGATGAGCGTATTTTATTTTGTACACTGTTACGGTATGTGTGCGGTCCACCAAATCCTGCAAATACTGTAGAATGAATAAGGTGAAAATAACTACACCCAGCACAACACCTACCATCACATAATTACCAATTCCGGCAGCCATTCCCAATGCAGCAGTTACCCAAATCAATGCGGCCGTGGTAAGCCCATTGATGCTCATGCCTTCTTTGAATATTACACCGGCACCAATGAAACCAATACCCGTAACAATATTGCTGGCAATACGATCGGGACTAATATCCGATATCTCTTTAGAAAGAATGGTAAAAAGTGCAGAACCTACACAAATCATAATCATGGTTCTAAAGCCAGCCGGTTTGCTGCGATACTCTCTTTCGATACCAATAATTCCACCTGCTAAAAAAGCAATACCAATTTTAATCAGTTCTTCTTCATAGTTGAAATTCATACCTGTGGTTTTATAATTTTGACCAGCTCATTTCACCAGCTTTCTCATCCTTCAATAAAATACCCATTTCGGCTAATTGGTTTCGAATCTTATCACTGGTGGCAAAATCCTTTTTTGACTTGGCTTCTTTTCTGATATCAATCAACAACTGCATTACTCTTTCTAAACTTCCATCATCCTTACTATTCATGCTCATCAAACCCATGATATCTTCCAGAAAAACTTTAAAACGATCCTTCATTAATTGTAATGTAGCACCACTAATAGCAGTAGCTTTTATAATGCCGTCCTTGATAGAATTAATGGTAGGCACCAATTCAAACATATTAGCCAATACTTTGGCCGTACTCAAATCATCATCCATAAACTCCTCCAGTTCATTCAACAATTGCAAAACTTTCGTTTCCAATTCGCCATCAGCAGCCACAAGATGTGATGTGTCTGGTTCCATTTTTTGCAACAACTCATAGGCTTCCCAGATGCGCTTGAGTGCTTTTTCACTGGCTTCTAATGCAGTACTTCCAAAATCCAGTGTACTTCTATAATGACTTTGCAAAATAAAAAAACGAACCACCATCGGGTGAAATGGCTGTGTAAGCAATGGATGATTGCCACTAAACATCTCCGTTAGTTTGATGACATTATTATAACTTTTACCCATCTTCTTGCCGTTGATGGTAATCATATTATTGTGCATCCAATAACGAACAGGATTGTGGTGATTGCAAATAGTACTTTGTGCAATCTCACTCTCATGATGCGGGAATTGTAAGTCCATACCACCCCCATGTATATCAAATTCAACACCCAGGTACTTGGTCGCCATAGCAGAACATTCTATATGCCATCCGGGAAAACCCTCTCCCCATGGACTCTTCCATCGCATGATATGCTCTGGCGCTGCATTTTTCCAAAGTGCAAAATCAGCACGGTCTTTTTTTTCTTCCTGTCCATCTAGTTCACGCGTGGTTTCTAAAAGATCATCCAGTATTCTTCCACTCAATTTTCCATAATCATAATTGGCTGCATATTTTTTTACATCAAAATATACCGAGCCATTCACTTCATAGGCATATCCCTCCTGAATGATTTTTTCAATCATGTTGATTTGTTCTACGATATGACCTGTGGCAGTAGGCTCGATACTAGGGTCAACGCAATTAAACTGATGCATGGCCCAATGATAAAGGTTCGTGTATTTTTGAACCAATTCCATGGGTTCCAGTTTTTCCAACAATGCTTTCTTACTCACCTTATCTTCGGCTGCTCTTCCTTCTTCTTCAAAATGCCCGGCATCCGTAATATTTCTTACATACCGAACCTTATATCCTTTATAAGTAAGGTATCGGTACAATACATCAAATGTAATATAAGGTCTTGCATGCCCTAAGTGACTTTCTCCGCTAACGGTTGGTCCGCACACGTACATACCCACATGTCCGGGTGTTATAGATTCAAAAACTTCTTTTTGTCTGGTATACGAGTTATAAATTTTTAAAGACATATTGCTATCCTAAATGGAGGAATTAAATGATTGAAAAAAATAAAATGAAGTGGTCCCATTCAGGGACAAAGATATTATACATTGCCGCAAGGGCAACCAAAAAAACAATATGAGTGATAAAATTTCATCTGAGGAGGTGAAGATAGGTTATTTTTTAAAAATCAAATCCGATAGAATAGGAAAATGGTCACTTAATTTTTTATTTACCCGTATAAACTGTTCTATTCGAAAGCGATTGTCGGCAAAAATATTGTCAATTCTTAGGGTAGGACTGATACCAGTAAAAGTACGGCCCAAGCCAATTCCTTTTTCTACAAAGGCATTTTGTAAATTTTTTCCAATAGTGGCATAGGCATAACTATTGGGTACATCATTGAAATCGCCACAAACAATTAGCGGGTAAGGACTTTTATCAATCTCTTCTTTTATATGATCTGCTTGTACTTTTCTTTTCAAAAATCCCACTTTGAATTTACCGGCAATATTGCGGCTCATCTTGATGGCTTCCTCATCTTCAAACTCCGGCTGTTTAATATAAGTTAGATTAGCCTTGCTAAAACGAAGTGATTGTAAGTGTAGGTTAATCACCCGGAAGGTATCAGTTCCTTTTAGAATATCTACATATTGTATGATGGAATTGTAATCATTAGGATACCACATAATCGTCTGTCGCTTAAGTATGGGGTATCGACTAAATATGATGATGCCGTAATGATGCTTGCCGTCAAAATCGAGTTTATCATTATAAGAATAATAATAGTCATTAAAGGATAGTTTTTTTAAAAAGTCGGGAATATAATTGATAGCATCTGGGTATTGATCACTGCCAACCATTTCCTGAAAGCAGGCAATATCGGGCTGGTATTTATTCACCAGGTCAAACATCTTTTCCTTGTTTTCCGGTTTGGTCTTGTGTTCAAGTATATCAAAATGCTCTACATTCCAGCTCATCACCCTAATAGCATTGCTGTCTTTTTCGATAGAAAAAGAAGAAGAAAAACGAAATGGCACAATATTAATCATTGGCTGAAATCCCAATCCAAATGCCAGTAGCGATATAATTACCCAGCGGGGTTTTACAAATAACCAGAAAAAAATAAAGCCCAATAATATAATCCAAAAATAAAAAGCACTTAGGGTCAGAAAGCCCAATAGCCAAAAATGCATTGGATTGAACCAATGACTATAGCAGCCCAGTAAAAATAACAAAGCTACCAGTATATTAGAACTGATTAAGATTTGTTTGGTAAACCTTCTGAAAAAACGATAAGGCATTCAATAAAAATTAGGGTCTACAATTGTTAAATAAATACAGGGGCAAGATTTTTTTATTGCTCACTAGCTTTTTTTAAAATATCTTTTTCTTCTTTACTAAGCGAGTCATACCCTTGCTGACTGATTTTATCCAGAATGGCATCGATTCTTTGCTCGGTAATTTGAGCTGTTTTTTGATAGGGACTGCGATTGCCTGTTTTATAAAATACCTTCTCTTTAATGCTTGATTTATTTGTTTTTGTTGCTGGCTTGAATATGCCATTGCACCATTCGTAAACTTGATTCATCCAGGCTCCTAAATCATGTCCGCGTTTATACAGCAACATATAAATTATTCCCATTGCTCCACCCGCCAAATGGGTAATATAATGATGAATAGATACGCCTCCCAATCCTACCAAGTCAACAATTACATATAAAATAGTGAATACCCAAAGTGGAATACCCCTTCCTATATGTTGAAATAACCGATAGTTTGGTGCGATGGTGGTAACAGCCATTGCTACCGCCATGATGGCTGCATTCGATGCCTCCAATGGGTAAGCAGGGATAATAGGGTCAAAGAATGAGAAGGCTAAAAAAGCGATTGCACCTGCTACTGCTCCATATAAATAAACAGGAAAACTATGCCGGTTGCCAGTTAGACTTTGTAGTATACTGCCAAATCCCCAAAGCCAAAGCATATTGCTAATCAGGCTGAAGAAATGAATATGAAAAAATGAATAAGTAAGAATGCTCCAGGGTTGGTATAAAAAATCTTTTAACCCTGCTGGCACCAAGAACAAGTGCATTTTTTCATAGAAATAAGGGGCTATCGCCGTATCACCCATCGTGTTGCCAAACTGAAACAACTGGATGAATAAAAAAACCGTGAAGTTGATGGAAATAAGCAAAATAACCGGGCTGTTGATGCTAAAGCGCAATCCTGGTTCACTCATCTTTTCCCTATATTCTATATGTCTGTCTGCTTCTCCCATTAAAAATTTTACATTTTAAAGATATCGATTAATAAAACGTTCTTCGGTTGGTTTTGTTCCAAATTAACACAATTATAAATCCTGTTAACGCACCCCCCAAATGAGCAAAATGCGCAATATTATCGCCCGGAATCGTTGCAAAACCACCAAACAAATCAATGGCCATCAATACAGGGATCGCCCATTTGGCCTTTACTGGAACAGGGAAAGGGAAAATAAGTAATTGTGTATTGGGAAAAAGATAGGCAAAGGCTGCCATCAAACCCATAATAGCACCAGAAGCACCTACCGCAAAGAAAAACCTGCTGATGCCTAAATAATCCATCCCAAGTAATGCCACTGCAGAGCCCAATCCACAGAGCATATAAAACAATAAAAATTTCTTACTACCCCAAAATCGCTCTAATGAACTGCCGAACATAAATAGGGTAAACATATTGAAAAATATATGTCCCCAACCTCCATGCGCGAACATATGAGTGATTATTTGATGCGGCTTGAAATAAGGAGAATCAATTGGGAATAGGGCAATATTGATGGTGAACATATCACCTTGTTTGTCCATTACCAATTGCGCAACAAACACCAATGCGTTGATGATGATCAGGTTGAAAACAACCGGAGCTGTTTTTTGCAAACTATTGCCAGAATTATTATAAGCCATGGGTCAAAATTAGCGGATATAAATTACTTCAGTTCTAAGAGTACGACAGATTCAATATGATGGGTATGCGGAAACATGTCTACCGGCTGTATTTTTTTGATGCTGTATTTTTCGTCTAACAGCGCCAGGTCGCGGGCCTGGGTAGCTGTATTGCAACTCACATATACAATTTTAGGAGCCACCATTTCCAGCAATTTTACAACGAGTTTTTCATGCATACCAGCACGTGGCGGATCGGTAATGATTACATCAGGCCTGCCATGCTCCTGAAAAAATTCATCATTACATATCTTGATTACATCTCCTGCAAAAAAGGAAGCATGCTTAATTTGATTGATGGCTGCATTCTCCTTGGCATCTTCAATTGCTTCTGCCACCACTTCCACACCAATAATTTTCTTGGCATGCTTACTTAAGAAGATGCCAATGCTTCCAGTACCACAATACAGATCATACACAATTTCCTGCCCACTTAACCCTGCAAAATCCCTGGCCACCCGATACAATTGCTCGGCTTGCTTGGTATTGGTTTGAAAAAAAGATTTAGGAGATATTTTGAATTGAAAATCTTCTAATTTTTCCATGATAAATCCTTTGCCAAAATATACCTGAGGAGTCAAATCATAAATACTGTCATTCCATTTTGGATTGATTGTATATACCAAACTGGTAATTGCGGGTACTTCTTGTAATAAATGGTCCAATAATTTAATTCTTTCGGTAGCATCTTCATAATTCAATATCATGTTCACCAGCAATTCACCCGTGCTGCTATAACGAATAACGATATTGCGTAACCATCCTGTATGCAGCCTGAAATCGTAGAAACTATATTCGTTTTTTAGTGCAAAGGCACGTACTGTATTTCGAATGAGGTTATTGATAGGGTCCATCAAAAAGCACTCATCAATTCCAATAACCTTATCAAAAAGCCGGGGTGCATGATATCCCAAAGCACCTGATTGCTCAGTATCAGGATTGGCGGCTTCTTCAGGCAATAAATAGCGTTTATTACTAAAGGTAAATTCAAGCTTATTGCGGTATTGTTCGGTACGATCAGCCCCAATAATTGGCAAGGAAGGAGGCAAATCCAGCTTTCCAATTCTTTTTAGATTTTGCATGGCCTCCTGCTCTTTGTATTGTAACTGCAGGCGATAGGGTAGCATCTGCCATTTACAACCACCGCAAACGCCAAAATGCTTACAAAAGGGATTGGCTCTATCCGGGGCATATTGCTTTATTCTTTCAACCCTTCCTTCGGCCCAGTCCTTTTTGCTCTTGGTGATAAAGATGTCTACCACATCACCCGGCACGGCCCCACTAATAAAAATTACTTTACCATCTACCCTGGCAAGGGCCTTTCCCTCTGCGGCATAGTCTGTTACGGTAATATCCGTCAATATTATTTTTTCTTTTTTCTTTTTCACGGCAGCAAAAATACCTCATTAATAGTCAAAATAAGGATTGTTAATGAATTGTAATAATGGGGGACGGATTTGGCTACCCGGCTCAACAATCAGCGTTTTTAGATACATTTGCAATCTTTTATACAATGAGAAAACTATTTATTTACAGTATTTCGCTGTTGCTGCTACAACAGTTACCTGCTCAACGGTTTACTATTACGTTGCTAGATCCTCAATTTAAATCTGGGATTACGTATTTGACCTTTGCCAATGGCAATAATTTCAGCGTAGAGGATTCGGCTGTATTTAAAAATGGGAAAGCCGTTTTTACGGGCAAAAGAAGATTGCCGGGTGGCGTTTATAGTATCTTTTTTCCGGGCAAAACACATCGATCCGATTTTTTGGTAAACAAAGAACAGGTATTAACCATTAAGGCCGATACATCCGATTTGGTGAATAAGTTTGTAGTAATGGGTTCAAAAGACAATGCCTTTTTTACGCAATATGTAAAGTTTACCACTGCTAAAGGAAAATTGATTGAAGCAGAAAGAGCTGCCTATAAGGCCTCCAAAAATTTAGCAGATTCCTTATTGCACGAAAAGAAATACAATCAATACCAAAATGAACTGAATCTTCGTCGTAATAATATCATCAAGCAACAACCCAATTCAATGCTTGCGATGTTGCTGGAAGCTATGAAGGAACCGGTATTGCCAATTGCTGTGGCAAAAACAAAAGAAGATACGCTGGTTAATTACAATTATTATAAACAACATTATTGGGATGGTATCAGCTTTATGGATGAAAGAGTTATTCGTACTCCTTTTTTCATGCCGAGACTAGAACGGTATTATAGAGAAATTTTGATACAGTCGCCTGATACCTTGATAAAAGATATTGATTATCGTTTGTTATTGGCAAGAACCTGTCCCGAAATGTACAAGCTATTGCTCAACTGGTTAACCGATGAGTATATTAGTCCTAAATACATGGGACAAGATGCGGTATTTGTACATCTTTTTGAAAAATATCATAGCAAGGGAATTACCAATTGGCTCAATGAAAAGCAACAAGAAACCATTAGTCGAAGGGCTTATATGCTCATGTCTAATTTGTTGGGCGAACAAGCTGCCAACCTCGATATGATTGATAGCACCGGTAAACCAACGCCACTTTATGGAGTGAATGCCGATTATACTGTAGTGGTGTTTTGGGATCCTACTTGTGGTCATTGTAAGCAGGAAATACCAAAAATCGATTCTATCTATCAGGCTTCCTGGAAACAACATAACCTTGCTATTTATGCCGTGCTAACAGAAAACGTAAAAGGGGAGTGGGTTAGTTATATCAAAGAACACCAATTAAATGATTGGGTGCATGTTTACCAAACCAAGGAGATGGAAGCGGCTGAGAATGCCGCTCAGAAAGCGGGTTTCAGACAGTTATACGATGTGACCATCACACCCAAACTATATTTGCTCGATAAAGACAAAAGAATCATTGCCAAAGGGCTCGATTGGAAACAGTTGAATGACCTGCTGGAAGTAAAATGGAAGGCTCAATAAATCATTATTATGAAAAAAATATACATAGCAGTTTTGTTTATGCTGGCAGTGCCGGCCATTCATGCACAAACCTTATTTACATTCGGTAATCAAGCAGTCAGTAAGGATGAGTTTTTAAAAGCGTATAATAAGAATAAGACACCCGTAGCTGACAAAGAGAAAGCTTTGCGTGAATACCTTGATTTGTATACAAAGTTCAAGTTAAAGGTAAAAGCTGCGCAGGATATTCATTTAGATACTTTACCTCAACTGAAATACGATATTCAAAGTTTCCGCGGTCAGGTAGAAGATAGTTATATGAACGATGAAGTTGGTATGAACGCATTGGTAGACGAGGCTTTTGCACGCAGCCAGAAAGACTTGCATGTATTGCATTTCTATAAAGAAATTGATGGCAAAATGACCAAGGAAGATACACAAAGGGTGTATAAGGCAATGAATGAATTGTATGAAGAATTATCTAAAGGGGCAAGTGACTATGACGAACTGGTTGATGAGATTGCAGAAAAATATATGAAAGTTAAAGCGTCTGATTTGGGATATATTACTGCTTTCACTGTTCCATATGAGTATGAAAATATTATTTATAATCTGAAGCTCGGCCAAAGTAGTAAACCCTATCGTTCTAAAAATGGACTCCATGTTTTTAGGGTGATTGATGAAAGAAAGAGCATGGGCAAATATAAAATAGCTCAAATTTTATTGGCCTTTCCGCCAGATGACAATGGCGATTATTTTGGAACAGTTCGACGCAAAGCGGATTCTGTGTATGCAAAACTTATGAGTGGTGCCAACTTTGCTGAAATTGCTAAATTGGTAAGTGATGATAAACTGACTTATTTAACTGGCGGAGAGATGCCTGAATTTGGCACCGGTAAATTTGAACTTCCTTTCGAAAAAGAAGTTATAAAATTGACCAAGGACGGTGAGATTGGTAAACCATTCTTCACCAAATTTGGTTTTCATATTTTAAAAAGAATCAGCAATACGCCTACCCCTACAGATAAATCGGATGCAGCCTATTTGTTTGATATGAAACAAAAAATAAATCAGGATTCGAGGGTAAATGCTGCCAAAGACAAATTCAACAAACAAATTATTAAGCAAATTGGGTTTAAAAGAAATCCTGCTGTAAACAATGCAGACTTATTCAAGTTCGCAGATAGCATTAGTGCCAATCCCAGTACAGAGCGAATTAAAAAATTTCCTATTAGCAATAAGGTAATCTATTCATTTGCCAAATCTACTGTGAAAGGCAGCGACTGGTTGAATTTTGTAAAAGACTACAAAGCCAGTGGGGAATTGTACCAAGGGGAAACCAATGAAATGCTGTTTCAGAAATACATCAACATTACTGCTTTAGAATATTATAAAGAACACCTCGATGAATATAATCCCGATTTTAAATACCAAATGCAGGAATTCAAGGAAGGTAATATGTTATTTGAAATAATGGAAAGAAATGTATGGAGCAAGGCTTCAAATGATGCGGAGGGTTTGCAAAAAACCTATACTCAAAATAAAAATAATTATCGCTGGTCTGCCAGTGCAGATATCTTATTGTTCAATTGCAAGGATGAAAAGGCTGCTGGGGAAGCTACGGAAGCACTCAAGCAGGGTAAGGACTGGAAAAAAATTGCGGAGGAAAGCAATATGAATGTACAGGCGGATTCTGGCAGGTACGAACTCAATCAAATCAGCTTACCCGAAGGGGCACAAACCAGTCCGGGTACCATCACTACTCCTGCTATTAATAATACCGATGGATCAGCCTCTTTTATTAAAATATTAAAGCTTTATCCCGATAATCAGCCCAGAACATTTGAGGAAGCAAAGGGCCTAGTGATCAACGATTATCAAGTGGTAGTAGAAGAAAAATGGATTACAGAATTGAAAAAGAAATATCCACTAAAGATTGATGAAAAAGTATTTCAGCAATTATTGAAATAATTAATAACGGAAAAGATTAAACGCCCTTTTTATAAAGGGCGTTTTTAATTCTAGTTAGGTAGTGGCAAGGTGATTCTTGCATTTCCTTATAACAATGCTTTTACTACATCGGCTACCATATGTGGTTTACCTAATGTGTAATAATGTAAAACAGGTACGCCAAATTTTTTCAGTTCCTGTGATTGGTAAAGCAGCCAGTCGCGGCCTACTTTCTCTACTTCCTCATCTGTTTTACATTTAAATATTTCATTGCTCAAAGGAGCAGGCAAATCAATATGAAAAACTTTTGGCAACATGGTCAGTTGCTTCTTATTGTAAATTGGCTTTAATCCTGGAATGATGGGCACATTGATGCCGATAGCACGACAGGCTTTTACAAAAGCATAGTATTTTTCGTTGTCAAAAAACATTTGCGTTACAATATAATCAGCGCCCATGTCAACTTTCTTTTTGAGGTATTGTAAGTCTGAATCCATATTGGGTGCCTCAAAGTGTTTTTCTGGATAGCCCGCCACGCCAATACAGAATTTCATATTGCTGGTATCTTTTAGGTCTTCTTCTAAATATACCCCACTGTTTAGGTCTACTACTTGTTTTAGTAAGTCTGAAGCAAATTTATGTCCGCCTAGTTCGGGTTCAAAAGCTGTTTCATTTTTGGCTGCATCGCCGCGTAATACCAGTACATTGTCAATGCCCAGGTAATGCAAATTAATAAGGGCGTCCTCTGTTTCATTTACATTAAATCCTCCACAAATCAAATGGGGAACCGTATCTACACTGTATTTATTCATAATAGCAGCGCAGATGCTCTCGGTGCCTGGTCTTTTGCGTACAATCACTTTTTGAAAACTCCCATCTGCATTTTTTTTAAATACATGTTCGCTGCGATGGTAGGTAACATTGATAAAGGCAGGATTGAATTCCATTAATGGATCAAGGTGTTTATACAAGGATTGAATGCCCTTACCTTTTAAGGGGGGAAGAATTTCAAAGGAAACAAGGGTATCCTTGGCCTGATTGATATGGTCGATTACTTTCATAATAAATTATTAAATAGCACGTCTAAGCAATGCGCTCAATACTCGATTCCTTTGTGCTGGCGCATCGGTTCATGCTAAATTATGTGCAAACTTAGGTAAGTAGCCATAAAGCACAAATAGCTGTTAAATAAAATAAGCTCACCAAGCATTAAATGCTTTGTTTTACTTTTGCTTCAAAGTAATTATTTTGAGCTTAATCATTCAAACAAAGAACCTTGTTAAAATATATGGCAGCCGCACGGTAGTCAATGATGTTTCCTTCAATGTAAAGCAAGGAGAAATTGTTGGATTATTGGGCCCGAATGGTGCCGGCAAAACAACCTCTTTTTATCAGGTGGTGGGACTTATCAAGCCCGATCGGGGGGAGGTATTTTTAAATGATATCAATATTACCAAATTGCCCATGTATAAAAGGGCACAGATGGGAATTGGCTATTTGCCGCAGGAAGCCAGTGTTTTTCGTAAACTGAGTGTAGAAGATAATATTGCTGCGGTTTTGGAAATGACCAAGCTAACCAAGCCAGCGCAAAGAAACAAACTGGAAAGCTTATTGGATGAATTTCGTTTGCAACATGTACGAAAAAATAACGGTGATACACTTAGTGGAGGGGAGAGAAGAAGAACAGAAATTGCCCGTGCATTGGCTACAGACCCTAAGTTTATTCTATTGGATGAGCCCTTTGCCGGTGTAGATCCCATTGCGGTGGAAGATATACAAGCCATTGTTGCCAAACTTAAATTTAAAAATATCGGTATTCTTATTACTGATCATAATGTAAATGAAACGCTTTCCATTTGCGACAGGGCTTATCTGTTGATAGATGGAAAAATATTTGAACATGGCACAGCTGAAGAATTGGCTGGCAATGAACAAGTAAGAAGATTGTACCTTGGCCGTAATTTCGAATTAAAAAGAAAGGATTATCTCCACGACGAAGCAGCACAATGATTATAATGTTTTCCTTGCACGCCATCGCTACTTATTTTGGATATCTGGCATCTTTAATGCTTGTTATTTCACTGATTGTAAATAATGAGATTAAATTCAGGTGGTATAATGCTGCAGGTACTATAGCATTTATCGTTTATGGTATAATGCTTAATGCCGTACCTGTTTTATTAACCAATGGCATTTTGCTTGTTATTAATATATATTACCTGTTTAAAATTTATAGGCGTAAAGAAAATTTCGATTTAATTGTTTTTACGGGCAACGAAGTTTTGGCAAATAAGTTTATTACACATTATCGTAAAGATATTCAGTCTTATTTTCCTCATTTTAAGGAAGCGGATTTGGAGGGGAATTTAAATTTTGTGGTTTTGAGAGACCTAGTTATTGCCAATATGTTTTCTGCCCATGTGGATGAAAATGGAACAGCTACAGTTCAACTCAATTATACTCTTCCGAAGTACCGCGATTTTAAAGTGGGTCGCTATATTTTTGAAAAGGAAAAACAATTTCTCCTCTCCAAGGGTATCCATCGTATTGCATACAATGATGTGCAACATTCCGGTCATCTCAATTTTTTAAAAGTTATGGGCTTTGAAACGCAAAAGACAGGTAATAGCCTGGCATGCTGGAAAAAATTATAATCCTATAAGGCCAGTTCAAGGGAACTTCCTCCACCCTCTTAGGTATTAAACATTTTTTACATAAAGTGATAAAATCTGCTAAATGCAGCCTTAAAACTACACTTTAGTGGTATTGTTTGCATGCAAAAACAATCTTCTCTTTGTATCACTAATCTCCTTATTCTTGAAATTATATAGGCAATTTGGCAAAGCCTGAACAAAATCGGCCTTTGCTAATTTGTGGAGAACCGCTTCTATGATTTATTCTCATGCTTGAACAACCCCCATGGATTCCTCTTTGGGGGATTTTTTTTGTAAAACCCTCATCCAGTAAGACTTTTCAAAAAACTAAAATTATTATCAAAAAAAATACTAAAATTATTAGTGTTGATAAATTAAAACACCTATCTTCGTATCCGTTTCTACATTTATACGCTTAAACAGATACAAAACTTAAAACTTACAACAATGAGTAACGCAACAGACAAAACAGACAAAACAGAAAAATCAGAAAAATTCAAGGCGCTGAAACTTACCATGGATAAGATCGATAAAGACTTTGGTAAAGGCTCAGTAATGATGATGAATGAAAAAACCAATATGGAAATTGAGGTCATTTCTACTGGCTCAATTGGATTGGATGTGGCATTAGGTATTGGTGGTCTTCCTAGAGGTAGGGTAGTGGAAATTTATGGTCCGGAATCAAGCGGTAAAACAACCGTTGCGATACATGTAATTGCTGAAGCACAGAAAAGAGGTGGCATGTGTGCGTTTATAGATGCAGAGCATGCTTTTGATAGTGCCTATGCTCAAAAACTGGGTGTAGACATTGATAATTTATTGATTTCACAACCTGATTATGGGGAACAGGCTCTAGAAATTGCGGATCGGCTGATTCTTTCAGGCGCCCTGGATGTAGTGGTTATTGACTCTGTAGCAGCCTTGGTACCAAAAGGAGAATTGGAAGGTGAAATGGGTGATAGTAAAATGGGTTTGCAAGCAAGATTAATGAGCCAGGCCCTGCGTAAACTTACCGCTACCATTCATAAAACAAATACCATTTGCATATTCATTAACCAGTTAAGAGAAAAAATAGGTGTGATGTTTGGTAATCCCGAAACAACTACTGGTGGAAATGCACTTAAGTTTTATGCTTCTGTAAGATTGGACATCCGTCGTATGACACAGATTAAAGATGGCGATGAAGCAGTCGGAAACCACGTAAAAGTAAAAGTGGTAAAGAATAAAGTGGCACCGCCTTTCCGTCAGGCCGAATTTGATATTATTTATGGCGAAGGAATCAGTAAAACCGGCGAAATCATTGATATGGGAGTAGAATTGGGCATTGTTCAAAAAAGTGGAAGCTGGTTTAGTTATAATGGCGACAAACTTGGTCAGGGTAGAGATTCTGTGAAGCAGCTAATGGCTGATAATCCTGAAATGGCTACAGAGATTGAAGCTAAGATTAGAGAGAAAATAAAAGAAATGCAATCTGCTTAGTTGCTTGCTGAAAATAGTGGGTTAGTAAATAACAAGACCACCTGTAAAAGGGTGGTTTTTTGTTTTTATAAGTATGGTAGATTAACTAAGTGCAGATGGGAACAACTATACATTCAATTGATCAAACTTTATAAAATGACAGACGAATGAAAGATTTACCAACTACAACTACGAAATTTGTAAAAACAAATCGCATTGAATAAAAGAAGGGAAGCTCATTTGGCATTGCTGTTCACCAATCTCTTTTTTGCCATTAATTTAAGTGCCGTCAAATATTTAACCAACCACCATTTCATTCAACCATTTGGATTGAACCTGATTCGGGTAGGCGTTAGTGTTATTTTTTTCTGGATCCTGTTTTTATTCAAGCCAGGTGAAGCTGGCATACAAAAAAAAGATATAGGGGCCTTTGTATTATGCGCCATTACTGGAGTAGCCATCAACCAACTACTGTTTATCAAAGGTCTTTCGATGACCTATTCCATTCATGCCTCTTTATTAATGCTTACCACTCCTTTGTTTATCACTTTCATTGCAGCCTGGCTATTAAAAGAAATGCCCGCACTGCCTAAATTTATAGGCCTTGGCTTAGGCATAGCTGGTGCAGTATTATTAATATTGAATAAAGGGGCTGGTGGAACAGGACAGGATGTTTTACTGGGAGATATTTTTATCATTATCAATGCAATTTCATATTCTTTTTATTTTGTACTGGTAAAACCATTGATGCAACGCTATCATCCCATTCATATTATTCGTTGGGTTTTTACACTGGGATTTTTTATGGTATTGCCCTTTGGCTGGCAGGAATTTAATAATATACCTTGGCCAACATATAACTTATTGGCCTATGGCAACCTGGCCATGATAGTTATAGCAGGTACCTTTTTAGCCTACTTATTTAATGCATATGGTATAAAAGTTTTGGGAGCTGCTACAGCAGGCACCTATATTTACACACAGCCAGTAATGGCGGCCATTATTGCGATGATATTTTTGGGCGAACAATTATCTTTTTATAAAATTGTAGCGGCCATATTAATATTTACCGGTTTATTCATCTCAAATAAATCATCTTATAATGCATGAGTACCTGATAGCTTCTACCGCAACAGAATATGAAGCGGCCGCTGGCTTATTTAAAGAATACGCTAATTGGTTGGGTATTGATTTATGCTTTCAGCATTTCGACGAAGAATTGCAGTCATTGACTACCATGTATCATCCATCTGTTGGTGGCATTGTTTTATGTAAAAATGAGGACGCATTTATTGCCTGTGTGGGCGTAAGAAAAATTACCGATGAAATAGCGGAATTAAAAAGGATGTGGGTACAAAGACCTTTTGCGCACCAGGGTATTGGACAAGTATTATTGGATAAAGCACTTGCTATTGCCCGTCAATGTAAGTATAACAGCATACGACTCGACACGCTCCGCCATATGAAACCTGCTATAAGCCTCTATGAAAAAAACGGGTTTTATGAAATACCGGCTTATTATGTAAACCCCGAAAAAGAAGTGGTGTATTTTGAAAAGCTACTTAGCTAAAGACATTTTTTATTGTACTTCTTCACAATTTTTTTAATACTGAATTCCATATATATCAAATTATTTAATTCATTCCAAGTAATGTCATCACAGTCTGCCATCAGTTCATTCAATTGGTCCGAAAAAATATTAAACTTGGTAATATAATTTACATATTGATAACGCTTTGCCCAGTTGAGTTTATCTGGCATTTCGCC
>CALRKF020000036.1:0-32474 GCA_943367825.1 Chitinophaga pinensis
ATAAACAAGGATTTAATTCTGTATATATGATGCTTGATTCTGGTGCTCGTGGTAGTAAGCAACAGATTAAGCAGTTGGCTGGTTTGAGGGGATTGATGGCTAAGCCGCGTAAATCAGGATCATCAGGTAGTGAGATTATTGAAAACCCAATTTTGTCCAACTTTAAAGATGGCTTAAGTGTATTGGAATACTTTATCAGTACGCATGGTGCTCGTAAAGGTTTGGCGGATACGGCGTTGAAAACAGCGGATGCTGGTTATCTAACGCGTAGGTTGGTTGACGTTAGTCAGGATGTAGTAATTAATGATGAAGATTGTGGCACATTGCGTGGTATTGCAATTTCTGCCTTAAAAGACAATGAAGATGTTATTGAACCATTGTCTGATAGAATTGAAGGACGTACTTCTTTACATGATGTATTCCATCCATTAACAGAAGAATTATTGACTCCTGCTGGAGAAGAGATTTCTGCTGAAATGGCTAAGAAGATTGACGAAAGTGGTATTGAAAATGTAGAGATTCGCTCAGTGCTTACTTGCGAAAGCAAGCGTGGTGTGTGTGTTCGTTGCTATGGTAAAAACCTTGCAAGTGGAATGCTTGCTCAAAGAGGAGATGCTGTAGGTATCATTGCTGCACAAAGTATTGGTGAACCTGGTACTCAGTTAACCTTGCGTACTTTCCACGTGGGTGGTGTTGCGGGATCTGCATCAGTTGAAAATACCATGCCTGCTAAATTCGACGGTACCATTCAATTTGATGGCTTGCGTACAGTAAGTACAGAAGATAATGAAGGTAAGAAAGTGAATGTTGTAATTGGACGTACGGGTGAAGTAAGAATCATGGATGTAAAGAACGATCGTTTATTAATTACTAATAACGTTCCTTATGGTGCTACACTGAATGTAAAAGACGGACAGAAAGTAAGCAAAGGAGATGTGATTTGTACATGGGATCCATTCAACAATGTAATTGTTGCTGAAATTCATGGTGCGATTAAATTCGAAAGTTTAATTGAAGGTGTTACCTATCGTGATGAAGCAGATGAGCAAACAGGTCACAGAGAAAAAGTGGTTATTGAAACAAAAGATAAAACCAAATTGGCTTCTATCATTGTAGAAGGTAAAGAGAAAAAAGTATACAATTTACCAGTAGGATCACATATTGTGGTGGAAGAAGGTGATGATGTAAGAAGTGGTCAGGTATTGGTAAAGATTCCACGTGTATTAAGCAAATTGAAAGATATCACCGGTGGTCTTCCAAGAGTAACAGAATTGTTTGAGGCTAGAAACCCAAGCAACCCTGCAGTTGTTTGTGAAATTGATGGTGTGGTTACTTTTGGTGCTATCAAACGTGGTAACCGTGAAATCATTGTAGAAGCTAAAGATAGTGTGGTGAAAAAATACCTGGTACCATTGAGTCGTCAGATTTTGGTACAAGATGGTGATTTCGTTAAAGCCGGTGCTTCTTTGAGTGATGGTCAGATCGCTCCTGCTGATATTTTGGCTATTAAAGGGCCTTTTGCAGTTCAGGAATATGTGGTAAATGAAATTCAGGAAGTATATCGTTTGCAAGGTGTAAAAATCAATGATAAACACATTGAAGTTATTGTACGCCAGATGATGAGAAAAGTAACCATTGAAGATGCTGGAGATACTAAATTCTTAGAAGGAGATACAGAGGATAGGTTCGACTTCAATGTAGAAAATGATTATATCTACGACAAGAAAGTGGTGACTGAATCAGGCGATAGCAGCAAATTACGTCCGGGTCAGATTGTTACACTAAGGGATGTAAGAGAAGAAAATTCAATCTTGCGTCGTGCAGATAAAAAACTGGCTGAATACCGTGATGCAAAACCTGCCACCTCTTCACCGTTGTTGTTGGGTATTACCAAGGCTTCATTGGGTACACATAGCTGGATATCTGCTGCATCCTTCCAGGAAACTACCAAGGTGCTTTCATCTGCTGCTATACAAGGTAAGACGGATGAAATGCTGGGGCTTAAAGAGAACGTTATTACCGGACATCATATTCCTGCAGGTACAGGTTTGAGAGACTTCGAAAATATGATTGTAGGTAGTAAAGAGGAATACGAATTGCTAATGACTACCAAGGAAGCAATGAGTTTTGACGATGAAGAGTAAGAATTATTTTCAATAATTAATTATAGGAGCAAGTAAATCACTTGCTCCTTTTTTATGCAATTTATTGGTTGCTTTTTCTCCTGTTTATTGTTTGGATACTGGTCTGCTTACGAAAATCGCTTCCGTTAACCCTTTCCTAAATCTTTGGCCGAAACTATTGTCAAATCTGTGTTTGTTGGTATCTTGCCATCAAATTTAAAGGTTGATGAAAAATTGGTCTATTGCTATGAATGTACTGTTGCTAGCAGCAGTAGGATATTTGTATATTGATAAATTTGCTCTTGGAAAAAAGGGGAATATTTCAGCTACTGCTAAATATGATGCCAAGGATAGCAATTGTAATAAAGCGCATATTGCTTATGTTGAATTGGATTCGATGTATGAAAATATTACATATATCAAACAGCGCAGGACAGAAATGGAGGCCAAGCAGAAAAAAATCGAGTCGGAATGGGAAACAGGTATGCGTGGCTTGGAAGCAAAAAAGAATGAGTTTTTAAAACGAGGTGCAGCTATCACTCAGGAAGAAGCACAGCAATTTCAAGACCAACTTATTCAGCAGCAACAGCAAATTGAAGCCAGAAAACAATCACAAGGGCAGGCACTGAGTGAAGAGAGTTTTGGTTTTACAGACAATGTTCAAAAAAGTTTAAGAGAGTTTCTTGCAGAATATAATAAAGAGAAAAAGTACATGTATATTCTCACTACAGGTACTGGTCTTGATTACCTAGTTTACAAAGATCCAGCATTAAATATTACAAATGATGTGGTAAAGGGTATGAATGAGAAAATGAAGGCTAAGTCAGGTCAGTAGTTTCAATCAAATAAATTTATTTATCTTGTCCTGCTATAAACAGGACATTTTTTATGACAGAAACAAGCAGTTCCTTTAAGCCCTCCATTGGGCTCTTTGATGCCACCATGATTGTTGCAGGAAGCATGATTGGCTCAGGTATTTTTATTGTAAGTGCCGATATTACCAGAAATGTAGGTAGTGCAGGATGGCTTATTGCAGTATGGGTAATAACAGGGTTTATGACCTTAACAGCAGCGGTGAGTTATGGGGAATTAAGCGCTATGTTTCCTAAGGCTGGAGGTCAATATGTTTATTTGAAAGAAGCATTTAATCCATTGGCAGGGTTTCTGTATGGATGGAGCTTTTTTGCAGTGATACAAACGGCTACCATTGCTGCTGTAGGGGTTGCATTTAGCAAATTTGCAGCCTATTTGATACCAGCTTTAAGTGAGAAGCATATCATTGCTGATCTTGGGTTTATTAGTATTTCAGCTGCACAAATTGTTTCTATTATATTAATTGTTTTACTTACTTATATTAATACCAAGGGTATTCAGGGTGGAAAACTGATACAAAGGGTATTTACTTCTGCTAAATTATTAGCCCTATTCGGATTGATTATTTTTGGCTTCTTTTTAGCCAAAGAAAGTTTCTGGTCACAGAATTGGGCTACAGGTATGCAAGCCATGCAGTTGGAAAAAGATGCCGCAGGAAAATTTATTGAGAATGGACAATGGTTTGGTATTAGCGGTGCTGCATTGATTGGTGCTATTGCAGCAGCGATGGTGGGTTCCATATTCAGTAGTGATGCATGGAACAATGTTACTTTTATCGCAGGTGAAATCAAGAACCCCAAACGCAATATTGGATTGAGTTTGTTTTTGGGTACTTTAATCGTGACGGTAATTTATGTTTCAGCCAATTTAATGTATTTAAACGTACTTCCATTAAAGGGCATTGTAGGTGCAGAAAATGATCGGGTGGCAGTGGCAGCAGCCAAGCAAATATTTGGGGATATGGGCACTTATGTGATTGCTGTATTAATCATGGTGTCTACATTTGGTTGTAACAACGGATTGATTTTGGCAGGCGCCAGGGTATACAATGCGATGGCCAAGGATAGACTTTTTTTCAAACAGGCAGCGAACCTTAATAAAAATGCAGTGCCGGAATTTGCACTATGGATACAGTGTTTGGTAGCTTCCTTGCTTTGCCTAAGTGGTAAATATGGCGATTTATTGGATATGGTTTCTTTCGTCGTGGTATTATTTTATGCATTAACCATTATTGGTATTTTCAGGTTACGTCGTACAATGCCTGACGTAGAACGTCCTTATAAAGCATTCGGGTATCCAATATTACCTGCCATTTATATCCTGTTAGCTGCAGTATTTTGTATCTTTTTAATAAAGATGAAGCCCGATTTTGCTGGTTTTGGATTGGGGATTGTTTTGTTAGGGATACCTTTGTATTATCTAGCCATCAATAACAGAAAAAAGGAAAAATAGCTATGGATTTCGATAAACTATTTGGGCAATTTGCGTCAATAAAAGTGGCAGTAGTGGGAGACCTGATGCTAGATACGTATTGGTGGGGGCATGTAGACAGAATATCGCCTGAAGCTCCAGTTCCAGTTGTAACGGTATCCAAAAAAGAACAAAGAATTGGAGGAGCAGGTAATGTGGCATTAAATATTCAAGCATTGGATGCAACCGTGTCTGTTATCAGTGTACTCGGCAAGGATGATGACGGCAATCAATTGATTAATCTACTGAAGGAGAAAAATATTAATACCGATTACCTCGTTCAAAGTCCGGACAGAATTACTACCAATAAAATTCGAATTATTAGTCGCAATCAGCAAATGATGCGATTGGATGCTGAAATGGTAGAAGACCTGCCGCCTGTAGAAGAATCGTTGCTGTTAACCGCTTTTGAAAAATACATTATTGCAGAAAAACCACAAATAGTTATCCTCGAAGATTATAATAAAGGGGTACTAACGGAAAATGCTATTCGAAAAATAATAGCAGTTTGCAAGCAGCATCAAATTCTGACTGCTGTTGATCCTAAAAGGAAAAACTTCTTTGCTTATCAGGGGATTGACATTTTTAAGCCCAATTGGAAAGAAGTAAAGGAAGGGTTACATATTATTTCTGCAGTAGCGTCAATGGAGGAGCTAAAGAAAATGCATCAATTGCTTCATGCTAAATTGCAACATTCAATTTCATTTATCACCTTGTCTGAAAAAGGAGTTTATTACGAAAATCAATCTGCTGCTGGAATTATACCCACGCATATACGCAATGTTGCAGATGTAAGTGGCGCAGGCGATACTGTTATTGCAGTAGCTTCATTGGTGTATGCAGCAACAGGAGATGTAAGATTAATGGCTGAATTGGCTAATATAGCAGGCGGTTTAGTTTGCGAAACCGTGGGTACTGTTGCTATTAATAAAGAAACGCTATTGACCGAAGCCAAACAATTACTTCATTAAACCTATTTTTGATCATCCATATTCCAATGTTTTCTTTCGGCTTCATTCAGAAAGCGATTGAAGTTTACATATACTTCAAAAAATATTTTAACGATTGCAAAGATTAGGATAAACATTTTCCCTGCCCCTACCAAAAGGAAGAAGCTTCCTAGAATAACTATGAATTGCTGTACAAATATTCTCATGTAAGGCTCAAACATAATTCTCATCAACGAAACTGTTTTATATTGCCCAGATGAAAAAAAGCTGTAAAAGGTTTGAATCGTATAGTATAAAATGAAAATAGCAACTAATAATTTCCCTTCATTTCCTAATAAAGCAGGAATGGCTTTATAGCTGCCTAATAGTTCGTTTGATTTTGTAATGCCGGTTATTCCGAAAAAAATCTGGGTTTGAACGAAAATGAAAAACCCATAGTGAACTATAAAAAAGGCAATAAAAAAAACGCCACTCACCATTTTTACCGCACCATTATTACTCCATTCATCTTTGCTTTTAAAGAAAATAGTGACAATTGCCATTTTTAAAACATTGACCAAACCTATAATAACTGTCTCCAAGCAATAAACGATAAAAATCATTTTAGGGTCCCATCCCTCCATCCAAACCCCATAAATAGGAATCAGATTAACAAGAATTAAAAGATAATCGCTGATTGTTAGCTTATGTTTAAACATCTTAATAAAATATTAGAAAGTTTGTGCTTGTAAAATAAATACATTTGAGGTTCAAATTAAATACCCACTACCACTTATGCAAAAATTTTCATTAGCCATACACGGAGGAGCAGGCACGATACTGAAGGAGGACATGACAGCAGAACTGGAAGCAGCTTATATGAAGGGACTAGAAGCCTCATTGGCAGCAGGATTTGCTGTTTTGGAGCAGGGCGGATCTGCTGTGAATGCGGTAAAAGCTGCGATTGTGATATTGGAAGACAATCTTCTTTTTAATGCAGGCAGGGGTTCTGTATTTACCAAAAAAGGTGTTCAGGAAATGGACGCAGCCATTATGAATGGCAAAGACCTTGCTGCAGGTGCTGTGTCTGGATTGCGTAATGTGCGCAATCCAATTGAATTGGCCAATGAAGTAATGTTACATAGTAACCATGTTTTTCTAAGTGGCAAAGGTGCCAATGATTTTGCTATCAAGCAAGGCATTAAATTAGAGCCAGACGAATTTTTCTTTTCTCAATTTAGGTACGATCAATGGAAAGCAATCAGAGATAGTGATAATTATTCGCTCGATCATACTCATCAGGGATTAGAAGAATTGATGCGGGATAAAAAATTTGGAACAGTAGGTGCTGTTGCTTGCGATCAAAATGGTGACATTGCAGCTGCCACCAGCACTGGCGGTATGACCAACAAAAAATACGGACGGATTGGCGATAGTCCACTAATTGGATGTGGCACTTATGCCAATAATAAAACCTGTGCCATCAGTTGTACTGGGCATGGCGAACCATTTATTTGTGCCGTTGCAGCACATGATGTAAGTTGTTTAATGGAATACAAGGGCTTGAGTTTGGAGGCTGCAATGGATATTGTAATACATGATAAATTACCTAAGATGGATGGCGAAGGGGGAATGATTGGAGTGGATGCGGCTGGTAATGTTTCCATGCAACTCAATAGTGCAGGCATGTATCGGGGAATGATGAATAGTGATGGTGAAAAGTTGATTGCTATCTACGCTTAATAATATACATCACGTATTTAAAAACACAATTTCTTAATTAGGAATTTGTGGAACTGTATCCCGCTTTCTTTCTCTTGATTAGTATCTGTTATTTTAATTGTAAGTATCCGTGCCGAATTTGATAAATTTGCCGAAATGAAAAAGACAGCAATTATAGTTGCCGGTGGAACTGGCACAAGGATGAATAGTAGTGTTCCAAAACAATTCATGTTATTACAAGGAAAGCCTGTATTATATTATACCCTACATGCTTTTTTAAGTGCTTATGAAGATCTGCAGGTTATTTTGGTGTTGCCCGAGGAGCATATTGAAACGGGTAAAGAAATTATTGACGCTTATTTCGACTATAGCAGAATTCAAATTACCATGGGAGGGAGAACACGGTTTCATTCGGTACAAAATGGATTAAAGCTGATACAGGATGAAAGTATTTTATTTGTACATGATGCAGTAAGATGCTTAGTGAGTGTAGATTTAATACATCGCTGCTATGACGCTGCAATGGAAAAGGGAGCTGTTGTACCAGTTATTGAGTGTAAGGACAGTGTAAGAATTATCAGCGAAGATGATAATGAAGCATTGGATCGATCTGTTATAAAGCTTGTTCAAACACCACAAACATTTCACAGTAAAATTTTATTGCCCGCTTATCAAATAGATTATAAAGATAAGTTTACCGATGAAGCCACAGTAGTGGAAGCATTCGGACTTAAAGTGCATTTAGTGGCTGGGGAGGAAAATAATTTTAAGATAACCCGCCCAATTGATTTTGTATTGGCTGCTTCCATTATCGCTTAAGCCATTTGAGCAAACTAGGTAGTCTATTTAATTTAATACCAACATATTTTTCTTCCACTGCTCCAAAGCTCGAATAGAAAAATGCTAATTTGCTGATATCGCTACCTTCAAAATCCAGTACTAATGACTGGCCTGCATGGTCTTCAATAAAAGCATTGATTAATGCATGACTTGCTCCAATTGTTTTTCCATTTGGGTGGTTGCCCACTAATACATAATAGGCCCTGTTATTTGAATAGAAAAAAGCAGCAGAAGCTAAAAGTTCATCCTGAAGGTAAACGCCATAAGTGATGGCGCTATTTTGTAATAATAATTGTTGATAGAGTTGTTTTATCCTTTCATAATCTTCCTCTGCTAATCTTGAAAATTGACTGGTTTGTGCTTTAGATAATTCAATGATTAATTCTATTGGGATTTGTTTTTTTATAAAACACTGAAGTTGTTTTGCCTTTTTTACATTTCTACGAATATTTTCACGGAAGCCTGCATATAAAACTTCATAAGGTTTTGAAAGGTCTAGAACGTAATTCATACGTTCATACAAACTATACTTTTTGAGTTCGAAACGATTCCCAAAATTGAAGTAGATATCCCAATAAGAAAATGCGGATGGAATACTATCTAAAAAAGCTTCCACAATGCTATTGTTCAAGTGAAAACCAGTGATACCCAAGCATGCAGTAAAAGGAGGTTGGTACAAATAGCGGATGCCGTATTTTTTGTTCCAGGTAAGTGGCATAACGGCCTCGTAGTCATTTAATACAAGGGCATCCCAATGCTTTGACATATTGTCGAGGTAAAAACTATAGCTATATATTAAGCCATTGGGAGATTGCTTAATACAGGCATCCCATTTAGCTTTGTCTATCTGTTCATATGAAAGATATTTGATGCCCATTATAAAGGGAGCTGAGGAATGAATTTTTTCAAGCTGATATTTTGTATGTCAATACTAAACACGATGTTTTTTAAGAATTGCTGATCTGGAATGGTAGATTTAATATAGTCCTTATAAACCTTGCTATACAATAATGGGAAGTATATGTTGACTATATTTTTAAATACTGACAATTGCAAACCAGCATCATACACAAATCGCCCGGTAGGGGCATTTTTATTCCAGGCTTCAGCATAAGTACCTAGGTCCAAAAAGGCTTTGAGAGGTATTTTAAAAGGCAGTAGTTGTAAGGGATTGATATTTGCTGGCACATCAGTGGTAAAGTTAATAGCAGCCAGCCAATTGTCTGTTTTGCCTACTTTATTGCTAAGTAAATCGGTTCGTACTTTAAAGGCTCCATCTCTAATCATTATTTGTTGAGAAGCAGCTTTATCAAATTCATTTCTTCCAAAAAAATAATTACTGTAAGTATAGTCTTCATTGCCTTTTGGTCCTGTCATATTTAAATGATATGCGTCTGTGGCAAACTGACGAGCAAAAGTTTTGTCAGCAGTATAAATAAACTTTCCAGCAAAAACTCTAACCTGTAATCCTCCCCCTTTGGAATAGTTGAAATAATAATTACCAGTGAAATTCAGCCTAACAAAGCCATCCCCCTGTTCGCCTTGAAAAGCTGCTCGCCAGGGATAAAGTTTGCGATTATTTTCTATTACAAACTGCAATTGATTCAAGTACCTGCTTTTAGATGGGTAAGTAATGATATCCAATTGTCTTGTAGTATCTCTTTCAAATTGTAGGCCTTGTTCTCTTAGGAGAAAAGTTTTCCATTGTATAAATCTAGTAATGCTAGTTCTCGGATGCTTATTGCCAAAAATGTATTTAAAACTTGGGGTGATTTTAGAAAACGATAAATACTCGACGTTGCCTACAGAATCGGTATAAGAATCATAATGGAATTTAGCGCCACTTACAGATAATGTTACTTGCTGGCCATGTTTGCCCGGGAACCAATTGTAACTTAATTTTCCGATTCCATTGAATTGTTTACTACCCGTTGCAAATAATGGGACGGCTATAAATTGAAATTTAGAAGGCGGTAAACTATAATTATGAATGGCCATTCCCAACATTACTTTATCATAAAAATTAATTCCGGCCATTGGTGCGATGGCAATATAGTGGTGATCCTTACTGTTTTTGAGCGAAAAGAAACTGGTTAAGCGAATATCTTTTTTTATTTTCTTTTCGGGTAGGGGTCCTCGTTGGTTTAGCATTGAAAAAAAAGCGGCAGTATTTTTTCCGCTGATTTCGTCCAGAATATTTTTAAAATCTGCTGGATAAGGATGCTTGAACTGCCAACGTTGAAAATAGGTTTTCATGCATTTATCAAAAACATCCTTGCCCAAGGAGTCTTCCAGCATTTTCATCCAGTTGCCTGTTTTGGTATATACAATTGCATTGTAATTGTAATTGGTAAAAATGTCGGATGGCCCATTGATGGGTTGATCCTTTTTTATTTTTAAAACAGTTTGTAGTAATGATTGTGAAATGTCTTCCGGCATTCTTTTTTTAAGAAATCGGCTCTTTACCGGAATGAAATCAACATTGGTATTGCCATATTGTTGTAGGGCATATCGATTGTCATAATAAGTGTTCATGCCTTCATCCATCCAAGGATATTGTCTTTCGTTGGATGCTAAAATGCCATAAAACCAATTGTGTCCCACTTCATGGTTAATTACAAAGTCCAGTGACTTTTCGTTTCCCCCTGATTCGAGCAAGGTAATGGTTGGATATTCCATTCCTCCGCCATTTCCGCCATTTACTACACTTACAATATCATAAGGGTATTCGCCTAGCAAAAGGCTTTTATTTACAATGGCCTGTTTGGTATAGCGGATACTGTTTTTCCAAATTTCTTGATCATCCTTGTAAGAATAGACTGCAACTGTAATGATTTTGCCTGAAGGTAATTGTAGACTGTCTTTTTTTTCTATGAATGATTTATCGGCAAACCATGCAAAGTCGTGCACATTGTCTTGTTTATAAATAAGGGTTTTTAATTTATTGGAAGAAGGAATCTCATCATTTTCGTCATTGTTTTTTTTCTTGAATCCCTTTTTTTCTTTAACAGCATTTTCGGCAATGGGTTTAGCTGTTTTCGTAGCAGTTTGTTCAATTTCCTGTTTTATCAAATTACCTGTTGCGGCAACGATATAATTTGAGGGTAGGTGTATATGAACTTCATAATTTCCAAATTCGCTATAAAATTCACCCTGATCAAGATATGGTATGGGATGCCAGCCATATTGATCATAAACAGCAGGTTTCGGAAACCATTGTGTTATTTGATATGATTGCCCTTGGTGCCCACCTCTCGAAAAATTAAATGGAAGTTTTACATGAAAAGGCGTTTCAATAATACAATGTTGTTGGGGTGCCAATGGTTTTGGTAAGAGCAATTTAATAATGTCCTGGTGCTGTGGATGATCTTCTGTCTTTGCAGCGGCATTATCTACTTTGAAATCCAGCCTATTGATATATCCTCTTTTTTCATTGTCGCTGAAATAAAAATCAGTGCTACCATTCTCTAATTGTTGATCTGTAAATGCAGTATGATCATTTTTATAAGCATTAGGCCAAAGATGAAGCCATATGAAAAAGAGGGTGTCGGGGGAGTTGTTGAAGTACTCCATTTTAATATAGGCATCCAAACTGTGTTGGTTGTCGTTCAGGCTTACATCAATGGTATTATTTACCTGTTGTTGCCAATATGGGGTAGACTGGCCAAGGGCAAGCTGTGATGCAGTAAAAGCGAATAGTATAAGTAATAGCTTTTTCAAAGCGTGGTGATTTCTTCAAAAATAAAGCAAATTGGCTAATCTTAAGGGCATAGGCGGGCATATATATTTAAGTAGGATAAGAGTAAGTTAAATGTTGTTTCAATGTTAATACTCTACTAAAATAATAGACTAAATAAAAAAAACCTATATTGCATTTCATTAATCAATTTTGAATGGCTATTTTTTCTACTTCTATTAATTGCCCGGTGGATCATGTAAAAGTGAATGAAAATCAGGTACGGGTAACTGCTTACCAGGTGATGTATATTGCCATCGCCTGGATATTTTTTCAAGTTTGGCCCATTTTCCTTTTTCTAAGCATTGATTTTTTGCTGCGTGCAATTAATCTGGGAAAGTATAGCTTATTAAATAGAATAAGTGAATTAGTTATTCATAAACTGGGTATTGGTAATAAGCCAGTAGATCGAGCTCCAAAGCGTTTTGCAGCTGGAGTGGGGTTGGTATTTAGTTTGGCAATTGTAGCGGCAGAATTATTTGCTGTAAGTTGGTTGGCATTGCTACTGGCTGCTACCATTACTTTATTCGCTTTCTTAGAAGCAGTACTTGGTTTTTGTGCTGGTTGTTATGTGTACCATTTTATCAACCAGTTGAGGTATCCCAATTATTTGAAACTAAAAAGAAAAAAGCAGCCATTTACGAAATACGAAAAGTCTACAAAATTAGTAGGATAATATAACTAGCTTTCTTACTTTTGTCTAAATAATTAATATGATCAGTCCGGCTTTATATATGAATAGTTGCTGTTGTATGAAACAGTGTTACACTTATGTATATGCGGGAAAGTATCCTATAATTTAAATCTGTATTAAGACTTTCATTATATAACCCGCTCAAGCAGCGGGTTTTTTATTTATAAAATAGTACTATGTTAATCAGCACAGAAAATGCAGTCGACCAGTCATTGTTGACTGCTTTAAAAAAAATTGGGAATAGCGTAGGACGCACCCCTATTCATCATGTAGGAACACTGTTTTCAAAAAAAGGGGTAAAGCTATTTGCCAAAAAGGAATGGATGCAGATTTCGGGGAGTGTAAAAGCAAGGGCTGCCTATTACATTATACGAGCTGCTATTTTGCAGGGAAGATTGAATCAGTCTACTATTTTATTGGATGCCAGTAGCGGAAATACCGGCATCGCCTATGCGAGTATTTGCAAGCAATTGGGTATAAGGGTGAGTATCTGCTTGCCCGAAAATGCAACGCTGGAACGAATTCAATTGTTAAACGAGCTGGGTGCAACAATCATCTTTACCTCCAAGTATGAAGGCACAGATGGAGCGCAGCAGGTTGCCGCTGCCCTGGCAATTGAAAATCCCGCTATTTATTTTTATGCCGATCAATATCGGAATGAATACAATTGGAGAGCGCATTATGATGGTACTGCTGTAGAGATTTATGAAAGCTTCCCCACAATCACACATTTTGTTGCGGGACTAGGAACTACCGGCACATTTATCGGCACTGGTCGCAAGCTGAAGGAATTGAATCCTGCCATACAATTAGTGGCTTTGCATCCCGATAATCCTTTGCATGGGTTAGAAGGGTGGAAACATTTGGAAACAGCGATTCGCCCTGGTATCTATGATGATAACCTAGCTGATCAAAACAGATTGGTTGATACATTGGAAGCTTATCAAATGATTAAGGAAGCAAAAAAATACGAAGGGCTTTTGTTAAGCCCATCTGCAGCAGCCAATCTGGTAGGTGCCATTCAAGTAGCCAATGAAATTGAAGAAGGGAATATTATAACAGTACTTCCTGATAATGCAGACAAGTATAGTGAATTAATAAAAAAAATAATGTCATGATATTGATATCAACAAATATTAATGAAAAAATGCTGGAAGATGCCACCCATGCTTTCCCGAATGAATGTTGTGGTTTTTTATTTGGCATAGAAAAAAGAGATACCAGGTTTATCTCAGAAATACTGATTGTTCAAAATAATAAAGAGGGAGATCAGCGAAGACGCTTTGAAATTGCTCCAAAAGATTATATGAAGGCAGAGCAATTTGCCCTTTCTAATCATTTACAATTATTAGGCATTTATCATTCACATCCCAATCACCCTGCTGTGCCAAGTGAACACGACAGGGTAGCAGCGCAGCCCTTTTTTTCGTATGTGATAGTAGCGGTGTATGATGAAACCATCCTACATCAAAGAAGTTGGCGGCTAAATGAGGAACAACAGTTTGAGGAAGAAAAAATTGCAATAGAATCATTTTCATAAAAATTTAAAACAAACAACATGGCCACATTTATTATCCCCACACCGCTTCGGAAGTTTACCAATAACCAAACCAAGGTACAGGTGAGCGCTGCTACTATTGAAGAAAGCATTAAAGTATTATCTACTGAATTTCCTGATTTGAAAAAGCATTTACTGGATGAGCAAGGACAGATACGCTCCTTCATTAATATTTTCGCAGGGGAGGACGATATCAGGGATCTTCAAAACGAAAAAACTCTTGTAAAGGAAGAAACCGTAGTTAGTATCGTGCCAGCCATTGCAGGTGGTATTCAATAATTATCAAATTAAAAATTTCAAAATGGATTTTACATCAATACAATTTAGCAAGGAAGAACTTGCCCGTTACAATCGACATATAATAATACCCGAATTTGGATTGTCTGCTCAGCAAAAACTGAAAGCTGCCAAAGTACTGGTAGTTGGCAGTGGAGGCTTGGGTAGTCCTCTCTTACTTTACTTGGCTGCAGCAGGCGTAGGCACCATTGGTATTGTTGATTTTGATATAGTAGAAGATAGTAACCTGCATCGCCAAGTTTTATTTGGAGTAGAATCCATTGGTAAACCCAAAGTGCTGGCTGCTCAGGAAAAATTATTGGCACTCAATCCTCATATTCAGATCAATCCATACAATGTACAATTAACCTCTATTAATGCGCTTGAAATTATTAGTGAATATGATATAGTAGCCGATGGTACTGATAATTTCCCCACCCGATTTCTGGTGAATGATGCAACTGTATTATTGGGAAAGACCAATGTGTATGCTTCTATTTTTCAATTTGAGGGGCAAGTATCGGTATTTAATTATTTGAATGAACATGGCGAGCGTGGACCCAATTACCGCGACTTATATCCAACTGCTCCACCACCGGGTCTGGTGCCTAGTTGTGCAGAAGGTGGTGTGTTAGGTGTTTTGCCTGGTATTATTGGAAGTTTACAAGCAAGTGAAGTTATTAAAGTGATTACTGGTGTTGGCACGCCACTCGCAGGTCGTTTATTTCACTATGATGGACTTAGTTTTGATACAAGGATATTTCAGTTAAAAAAACGCGTAGACAATCCGCTTACAGGAACTAACCCCAGCATTACTGCATTGATAGATTATGAGCAGTTTTGCGGAGTGCCTGCAGTGCAAAAGCCAATTAAGGAAATTTCTGTTGCCGAGTTTAATCAATGGCAATTAAGCGGCGAAAATTTTCAATTAATTGATGTAAGGGAGCCCGAGGAATATGCCGAAGCCAATATTGGAGGAGAATTGATTCCTTTGAAAACCATAGCGGCTGAGGCGGGAAGGGTGCTTGGTGATCGGAAAGTAGTCATTCATTGCAAAATGGGAGGCCGTAGTGCCAAGGCGATTCGGGAATTGGAAGAAAAATTTGGGTTCAGCAATCTTTATAACTTACGTGGAGGAATAAACGCATATATAGAAGAGGTTCAGCCAACATTAAAAAAGCCAGTGGAAGTGGTGTAGTGTACTTATTTACCCTGTGCGCTAAAAATAATTTTCAGGGTATGTAACATGATTTTGAAATCAAGTGCGAGAGATACATTTTCTACGTAGAGTAAATCGTATTGCATGCGCTGAATCATGTCGCTAACAGAACTTGCATAACCAAATTTAACCATACCCCAACTGCTGAGTCCGGGTTTTACCTTGAACAAATAATTGTATTGCGGATCTGTGGTTACAATTTGGTCTATGTAAAATTTTCTTTCTGGTCTTGGACCAACCAGACTCATTTCGCCCTTGATAATATTGATTAGTTGAGGTAATTCATCCAGTCGCCATTTGCGCATTATTTTACCCCAGCGCGTAATCCTGGGATCATTGTCTGAGCTCAGTTGCGGACCATTTTTTTCTGCATCCACTACCATGCTTCTGAATTTATACAGTGTAAATGCTTTGCCCTTGTAGCCAATTCTTTCTTGCATATAAAACAAGGGTCCCTTGCCGGATACCAATACCCTGATGATTGTATAAATAAAAAGCGGTGATAACAAAACCAAGGCAAGTATAGACGCAGTGAGGTCAATAAGCCTTTTGATATTTTGTTGCCAGCCTGGTAATTGTCCGCTGTGTAAATCAATCAGTGGAACACCCATTACATTATTGGTTTGAATGGCCCCAGTAAGAATATCAACCATATCAGGTGCAATTTTTATATTGACATCCTGATTACTCAGTTGTTGTAAAATTGCTTCGAGTTGATCTCTTTCTTTTTTTACTACAGCAATGATGGTTTCTTCTATTCGGTATTGATTAATTAATTCGGGCAAATGCTTTATTTCGTCACTATAAAAAACATTTTCAGGAAATGGATTTTTAAGTATTCCATTGCTGTTTACAAAACCAATGATTCGGTAACCAGTTTTTTCCTTGCTGTTTAATAAAGAAAGGTAAAGTTCATTTGCGGGATTGCTATTACCAATGAGTAGCGTATTGAAAAAAACTTCGCCCTTATTGAGTTGTGACTTTGCCTTGGTTAGTAAGCTCATTCTGATGAAGGAAGTAAAGAAAAAATGGAAAAAGAATAATGCAATAAATTCCTTGTAAAAAATTATATAATTGCCACTGGTATCATCAAGTAAAAACAAAAAGAAAATGATAAGACTGCCTAAAAGGCAAGATCCCAGTGTGTAAAGGATTTCAGTTAATCTCGATTTTAAGTAAATGTTCTTGTAGCTGCCCACTAGGTAGAATAAAAGATTCCATCCGAGTGGAATCAAGACTAACCCTGTATAAAATTTTTCGTCAACTGAAAATGGTTGTGCAAGAAAAAGTTTTCTAACAAAAAAGAATACAACCCAGGCAATTGCTGCAGCCAAAAAATCACCCAATGCATACCAGCGAATATGTATTCTTGGTTGTTTCAATGAAATGATTGTTTTGATTGATTAAATGGAAGGCTTATTGTTCATGCCCCTTTTTTATTTTCTCTAGAATCTGATGTGCCACTTCCAATGCCCTGAATCCATCCACTACTGTTACAGGTGTATCAGTATTATTGATGATTGCTTGGCTGAATTCTTCCAGTTCCATCTTGATTGCATTCACATCTTTTACTTCGGGGTTTGCAATGGCAATTGTTTTTTTGCCGCTATTGGTTTCAATATCGAAAGTGAAAACGTTTTTATCAGTAGGGGTATTCAGTTTGATGATTTCTGTTTTCTTCTCCAAAAAATCAATGCCGATATAGGCATCTTTTTGGAAGAGTCGCATTTTGCGCATTTTTTTCATGCTGATGCGACTGCTGGTTAAATTGGCAACACAGCCATTATCAAATTCAATACGAACGTTGGCGATATCAGGTGTGTCGCTCATCACTGCAACACCATTGGCAGATATATAATTAACATTACTTTTTACCAAACTAAGAATGATATCAATATCATGAATCATCAGGTCGAGGATCACGCTTACATCTGTACCGCGTGGATTGAATTGCGCCAAACGATGTACTTCAATAAACATGGGCTGAAGCGCCTGATTTTTTAGTGCGAGAAAGGCAGGATTGAATCTTTCAACATGGCCCACTTGAAATTTGATATTGGCTTCCTTGGCAAGCTTTACCAATTGACGGGCTTCTTCCATGGTATTGGCCAATGGTTTTTCTACAAATACATGTTTGCCTTTTTTGATGGCCATTTCGCAAAGCTGAAAATGAGCTGTTGTGGGTGCAACTATATCCAATGCATCGCAATCATCCATTAAAGCTTCAATATCCAGGTATCTTTTTAGTTGGTATTTATCGCTTACCAATTGGGCATTGGCATCATCGGTATCGGCAAAGCCTACTAATTCGATACCTTCAATAACGGCCCAGTTATTTAAGTGAAATTTTCCCAAGTGGCCTGCACCAATTACTCCTACCTTAAGCATAAGTTTAATATTCGTTGTTCAAAGATAAATCTATTCCGAGCTATCTGGGCATATAAAAATGACCATTGGATGCAAAAAAAAGAGGCCATTGCTGCCTCTTACATTTTTTATTCTGCCATTTCCGGTTCATCCTCCCAAAATCCCATTTTACTGAACTTCTCTATACGATTAGAAACTCTTTCTTCGGGGCTCATTTTTTTAAGTTGAGCGATGACTGGAATCAAGTAGTCTTTTAAAATACTAGCTGCTTCATCATAGTCCCAGTGTGCACCTCCTAAAGGTTCAGGAATTACGCCATCAACCAATTCAAATTTTAGCATATCCTCGCCCGTTAGTTTCAATTGTTCAGCGGCGGTTTCTTTTTTATCCCATGTGCGCCATAAGATGCTACTGCATGATTCGGGTGAGATTACAGTATACCAGGTATTTTCCAGCATAAACACTCTATCGCCTACCCCAATACCCAGTGCACCACCGCTGGCGCCTTCGCCAATGATAACGCAGATTACGGGCACTTTAAGGCGGATCATTTCGTAAATATTTCTGGCGATGGCTTCACCTTGGCCTCTTTCCTCTGCTTCTAATCCCGGAAAAGCGCCCGGAGTATCAATTAGAGTAATGATGGGCTTATTGAATTTTTCGGCCAGCTTCATTAGCCTAAGTGCTTTTCTATAACCTTCAGGGTTGGCCATACCAAAATTGCGGAGTTGGCGCATTTTAGTATTGTGTCCTTTTTGTTGACCCAATATCATTACTGTTTCATCGCCCAGTTTGGCAAAACCGCCAACCATGGCTTTATCGTCTTTTACATTTCTGTCACCGTGTAATTCTACAAAGTCGGTGCACATTTTCTCAATGTATTTGAGTGTATAGGGGCGGTCGGGGTGGCGACTCAATTGCACTTTCTGCCAAGGAGTAACATTGGCAGTAAGGTGTCTTTTTGTTTCCACAATGCGTTCTTCCAGCATGGCAATCGTGCCGCTGGCATCCACTTTTCCTTTTTCGGCGATGTGTTTTTGGGCTTCTACCTGATCGTATAATTCTTTGATGGGCTTTTCAAAGTCGAGAAATTGTCGGTTTTTAAGTTCGGGCATAGTCTGGTTGATTTATGTTGCCGATGGCACTAAATTCAGGCTGATATTGCATTTGGACGAGTTAAAACAACAGCAAAAAGCGATTGTTGTAGGGCTGCTTATCCATCTGCTTGAAACCAAATCAGCCATGCGGCAGTTTGTAAAAGTAAGCCATAGATTTTTTTAATAAAAGTTTTGGGAGGAAAAACTTGAAAACCCTATCTTTGCCGTCCCAAAAACGGTGAAAGGGTCAAGATTTGATTATTTTACTGAAGCGGGAGTTGGATCGGTAGTTCAGTTGGTTAGAATGCCGCCCTGTCACGGCGGAGGTCGCGGGTTCGAGTCCCGTCCGGTCCGCTTTAATGTTTAATTAAGCCTTGTAAATCAATAGATTACAAGGCTTTTTTCTTTTATGGTACAACATAGGTACAACATTTTTAGATTTGCTCTGTTCTGCTCTGTAATAGCTAGATTATCTGGCATTAGCCTTTAATTAAAACATCTCTTTGGTTTCAACTAATGTTAGTACACGCGTATTTCGATTATTATAATTAGGTGCTTTTAATTTTATATTATTTTCTCATAAACGAAAGAGTAGTCTACATCCCCCAATTGCATTTTTATTGAGTTTTACTTAAGGGATGAAAACCTTCATACCTTCTTATATAGCATTAATTTTTTTTTCTAAGCCTGCCCAACAGTTTTTCAATCCTAAAATAGTTTCCTTTTTTTGCTACCCCCCCCCCCTAAATTTTTTCCTTGAAAATTTTAAGGACACTTTATGTAAAGTAAAAAAGGCTACACCACCAACTCACCCCCTTCAATTAATGTGGTACATGACATCACCCCGGGTATGATGGATTGTGCTTTTCATTATTTTATCACATTTAAATCTTAAAAAATGGTAACAGTAACCAATTATGTAGAACGTCAAAGAAAAGACGGGTCTTCTACATTCATTTCTCTTGAACTTACAGGAGGCGTAGAACTAATTCAATCCTCAACAACAGGTAAGTTTTACGCAACAGTAAGAAAATGCAACATCCCCAGCACTTTCAGTGAAGATGTGGCAAAAACAATCCTTGGCTCTCAGCTCAAGGGAAATATTGTTCGTGTTCCGGTGGAGCCTTATGAGTTTGTAAATAAACAAACAGGTGAAGTTATGATGCTTCAACATTCATATGCCTATCAACCTGAGGGTTCAATGGAGCTTATTGGAGCAACTGAAGTAAAAAGCTTTGCAATGGCGTAATAACTTCTTTTATGATTTGGTCATAGGGGCTGATAACTTTTTGTTGTTAGCCCCTTTTTTTAACTCTTTCAATTAAAATTTATGCAATTACAAAAAGCAGAACGTAAACGGGCTAAAATTAAAATGAGTTTACAAGGACCTTCAGGTGCAGGTAAAACCTATTCAGCATTATTGATAGCCTACGGCTTATGTAATGACTGGAGCAAAGTGGCAGTTATTGATACAGAAAATCATTCTGCTGAGTTATACGCTCATCTGGGTGGATATAAAGTATTAAATCTTTCAGCTCCGTTTACACCTGAAAAATATATGGATGCTATACATATCTGTGAAAAAGCGGGTATGGAGGTAATCATTATTGATTCCATAACCCATGAATGGGAAAACCTATTAGAGTATCATTCTTCTTTACAGGGTAACAGCTTTACCAATTGGGGTAAAATAACACCACGCCACAATGAGTTTGTACAAAAAATATTACAGTCTCCTGTACATATTATCTCAACAGTGCGAACTAAACAAGATTATGTACTTAATGAAAAGAATGGGAAAATGGTCCCTGAGAAAGTGGGATTAAAAACGGTACAGAGGGATGGGCTGGAATATGAGTTTACCCTGGTATTTGATCTGGATATGAAAAACCATGCTTCAGCATCAAAGGACAGAACAGGCTTATTCTTTGGTAAACCTGAACAAAAACTTACTACCAAAACTGGCAAACTAATTCAGGAGTGGTGCAACAGTGGGGCAGAGGTAATTGCCACTGATGTTTCTGCTCGAATAGGAGATTGCAGGAGTATACAGGAGCTTCTTGACCTATACCAGCAATACCCACAGTTTAAAGATGTTTTGAAGCCTGAATTTGAGCAGCAAAAAAGAAAGCTGCTTATTAATGCCGAACCGGCAACTCATTTAGTTAACCCAAAAATAAATGCAAATGGAACATACCAATAGTGCAGTACTATCTATCGTCCATCCAGTTTTTACTCCTATAGATAATGGACGGATGGACAGTAAACGTAGCTCCTTTATTGAAGCCAATACCATCGAGGCATCATTTGAAGAAATCAAGCAAAATCACATTATACCCGTGTTTGTAAAAGATAATGAACCATTGATAAGCCATGCAGATTTTATTGAAGTAACATCTTTACTGGCTGCTGATATATTCCAGGGAGAGCAAATACTCATTCCTGAAGTAAGGGTAAGTCATCCAATTAAAGGACGTATTCCGGAAGCAAAGGATAAACCAGCAAATCAGTTGATGGAGTTTGAAAAAACCCTTTATTACGAGCGTATGGCTTTTGTCATTGAAGTTCCATCCATACAAAGTGAGATAGATGGCAATATCTTGTCTTTGACCATTGGTGGTGTAAAATCTTACAATCAGGATAACCTGTACAGCAGATCCGTGAGTGATCAGAATTTTAAAATCTTCATTGGCTTTAAAAATACCGTTTGCACTAATCTATGTGTATGGACAGATGGCCTTATGAATGATGTAAAGGTTAAAAACACAGGGCAATTAAAATCAGTGATTCGTTCTTTGCTTGAAAGCTATAATCATAGCCATCATTTATACCATTTAAACAAACTGACAGAATTCAGTATTACAGAACACCAGTTTGCTCAACTGATAGGACGTTGCAGAATGTACAACCATTTACCCAATGACCTAAAGGCAGAAATTCCTCCTATATTGTTTGGTGATCAGCAGATGAGTGCAGTAGTGAAAGACTTTTACAAGGATAACAGTTTTTGCAAGGATGCTAATGGAAATATTAATTTGTGGAGGCTTTACAATTTATTTACAGGAAGTAATAAGAGTAGTTACATTGATAGTTTCCTGGATAGAAGTGTTAATGCTTACAGTTTTACAGAACAGATTAGATGGGCATTAGAAGGGAAGGAGAATAACTGGTATTTAAATTAAAGAAAACCACCCTCAGAGATGGGGGTGGTTTTTTAAAATTTCGTTGATAATTATTAGTAGAATTACACATAATATGTATCCTAATTTATTTTGGCGGCATAATATATCTAGATAAACTAAAAGTTAATCAACGAGATTTTTGATAAGTAAAGAATGACACTTGGTTTAATTCTGTTCTTAGAAATAAATATTAATTGTAAATAGATATTTAACTATAAGAAATCAATTTTATATATACGAATATTGTAAAGTAAAAAAAATACTACTAATAGGGTATTGTTAAATAAAAAAAATATTTGCAAAATTTGTAAAACATTGCAACGATATCATAAGTTGCTTAGTCTTCCTTAAAAATATATAAACCTTAACCATTGAATGAATTGTGCAAAGCACAATAGATTGACCTGTTTATTTATTCAAAATAAGCGGGGGTAAAATCTATTTCTTGGGCGAGAAGTTGATGTAGATAGGTATGAAATTATTAAGATGTAGGTTTTTGACTATAATAGATTTTAATTTTTTAAGCGATTATTATTATGCATAAAAAATAAAGGAAATAAAATATTGGCAATATTCAGTGCAAAACTAAAATCATTATTTCGCCAAAATAGTCAAAATAATACTTTGATCTATGTATAATAAATAAAGTCACCACTTATGAGCACACAAAAGCTCAACCTATTAATACTGTTTTCGCTAACTGCCTATCTTGCTCAAGCACAGGATAGCATTCTTACAAATTTGCAGCAAATACCTCAAAAATATATTGCTCAAGTTGACACCAAAATTGACAAATACTATAACCGTATTACCAACAAAACAGAAAAGACGTTAGAAAAGCTTGCTAAGTGGGAGAATAAGATAAAATCGCTACTGCAAAAAGCCAGTCCTGAGACTGTACAAAGATTATTCGGCAATAACCAACTCACTTTCACAACACTGCTGGAAAAGTACAAGAAGGGCAAAGCAGTATCTGAAAACTACCGCAAACAATATGATGAGTACAAAGACAAACTCAGTTCCACTCTTGATTATTTGGATAAACAGAAAGAACAAATTAACAGTAAGCTGGTGAAGCCTTTGAAAGAAGTACAGGAAAAGATTAAAAAGCTGGAAGAACAGGAAGAAAACACCGATGCCGTTCAGCAATTTATTAAACAGCGAAAAAAGCAACTCCTGGAGCAGAGCATCCAATATTTGGGAAAGAGCAAATACTTAGCTAAAATAAATAAGGACTCCTACTATTATTTTGAAACACTAAAAAATTACAAAGAGATATTTCAAGATAAAAAGAAAGCAGAGCAAACGGCCCTCACAATTTTAAATAAGATACCAGCTTTTCAAAACTTCTTTAAACAAAACAGCATGCTGGCTTCTTTGTTTAGACGCCCTGGTTCTTCAGGAGGAGGAACGCCAAACCTTGCCGGATTGCAAACAAGGGCAAGTATGAATGCTTTAATACAACAACGAGTTGCAGCCGGTGGCCCCAATGCCCAGCAACAAATAATGCAAAACATACAAGCTGCCCAGCAGCAATTGCAACAGTTAAAGGATAAGATTATCAAAGCAGGCGGAAATAGTAGTGATGTTAATTTACCAGATTTTAAACCCAATCAAACGAAAACAAAAACTTTTAAACAAAGACTAGAATTTGGTAGCAATTTTCAATTTGCCAAAAATAATAGTTTGATGCCTACCACTGCAGACATTGCGTTAAATGCTGGATATAAATTAAATGATAAATCGGTGATAGGGATTGGTGCAAGTTATAAATTAAGTCTTGGTAGTATCCAACACATAAGTTTCAGCAGTGAAGGCATGGGTTTAAGAACTTATCTCGATTGGAAACTAGTAAAGCAGCTTTATATGAGTGGCGGCTTTGAGATGAATTACTTTGTTTCTATTCCTTCTTCTGTTACTACACCCACAGTTTTAATAGTGCATGAGGAGGATAAGTGGAAACAATCTGCTTTGTTGGGTCTAAGTAAAAAAATAAACATAAAAACAAAATTTATTAAGTCTACCAAAATAAGCCTGCTATTCGATTTTATGGCAAAAAAACACCTGCCAATAAGTCAAGCAATATTATTTAGGGCAGGCTATAATTTTTAAATCAATAAATACCATGGTCAGGTTTGCATTTAAGTCACTTATAATTCTTGTGTTGCTAGCACTTGGAAAATTTTCAGGCGCTCAAAATTTAATATCTAAATTGGATGATATTCATCCTGTTTCTCCAAACTCATTTCAGTTTCTTAAATATGATCAAATGCCGGTAAGTGAGTATACTGGTGTTCCAAGTATAAATATCCCGCTTTATGAAATCAGAGATGATGCTGTGTCAATTCCATTAAGTTTATCTTACCATGCTGGTGGAATAAGAGTAAATCAGGAAGCAAGTTGGGTTGGCTTAGGTTGGGATTTAACAGTAGGTAGTATTGTACAAACAATAAACGACAAAGATGATTTTGGCAATTCTCCCCTTTATCCATTTAGTCCTTATATTAAAAAGTTACCAGATTATTACAATGGCCCAATTCCATCAGAATTTCCATTGAAATATTCATATCCTAACTCAATTTGTAATTATGGCTGTAATGGCCTCATTCCAATTAATACGCCAGTAGCACAACATGGCTTCAAAATAACTACTGATAATTATGTTCCGTATAATGGAACATATGAGCAACAAAATTTCTTGGTCAATTCAGATAACTACGATACTGAGCCTGATATTTTTACAGCTAATTTCTTGGGGCATTCGATTAAATTTATGGTTGATTTCACATACGGGGGTATTGTATTACTAAATAATAAGGGTTACCAGATTACACAAATAAATGGAAATTGGATAATTCGTACTCCTAATGGAGAAGATATGTATTTTGAGGCCAAATCAATCGCCAAATCTTTTTCAAACTCCCAAAGTCTTTTAGATCTTAATGGTAGTTCATCTCCTGAAACTATTTCATCCGTTACTTGGTTTTTAACAAAAATCATTACTCAAAATAAACATCAGATACTTATTAATTATTCGGCTACTGCTGAAAACAATGTATATCCAACATTGTCGCAAAAAATGCAAAAACCAGTTCTTTCATCAAGTTCTACAATGACGCTAGAAAGTTTTCCAAAGTTCAGAGGTAATTATGGGGTTAATATTTTAGCTACTGAAAGGGTATTAAATTCATATAGTTATTCAAAAGAGAGTTATCAATATATTAGTTCAATTGTATTTCCAAAAGGCAGAGTAGATTTTACCTTGACTGATAGAATTGATCTTGCAGGTGCAAAAAAGCTTGATCGCGTTGATATTTCTTCTAGCCAGATAATAAAAAGTGTACTATTCAACTACGCGTATGCTGATGCGAGTTTAGTTGCTGGAAACGGTTTTCTGACTCCTCAAGGGGTTGAAAATGTTATGGGGGCCAATTACAGATTAATATTAAATTCAGTAGACCAGGGTGGGGGAAATATTCATTCATTCAATTATAATAGCACAGCATTACCTAAGAAAAACTCCTTTGCTCAGGATTATTGGGGTTTTTATAATGGACAACTTTCAAATACTTCGCTTGTTCCAAACCCTGCAATGTTTAACAATACTGTTCTTAGTAACAATGGCGATAATCATTCATCTAATCTTGCATATGCACAAGCATTAACACTTGAAGATATTACGTACCCAACTGGGGGTAAAACACATTTCGATTATGAATTAAATACTTTTGATAACTATTGGGTGCCAAATTTCAGTAGTAGCAACAATACAATTTCAAATGGCAATGGTCTGCGCATTTCGTTGGTAACTTTTAAAACCGATGAAAATACAATATCAAAACGAACACGGTATACATATACTGGCGGTAAATCAATTCTTACTAAAATATTTTTTCGATCATTTTTTGAAAATACTATCAACAGTATTTCATCCAACAGTGTAGAAAATAAATACTATACAATTTACGAGGTAAATGGCAATGGACTTTTTTCGCCAAGTATTTTTGGTTCTATTAACGGTGTTGGGTATGACAAAGTCACAATAGAAGATTTGGACCTCAATAATATTGCAAAAGGAAAAACCGAAAAGCTGTTTTTTAATAATCCTGACATTGTTACGAATAGTTCCGTAACTGTATCTCAGTTTGGTCAAAATAGTGTAACACTACCTTCATTTAAAAAAATTGATCAACCTGAAAATGGAACGCTTGCTTCTGAATTACAATATGACAATCAAAATAATCTTTTGCATAAAGTTGAAAATAGTTATTCATTAAGATCTGTATCCATTTATGGGGAACCAATTAAAGTTTATTATGGGGCTCGTGTATTTTCACACAGTAGTTATTTATTTTGGAATTATAATAGTGTAAATCAGGGATATGAATTAAACAGCTTACAGCAAAAACTAATAGGATATTACCCAATCTTTGATTTTAAAACCGTATTAACCAACAGTGTTGAAACAAGTTATTCTTCAGGCACTCCTTTGGTTAATACAACCAATTTCAGTTATGATCTACTAGATCGTCCCACCGCAATTACTAAAACTAGTTCTGAAAATGTATTTCAAAAAACCACCAATCAATTTGCAGATAACTATAATTCACCTCTATTGTATTCAAGTAACAGATTAAACGATGTTTTAACTACTCAAACTTATAAAGGAGGTGATGAATTAAGTTTTCAGCAATTCCCAATTTCTAAGGAGCAAAAAGAATACAGTCAGCTTGGAGATAAAATTTTGTTAACTAAGGAAAGTAAAATTGAAAGGGTTCAGCCATTTAATAACAAACCCTATGAAATATTTTTTGATCAATATGATTCCATAACAGGCAACTTGCTTCAATATACCTATAATGGAGCACCCAGAAGTTCTATTTGGGATTACAACAAACAATATATAGTAGCTGAGATTTTAAATGCCACTCAATCAGATATTGCATTTAACGGTTTTGAGGCTGATGGAAATGGAAATTTTACGGGAATTATTGCTGCGCAATGTCAAAATATTTTGCAAGCTCCTGAAGGGAAAAGATATTATGCACTTAATAATTCATCCATCACGAAAATGGCTCTGAATCCAGCTAAAATATACATTGTTTCATATTGGAGTAATTCGGGTGTAATGGCTGTAACAGGGACATCATTAAGCATAGCGCAGGGGGTAACTAAAAACGGATGGACTTATTACGAACACCAAGTTACTAATACAAATTCAATTGTTATCTCTGGTAATGGTAATATTGATGAACTTCGACTTTATCCCAAAGGTTCGAGTATTACAACCTATACTTATGAGCCTTTAATTGGTATAACCTCTAAATCCGACGCCAATGGAAATATCACATATTTTGAATACGATAGTTTTGGAAGATTGAAAATTGCCAGGAATCAGGACCGTAATATTGTCAAGCAATATAGTTATAGTTATCAGTCCTCCACCAATACTGTTCCGAGTTGGCAGCCAACAGGAGCAACTAGATGCAAACCCTGTCCTCAAAATCCAAGTTATATTACTAATATTCTTCAACAGCAGGAAAGAGATAATAATTCCGAAAGTGGTTCATACAATCAATATAGATGGACAGATTTAGGCCCAAGCCCTGGTTGTGATATAAATGCAGTATGGAAATATACAGGTACAGCAGTTCGTTGCAAAATTGATGCCTTGGGTCAAAATACTGGCGAGCAAGAACAAGAGCAGCAGGATGCCAATCCATGTAGTAGCACATTTAATCAAATTAAATGGGTAGTGATTGGGGTTAATAATACCATATGTCCAATTCCTCCTCCTTCTTGCAATAATGGCAATTGTAGTGGAGAAGGTAAAAAATGTATTAATAACTTATGTGAAACTGGGTTAAAGGTATTTACGCTACAAAGACTCAATAAATCTACGCATATCTGGACCTGTGTGTATCATTATTTATGGAGCGATCATTCAATCAGTAGTGATTATACTATCTATTCATCGAATGGCTGTTTTTAAATTTAAAAAATAAACGAATATGAATATATTAAACTTGATACTAGTATTTTTCTTATACTCTGTGAATACAACATCTATATACTCCTATCAATTTACTTCACTTAATGGGAATGAAATTAATCTTTCCCAATTTCAGGGTAAGAAGATTTTGTTAGTCAATATAGCATCTGATGCTGATTCTGCAGCATCACAAATACCTGCACTGCAACAATTATATACGCAATATCAAAGCAATTTGGTGATTGTTGGTTTCCCTTCAAATGATTTTGGAAATGAATCTAGAAATAATAATGATTTAAAGCTATTAATGGCCAATACATATAATGTTACATTTCAGGTATCTGTACTAACAGGAGTGAAGGATACTTCTTCTAATACTCATCCAATTTTCCAATGGCTTCAAAAGGAGTCTGAAAATGGTGTTATAAATGCAAAAGTTAGGGAATCATTTGATAAGTTTTTAATTGATTCAGATGGTACATTGGTGGGTATATTTTCCGATAAAGTATATCCATTAAGTCCTCAAATTATTAATGCCATTACTCAATAACCGTTAAATATTGATACATGAGAAATGTTCAAAAAATATCTATTATATTTTGTATAGTCATTTTACTTACAAACCGACTTTTTTGCCAGGTTAATATTCCTGCTTCGTATCCTTCTAACATTAAAATAAGCTATGTACGGTCTTGGGAGCCATCAACTGCCATTTCAGATGCGGATATTGTAATTTCAAAATCTGTGGAAGAAGTAAAAAATACAACTACGTATGTAGATGGACTTGGTAGACCTATTCAAAGTGTAATAAGACAAATATCTCCTTCGAAAAAGGATTTAGTAAACAGTATGCTCTATGATGATTACAGCAGAGAGACTTATAAGTATTTACCTTTTATTTCAACACAAACCAATGGCGGTTCTGAAATTGTAGACGATGGACGTTTTAAGTTAAACCCTTTTCAGCAACAGGCGAATTTTATGCAGCAGCAATATGGTATACAGGGTGAAACATACTTCTATGGACAAACAGATTATGAAGCATCTCCGCTTAATAGGGTTTTAAAATCATTTGCACCTGGCAATAGTTGGGAAGGAAGTAGAGGAACTGGAATAGAAAGATCTATACAACAACAATACCTATTCAATACAGTAAATGATAGTGTAAAGATTTTTACAATCGGACAGTCGGTTACCAGCCTGCCTTCAAGTAATACTAGTTATGCTGCAGGACAATTATATAAAAATGTAACTATTGACGAAAAGGGGAATAAAGTAATAGAATTTAAAAATAAAGATGGGCTTATTATTCTTAAAAAGGTTCAGCTAGACAATCAGGTTAATGAGGGAAATGTAGGTTGGCTGAGTACTTATTATATTTATGATGATTATGGCTCTTTACGTTATATACTTCCCCCCAAGGCAACAGCACTTTTCTTATCTGGAAATCAGATAAGTAGTTTTTCTGATGAACTTTGCTTTAAATATGACTATGATTTAAGGAATAGAATGGTACGAAAAAAAGTGCCAGGCTCAGCGGAAGTATACATGGTTTATGATCTTTGGGATCGGATGGTAATGGTTCAGGATGGTAATCAACGATTGATGGGTAAATGGCTTATTACCGTTTATGATAAAATGAATCGGCCAATAAAATCGGGTCTTTTATTAGATTCAATTACCAGTTTTGATTCGCACACCGTGAATGCATCCACTTCAATCAATTACCCTTCTATTGTTTCAAATTTTGAAATTTTATCTGAATCCTTCTATGATGATTATAGTTGGGTTTCAGCTACGGGAACAACTTTGAGTTCAACAATAGATAATAGTAATATCACAAGTGGAACTTATTTTATTACCGATTATAATTCTAGCCCCCAATTTGCCACACCCATTACAGCAAACTATATAGTCAAAGGTCAGCTTACTGGTACAAAAACTAAAATTTTAGGATCTAACCCTGCACAATATATTTTCCAAGTAAATTTTTATGATAATTTAGGACGAATTAGTCAGGTTCAAAGTATAAATTCAAGTGGTGGTAAGGACATTGTGACCAACCAATACGATTTTAGTGGCAAAGTTCTGAGGAGTCTAGCTCAACATGTATTAATAAGTAATACCACTCAGACTCATGCTATTTTAACAAAAATGGAATATGACCATGCTGGAAGACTATTAAATATAAGAAAACAAATAAGCAGCACAATTAACGGAGTAAATGTTTCCATTCCAGAAAAAATTATTGTTCAGAATTTATACGATGAACTCGGGCAGTTAAAAACCAAAAAACTAGGAACCAACCCAAATGCAGGTAACCCGTTAGAATCGCTAACATACGATTACAATATTAGAGGTTGGATGTTGGGTGCAAACCGTAGTTTCATTACAGATGCAAATACTACCAATTATTTTGGCTTTGAACTTGGCTATGATAAACCAAATACTGTAGTTAGTGGCACTAACTATATAAACCCAGCTTTTGATGGTAATATTTCTGGAACGATATGGAAGTCGCGAGGAGACAATGAAAAACGGAAATTTGATTACAGTTATGATAATGTAAACCGACTTACTGCCGCCGACTTTAATCAATATACCAGTGGTAATTTTAATAAATTGGCAAATGTGGATTTTAGCTTAAGCAATTTAACATATGATGCCAACGGGAATATTCTGTCGATGTACCAAAAAGGGCTAAAGATCAATTCCTCTTCCTTCATTGACAAGTTACAGTACACCTATTTACCCAATAGCAATAAACTATTAAATGTTATTGATTTGAGTAACGACCCTGATACCAAACTTGGTGATTTTAGGTTCAAAAATACCCATCCACAGTATGCAGATAAAGTAAATTATATTTCAAATCCTGGATTTATTAACCCTAGTTCCATTACAGATTATCAATATGATTCCAATGGAAATATGGTAACAGATTATAACAAAGATATTAAGCAAGCAAATAATGGTGGCATTGTGTACAACCACCTTAACCTTCCACAGACTATTACAGTAGCTGGAAAAGGAACAATAAATTATATCTATGATGCAGGAGGCAATAAGCTGAAAAAAATTACTGTAGATAATAGCATTGTAGGAAAAACAATAACTACTACTACCAGTTATTTAGGTGCATTTATATATGAATCAAAACAAACAATTCCTGCTGATATTAATAATCCCGATTATGTCGATAAATTATTATTTATAGCCCATGAAGAAGGCAGGATCCGATACAAGCCTTCGGTAGGAACAATACCTGCCAGTTTTGAATTTGATTATATGCTAAAAGATCATTTGGGCAATGTGCGCATGGTACTTACTGAAGAACAGCAACAAGATAAATACCCGGTTGCTTCATTGGAGCCATCAAAAATTGCCACTGAAAAAAATTACTATGATATACAAGATGCCAATGTTGTAGAAAAAACTGCAGCATCGGGCATTACAGATTATATTAATGACAATGGCATAGGTAATAATCCTAGCGATCCAAGCTTTGAGGCTGCCAACAGCACCAAACTTTACAAGCTAAATAGCAATACAGCCAAAACTGGTTTGGGTATGACTTTAAAGGTTATGGCAGGTGATAAGTTGGATGTATTTGGTAAGAGTTATTATTTTCAAAATAACCCTGGCAGCAGTTATAATAATAATCTGCCCATACTTGATTTATTGAGTGGATTTTTAGGCAGCCCTGGTGCCAGTAGAAGTACAACGTTACATGGAGTAGTAACAGCCAGCCAAATAAATACCACAGCAGGTACGGCCGGAATTAGTAGTATGATGAGTACACAAACAAACCAAAGTGAAGCCTTTCCTTTAAAACCCCGGGCATTTATTAATGTTATCTTTTTTGATGAGCAGTTTAAGGCAGTGGATTTTAAAGTGAGCATGGTGGGCAGTAATAGTGTAGTAAAAACAGACCACTATGCCGACTTTCAAAATTTAACAGTACCTAAAAACGGATTTGTGTATATTTATTGTAGCAATGAATCGCCCGTTAATGTGTTCTTTGATAATATACAGGTAGTGCATACAAGGGGAGCCATTTTAGAAGAGAATCATTATTATCCGTTCGGGATGGTAATGGCGGGGATAAGTAGTAAAGCAGCAGGCACATTAGAAAATCGATACAAGTTTAACAAGGGTACAGAATTTAATAATGATTTTGATATTGGCTTTTATGAAACTCAATGTAGAAGCTACGACCCACAGATAGGCAGATTTTTACAAGTTGATGAATTAGCGGAAGGGGCTTGGGTGTAAATACCAGACAAATTGACCCCTCTCCGCCATTTCAAATTGACCCCTCAAAAACAGATGTTTTTAGTTCCGTTTTTTGGGCCTGAAAATTTTAAAGAACTTGTTGCTTTTGCTGAGTAAAAAT
>CALRKF020000037.1:0-32422 GCA_943367825.1 Chitinophaga pinensis
ATTCAAATCGCTGTTTTTAAATAATTTGTATTTATTTGCTGAACGGTTCATTTATAAATGGAAAGAAAACTAAATTAGCATATAAAATGCAAACGGCTTTAACCTATTCGAAACTTAGTATAAAATCATAGAAATGAAAATTAGCTATAGATCAATCTTACTTACTACTTTTTCCTTTTTAGTGTTAGGGTTTAGTTTTGCCCAACCACTGAAAAAGCAAAAAATCTTTACCCATGCTGATACATTGAGAGGATTTTATGGGATTGAAAGGAATTGGTGGGATGTTTTAAAATATGATTTGCATCTTAGTTTTAATTTATCTGACAGTAGCATTAGCGGGTACAATACCATTCAATTCAAGCAAATTGGGCCTTCTAAATCAGGCATTTTACAAATTGACCTTCAATCTCCATTAATGATTGATAGCATTTTATATACTAATTGGTCCAAGAGCAGTATTGCTTGCGCTTATACAAAGGACGGAAATGCCTATATGGTTCAAATTCCTAAGCATGCTATTGGGGTTTCAATATCCAATGCTGCCAAGGAATACTTAACCATTTATTATCATGGTAAACCTCGCATAGCAGTAAGACCACCCTGGGATGGTGGCTTAATAATGAAAAAAGACAAATACAAGAATCCTTGGGTTACGATTGCCTGTCAGGGTTTAGGCGCAAGCATATGGTATCCATGCAAAGATCATCAAGCCGATGAACCTGATAGTGCTGAAATGCATATACGCATCCCTGATAGTCTGTATTGTGTAGGTAATGGTCAATTCCGGGGTAAAACCTTATTTCAAGATGAAACCGCCTCCTACGATTGGGCTGTCACTAATCCCATCAATAATTATTGTCTTATTCCATACATTGGCAAATATGTTCATTTTAATGAAATTTATCAAGGTGAAAAAGGTCCGCTGAATATGGATTATTGGGTATTAGAATACAACCTCGAAAAAGCGAAGATCCAATTTAAGGATGCCCCCAGAATGATGAAGGCCTTTGAATATTGGTTTGGCCCCTACCCCTTTTACGAGGATGGTTATAAGTTAGTTGATGCGCCACATCTTGGCATGGAGCATCAAAGTGCAACGGCTTACGGTAATGGATACCAGAATGGTTACCATGGCACTGATTTATCTGAATCGGGCTGGGGCTTAAAATGGGATTTCATCATTGTGCATGAAAGTGGTCATGAGTGGTTTGCCAACAATATCACCACCAAAGACATTGCAGACATGTGGGTGCATGAGGGTTTTACGAATTACAGTGAAACCTTATTTACGGATTATTGGTATGGCAAAGAGGCAGGGAATGCCTATGTACAAGGAACGAGAAAGTTGATACAAAATGATATCCCTATAATTGGGCATTATAATGTTAATCAGGAAGGCAGTGGTGATATGTATTATAAAGGTGGCAATTTATTGCACACCATTAGACAAATCGTTAATGACGATGACAAATTCAGAAAGATATTGAGGGGTCTCAACAAGGTATTTTATCATCAAACGGTAACTACACAGCAAGTAGAGCAGTATATTATTAAGGAAAGCAAAATAGATTTTAGTAAAGTTTTTAATCAGTATTTAAGAACTACCAATATCCCTGTGCTAGAATATAAAATAAAGGGTTATGACCTTAGCTATCGCTATACAAATTGTATCAAGGAATTTAAAATGCCTATTAAAATAAGTTTTAAAACGGTTCAATGGATTAAGCCAACTACTGATTGGCAAACATTATCATTATACCCAGAGGGCAATAATAGTTTTTCCGTGGATCCGAATTTCTACATTAAAACAAAAAAGCTAGATTAATTTAGCAACAAATTTAAGCATGAGCCAAATTCGTCGGCAAAGTATCATCTCTTCTGTAGTCGTATACACCGGCTTTGTATTGGGCTTTTTAAATACCTATTTATTTACTCGGGAAGGTGGTTTTACTAAAGCAGAATATGGCTTAACAGGAATTTTTATTGCCATCGCGGCAATGATGTATGCCATCGCTAATATGGGCTTGCCCTCTTATATTTATAAATTTTATCCTTATTATAAAGACAATCTGCCGCATAATAAAAATGATATGCTAAGTTGGTCATTATTATTATCCATTGCTGGTTTTTGTTTAGTGGTATTAGGTGGTATTATTTTTAAAGATTTAATTATTCGAAAATTTGGCACCAATTCACCGGAATTGGTAAAATATTTCTATTGGATTTTCCCATTTGGTCTTGGTCTTACCATCTTTTCTATTCTGGAAGCCTATGCCTGGCAATTACACAAATCGGTGTTGACCAATTTTTTAAAAGAGGTTCAGTTTAGGTTGCTCACTACCCTGCTTATCATTTTATCTTTCGTGGGCATCATCCATGGATTTGATTTATTTATCAAATTGTATTCACTTACTTATCTCGCTATTGCCGTTTTACTTTTTGTCTATTTGGTTTATAGCAAACAGATTCATTTCCACTTTTCAGTTAGTAAAGTGACAAAGAAGTTTTCGAAACAAATTTTACGGCTGCTTACATTTGTTTATAGCGGGGGACTTGTATTTACGCTGGCATCTGTATTTGATTCGATACTAATTGCATCTGTATTGCCACAAGGAATGGCTTTAGCAGGCATTTATACATTAGCTCAGAATATTGGAAGTTTGATTCAAGCACCACAAAGGGGTATTATTGCTTCTTCCATTCCTTCGTTGGCCATGGCCTGGAAAAATAAGGACATGGGAAGGATTAATAGAATTTATGCTAGATCTTCTGTCAATCAATTAATTTTTTCTGTTGGCATGTTTGCCTTAATATGGTTAAATTTTTCAGATGGAGTATTTAGTTTTCATCTACAGTCGGGTTATTTGGATGCGAAATGGGTCTTTTTCTATATTGGCATGATGCGCATTGTTGACATGGGTACAGGCTTAAACGCACAAATTATTGCCACTTCAACTTTCTGGAGATTTGATTTTATCACTGGTGTTGTGCTGTTGATTATCACACTGCCATTAAATTACATTTTGACCAAGTATTACTATGGTGTAATGGGTCCTGCAATCTCTAATTTGATAAGTTTTAGTTTGTACAATGCCATTCGTTATCTTTTTTTAATAAAGCGATTCAAAATGCAGCCGTTTTCTCTAAAAACAGTGTATACCATTCTTTTGGGAGGGATGGCATATTATGTTGCTTATTTACTTTTTAAAAATCAAACAGGAATAATATGGATTATTGCTAGAAGTAGTTGTTTTGTCGCCCTATATGTAACTGGCACTTTAGTTTTAAAATTAAGTCCCGATATACAACCAGTATGGAATACCGTTCTAAAAAGGATGGGCATAAAAAAAGGAGCATAAAATCTCCCTTTTAAAAACTACAATAAATAAATTAATTATTCTTGATCAGGGCATTCCTCCGTATTGATTGAAGCGTTTAACCTACCACCTCCAATAAATTTTCTGCTATAATAATTATCGTTCAAATTACTGATAGTAACACCATGAGTAGTGCTACTATGTGTAAAATAATTATTCCCTAAATACATTCCAATGTGACTTACGCCACCTCTTGTATTAAAAAAGACCAAATCTCCTTCCTGTAAATTTTCTCTACTAATCATTTCACTTACTGCATAAATAGCCCGTGCAGTCCTAGGTGGATTTTGGTTATATGCATTCCGCAATAACTCTCCAACATAAGCACTGCAATCAATGCCTCTTTTGGTAGATCCTCCATAACGGTAACGTGTACCCCACCAATTTTCAATAAGATTATACAAAACCATATTGCTGACCTCCTCAACAGGAACATCCATTAACTGGCCATATTTGAATTGCAAAGAAGTACATTCTTCAATTACCATGCCTGCACCAATGCCTTTTGTAGCAACAGGTTTAGCTTTTTTAATTTTTGGAGAACTGGGAGTAGCTATAGTTACAAATACTGGTTTAACAATTGTATTATCAGTTGAAGAAGAAGTTGCTAAAACATCTCTTTTCAATTCAATTCCATCTATAAATTGTGGGGTTATTTTAAAAGGCGTATGATTGCCTATCCGTTGAAGATTAACGGCGGTTTGTGCTAATGAAATTTTGGGTGTTCCTGATACTGCACTTAAGATTACAGAAACAAAAAATAAGTTTTTCATACGTAAACTTTGGGTTTAAGCGTATGTACGACTTAATCTTGTGTTTTTTAGTCTTCTACTGATTCGTTGCTGATGCTGTTGCTCTTTTCTTGTCTTAAAGTCCTGTCCTACAAACAATTAATAAAATATTTAATTCAAATTCACTGCAAAGGTACGACCGAAAAACCTATTATGCAACCCATTCGGAAACATATTTACAAATCGCTGTCTTTCAATTATTTAAAGATATTTAAACCTTGTGGATAAAACGTAGGGCTGCTTTTTTTATTGTAACCGATATTTGTAAATTCAACTTAATATTTTGGTGACCGGATGGCTTTATCAAGATGAATAGAGGCGTGGTAAAAAACGACCTTCTCCATTTGGTTTTATCAGCAATTCTAAAAAGGGGCTAGACAATACAATATGAAGTTTTCGCATTTACATGTACATACACAATATTCATTATTGGATGGTGCTGCATCTATTAAAAATCTTTATGCCAAAGCGCGTAAAGATGGTATGCCCGCACTTGCCATTAGTGACCATGGTAATATGTTTGGGGTATTTGAATTTGTAAAAGAGGCCCATAATAACAAAAAAGCAGATGGTAGTTTAGAAGTAAAGCCAATTGTAGGGTGTGAATTTTATATTACTGCTGATAGACATCGCAAAAATTTCAGTAAAGAAGAAAAGGATCCCAGGCATCATCAGATTTTACTGGCAAAGAATGCTGAGGGTTATAAAAATTTAGTGAAGCTCACTTCTTTGGGATATATCGAAGGGATGTATAGTAAGTATCCTCGAATTGACAAGGAATTAATTCACAAATACCATGAAGGCTTAATTGCCACTACCTGCTGTTTGGGTGCATTGGTGCCACAAACCATTTTGAAAAAAGGAGAAGCAGAGGGAGAAAATGAGTTTAAATGGTGGTTAAATATTTTTCAGCAAGATTATTACGTAGAGTTGCAGCGTCATGGAATGCCTGAACAAGAAAAAGTAAATGCTGTTTTATTAAAATTTGCCAAGAAGTATAATGTAAAGGTAATTGCCTCCAATGATTCTCATTATGTAGATCAAACAGATGCCAATGCACATGATATTTTACTGTGTATCAATACAGGTGAAAAACAAGCTACACAAAAACTAAATGAATTTTCTGATGATGATATATTAGTCAAAAACAGGCGCTTTGCTTTCCCTAATGACCAATTCTATTTGAAAAATACTGCTGAAATGACCAAGGTATTTGAAGATTTACCAGAGGCCATTGACAATACAAATGAAATTGTAGATAAAGTAGAGGTATTGGATTTAAAAAGAGACATACTACTCCCCCATTTTGTGGTGCCTCCCAATTTTCATTCACAGGATGAATATTTAGAAAGTATCACTTGGGCTGGAGCAAAAGATCGATATAAAATATTAAGCCCCGAAACAGAAGAAAGAATTGCTTTTGAATTAGGCGTAATCAAAACAATGGGCTTTGCGGGTTATTTCTTAATAGTAAGTGATTTCATTAAAGCCGGTAGAGATATGGGCGTATTTGTAGGCCCGGGTCGTGGATCAGCAGCTGGTTCAGTTGTGGCTTACTGTATAGGAATAACCAATATTGACCCTATTAAATATAATTTACTATTTGAAAGATTTCTTAACCCCGATAGAAAGAGCATGCCGGATATTGATACTGATTTTGATGACGACGGTCGTCAAAAGGTAATCAATTATGTAGTTGAAAAATATGGCAAGAATCAGGTTGCCCAAATCATAACCTATGGTACAATGGCAGCAAAGAGCAGCATTGCGGATGTAGCCAGGGTAATGGATTTACCGCTTGCCGAAAGTAGAGCACTTTCTAAACTTGTACCTGAAAAGCCTGGCATTAATTTAAAAAGATTATTACATGCTCCCTTTACAATTAAGGAAGCAAAGAACGGAGAAAAATCGCTGGAAGAAAAGGAAGCTTTACAAGCTGATGATATTGAAAACGTAAAAAAACTAAGGGAGATTTATAATGGCAGCGATTTGCAAAGTACCATTTTGCATGAGGCTGAAATTTTAGAGGGATCTGTAAGAAATACGGGTATTCATGCAGCTGGTATTATCATTGCGCCCAAAGACCTTACCGAATTAATTCCGGTTGCTACCTCTAAAGAAAGTGATTTATGGTTAACACAAATTGAGGGAGGAACCATTGAGGAAGCTGGTGTTATTAAAATGGACTTTCTGGGATTAAAAACCTTGAGCATTTTAAAAACTGCCTTAGCACTAATTAAACAAAATCATCAGATTGAAATTGAGATAGATAATATTCCTTTAGACGATGAGAAAACCTACGAGCTTTATCAACATGGAGATACTAATGGAACATTCCAATTTGAAAGTGCCGGAATGCAAAAGTACCTCCGTGAATTAAAGCCTGATAAATTCGATGACTTAATTGCGATGAACGCATTGTATCGACCTGGCCCAATGAGTTATATACCAGAGTACATTGATCGTAAACATGGGAAAAAACAGGTTGAATACGATTTGCAAGACATGGAGGAGCATCTCAAAGAAACCTATGGTATTACGGTATATCAGGAACAAGTGATGTTGCTATCACAAAAATTAGCTGGATTCAGCAAGGGGGATGCAGATGTACTCAGAAAGGCAATGGGGAAAAAACAAATTGCCATACTGAATAAAATGAAGGCCCAATTTATTGAAGGAGCTACAGCTAAAAATCATGCTGCAGAAAAATTAGAAAAAATTTGGACCGACTGGGAAGCATTCGCTCAATATGCCTTCAATAAATCTCATAGTACCTGCTATGCTTTTGTAGCTTATCAAACAGCTTATTTAAAGGCGCATTATCCAAGTGAGTATATGGCTGCAGTATTGAATCATGCAGGCAGTATTGATAAGATTACATTTTTCATGGAGGAATGTAAACGAATGGGACTAAAAGTATTAGGTCCGGATATTAATGAAAGTCAGAGTGGCTTTGCTGTAAATAAAAAAGGCGAGATTCGATTTGGATTCAGTGGCTTAAAAGGTGTTGGTGAAAAGGCAATTGAGGATATCATTATTGAAAGAGATAAGCATGGTCATTTTAGTAGCATTTTTGATTTAGCCAAACGCTGCAATCAAAAATCGGTTAATAAAAAATCGATGGAAAGTCTAGCTTATAGTGGTGCCTTTGATTGTTTCAAAGATATTATCCGAGCTCAATATTTTTATCAGGCACCGGGCGATGTATCGGGCCTTGAAAAAATTATAAAATTTGGAAATATTTATCAATCCCAAGCTGCTACTACTACCAACACTTTATTTGGTGATTTAGCCATGCCTGAGATTTCTGCTCCAAAACTGGCAACCTGTGAACCCTGGCCCCTAGTACAACAACTAGATCATGAAAAAGATGTGACAGGCATGTATATTAGTGGCCATCCATTAGATAATTATAAATTTGAACTCAGTCATTATAATATTACCCCCTTAGCGGATTATGTTGAATTTAAGAATGCAGTAAATATAAATCCTAATCCCGCCAAACAATTTAGGGTTGCAGGGCTTGTAACTGATGCTGCGCACAGATTAACAAAAGCTGGAAAGAATTTTGGCATTCTGACTTTAGAGGATTTTTCCGGAAAAGCCGAATTTATGTTATGGAGCGAAGACTATGTGAAATATCAAAAATACTTGGAAATTGGAATGATTGTAATGGTCGAAGGTGGTTTTAAACAACGCTATAATGGCAATGAATATCAATTTAGCCTTTCCAAAATACATCTGTTAGAGACAGTCAAAACTACGCTTACTAAGCAGGTTACAGTTGATTTACAGCCACAATGGGTCAGTACAGAGTTTATTCAATTTATTGAAAGAAATGTAAAATTGAATCCAGGTAAAACAACCATTAAATTTCAAATCAAAGACCCACGAAATAATTATAAAGTGGCCCTATATAGCTTGGAAACTGGATTTACCATGAATGATGAAATGTCGCTTTACCTCGAAAATCATCCTGATTTTGGAGTGAGTGTTCTACTAAATTGACAAGATGTCAAAAACATCGTCAAACTTGACAGAAAGATGGAACAATATATTCATCAACACTTGTGGATATGTCATTCCTGCACATTCGATTAATTGGACTTAAATTTGTTCTCTTTAGAAAAATTAAACATTATAATATGGCAGCAGAATTCACCGATGCAAACTTTAAGACAGATGTTTTAGCATCAGATAAATTAACAGTTATTGATTTTTGGGCAGAATGGTGCGGACCTTGCCGTGCAATTGGTCCCGTTATTGAGGAATTGAGTAAGGAATATGCAGGAAAAGTAAATGTAGGGAAAGTAAATGTTGACCACAATCCAGAAGTGAGTATGACATATGGCATTACTTCAATACCGGCCATTTTATTTATTAAAGGCGGTCAGGTTGTTGACAAATTAGTGGGTGCACAGCCTAAGACTAATTTTGTTAAAAAAATTGAGCAGCATAAATAATTAAAGCATCTTATTAGGAGCCCCTGTCAACTGGCGGGGGCTTTTGCATTTAGGAATATTGCATATATATTTCTGTAGCACCATACCCATATTGCGGGTGGTGTTGATTAACAAAGGTTTTTACTTCGCGTTTATTTTTTAAAATAAAGTGAATTTCATCTCTAAGTTTTCCTTCTCCCAATCCATGTATCACTGTAAGAGATGGTTGATGATGCAATACTGCCAGGTCATAATATTTTTCAAAGGCTGATAATTGAAAATTCAAAATTTCAAAATTGCTTAAATGCTTCCAGCTATTGGTTAATTTTTCGATATGCAAATCAACTACAGAACGTGCTGGCTCTAAATGCTGTTTTGCTTTTGAAGCATCATATACTTTAAAACCAGCCTTTCCTAATTTAGAAAGCCCAGCTGCAAATGAATCAACTGGTTCTTCATAGATTTTATCTGGATATTCCTCAAATAATATATAGGAAAAATAGGCCTCGTTTTTTTCTTGAATTTCCTCTATTTTTTTAAAAAGTTGCTTTGCTTTTAATTTCAAAGAACATTCAAAGTATTCCGCTTTTTGCTTTACGGGCTTTTGTAAACTAAATTCAAACTCAAATCGAGGACTATCACTCATTTCCTCAAAATCGATATCATGCAAATAAAAATCAGCTAGGGGTTCAATATTATTTTTTAAATCAAAATTACTATCTCCTCCTACCCTATAATGATAAGAAAAATTAAAACTAAGATTCGTTTGATTGATCAGGTGTAGTTTCATTTTTTCAACTACATTATCATCGAAAACATCTTTATCAAAAACTGGGAGAAAAGAAAGGAATACCCCATCAGCATATTTTATTTTGCCATTATTTTTTTCCTTCTGCAAATCCTCTACAAAAAGTTTCTTTTTGACAGGAATATTTTTTTTTGAAAACATATTAAAATAAGGAAAGTCAATTTGATCAGTATAGGCAGGAAATCTTACTCCCTTTACTTCAACCATCACCATTTTCTCATTCATAATATCAATAACCTTCCCTTCTTCATTCGTAAGTAAGACTATTATTTTATCACCAATTTCGTACTTCATAATATATAGTGGAAATTTGAATAACCTGATTTGAAGCTATTTCTCCGTATACAAAAATACGAAAGCTTATTGCTTTCGTATTGAATATAAAATATTAAAGATTGTTATTAATTACCTTATTCAGCAGTTTTGGCTAGCTTACTATTTTTGTAGCCATACAGGAAGTATAAAATTAATCCTATTGCCAACCAGGCTAAAAACCATGCCCAATTACTCTTAGTCATACCAGTTAACAAATACATACAAGTTATTAAACCCATCAAAGGAATCAGTGAATACTTCTTTACAAATGTAATAGCCGATAAAGCAAGTGCTGAAATCCAAAAAATAATCAATGATATATTTGGAGTGGCCGCATCCATAAAACTAATTTTGCCCTCTGCATAATCCTTATTACTGCTAAAATCAAAATTAAACATGTCCGTAAAATAGTGTTTAGACAAACTATAGGCCATCACCATCGAGCCTATAACAATCAATGGAAAAATGAATTGACCATTAATAAATGGAATATGAAATTTACCTTGTTCTTTCGCTCTCCGTGGTATTAATAAAACACCTCCGCAAACCAATACAAAAGCGAAAAGCGTTGCAATACTGGTAAAATCAAGTACAAATGTTTTATCAGTGAATAAAATGGGAACACCTACTACCAATCCAGTTATAATTGTTGCGAAGGAAGGCGTTTTATACTTTGGATGTATTTTTTGAAATACAGGAGGAAGTAGACCATCTCTACTCATGCTCATCCAGATACGAGGCTGACCCATCTGAAAAACTAATAGTACACTGGTCATGGCGACAACTGCACAAACAGCTACAGACAATTGCATCCAGGGAACATTTAAGTTTTGTGGTTCAAATATAAAAGCAAGTGGGTCTCCAACACCATCAAAATTCCGGTAATTAACAGCGCCAGTCAGTACCAATGTCAATAATATATAAATAACTGTACAAATCACTAAAGACAGTACCATACCTCGTGGAAGGTCGCGTTGAGGATTTTTACTTTCTTCTGCTAAAACACTTACAGCATCAAATCCTATATAGGCAAAGAATACGCTACTGACTGCAGCCATGACTCCTCCAAATCCGTTGGGCATAAAACTCTTAACTCCACTATCATCTGGCGGCAACCAATTATGTGTAGTACCCATAGAAAAAACCAAGTACCCGCCGATGATGATTATCAATGCTACTACGCCCAACTTAATCATCACCATCGCATTGCTAAAATTGCGACTTTCTTTTACACCCCTATAAACAAGGTAGGTAATTAGAAAATTTATTAATAATGCAGGAAGATCAAGTATGATACGTAGACTTCCTAAGAGCGGTGCATTATTCCAGGCATCGATATCTTCAGGATTACCCTGAGAGGTCACTGCATTCTTTGCTTCGACATAACTGGTGCTCAACCAATGCGGAATATGAAAACCACATCTATCCATGAAGGAAGTAAAATAATCACTCCAGCTAAATGCAACGTAAATATTGCCAATGGAATATTCCATAATCAATGCCCATCCAATTACCCAGGCAAACAATTCGCCAAAACTGGCATAGGCGTAAGTATAAGCACTACCGGCAACGGGTATACGACTTGCAAATTCACTGTAACAAAATGCTGTAAAAGCGCAGGCAATGGCAGTTATTACAAATAGCAACACAACCCCGGGTCCACCATGAAATACCGCTGTACCTAAACTACTAAAACTACCTGCTCCCAAAATTGCAGCTATTCCAAAAAAAGTCAAATCCCGCACATTCAACACTCTTTTTAATCCACCTCCACCATGTGGGTCATCACTTCCTTCAGATAAAATAGACGAGATTTTCTTTGTCCGAAATAAAGAATTGGCCATGTTAGTCTTGGTTTGGAGAAGTAAAATAAGGAAAATATTCCTAAGGAAAAAGAAATGAACTCAATTGGGATAGGGTTCTTCTTAAAAGCTAAAATTTTTCTTAATAATCCCTGACCAATAAGAATTGGGCTAATTCATGCAAAGGTTGTTTTCTAACAGACAATACAGCAATATCCTCGAGATGATTTAAAGCAGATTGATAATATTTCTCTTTTAATTGTTTAGCCCATTCATCCACTTTACAATCTTGATATAATTGAAGCATCCTACTTACTTTATCAGGAGTATTTGAATTTAATAGTACATTTATTTCCTCCTTTTGAGCAGTATTTGCAACCTCTAGTGTGTGTATTAATAAAAATGTTTTCTTATTGGCTAAAATATCTCCCCCTACTTGTTTGCCAAATTTTTCAGGATCACCAAATGCATCCAGGTAATCATCCTGCAGTTGAAATGCAATACCCAGGTTTTTACCAAATTCATAAATATGATGCTGGTTTCTATCTCCAGCACCTCCTAAAATGGCACCTAATTGTAAGCTTGCAGCTAATAAAACAGAAGTTTTTAATACAATCATTGATTCATATGCCGACAACTGCACTTCATCCATTTTCTCAAAATCCATATCCAACTGTTGCCCTTCACAAACCTGCTTAGAAGTTGTATTGAATAACTTAATTATTTTTTGAATATAGTCAGGCTTGATACGCGTAAGATAATCATATGCCTGAGCAAACATCACATCGCCTGCCAGTAATGCAGTAGATGCACCAAATTTAGTATGCACCGTAGGTAGTCCTCTTCGCAGTGGAGCCTGGTCCATAATATCGTCATGTATTAAACTGAAATTATGAAACAGTTCTATGGCAGTAGCTACATGCCATGCATCAGGAATAATTTCATCAAATAATTCATTACCCATCAACACAGCTACAGGCCTAACTCTTTTTCCACCTATACCTAGTATATATTCGGCTGCATCATATAAAGTAGCTGGCTCTTTAGGGAAATGCCTTTCAGAAAATTTTACTTCGAATTGCTTAGATAGTTCTGAAAATGAAAACATACTCAATTAATCTTTTGTATATAGTCGTGCTAATTAAAATTTATTTTTTTCCTTTCGGTCTGGCTTTTCCCTTTACAGGCAAAGCTTTATTAGTAGTCCGTACGACAGCTGCATTAACCCATTCATAATCCAATTGACGTTTGGCTAAATTGGCAGCTACTACCTTTATCTTTACTGCATCACCCATTCTGAATTTCTTTTTTGTGCGCAAGCCTACTAATGCATAATCTGCTTCGTCTAATTTGAAATCATCATATTCGCTGAGGTCTCTAACAGTTACCAAACCTTCACATTTATGAGCAACTGTTTCAACAAAGAAACCGAATGATGCAACACCACTTATTATACCATCAAATTCTTCGCCGAGATAAGATTGCATGAATTCAACTTGCTTGTATTTATTACCTGCTCTTTCCGCTTCCATGGCCTTACGTTCTCTATCACTGCAATGACGGCATTTTTCATCCATTTTTTTATCAATGACAATGTTTTTATCTAGGCACTCCTGTAAGATACGGTGTACCAATACATCGGGATACCGTCGAATAGGAGAAGTAAAATGGCAATAACGTTCAAAGCCCAAACCATAATGTCCAATATTTTCTTTGGTATAGATTGCTTTGGCCATGGTACGAATACCCAACTGTTCTAGTACATGTTGTTCTGGCTTGCCTTGTACATCCATTAATAATTTATTAAATGAATTGGCAACTGCCGCTTCATCCTTTAGGTCAAATACATAACCGAATTTTCTGGCAAAAGCAGCAAATGGTTTTAATTTTTCATCATCGGGCGTGTCATGTATACGATAAGGAAATGGGATAGGTTCTTTATTGATTTTTATTTTAGAAACATATTCGGCAACCGTTCGGTTGGCCAGCAACATAAATTCTTCAATTAGTTTATGCGCTTCTTTGCTTTCCTTTACTACCACTGCAATGGGCTTAGCATCTTCATCCAATTGAAACCTTACTTCCTGAGATGAAAAATTGATTGCCCCATTCCTAAATCTTTCCCTTCTATATTGCATGGCAAGTTCATTCAACAATAAAATGGCATTTGAATGCAGGCCATCTTTTTTTTCAATAATCTCCTGCACTTCATCATAAGAAAATCGATGATTACTATGAATAATGGTTCTTCCAATCCATTTGTTCTTTATTTCCCCGCGGTTTGTAATTTGATAGATACAACTAAAGGTATATTTATCTTCGTGTGGGCGAAGGGAGCAAAGTTCATTGCTGATTTTTTCGGGCAACATAGGATTTACCCTATCTGGCAAATAAACACTTGTAGCTCTTTCATAAGCAGCTTTATCTAATATAGAACCGGGCTTTACAAAGTGACTAACATCCGCAATATGAACTCCAATTTCATAATATCCATTGTCGAGATTACGTATAGAAATAGCATCATCAAAATCCTTTGCATCAACCGGGTCAATGGTAAACGTGAGGATATCTCGATAATCTTTCCTTTTCTTTAACTCTTCGCGAGTAATTTTTTCAGAAAGGCCCTCTGCCTCCTTTATTACAGCTTCTTCAAAATTTAAAGGGAACCCTGCGTCCAGAATAATTTCTTTCATGGCAAAATCATTCTGGTTCTCGCCTTTTATTACATTCACTACTTCCCCTTCCGGTTTCTTATCGTTTTTATTCCATTTTACAAACCGAACCAATACCCTGTCCTTATCTGTTGCCCCATTCAATTTGTCGGGAGGAATAAAAAAATCAGGCACTGGTTTGTCTGTATCAGCTACAAAAAAAGCTATGTTTTTACTAATGTTCAATTCTCCCAAAAAATCCTTCTGTTTTCTTTCAACCACCTCCGCTACTTTTCCCTGAATTCTTCCTGCAGTGCGATGCTTATCTACCTCAACTCTTACTATATCGCCATGAAAAGCCCTACCAAAATCATTGGGTTTTACCATTACGTCTTTATCATTTCCTTCAACGATTACAAAACCCATTCCACTTCTTGAAATATCAAGTGTTCCTTTTAGCAGTGAAATATGTGCCGAATGATTAGATTCTTTTTTCTTTTTGCTCATAAAATTTTTAGTTTTTCTACCCAATGATTTCAAAATCCCATTATTGCTAACAGTATCGGGTAATTTCAGCAATCGATGTCATCATACCCATAACAGCATTGACATATCAAATGGGCAGGTTTTAATTCATTAATGAACAAAAAATTTGTCAGGTTCATTAAGGTTTGGGTTTGATGCAAAAAACGCTGCTGCAATTTACCAACTAATTCCTACATTCGGTAAAAGCATTGCCCTTGCCTGCACCCACAAATTCTCCACAAAAGGTAATTACCAGTACTATCTGGATATTATCGTTGGTTAGCTTGTTTACCGATATGGCCAGCGAAATGCTATATCCGGTAATGCCCGTTTTCCTTCAACATATTGGTTTTAGCGTAGTATTTATAGGAGTTTTAGAAGGAATTGCAGAAGCAATAGCAGGGCTCTGTAAGCCTTATTTTGGCAAAAAAAGTGACCAATTGGGAAAACGCCTTCCCTTTGTTCAACTTGGCTATACCTTAAGTGCAGTCAGCAAACCCATGATGGCCTTGTTCCTTCATCCAGTTTGGATTTTTTTATCAAGGGCCCTTGACCGATTTGGAAAGGGCATTAGAAGTGGTGCCAGGGATGCACTTTTAAGTGATGAAAGTACTAAAGAAACCAAGGGTAGGGTATTTGGCTTTCATAGAAGTATGGATACATTTGGGGCTGTGTTGGGTCCACTTATAGCTTTAATATATCTATATTTTCGCCCCTTTGACTATCGCAATTTATTTTTGATTGCCTTTCTCCCTGGAGTGGCAGCTATTTTTTTGAGTTTATTGATAAAGGAAAAAAAATCACTTGCTCCTGATAATTTGCCAAAACTAAAAATTCGATTCTGGGGCTTTTTTTCTTATTGGAAAAGTTCAAACGCTCAATACAAACGATTACTTATAGGTTTAATTCTATTTGCATTATTCAATAGTAGCGATGTCTTTTTGTTACTAAAGATGAAGGAAAGTGGATTGAATGATACCAGTGTAATAGCCATTTATATTTTTTACAACCTCGTATTTGCCCTCCTTGCCTATCCAATTGGTCGAGTGGCCGATCGATTGGGATTAAAAAATATTTTCCTGGCTGGACTAATTATTTTTGCCTTGGTATATATTGGCTTCGCCTGCTTCAACAATATTATTTGGTTTATTTTCCTATTGGTACTGTATGGCATTTATGCAGCAGCTACAGACGGAATTGGGAAAGCATGGATATCCAATATGGTACCCCGAGGGGAAACTGCATCTGCCATTGGAACTTATACAGGATTACAAAGTATTGCAGGATTATTTGCCAGTAGCATTTGTGGTGTATTATGGTATAAATTTGGTTCAATGATTAGTTTTTTGAGTACCGCCATTGTAAGTATCATAGTAATAGTTTATTTATCAAGAATGAAGGATTCTACAATCGATATTCAGTAATTTTATTGCATGTTTGATTGCTCACTAATAAATATATAAACACAACGATTTCTATGTCACATTTTTTTAACCGCCGTAATTTTTTAAAAACATCTGTACTTACAGGTGCCGCTTTGAGCTTACAAGATTCAATTAAAGCTTTTTCTAGTACCAAAAAAGAAGTAGTACGCATTGGTATTATTGGATCGGGTTTTAGAAGCCAGGAACATATTGGAAATTTCTGTCAGCGACCGGATGTACAAATTACCGCCATTGCAGATCCGCAGGAAAGAAGTATCAATGATGCAATAGCAGAAATAGCTAAATACAACCGACCAGCGCCAGCTATTTACAAAAATGGTCCATTGGATTATAAAAATCTTTTAAAACGGGATGATGTAGACGCAGTTGTTATTTGTTCTCCATGGGAATGGCATAGTATACAGGCCATTGATGCCATGAATGCCGGTAAAATTCCCGGTGTAGAAGTATGTGGTGCAATTAAACTACAAGAGTGCTGGGATGTTGTTCATACCAGTGAAAGAACCAAAGTACCCTTGATGATGTTGGAAAATGTTTGTTATAGAAGAGATGTTATGGCGGTACTAAATATGGTGCGGAAAGGATTTTTTGGCGAATTAATTCACGGGCAAGGAGGATATGAACACGATCTCAGGGGTGTATTATTCAATGATGGTATTACCGCTTACAACAGTGGCGTCGAATTCGGTAAAAATGCCTATAGTGAGGCCCAATGGCGTACCGAACATAACCTTAAACGTAACGGAGAATTATATCCGACACATGGATTAGGTCCAGTGGCTGTTATGATGGATATTAACCGCGGTAACAGAATGACGAAACTTTCTTCTATTGCTTCCAAATCAAAAGGTCTTCATAAATACATCGTTGAACATCCCAAAGGTGGCCCAACTCATCCAAATGCTAAATTGAATTTTAAATGTGGTGATATAGTTAACACACAAATTCAATGTTCTAATGGCGAAACCATACTTTTAACACATGATGTTTCTTCTCCAAGGCCTTACAATCTTGGATTCAGGGTACAAGGAACAGAAGGACTATGGCAAGATTATGGAGCTGGTGGAAAAGGACAGGGATTCATTTATTTTCAGAAGGAAATGAATCATAATCACAAATGGGATAATACAGAAAAATGGTTGACAGAACATGATCATCCCCTATGGCAAAAATATGGTAGTGCTGCTGAGGGTGCTGGCCATGGTGGTATGGATTTTTTTGTAGACCATGCCTTTATTGAATGTATAAAGAGAGGAACTGAATTTCCGTTAGATGTATATGATTATGCAAGCTGGTATTCGATTACGCCTTTAAGTGAGAAAAGCATCGCTGAAGGCGGTCAGGTTCAACTCATTCCTGATTTTACTCGAGGTAAATTCAGATCCAGAAAACCTATTTTTGCTTTTAACGACGACTATTAATTTATTATAACACAAACATGCTTAACAGAAGAAAATTCCTGCAACTTAGTGGGTTAACCTTTCCTTTATTATCTTATTCAAAACCTTTTGAATCTCCCGTAAACAAACCAATTGTAGTATCTACCTGGGATAGTAGCGCTGTAAACTTAGCTGCCTGGGAAATTTTATCTAAAGGAGGAAATTCCTTAGATGCAGTGGAAGCCGGGGCAATTGAAATTGAAAATGAAAACAATTGTTGTGTCGGGCTTGGAGGTTATCCTGATAGAGATGGCATCGTAACATTGGATGCTTGTATAATGGATAACCAATCGAATTGTGGTGCAGTAGCCGGAATTGAAAGGATTAAACACCCTATTTCTGTTGCAAGAAAAGTGATGGAAAAAACACCACATGTAATTTTGGTAGGAAATGGAGCTCAACAATTTGCCCTTGAAAATGGATTTCCGCTTGAGAAAAATGAATTATCTGAGGATGCCAAAAAAGCCTACAGTGAATGGCTGAAAAAAAATCAATACCAACCAGTAATTAATATTGAAGCCAGAAAGACAAATGGCCCATTTGCACCTAATTTTTTTGATGATGGCAATGCCAATCATGATACCATGGGCTTGGTGGCAATGGATGCTAATAGTAATATCAGTGGAGCAGTTACTACTAGCGGAATGGCATTTAAAATACATGGAAGAGTTGGTGATTCGCCCATCATTGGTGCGGGACTTTTTGTTGACAATGAAATTGGTGCCGCAACTAGTAGTGGTGTAGGTGAAGAAGTAATTAGAATATGTGGAACGCACTTAGTAGTTGAATACATGCGATTAGGTTATAGCCCAGAAAAAGCTTGCAAGAAAGCAGTTGAAAGGATTGTGAAAAGAGATCCAGCTAAAGCAAAAACTTTACAGGTTGGCTTTTTGGCCATCAACAAAAAAGGAATACACGGAGCATATGCCATTCAAAAAGGCTTTATCTACCGAGTAAAAAGCAATCAGGAGGATCAATTGCATGCATCCAAATATATGATCACTAACTAATGGAATTTAAACTTGAATTAATTGGATTTACCCTTGAAGGTTGCTTATTAGCACAAGAATTTGGTGCTGACAGAATTGAATTGTGCGATAATCCCGGGGAAGGTGGCACTACTCCCTCCTATGGATTTATTAAAGCTGCCAGGTTATTATTGAATATAGAATTGTTTCCAATTATAAGACCCAGAGGAGGAGATTTTTTATACAGTGATGCTGAATTTGAAATAATGAAATCAGATGTGCAGCTCTGTAAAAAACTTGGTTGTGATGGTATTGTTATTGGAATACTACAATCAAATGGAACAGTAGATATTGAAAGAAGTAAAATATTGGTAGAATTAGCCTACCCAATGGGTGTTACCTTTCATCGGGCATTCGACAGAGTAGCGGATCCTCATAAGGCATTGGAAGACATCATTTCAATTGGTTGCGAAAGAATTTTGACTTCTGGATTACAGCCTTCCGCTCCAGATGGAATGCAATTAATAGCATCTTTAATTAAACAGGCAGATAATCGGATTATAATCATGCCTGGAAGTGGTGTGAGGGCAGATAATATAATTGAACTTGCTACAACTACTGGTGCAACTGAATTTCATAGTTCAGCTAGAATTTTTCAGTCAAGTAAAATGACCTATTTAAATCCAAACCTTAAGGAACAGTTATCCTCTGCAAATGTAGATGTGGAAGAAATAAAGAATATGATTGCTAATTTAAAATCATTGTAAATGAGAAAGGGAATTTACTTTTTTATTTTATTCCAGTTATTCTATCATAGTTCTTTTTCACAATCCGTCAGTATAAATCTTTTTGACAATTGGCAATTTAGTCAAGAAGGGGAAAACAATTGGCATAATACCCAAATACCCGGAAGCATTTATACAGATTTATTTTACAACAAACTTATTCCAGACCCCTATTTTAGAGATAATGAAAAAAAAGTACAATGGGTTGATAGCGTTAATTGGGAATATAAAAGATTTTTTTCAATTGACTCCACCTATTTATCATTAGAATATATTGAATTGCTATTCGATGGTTTGGATACTTATGCCAATGTGTATGTAAATAATCATTTAGTCCTTGAGGCTGATAATATGTTCAGACCCTGGTCGGTTGACATTAAACCATATATACATTCCAAAAACAATATTTTATCCATACACTTTAAATCCGCCCTTGCAAGTGTTGATAGTCTGGCAAAACAAAATCGTTTAGTACTGCCTGACAACAATAGAGTATATGTAAGAAAAGCACAATTTCAGTTTGGGTGGGATTGGGGACCGAAACTGATTGGTGCTGGCATTTGGAAAAAAGTGTCCATTGAGGCCTGGAGTGGAAATAAAAAAGCTGAAGCCCCTTCAACAATTGCACCAATGGCAAAATTGATTCAGCAGCATGACAGTATTGGTCAATCATTTTATTTTGAAATTAATGGTAAGCCAGTCTTTGCAAAAGGAGCAAACTGGATACCGGGAGATGCTTTTTTACGGCATACGACTAAATCCTATTATTCAAAAATATTGAGACTTGCAAAAAATGCGAACATGAATATGTTACGTGTTTGGGGCGGTGGCATTTATGAAGCAGATGAATTTTATGACATTTGCGATGAGTTGGGTATCATGGTATGGCAGGATTTTATGTTTGCCGGAGGAATGTATCCAGGGGATGCACATTTCATGGAAAATGTAAAAGCAGAAGTAAAACATCAAGTAGAAAGATTAAGAAAGCACCCTTGCGTTGTTCTATGGTGTGGTAATAATGAAATAGACGAAGCCTGGCATAACTGGGGATGGCAAAATCAATTTAATCTACATGGTGCTGATAGTGTAGAAATCTGGAACAATTATAAGAGGCTATTTGAAGATAGTATCCGTACATGGGTGAATGAATTTGATGGTAAAAGGCCCTACGTTTCCAGTTCACCTACTTTTGGATGGGGAAGAAAGGAAAGTTTGAAAATGGGCGATAGTCATTATTGGGGTGTATGGTGGGGATTAGAAGATTGGGAAGTTTTTGAAAATAAAACTGGGAGATTTGTAAGTGAATATGGAATGCAGTCAATGCCCAACTGGAATACCGTAAAGGCATATACGAAGGAAACTGACAGGTATCAGTATAGTGAAATAATAGAAGCCCATCAAAAAGCTGGGAATGGTTTTGGAAAAATAAATCACTATCTAATCAGGTACTTTATTGATTCGGCAAGATTAAAAAAACTTTCACTTGAAAATTATACTTATCTAAGTCAATGCATGCAATACTATATCTTCAAAAACAGCATTGCCATTCATAGAACCAAATCCCCTGTAAATATGGGCAGCTTGTTATGGCAGCTAAATGATTGCTGGCCGGTCACAAGTTGGAGTATCATTGATTATAGTATGCAACCAAAAGCCAGTTGGTATGCAATTAAGGAGGCTTACAGAGATGACCTATTGCCACAAAAAGACAGTATTATTCCAAAATCCTTACAGTTAAAAAAAGCTAGCATCAAGTTTACTATTAATGGAAATGAAATTATGCTCACCAGTAATCAAGATGCCCACTATATTGAATTATCAATTGAAGGAAATACTTCACTTTTTTCAGACAACTACTTTACCTTATCCAAAAACAAAAGCAAGTTGATACATTTCGAAGGGGCTACAGGAAGCAAATTGATTATTAATAAATTAAGGATAAAATCACTTGCTGATGTAATTGATTGACTTATTTATTAAAAATAAACAGAAAGTCATTCCTTTCTATTCTAAACAAATCTGCCAATCGGGCACCACTAAATCGCAAAAACCAGTAACAAGTAAAAGAAGTACATAAGAAATATCCAACAGAACTTATGATTGCTGCTGCTTTAATACCCCAAATGGGTATGAATAAATAATCTAAAATACTAATTGTAATAAGCGCTATTAAATTTCCAACAATAGGGTACCACAATTTTTTTATGCCATCCAGATAGGCTGCCAAAATAGTCATCATAGTTAGACAAAAAATACCTGGCAATAGTAATATCATGGGGAAATACATTTGAGAAAATGCATTTCCAAATAACCATGGGAATAACCAATATCCCCCAACCGTTAGCAACAATGCAAATACTATAAACAGTACTAAAAATATTCGTAAACTTCGAATTGTTTCATTACGAAGGGAATTCTTTTCACCACTGGCAGCATATGGAAAAATCACCGTTGCAGCCATCGAAGGAACTAATAATAACATTTGTCCAATTTTACTTACCTGTATATAATTGCTGAACGCAACAGCATCGCAAAATCTTTCAGTAAAATAATAATCAATTCGAAGTACCAAAAAATAAATAAGATTACCTGCAAAAACTAGTAGAGAAAATCGTAATATTTTTTTACCCAGCCCTTGTCTCCAAGCACTATCCTGAACAGTTGTAGTAGGAAAAATAAAAAACCATCCTATTAAAATAATAGCTTGTAAAACTATAGCGCCGATAAAAAAGGTCAGAAAATGGGCGTTCGTATAATCATATGCTGCACCCGCATAAATAAAACAATAGCTAAGCCAAAGTAGGAAAATAGAATTCACCAGAACCGGAATAAAATTGACTATTATATATTGCTTCTGAGCGGCAAATAGAGCAGTAAAATAATTAATAGCCATATAACTCACTACAAAAAGGCTTGCCAATATATTGGAAAAAGGAATCGGGAGTATTGAAAGTACTACCAAGCTAATCAATCCTTGTATCAGCAATAAAAAAAATATTGCTATGCTCATTTTTTTTATCTGACCCGGAAATTTACTTGCGTAATAGGTAATTCCAATTTCCAGGCAAATACCAACTACTAAATTAACCAGTGCCAAAATACTAATGGCATAAAAAAACCGCCCACTATCCACTACACCAAGCAACCTTACAATCAATAAATTTATGGCAAAGTTGCATACTGTATTGATTGATTTGAGCAATATAGTGTGCGATAGTGCTCTTTTAAATTCCATACTTCTCCTTTTTAAATTTCGAGAAATACAAAAGCCCTGCAAAGACCATCCAATTGCTATAATTAATTCGCATTAAAAAATAATCGGAGATGAAAAAAAGTAAAAAAGCAATCAGTAACCATTTGTCCATTTTTTTAGTAAAAAAACCAATAATAAATACCAATTCTGCAATAGTGCCTAGCAGGTATAATGCGTATGAATAATAAGAATGAGTTACTAAGAAATATATAAAATGTGAAAACCAATTATCTGGATTCCCTGCCAAATATTGTTTATGCTGTAACAATAGTATGCCGCTCATTTGTTCTATGTTAAAAATAGCACCCGTTCTAATCTTCCAAACCCCAGCAGTAAAAAATATCAATAAAAAAATGAATCGAACAGAATGAAAACTAAAATAAAAACCCTTCGTTGTACTGGGGTAAAATACAAATGGCACATAAAACCAGGCAATATAAAGGTCAAGGCTTATATATGTGAAAGAAGCAATAAAAATGCCATAGCACATATTAAACAGAATCGTAAAAACAACAATCCATTTACAATACAGTTTGTCTTTCAGCACTGAATATGTCAACAAAAATGGAAGTAAAAAATAGGTGATATCAAACAGCAACCTTAACCAATAATATTTAATAAGCAGTCCTTGCAAATTGGTTAGCATCAAAATATTTCTAGTAAAATCTAATCGATTAACAAATAAAATTGGATTAACCTTACTTAATATCAAGCCATAATAAAAATACCAACAAAAGCTAAGTACAAAACAAAGCAAATAAAACAATGCGTATTGTTTTTTATGGTTAAGGCTTAGGTACAAATTGATAGATTTTTTGAGGAGCTGCAACCAGGTTTAATTGGCTCGATTGCCAAATAAAAGGTTGAATATAAATTTCACTTGAACTTATTTCTTTGTGCAAAATATCAGAAAGCATATTATTGAACCAGTTGGCAAATTGCATGCTATCTACGGAAACGATATATTGTTTCTCATCCATCAATTTACCAATAAGTAATTTTGACATCAGCCTTTTCATTGTTGTAAATACTTGGCTATTGTTTGCTTTATAGCGTCCATAAAATTCAAGTGAATATTGTAATTTATCCCTTTCCGCCATCGCCAATTTTGTAAAATCAACGTAGGTGTCGCCTGCATAAATCTTATATACAAATTGTGTATCCTTTAATGGATATTTACCACTATACATGCCATATTCATTGATAGGGAATGCTACTGCTCCCCATTTAATATTTAAAAAAATAAAAAGCAATATAAATACAACGAAAGCAATTGCCCCCTTGCGGTTATAAGTATACAATTCTTTTATAAACATACAATTGAATTCAAGTCTAAATTAAATCAAATTTTGGAGCAATACTAAATAGTTTTGACTTAAAATATCTTGTATATCCAACTAGAATAGTTGTAGAACATCTCTTTTCAACTATCCTGGCAAAAAACTTATTTTTGTTTCAAAATAGTATTTACTATGGCCATATTACGTAAAATAAATAGCCGGGCTAAAACAGAAAGCAATACAGGGTTTGGAGTAAATGCTTCAGATTATGGTGGAAGGTTTGTAAACAAGAATGGTCAACCCAACCTGGAAAAAAGAGGCATAGGGTTCTTGGAGCGAATAAGTTGGTTTCATACTATGCTATCCATTCCCAGATGGAAATTCTTTTTCCTGATTTTATTATTTTTCGTCCTCATAAATCTTCTATTTGCTGTTGCTTATTTTCTAATTGGAGTTGAGCACTTAAGTGGCATGGTTACTCATTCAACTTGGGAACAATTTGGCGAAGCCTATTTTTTTAGTGCTCAAACATTTACCACAGTAGGCTATGGAAGGGTTAACCCAACAGGGTTTATTACCAGTGCGCTATCCTCTTTGGAAGCACTCATCGGCTTATTAAGTTTTGCCGTTGTTACCGGCCTTTTATATGGGCGCTTCAGTAGACCAAAAGCCTATTTGAAATTTTCGGAAAATGCCATTATTGCACCTTTTAAAAATGGATTGGCATTGATGATGAGGGTGGCACCATATAAAAATACCAGTTTAACTGATGCAGAAGCCAAATTGACCTTAGGAATGATGCTGGAGGAAAATGGACAGCGAACGAATAAGTTCTTTAGCATGGAACTTGAATATGAAAAAGTAAATGCACTTACACTAAGTTGGACCATTGTGCACCCTATAACTGAAAATAGCCCTCTTTATAAATTTACACAGGAAGATTTTGCCAACGGCACCGGTGAAATACTTGTATTCGTCAAAGCCTTTGATGATATGTTTAGCAATACTGTAGTTGCCCGCTCCTCCTATACTTTTCAAGAAGTGGTCTTCGGTGCTAAATTTATTCCAATGTACCACAAAAGTAAACATGGGAATTCTACCATACTAGACTTGGATAAATTAAATAGTTTTAATGAAGTAGACATTGCTGCATTAATGGCATCCTCTAGCATTGCAGCTAGTTCTTAATTTGATTTATATGTAAACGATGAATTAGTAAGAACCCATCACGTTTAAAATAAAATTGCCATACTAAAATCACTAATGGCAAATTGGCCAGCAACATAAATAGCCTCAATCCGGTTACTATAAAAATTGTAAATAGTAATACCAGTAAGATAGCACCAATTATCAATTGAATATTGTCAATTCGACTTTCCACTTCATAAAAATAAACGCCCGGCTGAGGTCTTATGGTAACTATTCTACTATGATGAAATCCATTGGTAACCAGTATAGTCATTTCGGCATTGTCGCATACGATTTGAACAGGTTTTTTTTCTACTAATTCATAAATAGCATTTTGATTTACAACTACATGTAGTCGAAGTAATTTCAACAATATATGAGGGTGTCTCAATATAATAATACTGCTTTCAGGCATGATTGGCTAACGATGGAGTATTATTAAAAGTATTAGTTAATTGTTATAAAAAACAAAATAAAAAGGGCAGGAAAAACCTGCCCCATATTTTAGTATCATTAAAATTTTAATCTTCTGTAGTTAAACTAGCTTTTAAATATTCACGGTTCATCCTTGCAATATTAGCCACTGAAATACCTTTTGGGCATTCTGCTTCACAGGCATAAGTATTGGTGCAATTTCCAAAACCTTCTTTATCCATTTGGGCTACCATATTTAATACCCTTGATTCCTTTTCGGGTGCTCCTTGAGGTAAGAGTGCCAATTGAGAAACTTTTGCACTCACAAACAACATTGCACTGCTATTTTTACAAGTAGCAACACAAGCCCCGCATCCAATACAAGCAGCTGCCATAAAGGCGTCATCTGCATTTTTCTTATCAATAGGTATTGCATTGGCATCAACCGCATTACCAGTATTTACACTGATATATCCTCCAGCCTGTATTATTCTATCAAATGCAGATCGATCCACCATCAAATCCTTAATTACCGGGAATGCCTTACTTCTCCAAGGCTCTACAACAATAGTATCACCGTCTTTGAAAGCACGCATGTGCAATTGACAAGTAGTGTTTTTATCCCATGGACCATGTGCCCTGCCATTGATATGCATACTGCACATACCGCAAATCCCTTCTCTGCAATCATGATCAAATGCAATAGGATCTTTTCCGGCTGTAATCAATTGTTCATTGAGCACATCAAACATCTCAAGAAATGACATTTCAGAGGAAATATCTTTTACCTGATAAGTTTCCAGCCTACCTGTATCATTGCTGTTCTTTTGTTTCCACACTTTCAAAGTGAGGTTCATGTGATAGTGTTCCATATTTAATTAAATACGTTTATAATTTTGATATTCAAATGGTCTCCAACCAAATGTCTTCCATAAAAAATAATACAACCTATGTTTATTGTTCTTAAAATTTTTCTTCCTTTCATTAATGGCAGGCACCCAATCTTCCTTTGCTAATAAATCCTTCATTACTGCTGGATGTGTACCATTAAATCTGGTTACTGAATCAATATTGGAATAGTCAAACTCTTCTGAGGCTTGCTTATTGTAACCAGACACCCATCGTTCCTGTGCGTGGTCGTCATTCCAATTTTTTCCAAAATCAATGAACTTTTGTTTCATCTTGAGCGGGTTGCGCACCCAGCCATAATGAAATATGAAAGCATCAATTAGCTTAACTTTTAATTTTCTTCCCTCACTCCATCTGAATCCTTGTGCATCCAAATGACTTCTAATTGATTTATCATTTCTAATGACCCTTATTTCTTTACTATACCACTTTCTACCATCACCGATATACTGATAACTTCCATAAAAATGATGATAGTGAAAAAGCAATCCCTCAACTGCTTTATCCTTCTTATACTTTTTCATGGCAGCTAGTATAATGGGGTAAAAATCCTCATGTAATACTTCATCAGCCTGTATATAAAAAAGCCAATCACTATCTTCAGCAGTTGCATCCAATGCTTTATTAGTTTCAACTGCCAACACCTTCCCTCCTTCCCTCAAATTTTCATCCCAAACAGAATGAATAATTTTAATTTTAGGCGAACCTATTCCTTTTATCAATTCGCTTGTTTCATCTTCCGAGTTACCCATGCAAACAATCATTTCATCAACAATGGGTAATAAGGATTGAATAGACTCCAATACCGGATAACTATATTTTACTGCATTCTTTACAAAAGTAAATCCGGATATTTTCATTACTCCAACATTATTTATAACTCCTTTGTGTTGGTTTTACAATTTCAAAAGTCAATGCTTCTTTAACCAAGTTCCAATCACTTTCTCCATTGTATTCCCAGGCAGCTACATAGCTATAATTTTCATCATCGCGTTTGGCTTCTCCGTCTTCCGTTTGGGATTCTTCTCTAAAATGCCCACCGCAACTTTCATTTCGGTTCAAAGCATCCATACACATTAGTTCACCCAACTCAATAAAATCAGCCACTCTGCCCGCCTTATCGAGTTCGGGGTTCATTTCATTGATATCACCAGGTATCTTCACATCGGACCAGAATTCTTTCTTTAATTGTTGAATCTCCACAATGGCTTCTCGCAAACCTTTTTCATTACGGGACATACCACATTTATCCCACATGATTTTTCCCAAACGCTTGTGAAAACTCTCCACTGTTTGATTACCCTTAATACTCATCAATTTGCTGATACGATCACCTACTGCCTTTTCAGTTTCCTCAAATGCAGGATGAGAAGTAGGTAGTGCAGGATTCCGTATTTCATCTGCTAAATAATTGACCAATGTATATGGGATTACAAAATAGCCGTCGGCTAATCCTTGCATCAATGCGCTTGCGCCTAAACGGTTTGCTCCGTGATCACTAAAATTAGCTTCTCCCAATGCATATAAACCAGGCACAGTAGTTTGAAGTTCATAATCTACCCAAAGTCCTCCCATGGTATAATGCACTGCAGGATAAATCCTCATTGGCATTTCGTAGGGATTTTCACCGGTAATTTTCTCATACATCTCAAATAAATTGCCATATTTTTCTTCCACTACTTTTTTCCCCATAGCAATAATACTCGCTTCATCAACATTACTCAACCCTTGTTTGCCTGCTTCTATTTTTCCATATCTTTTGATAGCATCTGCAAAATCAAGATAAACGGCCATCTTAGTAGTACCTACTCCATATCCTTCATCACAGCGTTCTTTAGCAGCCCTTGAAGCCACGTCACGAGGTACTAGGTTTCCAAATGCAGGGTATCTTCTTTCGAGGTAATAGTCTCTTTCTTCCTCTGGAATATCAACAGCTTTTCTGGTTTCTCCTTTTTGCTTGGGCACCCATATTCTTCCATCGTTTCTCAAAGATTCACTCATCAAGGTCAATTTACTCTGATGATCGCCACTAACAGGAATACAGGTAGGATGAATTTGAGTAAAGCAGGGATTACCAAAGAAAGCACCTTTCTTATGTGCCTTCCAAGCTGCAGTAACGTTGCTTCCCATAGCATTAGTAGATAAATAGAAAACATTTCCGTAACCACCGGTACATAACAGTACTGCATGTCCGAAATGTCTTTCTAGTTTTCCGTTTACTAAATCTCTAGCAATGATACCGCGTGCCTTTCCATCAATCATCACAACATCTAGCATTTCATGACGATTGTATTGTGTTACATTTCCTAAGGCAATCTGCCTTTCCAATGCACTATAAGCTCCTAATAATAATTGTTGTCCTGTTTGACCTGCTGCATAAAATGTGCGTTGTACTTGTGTTCCGCCAAAACTCCTATTACTTAATAATCCACCATATTCTCTTGCAAAGGGAACACCTTGTGCCACACAATGGTCGATGATGGCAGCACTTACTTCAGCTAAGCGATGTACATTTGCTTCTCGCGCACGATAATCACCACCCTTTACAGTATCATAAAATAAACGGAATACAGAATCCCCATCATTTTGATAATTTTTAGCGGCATTGATTCCACCCTGGGCTGCAATACTATGTGCTCGTCTGGGACTATCCTGAAAGCAGAAGGCTTTTACTTTATAGCCTAATTCACCCAATGAAGCAGCCGCTGACGCACCTGCCAGACCAGTGCCAATAACAATCACTTCCAATTTACGTTTATTGGCGGGATTGACCAGTTTTACATGACCCTTATAATCGGTCCACTTTTCATTCATTTCACCTGCGGGAATCTTTGCATTTAAATCCATTGTAATATGTATTTTATGTAAGCAGCATTTAAAATTTCAAAAGAATACATGCGCATCTATCTTAGCTGCGCTTCGGCTCAATTTATTATTCCAACCATTTTAAATAAAACGCAATTGGCATTAAGGCAAATAACAAACAAACAACGACACAATAAACAATGCCTATATTTTTAATGATTGGAGTGTATTTTTTATGGTTAATTCCAAAAGTCTGAAAGGCACTTTGAAAGCCGTGCAACAAATGCCAGAATAAAGAAATTACACCGATGAGATAGATAACCACTATCCACCATTTGCTGAATTCTTCTTTCATTTCTTCAAAAAGATTGTGGGGTTGATCGCCACTGTACAAAGCAATCTTAGTATCAATAAAAAATTTAGAAATATGAATGACTAGGAAAAATAACAATAAGGTTCCTAATAATCCCATTGACCTGCTATACCAACGGCTGTTTTCATTGGCAGCACTCACTTTATAATTAATGGGCCTTGCACCACGGTTTTGTTTCCACAATAGCAAACCTTGTACAATATGAACCAAGAGCCCTGCAAATAAGCCTACTTCTATTATACGCAGTATCCAGTTATGACTCATAAAATGGGCGGCAATATTATAAGTTTCTCCTTGATCATTTACAAAAATGCAGGCATTAACGCCCACATGTACTATCAAAAAACTTATTAAAAAAAGGCCTGTTAGCCCCATGGTAAATTTCTTACCCAATGAAGAAGTGAATAACTGTTTCCAGGTCATAAGAAGAGTTTGAGAATTGTTATTGGACTACAAAAATACGCCACGAATGTTGCTTAAAAAAAGAAATTTAAGTTTTCCAAGACTTTAGTCCAGCAACCGTATCATTTGGTTGTCAATTTGCTGAAAGACCATTTCGGGTTTGAGGGTACGCCATTGCGGGAAGTCTATCAGGCTGATATAATTGGTTAGTCGGCTTTTTTTGAAATCGTATTGGGAGGCAATTGGAAAATTCAACAAAACAACCCATCCCCCGTCCTCTACTACTTGCTCCCGCCATTCCTCATAGTAATCGGCATCACTACTGTGAAAATTCAGCACATTTTCTGCAATCAAAATGAACTTAATAATACCTGTTTTATATAACTCATCGGTAATTTCTCTTCGCAAGGTCATAATATCATTCTCAATAGCATCATTCCATTCCCCAATAAGTTCAATAATTGCATACTGTTGTTCATAATCGACAAACAGTATTTTCATATATAAGGTTCGGCTTCCAAATTCGTCCCATTGTGGGTGGATATAATAATTATAAACAGTCAGTGAAAATTCAAATTCACTGTAGGTTCTGCCAAAAAAAGGGCTTCTTTCATCTTCCTCTGCTGCGTATAAATGGCGCCAATTGTAAAATGGTTCTATATCCTGCACAAATATTATTTTAAAACAAAAGTTGACTATTATCGGGAAACAAAAAAATAAAAAAGCCTGCAACTTTCGTTACAGGCTCTTGGTACTAAACCCAATATTTTATTGAACTACGATGCGTTCGGTAACGATCGTTTGACCAGCTGCATCTGTAAGTTTTACTAAATACATGCCCCTAGCCATTTGAGCAGAAAGCTTAACAGTCTCCACTTGCCCTTTTCCAATCACCTGAATTGATTTTGACAAAATACTTCTACCCGATAAATCAGTCAAAGCAATTTGATACTTACCTCCTGCCATACCATCCAAGGAAACTTTAAATTCATTGGCTGTTACAGGATTAGGAAAAACCCTTCCTTCTGCCATTGGAGCCAATAAAGGAAGTGTTGCAGACCCAAAAGTTTTGGCAGCATTGGCTTCTTTTTCCAAAAGCAGGTTTCCATTGGCCAAATCAGATGCATTATATACTTTGTCGGACCCTTCAATATAAACTGCTTTCAAATCATTTAGATTTACTTTATAATATCCACTGAAACTATTAGCGCTACTTACAACAATATTTCCATCTGCGTCTACCGCTGCACCATTGGTGGTGAAATTACCAGGCAAACCAGTGATAGCTCCCTTATAAGTTGCAACTCTGGTACCAACATTTACTACAAATACCTGGTGACTGGCAGAAATGATATATAGTTTATTATAGGCATCGGCTACCATATCTCCTCCCCAACTAGTGCACTTGTTATGAATTGAAAAGCCTGCACCACCCTCTGCATCAATAATATTTCCTAGGTCTTCAACAACGATATTTTTACCAGTTGAAAAACGAATTACATGATTGCCATCATTGGTAATAGCATAGCCATAACCATCTGCATTGATGACCATACGGGTAATATGGTTGGCTTCGTCAGCAAGATTTCCCCGGCTGAAAGATTTTACCGTATAGAATTGTTTAGTTTCTCCGCTTGCACTGATATCCAGCCAACGTAGTTCATCGAGTCGCATGGGAGTGAAAAATAATTTTCCGTGTTTTTTATCAAAAGCTGCAGCAGCTACCATGGAACTGGTTGGAGCTGTTACCACATTTCCAATGACAGCAGCTTTTTTGTTATTGGCATCTCTTAAAACAAAGGCAGTCTGGTCTCTGGTATAGATTGCTTTTTCTACTTTACCAGAGCCGATATCTACTTGCCGAATGTTCATCCAGAGAAAATCGCCGTTACCATCACCTGTTATGGCATAGGTTTTATTAGCATCCTGGGCAGTGATTGCCATTGCTGAAAAAATAAAGAAGGGAGCGAGTAAAAGTTTTTTGTTCATAAGAGAAGTTTTTATTTTATCTGATTCGAAAGTTAATAAAATTGCATAATTTCTTCAAGCTTTTTTTTATGAATGTAGGCTTTGCAACAGTTTTTTAACACTTCCCTTTTCCAATAATAGTGATTTAGCCTTTTCATAATCAGCCATCCCTGTTTTTTCCATTACCATTTTCACGCCTCTATCAACCAGTTTATCATTAGTTAATTGCATGTTGACCATTTTATTATCCTCTACTCTTCCCAATTGTATCATTACTGCAGTAGAAATCATATTTAATACCAGTTTTTGGGCAGTGCCACTTTTCATTCTTGTACTTCCCGTAACGAATTCGGGACCGACTACTACTTCAATAGGAAAATCTGCAGCTGCGCTTAATGGAGCATCATGATTACAACAAATACTACCTGTTGTAATATTATGAGCTCTACATTGCTCCAATGCTGCAATTACGTATGGTGTGG
>CALRKF020000038.1:0-31895 GCA_943367825.1 Chitinophaga pinensis
TAGGCTCGTTTTTATCTTCTACTTTTAATCTAACGGGTATGCCTGCATGCGGTGACCATACTCTTACATTCATTTTGGTGGCACCTGCTGCAAATGGAATATTACCGCTAAATCCTGTTTGGAAGCTAGCTGCATTCACTGCTGTTAATGTTGTACCAGCCCATAATTCAGCGACATTGGTCTTAATAACTTTAGCTACTTTATTACTAGCTAGTGTTGGATCAGTTACAATGCTTGACTGATCTGCACCACCAAATCCTACCACGCCATAATCAACAGTGGCATCATCAAATGTCACAGGAAGATTCATTTGTGTAAGTCCTCCTCCGGCAGCGGCAGCGCCAAATTTTACATCATCAAAATAATAAATACGCTCTCCTGCAACAGCACCTGTAGTACCAAAATTAAAGAAGATAGATACTTTATTATAACTAAAGGCAAGGTTCAATGCTGAAGTACCTGCTGCCTGATTAGCGAAATTAAATTCTAATGTCTGCCAACCACTGGCTACCGTTACTGTAGCTTCTGTTTCACAGCTACGTGTAGCGTCATTTTTATCTTCAACTTTTAATCTAACAGGTATGCCTGCATGCGGTGACCATACTCTTACATTCATTTTGGTTGCACCAGCTGCAAATGGAATATTACTGCTAAAGCCTGTTTGGAAACTGGCTGCATTCACTGCTGTTACTGTTGTACCAGCCCATAACTCAGCGACATTGGTCTTGATTACTTTAGCTACTTTATTACTAGCTAGTGTTGGATCAGTTACAATACTTGACTGATCTGCACCACCAAATCCTACCACACCATAATCAACAGTGGCATCATCAAACGTAACTGGAAGGTTCATTTGAGTAAGGGTTGCAGCACCAGCAGCTCCAAATTTTACATCATCAAAATAATAAATACGCTCTCCTGCAACAGCACCTGTAGTACCAAAATTAAAGAAGATAGATACTTTATTATAACTAAAGGCAAGGTTCAATGCTGCAGTACCTGCTGCCTGATTAGCGAAATTAAATTCTAATGTCTGCCAACCACTAGCTACCGTTACTGTAGCTTCTGTTTCACAGCTACGTGTAGCGTCATTTTTATCTTCAACTTTTAATCTAACGGGTATGCCTGCATGCGGTGACCATACTCTTACATTCATTTTGGTTGCACCAGCTGCAAAAGGAATATTACTGCTAAAGCCTGTTTGGAAACTGGCTGCATTCACTGCTGTTACTGTTGTACCAGCCCATAACTCAGCGACATTGGTCTTAATAACTTTGGCAACTTTATTACTAGCAAGTGTTGGATCAGTAACAATGCTTGACTGATCAGCTCCCCCGAATCCTACCACACCATAATCAACAGTTGCATCATCAAACGTAACTGGTAAGTTCATTTGAGTAAGCGTGGCTCCACCATTGGCAATTAGTCTAACATCATCAAATAGAAAAGTAAAATTGGCTGATCCATCTCCCATGGTACCATTGTCGAAAATAAATACCAACTTTTGATATTGATTGGAAGTTGAAATTGTACTATAATCAAATGTTAGATCCTCCCATGCATTAGCAAGGGTTGTAGTAGCTTCTTTTTCAAAAGAAATAGCTGCATTGGTTGCATTTTCTACTTTTAATAAAAGTTTTGCACCTACTCTTGGAGAGTAGACTTTTACTTTGAAAGTTTTATTGACTGAAAAATCAATAGGGTTAGCTAACTGAATCCAGCTACCGCCCCATGTTTGACCAGCATTTTTAATCATACGAGCCACATTTGCGGATGTATTGATTCCCGCACTTTGTGTATTGGCTATTTTAACAGTGGCTCCACCATCAAAATCGGTAAACGTATAATTGGCTGTTGGTGATTCAAAATCTAACGGCAAACTAGGTGCTTGTGCAAATGAAATTGCCGAGAAAAATAAAACTGAAAAAAATAAAAAGAAATTTTTCATACTCAAATATTTATGGTCAAAGAATATTGTGATTAATTGACCTTTTAAAAAATAACCAATCGTTCAAATAGTTAACAATAATTATTTGCTAATTACAGCAAACTTTATTGAGGTATCATTCTATATACTCTCACATAATCAATTTGCATACTTGCAGGGAAAATGGTATTGTCCACACCTTGTACCCCACCCCAATTACCACCGATGGCAATATTCAACAACAAGTGTTGTTTTTTATCAAAAGGCCAAACCGTAAATCCTTTACCTTCATTTACAAATTCAAAATATTTCACTCCATCAATGTAGCTACGAATTGAATAAGGAGTCCATTCAGTTGTATATACATGATAGGCATCAGTAGCATCAGCTACAATTTTATTGGCTGATTTTTGAGTATTGCGCATTCCATTATAAGCGGAAGTATGAATGGTACTGTGAATTTTATTAGGATCATATCCAACATGCTCCATGATATCAATTTCACCTGAAGAAGGCCAGGTACCATATTCTTGATCAGTTGACAACATCCAAATGGCTGGCCAAGTACCGCGCCCTTTAGGAAGTTTAGCACGCACTTCAAATTTTCCATACAAAAAATCTCCCTTCCCCTTTGTAACCATTCTTGCGGAAGTATATTCCCGTCCAGAGAAATTTTCCTTTTTAGCAGTTATTGTAAGTTCACCACCAGCAACAGTTGCATTGCCAGTATTGGTATAGTATTGCAATTCATTATTGCCCCATCCAGAACCTCCTATATCATAACTCCACTTAGATACATCTGGAACTGTACCAGTACTGAAATTATCTTCCCACATTGGAGTAGTTTCAAAAACCCAGTTTTTATCAATTGGAGGAATAGAGGGTGCTACAACAGGAATGTCTTTTTTATCGGTACAGCTAAAGAATGCTGTCCACAACACCAGTATAATTGAATACATTTTTATTATTTTAAACATGATTTAATTATTTATTATTATAGAATAAATTTGAATTGAAATACAGTTCCTAATCCATTGCCAGCTCTTAAAACCATTGAATTATTAGTGATAGAAATAATTCGATATAAATTTTCGGAAGGAACATCTGTAGTTCCAATAAATATGGCCGGAGGAGCGGATGGTAATTGTATAGAGGCGATACCAGCTACACCACCAGTTACCGGTCCAAATACATAAGAAGTGTTATAGGAACGGTCGGCACCACAATTATAATTAGGAGCAATATTGCCACCATTAAAAGTTGAACCAGCAGCATTGTAAGACACTAAATTTCCAACGGAAAAAGTGTAGCGATCATCTATTTGACAAGGATCGATGGCACCACCACCAAAATATTGTGAAGGATTTGACTCTGTTCCAACAATAATTGTATTAGCACCAGGCGTTGGGTCTAATCTCCATGCTTTGCTACTACCACCATTTAAAAGTAAATTAATATCGGCTAGTGTTAAAGAAACTACTTTCTTCAATTTAATTTCAAGACGCTGTCCACCAGTGCCCGTTAAAATACCACGAATGGTCATTTTGGTATCTGTATAAGAAACAACTGTGTATTTATTATTATCCACCAAATCAGTTGTACCAATAAATGGTTTTAAACCACCTGCAACCACATTGTCTAAAATAATTTCAGGCAATTGACCGGGTTTACTAACTACTTTAAATTTTTGTGCATTGGGCTTAGGAGCTTGGCAGCTATAACCTGCTTGTACATCAAAGGTTTGTCCTTTTGCATCGTATTCAAATTTACCATCAGCATAAAAAGTATACAAATCATCTACCTGGCAACCTGTGGCAGATCCTGCAAAAAAGACTTGTGAACCATCTGCAGATAATACTTTAATAGCATCCGCATCTGTACTCCATGTCCAAACAAAATTATTGCAACCAGTAAGCTTATTGAAAAAATCATTCTGGCAAGCATCAACAACAAAAATTCTTTTTGAAATAGTACTATTACCATTAGTACCAACCGTAATCAATTTAACTATGTATTCACCACCTACTGAATATTGATGTTTTGGATTTTTTTCAGAAGACAATGCAGTATTGTCTCCAAAATCCCATTGATATTGAAGGGCCTCTTTGCTGGCACTTGTAAAACTTACAGTATAGGCAAAGGGTAAACTATCTTGTAATGGAATTACTTGATAGGTAAATTCAGCTTCTGAAGCCGACCCGTTGAGTTCCAGATTATTTTTCTTGCATTGAACTAATACACTACTCAATGCGATGAGTAAAACGGAAAATATTATAACTATTTTTTTCATATAGAGAATTTAAAAAGTTTATTAATAACCATCATTTTGAGTCAGGTTTGGATTCTTATCCCTTTCCCCTTGAGGAATTGGCATATACCTATGTTTGGCTTGAATATTTGTCTTTCCTGCAGCCCTCATGACTGTTAAAAAATAAGTGGGATCTGGATGACGTAGTAAATCATACCATCTATGCATTTCAAATGCAAATTCAAGTCTGCGTTCTTTATAAACTGCAGTCAACCATTGTGCATCCGATAAGCCTGTAGCAATGGCTGGTAATCCTGCCCTTGCTCTTACTAAATCAATTGCAGCCTTACCCAATGTTGGTCCAGCGGCTTCTGCATATATCAATAATACTTCTGCATAACGCATAATAGGCACATTCAAAGCGCAGGTCCATCCACCATTGTCGCCCAAAGTATTTGCAACCGGTACAAAATATTTTTTTACGTTTAACCCTAAAGGTGAGCCTACTAAAGAAGCTGGTTGTGTATATGAACCATAGGTATCACCTGGTATCCACATGGAAGCATTTCTTCTTTTATCGGTGATGGTCGTATAAGATGCACCTGTTTTGTCATATGTATCTATGAAATTTTTAGTAGGTACATTCCATCCGTATCCTGATGACTGAACAATATCTTGTGCACGTGGAGCAAAGAAAGTATTCATTTTTTGTCCAGCTCCATAATCACTCCATTGGCCTCCACCACTGCGGTATTGTACTTCAAATAAAGATTCCTTACCGTTTTCATTTTCGAGTTTAAAATTATCGCCGTAATCAGTCCATAAATCATATCCATACAATGCTTTATTATCAATCACTTCTTTTGCCTTTGCTGCAGCATTTGTTTTATCACCGGTTGTTAAGTAAACACTTGCTAATAAACCTTTAGCCGTTCCTGCTGTAGCACGACCTTTATTGTCGCCCACATAAGTATTGGGCAATAATGTTTCTGCTACTTTTAAATCGGCAATAATTTGAGTATACACTGCTTGTTTGCTTGAGCGAGTAATGGTAGAAGATTGATCCGCTGTGATTACATTAGTATAAAGCGGAATATCTCCAAATACTCTTACCAAATGATAGTAATACAAAGCTCTCAAGAAACGCCCTTCTCCAATACTTCTGTTTCTAATACTTGCATTCATTACAGGCACCAGTGGAACTCTTTCAATTACAAGATTGGCCCTTAATACACCGTAATAGCATTGTGCCCACATGGTATTGATAATGGGATTAAAAGGAGTCACATTAAAATTATCTAACTCCGCAGTTTCCAATCCATCTCCACCACCACCTCCACCGAGGTCACAATCATCACTCATAATATCACCTAAATGCCAAGCTGCACCATTGTAAATAGCTGATAATGGTGTGTATGTTGCATTCACTGCTGAAATTGCTTCAGCCTCTGTTTTATAATAATTATCAACTGAGTTGATAGGTATTGTAGGCTCAATCGTTAATAAACTTTTTTTACATTGCGTGAAAAATATAGCAATAAAAAAAAGTATGATAAAAGGGCTTAAAAATATTTTTTTCATATACAATTATTTTTTATTGAATTAAAAATCTACTGTTACACCAGCTAATAATGTTCTTGCTTGAGGATAAAAACCAAGATCAACACCTCCTCCAACTTCAGGATCCATTCCTGTATAATTAGTAAGCGTAATTAAATTTTGTGCACTCACATATAGCTGAGTCCTTTTAAGTTTCATTCTATCGGCCCATTTTGTAGGAATCGTATAAGCCAATCGAACATTTTTAATTCTTAGATAAGAGCCATCTTCCACAAAACGATCCGAAACACGATTGTTTCCGTTAGGATCATTCAATGTTAATCTTGGCATTTTGTTATTGCTACCAGCAGCCGTCCAACGACCTATCACCGCATTGGAATAATTGCCATTACTTACACCACCTTCGGTATACCAGCGACTAAAATTTAGTACTTTATTACCTTGTGAGCCTTGTACAAAAACAGACAACTCAAAGTTTTTATAAGTAAAAGTGTTGGTTAAACCATATGTAAAAGTGGGATTGGCATTACCAATATTTGTACGGTCCTGATCATTAATGATACCATCTCCATTTAAATCCTTGAATTTGATGTCGCCAGGAGCTGTACTGGTAGTAGGGTCTGTACCCGGAGTTTGTACCGCATGTGCAGCCACTTCCTCTTTTGTTTGAAAAATGCCTTCAGTTACAAATCCATAAAAATAATTAGCGGGAGATCCCTGGGTTGTACGTAGACTTCCACCAGTTATTCTCGTAAATCCATTGTCTAATGGAGCAGCTAAGCCTAAAGAAACTACTTTATTCTTATAGGTACTTAGGATTGCATTTGCATTCCAACTAAAATCGGTACGATTGATGATTTTACCATTCAAACTAAGATCAATTCCACGGTTTTGAAGTGTGCCTGTATTAAAAGGAACTGATTCATATGTACCAGATACGAAAGGCGGAGCAACATATAATATTAGTTCTTTTGAACGACGCTGATAAACATCCACTGAAAAGCCTAAACGATTACCCAATACACTACCATCAAATCCAATATCCAATTGTTCATTTTTTTCCCATTTGATATCAGGATTGTAAGAGCGGCTTGGTGCAGCACCACCTACTACCCCACCAGAACCAGTGGAGTTACCAAAAGTATACTGAAAAGATTGATTGATACTTTGCAAGTAGGCATTAGCAGCAACGTTTGGATTACCTGTATAACCAAAACTTGCCCTCAATTTAAATTCATCCACCCACTTTATATTTTGCATAAATTTTTCCTGACTTAAACGCCATGCAGCGGATACAGAAGGGAATATGGCAAATTTATTTTTAGGTGCGAAGTTGGAGCTACCATCTCTACGAACGGAAATGCCCAAGAAACCACGATTATCAAAATCGTAGTTAACCCTTCCGAAATATGACATTAAACGGCTATTAACACCATCTTCTGCACTATTATAGGTTTGAGAAATATCTGTGGCCCTGAAGATAACATCATTCAACACTGGAATATTTTGGGTAAAATTGCCTCCCCTGCCAGCTACCACATAAGAATATTTATTCTCTTGATAAGTATAGCCTGCAACTGCATTTAGTTTATGCTTTTTCCAGAATGTCTTATCATAAGTAAGGGTATATTCAGCTAAATAATCGGGGTATAAACCCTTTTGAACAGAGTAACCAGTTTGAATAAATGGCCTTCCGCCAGAAGAAGCTGTTGCGGGACTAAAATTATTAATCTCTTGATAGTTGAAATCACCACCAAACATGGCTTTAAACTTCAACTCTTTCATCAAATTTATTTCAGTGTAAATATTACCACTGATACGATATTTAATATTTCTATTTTTTGGCACTTCCAATTGGTAAATTGGATTGGGTTCATTAAATCCATCTAAGCTACCGTTTCCACCGGCATAAGTACCATCGGCATTACGAGGTTGAACAGTTGGAGGAGCAGTTAATGCTAATAAAACGATACTATTAAAAGCAGTGTAGGTATCTGTACCATGTTCAATGAACTTACTCATTGACAAAGAATTACCAACTTTAATTTTGCTATTCACTTTTACATCACCATTGAATCGAAGATTGAATCTTTCGTAATCTGTTTTATATAGAATACCATCCTGTTTAAAATATCCAGCAGAAAATAAATATTGCGCTTTGTCTGATCCACCCGTTGCAGTAAGTGTTACGTTCTGCATGGCAGCCTTTCTGAAAATTTCATTCATCCAGTTGGTTCCTTTTCCATATTGACTTTCAATGGCATTGAAATCAGCCAGTTTAGCAATTGGAGTTAACCCACTGGCAATCCTTGCTTCGGTATTTAGAATGGCATACTCTTTTGCATCAAGCATAGTAGGTAATTGCCAAGCTTGTTGGATACCTCTATATATATCTACAGTTAAACCCGATTTTCCAGCTTTACCCCTTTTAGTGGTAATCATTATTACACCATTTGATGCTCTTACACCATATATGGAAGCAGCTGCAGCATCTTTTAATACATCAATAGATTCTATTTCGCCTGTTCCAAATGAGTTTAGCACATTGTCCGATTGTTGGTCGGGCAAAGGATATCCATCGATTACTATCAAAGGATTATTGGTTCCAGTTAAAGATGAAATACCCCGTATTTTAATACCAGTACCGCCAGTACCACCAGGTGCACCACTGCCCTGAACAATCGTAACCCCTGATACACGTCCTTGTAGTGCCTGGGCGGCATCAGCTACGGGTGAAGCAGTAATTTCTTTAGCAGAAATAGAGGATATGGAAGTAGATAAATCCCTTCTTTTTTTAGCTCCATAGCCAATCACCACTACTTCATTCATACTTTTATTAGCTTCCTCCATCTGAATAAGGATACTTCCAGCAGCATTTACTTTATATTCTACAGTCCCCATTCCAGTATAAGTAAATACCAAAGAGCCACCTTTAAGTATGCTAATGGAGAAATTGCCATTACCATCGGTAACAACAGCATTTTTAGTACCCTTAACAATTACAGTAGCTCCAACCAGCGGATCACCAGTTGTCTTGTTTTTTACAACCCCGGAAGCAATGAGGTTTTGTGCAATTGCTTGGTGGAACATTGTTCCTAAAAAAATACCAAAGCATAGCAATGAGACTTTTAATTTCATATAGCAGTCGTTTTGTGAAAGAAATTGGTAAAATTCGAAATGTAAAATTATATCTTACCACAACAAATAAAAAATTTATATCCACTTCATTACTACATCAATCGCCTGAAATTCCTTTATTTACAGCTATTCCGACTACATCATTACTACATCAAAAGATTTTGTTTACCTTCACAACACAAAATTGAAGAATGTATAAAACAATTCTCGCACTTGTTTGCTTTCCACTCAGCATTTTTTGCCAAAATACGATTGGTTTTCCTGAAGTAATTAACTATTCCAAACAATCTTATAGTGCCGGACTGCAAAGTTGGGATATCAAACAAGACAAGAATGATATCATATATATTGCTAATAATGAGGGCCTTTTAAGCTTTGATGGCAGGTATTGGAATCTTTATCCCCTGCCTAACAAAACCATCGTCCGGTCCGTTGAAGTGGGGGATGATAATAAAATTTATGTAGGCGGACAAGATGAATTGGGATACTTTAGCCCCTCCCAAAATGGCGCTCTTCAATACCATTCACTGGCAGAATTAATTCCGTCCAAAGACAAATCCTTTGGAGATGTTTGGGATATCATTTCCTATAACAAAAGCACTTTTTTCCGGTCAAACAATAAAATATTCAGACTTACCAATGGAAAGATATCAACCTATCTTGCCCCATCCGAATGGTCGTACTTGGGTATTTGCAATGGCCATCTCTATGCACATGACTACCAAACTGGCTTAATGCAGCTTGAAAATGAAGAATTGACACCGGTATTTACACAAAACGACTTGATGAAAAATGACCCCGTCACTGGCATTATTTCTATTCATAAAGACAGCGCAATTGTTTCTACATTAAAGAATGGGCTTTTTATATTGGCCAAATCTGGAATAACCAAATTACCGTCCATTAATACCCCAATTTTTGAAAATAGCAGAATTTATTCATCCATCTCCATCAATAAAGATTGGATGGCGCTTGCAACTAACAACAATGGCATTTATATAATAGACCATGCAGGAAATATCATCCAGAACTTTTCTAAAATTGAAGGACTTCAAAATAATAATGTACTTAGCATTTTTCTGGATAACCAGGACAATCTATGGCTAGGGTTAGACGATGGCATTGATTTAATTGCTTACAATAGTGCCATCAAACAAATCAATCCCAATTCGCAGGATGGTGCTGGGTATGCTGCTATTATCAACAATAATCGACTCTATCTCGGCACTTCAAATGGTCTATATTCCGTTTTACTACAAGAAATAAGTGATTTAAGCTTTAGCAAAGGAGATTTTCTACCTGTGAATAATACTAAGGGGCAGGTATGGAATCTTACCGAAATCAATAAACAATTGCTGCTTGGTCATCACGAAGGTGCATTTATTATTAAAAACAATGCTGCCAGCCCCATTTCCCAACGACCTGGTGCCTGGAATTTTATAACCCTATCAAATAGTTTGCCTTCTTCGCAAATTATATCAGGAGTATATAATGGTATCAATATATTCGATTATAATAACGGCACAATTGTTTTTAACAAAGAAATAAAGGGCTTCAATGAATCCTCCAGATTTATGGCTGTTGACAAAGATTCTTCCATTTGGGTATCTCACCCATATCATGGGGTATTTAAAATTGTAAAGAGCAATAACGACACCTATACAACAAAAACCTATACTGACAAAAATGGATTGCCTGCATTGCTCAATAACCATGTTTTTAAGATTAAAAACGAAGTGATATTTGCTACTGAAAAGGGGATTTATAATTACAATCAACAAAAGGATAGTTTTGAACCATCCCCCTTTTACCAAAAACTTTTTGGCAACCAAAGTATTCGATATTTAAAAGTCGACTTTTCAGGTAATATATGGTTCATACATGAAAAAACCTTGGGGGTTGCCGATTTTTCTGGAAAAGAGCCTTCCATTATCTACCTACCCGAACTGAGTAATAAAATGCTTAGCGGATTTGAATCTATTTATCCAGTAAACGAAAAAAATATTTTCATTGGCGGAGAAAAAAGATTTTTTCACATCAACTACGAGAAATACAAAAAAATAACTCCAAAACTTCAAATAAGAATAAGAACAGTAAGAATTATTAGCAAAACGGACAGCCTTTTATTTGGCGGCTATTTTACTGACGTGAATGAAAAACAAATTCAAAACAATAAAGAAATTCCTGAAATCCCTAATAAATGGAAAAGCATCCGATTTGAATTTGCCTCTACCCTTTTTGCCTATGAATCGAATCTGATGTACAGTTATCGTTTAAATGGATTCGATTTAAATTGGTCTGAATGGACAAAAAGAACTGAAAAGGAATATACCAATCTTCCAGAGGGAAAATATACATTCGAAGTAAAAGTTCGCAATAATTTGGGTAATGAATCTGCCACAGCCTATTATTCATTCATACTACTCCCCCCTTGGTATCGATCAAATTGGTCGATACTATTTTATTTTTTACTCTTAATTGCAGGTATTTATTTTATCTACAAATGGCAAAAAAGGAAATTTGAAGAACAGCAATTAAAACATGATGAAGAGCAAAAAAGGTTACTCTATATACACGACCTCGAGTTGAGTAAAACAGAAGCTGAATTAATTGCCCTTCGAAATGCGAAATTGGAAGCAGAAATAAACTTTAAGAATTCAGAACTTGCTACTTCTGCCATGCACTTGGTGAAAAAAGGCGAAATGATTACTAAAATAAAGGGCGACCTCTCACAAGTAATAAAGACTGCTGAAAACCCTCAATCTGCCTCTGACTTAAAGAAAATGATTAAAACCCTCAGTGAAGATGATAATATGGACAAGGAGTGGGAACAGTTTGCTAAACATTTTGATAAAGTACACAGTGATTTTTTAGCTGAATTAAAAATAAAACATCCCACCATCACTCCAAATGAATTAAAATTATCAGCTTATTTGCGGATGAATTTATCAACGAAAGAAATAGCGCAGTTAATGAATATTTCTGTTAGAGGTGTAGAAATTAGCAGGTATAGGCTAAGAAAAAAATTACAAATACCCACTGAACAAAGTTTATTTGACTATTTAATTGGCATAAAAGCATCCAGTTAATTTTTAAATTTTGCATACAAATCAAGTATCTAAAAAAATAGAATGAAAAAAATAATTTTCCCTTTACTGCTATTGCTGCAATTTTTTATTGCACCAAAAATTATAGTAGCGCAGCATAAGAGCATTGATCAAAAAGTGGATGCTTTATTAAAATTAATGACCCTATCAGAAAAAATTGGTCAATTAAATCAATACAACGACGACTGGCAAGCCACAGGCCCGGTAACATTGGATTCTACTAAATCTGAACAAATCCAAAATGGAATGGTGGGCTCTTTGTTAAATTGTGTAGGCACTAACAGAACTCGTAAGTGGCAGGAAATCGCTATGCAATCACGACTGAAAATTCCATTATTATTTGGGCAAGATGTAGTACATGGCTATAAAACCACCTTCCCAATTCCATTAGCAGAAGCCTGTAGTTGGGATCTGCAAGCCCTAGAATCTTCGGCAAGAATTGCAGCTGTTGAAGCCAGTGCTAGTGGTATACACTGGACTTTTGCTCCGATGGTAGATATTGCCCGAGACCCGCGCTGGGGAAGAGTAATGGAAGGGGCTGGTGAAGATCCTTACCTGGGTTCGAAAATCGCTTATGCCAGAGTGAAAGGCTTTCAGGGAAAACAGTTGGGTGATACCAATGCTGTAATGGCCTGTGCTAAACATTTTGCTGCCTATGGTGCGGCTATTGGAGGAAGGGATTATAATTCAGTTGATATGAGCGACCGCCTGCTTTGGGAAGTATACCTGCCCCCTTTTAAAGCGGCAGTGGATGCAGGTGCAGCCACATTTATGAACTCCTTTAATGACCTCAATGGTGTGCCTGCTACCGGTAATCAATACCTGCAAAGAAATATTCTAAAAGGCAAATGGGGATTCAAAGGATTTGTTGTGAGTGATTGGGGCTCAATTGGTGAAATGATCAATCATGGTAATGTAAAAAATGAATACGAAGCTGCTTTATCTGCCATTACCGCAGGATCGGATATGGATATGGAAAGTCGTTGCTATAAAAACAACCTCGCTAAATTACTGTCCGACAAGAAAATTAATATAGCCCTGATTAATGATGCTGTGAAAAGAATATTGAAAAAGAAATTTGAACTCGGCTTATTCGATGACCCTTATAAATTTTGCAATCCCCAACGAGAAACACAGGCTTTAAATAATCCGATGCATAATGCCAAAGCAAGGGAAATAGCTGCCAAAAGTATTGTATTGCTAAAAAATGAAAAACAATTATTACCACTTTCAAAAAAATTGAAAACCATTGCTTTCATTGGACCATTGGTTAAAGCAGTTAAGCAAAACAAGGGTTTTTGGGATGTGGAAGTACCTGGTATAGATTCGAATTTTATAGTTTCTCAATGGCAAGGATTGCAAAATAAAGTAGGTAATACCACCCAACTATTATATGCCAAAGGTTGTGAGATTGAGGGAACTGATAAATCGGGCTTTGCAGAGGCTACTGCAATAGCCAACCAAGCAGAAGTTGTGATAGTTAGTATTGGAGAAAGAAGGGATATGAGCGGAGAAGCCAAAAGCAGAAGTAATATTGGCATTCCTGGTGTGCAAGAAGAACTTGTGGAGGCCCTTATTGCAACCGGTAAACCTGTAGTAGTATTAATAAATGCAGGCCGTCCGCTGGTTTTTAATTATACTGCTGATCATGTCCCTGCCATTTTATACACATGGTGGCTTGGAAGTGAAGCTGGAAATGCTATTGCAGATGTTCTTTTTGGCGACTATAATCCTTCCGCCAAATTAGTAATGAGCTTTCCAAAAGCAGTGGGTCAAATTCCTATTTATTATAGCCACTTCAATACAGGCCGGCCAGCTACGGATGATAATAATCGATTTTACAACTCTTCCTATAATGATCTTTCTATTTATCCTAAGTATGCTTTTGGGTATGGATTGAGTTATACAAGTTTTCAATACAGTGAACTAAAATTGAATAAAAAAAAGATGAAGGCAAATGAAAATATTCAAGTGTCGCTTACCATTAGTAATACAGGAAAATATGATGGAGAGGAAATTGTACAATTGTATATCCGTGATAAAGTAGGTTCTATAGTAAGACCTGTAAAGGAATTGAAAGATTTTATGAAAGTATTTTTAAAAGCAGGAGAAAAAAAGACCATTCAATTTAAAATAGACAAGGAGAAATTGTCTTTCTATAACCAACAATTGAAATGGGTGGCAGAGCCGGGTGAATTCGGTGTAATGATTGGCGCGTCTGCTGAAAATATTTTATTAAATGATAGTTTTGAATTGCTAAAATAATAAACTCATTTTACTTTTCATAATAGCAGCTTTCTCATTCCTTACATTTTCTGTTATTTATCTTTAATTTGATATACCTATTAGTTTTTTCATAATATTGCTAAGAAAATTTTAAATCCAGCATGAATAAACTGAAATACTGGCTGAAAGCACTCCCCTTTGGATTGGCACTTAAAATCCGCCTACTGCGAACTTTAAAAAAATTTATTGGATTACCCAATGATTTTTATTATTCACAAACCGGAGAAGATATATTAATCTATCATTTACTTAAAGAAGCTAAAGAAGGTTTTTACATAGATGTAGGCTGCCACGATCCAATCAGAATTTCCAATACTTTCAAATTATACTTACTTGGTTGGAATGGAATAAATATTGATGCAGATAAAAATGTTATGCGAAAAGTAAGTAAAGTGCGAAAATTGGATATCAATATTTGTACTGCTGTGTCTGATACTGTAAAGGAAGTAACTTATTATCGATCTGCCGAAACACCCAACGTAAATACGATTAGTGCCGAAACCTATGAAACATGGAAATCTAACTGGAATTTTGATATTAAAGACCAAGAAATAATCACCACTACAACACTAACAAATATTTTAACCGAACATGTAGCAGTTGGTAAAAAAATAGATTTATTAACGGTAGATGTTGAAGGACATGAGTGGGAAGTAATTAAAGGGCTTGATCTGAATTTATACCGACCCAAATTAATCGTATTAGAATGCCATGACTTTCAAAACTATACTGAAACAACAATATATAAACATTTAATTGCCAACCACTATACACTTGCTGGATTCGTTATTATGAATGTTTATTTTCTAGATACGAGAGCACTTTTCCCATTAGATGCATAGCTAAAATTTAAGCATGCTATTTTTTAAAAGTATATATTGAAATGTCCTTTAATTTCTCACTATTTTCAGTAAGCAGGATATCCCCTTTACCGATAAAATTTTCTAAAGCTGTCTTGATGAGAAAATAAAATGAAAGTAGCTAAACAATCTTATTATTTTATAAATAACGAAATGCTGGTTCCATTAATTCCTGTTCTGCTCTTGGTATTCCAATTTCATTGGCAATAGCTTTCCAGTTTCGTACCGGAGCAATTACTTCTTCAATTATGGCATCCATCTCCGGAATAGTTAATTGAAAGTACTGCCCAACAGTTTTGGCCAGGTTATAGTCAAGAGAATTGTCGTCCTGGTCAATATTAAGAGCAAGGCCGTCTTTATCAATGGAGGGATTGATATCGTATGCTGGCGAAAGTTTCCAACCCTTATCCTCTAATATAAATCCATGATTGCGTAAGTGATCATCTGTATTGGATATGGCAATATTAAAAACGATACGCCTCCATAATTGATGCAGGTCTGCACGTATATTAGCTCCTGAGTATTGAATAAATTCAGCCAGGTCGAGATAACTGGCCTGATTGTCTCTTATTGTGTCTTCGTTATTGTTGGTCATAGTCATTGCAGAAGCAAAATGTATCCGTTCTCCGGCAACTCTGTCAAAGCGTTTAGTAAAAAAAGTATTGTACCTGCCTGCGATATGCTGAATCTTTGATTCGGTCATTTCAATGCCTGCCTGCAGTGCTAATCTATATGCAAGAAATTCCCATGCAGCTTTATCAATGGTATCATTTCGGGAAGGAAATTTAGCGATCATGGGGTGGCCATTTTCATCCAGGACATTTGCCTTAGGCCTGGCACCACCTAAAGCAGACCCCGGGGCCATCAGCATAGCGATCCATTTTTTTATATCCTTATTATCAATATCAGATTCTATTATATCAGCGGCATATTGTAATTCCCTGATATTGTATAGAGGCGGTGCTGCAGCTTCATGGTCATCATCTAAAAAAGGTCCGTCAGGTTTCAGCTTAAATCTTAAGGCACCCATCCTGTTTTCATCATAAACCCCCAATAAAAAATCAATATCGTATAAAGTCGGAACTGGCTTACCCTCTTCTTTTGCTTTTTGCGCAGCACGCTTTTTCATTAAAGTCCTTCCCCAGGTATCTGGCATCGAATCTAGAAATATTCCAAAGTTTTCTTCCTTATTTGAAAACTGTGGTCCGGTATACCATTGTATTTCGGGATCTAACAACATTTGCGGTTTGGACCTTATCCATTCTTTGTCATATTCAAAACTAAAAGCCTTCCTTCCCTTAGCCTGGTGGGCCGATAGTATCCCAATACATTTAGGCTCGTGCATTCCTGCCCAATGTGCGTATACCCAGATATCTGTTTTATTGTCCGCCACTTTGTTTTATTTATTTTACGAGTTCAATATCCTGTAATTTTCTACCGTATTCATCATCAGCTGCCAATTTTAAAAAATCATCCTGCAAGCCCAACACCCGAAGTGTATTAAAATATGCACCCATGGACACACTGGGGTTGCCCTTCTCAATTTCTGTAAGGGTAGATCGGTTAATATCGGCACGTTCGGCCACCTGTATGGTGGTCAGCTTCCTTCGCTTTCTGGCTAGCTTGATATTTTCACCCAGTTTTTCCAGTACTTTTTGGTATTTTGGAAATAATATTTGCTTTCTTCTGTCCATAAATGTTGGATATTATCCGCAAATATATACAATATGTTGAAAATAACCAACATTTTATTAAATTACTACATTATTTATAATGCCAGCTGGTCTGGAGGACATGAGCAATAAAAAAGCTGTGTGAGTACAGCTTCAGATCTTGAACCGAATTCTTCTGTATATTTTACAACCCAATCTGCTGCTTTTTTTGTTGACTTGCTCCCAGAATTATTATGACGAAAAAGTCTGTCTGAAATGTTTTCTGTATGCCCAATATAATATTGATCATGGGAAGCTGAATATAATATGTAGACATAATAAGTCATAAAAAATCCTGCCGAAGCAGGATTAAAATTTAGTGGAGAGAAGCGGCGAATTGTCGAACTATTTCGAAATGGATTTACTGGCTATTCTTAATTTTAAGTACACAGGAAGGTGACGTGCTGAGCTATTAAAAACTCGAAGCATGCTTGAGTTGAACCAGCTTTTTTGCAAATTTGCTTTCACAATTGAGATTGATACTTTTAAGCCAGCATAATGTCCAATCAACAACAAGCAACATAAAATATATAAAATAACATAATATTGTTACCTTTTTCCTTATTTTTGTAACAATGGAAAATGTACATAAGCATATAGAGCACTCTGTTTCAAGGCGTAAGAAAGGAGATTTAATATTTCCAACTGACTTTAGGAGTAAAGGTACTCAAACTGCTGTTAAAACGGCATTATCCAGACTCAGCAAGGAAGGGAAATTAAAAAGATTGGCACACGGCATTTATTATGTGCCAAAGATTGACCCCTTATTTGGTGCAATTTATCCGGTTCCGGAAGAAGTAGCAGAAGCAATCGCCAAAAAGGAAAAAGTACGCATAAAGCCAGCTGGTGCGTATGCACTGCATAGGTTAGGGTTAACTACCCAAGTACCTACAAAACTAGTCTATATCACAGATGGCGAAAATCGTCAGATTAAAATCGGGAAAACAACAATCAAGTTCAAAGCCACCACTCCCAAAAAAATGGCGTTGGAAGGACAGTTAAGTAGCCTTGTCATTTTGGCGCTGGATGAATTGAAATCAATAAATATTGATGGCGTTACAGAAAGAAAAATCAAAGAAATATTGCAGAATGAAAACCCTGGGCAATTGAAAAGAAACCTGTCTTTAACATCCGGACATATTCATGATTATATAATTAAGCTTTTAAAATAAAATATCATGATCGGGTGGCTAAAACTAACAGACGAACAAAGAAGGACAAGTATTGCGCAGGCTGCCATAATCAGTGGTATTACAGCTAAAGCTATAGAAAAGGATTGGTGGGTAACGCTAACGCTTAAAGCATTATTTGAAAGCCCTTATGCAAAATTCTTTATTTTTAAGGGCGGCACTTCATTAAGTAAAGGTTGGAAATTAATTGAACGATTTTCAGAAGATATTGATATAGCATTAGACCCCATGGCTTTTGGGAAAGAATATAAAAATAACCCAAGCCATACCTATGTTAAGACATTAAAAAAAGATGGTTGTGCATTTACCAGCACAGTTTTATTAGATGCATTGAAAGCACAATTCGTGCATTTGGGAATACCAATGAAAGATATCAGTATTGAAGCGGAAAATGTTGATGAAAAAATACCTGACAAAGATCCACAGACCTTGTTTGTGAAATACAAATCATTATATCCTCCTCACGGATATATAGCTGATGAAGTAAAAGTAGAATTTAGTGTACGTTCTCTTAAAGACCCGTATGAAGATGTAAATATTGAATCAATTTTATCGAATGTATTTCCGAACATTGCCTATGAAGAAATTGCATTTAAAGTAGTTGCTGTACAACCAAGAAAGACTTTCCTTGAGAAGGTGTTTCTATTGCATGAAAAATTTCAAAATCTAAATCCTGATAAAATAAAGATTGAAAGATTATCCCGTCATCTATACGATCTAGTGAAAATAATGGACACCGAAGCGGGCAAGCAGGTTTTAAAAGACTATGAACACTACAGAACATTAGTAGAACATCGAAGAAATTATATCAGGCTTAGCGGTGTGGATTATGACACATTAAACTATTCAACACTTTCTTTTATTCCGCCGGATTCAGTACTAGAAATGTTCAGACAGGATTATGGCGCTATGCAAGCAGCAATGATCTATGGCGAATCTCCCGATTTTGATACATTGATTGAGAAACTAAGATTATTAACAGGTAGGTTTCGTCTATTAAATGAATATCACCAATTGGAAAATATAATTAAAGATGCAAGTGATAGAATACATGTTGAAAAATCTTTTGAAAGCGAAGGTTCAACAGTTGAAATAAACGTATCTTATCTGACAGACTTATATAAACCTGCAGGGCCTACAAACAAAAGCATTGCTTACACAGTAAAATTCATTAGGAAAAAAAACAAGTGGACATTTGAGAAAATTTCGATAAACTAAAATGATTTTAAAAGCATTAAACCATCATTTTCAATACTAAGAGGAAAAACTTTCATAAATGTATTTCAGCAGAGTGTATCTTATATGATTAATTTAATACTGAAGTGATTTTATTTCACGATAAAGCCTGCTCCAATTTCTCTTTCCACTTTTCCCACTGCGGTGATAGTTTGTTTTGCAGTGTATAAAACTCTTTAGTGTGATTATGATGCACCAAATGACATAGTTCGTGAATAGCCACATACTCAATGCTTGCTTTGGAGGCCTTAATCAATTCCGTATTCAATATTATCTTGCCTGCTTTTGTACAACTTCCCCAACGCTTTTGCATCTGCCTGACATACAAGGCGGGTTTATGAATTTTATACTTTTTGAACTTTTCAAGTGAGCTATTCAATAATTCATCAAAAAGCAATATCGCCTTCGACCTGTACCATTCATTCAATGTATTCTCCAAATACTGTGGTGAAGTGTCTATTGCTGTGATGATCATCATACCTCTATAAATTTTTATTTCATCCAATTTGCCTTTTAAAATCTTCAACTTGTATTGCCTGCCTAAATACAAATGGGTTTCTCCATTAATAAATTTACGTTTTGGCGAGCCGGGTTTGTATTTATCAAAAAAGGTCTGTTGTTTCAGTATCCATTTGGATTTTGATTTTAGCTTTTCATTAATATCGTGTAATGATGAACCAGTTGGAGCAAAAACATTTACAGTTCCTTCCGGCAATACTTTTATCCCCAAAGATTTACGGGCAGCAAATAATAGTTTGTATTCGATTCTTTTGCTGCCATAGTTTAATATGTGAGTCTCCGGCAGCATTAAATGTATTTTAGTTTTGCAATTTTTATTACCTCTTCAATCAGCTCATCTATTTTATCAAACGAAAACTGTGTATCATACTGTTGTTGTTTTTCAAAAAGCAAATCATCCAGGCAATTCTTAATACTCTTTTCAATTTCTGAATTGGTTTGCCAGTCTATTATTAATGATCCATTCTCAAAAATCACATTCTTAATGCATTCTTCTATTTCAATTGCTATGGTAGCCTGGATTTCTTTAGGCTGTGGTATTTTTGTAAAGCCAGCTTCCAATACGGCATTAATTAAATTATAATATCATAGTGCATTGGAAGGGGAGTTAGTGGAAGGCATACAGGAAAAAGCCATATCCAAAGAACTGTTCTTACAGGTTAATGGCATACTGGATAAAAACAAACATGGTTACGCCCTGCAACCGGAAAATGAATACATCCCTTTAAAACGGTTCTTAAAATGTGAAGCATGTAGCAGGTATCTGAGGGGCTATAAAGCATGGAAGAACCAGGAGTATTACTACAAATGCAATACGAAAGGATGCTGCTGCAATAAAAGGGCTGATGGCTTACACGATACGTTTAAAAGGAAAGTAGATTATTTTAATATCAGCGTGGCTCAAGACCTCCGTGAAGTAATTAAACTGCAAATGATTGCTACCTACAATCAACTAAATAAAGGCAAGGAAGAAACCTGTGTAACATTACGCAATCAAATAAAAGAGATAGACAAAAAGCTGGAACGGTTAGAAGAGCGTTTAATTATTGAAGAAATAGACAAGGCAATGTTTGATAAATACCGTACCAAGTTCATAAATGAAAAACAGGAAATCGAAAAACAATTAGGCACAAGCGGTGTCCAGGTGTCGAACCTTGAAAAATGTATTGATACCACTATGACTTATGCCAGCAAACTCAATACCATGTGGAATGCAGGCGATTATAATAAAAAACAAAGGTTGCAATTTTTACTCTTTCCTGAAGGAATGTCCTACAATCGTATAGATGACGAGTGTCGAACCAAAAGGGTGAATACTGTTTTCCTCTATATCTCCCAACTGGCAAGCATTTTAGGGGAAAAGAAAAGCGGCAACAACAGTTGTAAAACCGATGTCGCCGCTTTAGTGGAGAGTACCGGAGTCGAACCGGTGACCTATTGCATGCCATGCAAGCGCTCTAGCCAACTGAGCTAACCCCCCATTTTTTTTCTATAAGAACATGACCTTCCCGAATGCTTTCGGGACGCTCTAGCCAACTGAGCTACGCCCCCCTTAAAAGGATTGCAAATATACAGTTGGCAATCCTTCCTTCAAAATCAATTTTAATTGTTTTTATTAGCAGGAGGAGCACCTGGTGTATTGGTACCAGGATTAACAGGTGCAGATTTTCCAGATGCTTCTAATTTGATTGCCTCCAAATTCTGACGGGCTAATACAAAATTGCTATCCAAGGATACTGCCTTTTCAAAATAAGTTTTTGCTTCTGCCTTTTTATCCAAATCATATAAAGTAAGTCCATGAATATTTAAAACACCTGCTTCCAAATAAGTACGGCCAACCTGCTCTCCTACACTATAGGTCATTATCATCTCTGGTTTGTAGGCAAGTTTCTCTGCTGCATTGGCTGTAACTAAACATTCTGCTAATCGCTTGATGCCATACTGCAATTCCATCAATTTATAAGCATGATATGGGTTCTGAGTTAGCTTAAATAATTTCTCAAATACTTCAATAGCTTCTTTTGGTTGTTGCATTTTATCCAAACAAATCCCCTTCATTTCCATCAAGGATTTATCATCTGGGTTTTGTTGTAAACGACCATTTGCCCAAAAATAACATTGAGGATAAGCCCCTAATTGCATATAAAGCATTGCCAGGGTATCGGCATAGGCATTAGTTGCCCCTTGTTCAGAAATATAATAATTCAATGCTACCGCTGCAGCACTGATATCACCGCTTTTCAAGGTTTGGTTGAATACTTTCAAATGTGGATTCAGTTTACCTGCAGCAGGAGCAGTCTTTTTTACAGTTTGTGCATTTACAAAAAACAATCCCAAAAGGGCAACACTTACCAGCGCAATCTTTTTCATTAGTAATAGTTTATATTTTATTGAATGGGCAATTTAATAAAAAAACCCGGATACCTTATCCGGGTTATAGTGTATTATTAAATTTCTCTTTATTTGTAACAATTAATCGCCCCAAATTTCATCCTTACCCTCCAACCATGATTTTACCTGTTCGGTTGTAATGGATTTAGGTCTTTCTAAAGGGAAGCCCAACGCACGGTCCCAGCAAAGACTCGCTAAAACACCTAAGGCTCTAGAAACACCAAATAATACAGTATAAAATTCATACTCTACCATTCCATAATGTACTAATAAAGCCCCACTGTGTGCATCTACATTTGGCCAAGGATTTTTAATCTTACCGATGGTTTGCAAAACAGGTGGAACTGCTTCATAAATATTCCATACAGTATTTACCAAAGGATCATTGGGTAAATGCCGCTTTCCAAAGTCCATTTGGGCAGTAAATCGAGGATCTGTTTTACGCAATACTGCATGTCCGTATCCAGGCACTACTTTTCCTTCTGCCAAAGTTTTTTTAACGTATTCTGCAATTTGTTCTTTAGATGGAGATTCTGTATTTAATGCTTCCCTCATCTCATAAATCCACTTAATTACTTCCTGATTAGCCAATCCATGCAATGGACCCGCTAAGCCATTCATGCCAGCAGCAAAACTCAAATAGGGATCACTCAAAGCACTGCCCACTAAATGGGTGGTATGCGCACTTACATTTCCACCTTCATGATCAGCATGAATGGTCATATATAAACGCATCAATTCTTTGAATTCTTCATTATCATAGCCCATCATATGTGCAAAATTGCCTGCCCAATCTAATAAACCATTGGGTTGAATATGATCACCATTTTTATATTTTCTGCGATAGATATAGGCCGCTACTCTGGGTAAACGTGCAATCAAGTCCATCGTATCATCAAATAAAGCATCCCAATAATCTTTCTTGTTCATACCAGCAGCATAACGCTTGCTAAACTGACTTTCTGTTTGCAGTGCCATAACAGCCACCACAAATTGAGTCATAGGATGTGTACCAACCGGCAAAGCTTCAATAGTGCTGAATACATGATTGGGCACATGACTTCTTCTTTGCCAATTACTGGTTAAATAATAAACAGTTTCTTCGTCTGGCAATTCTCCAACCAACATTAAATAAAATAATCCTTCAGGTAAGGGTTCAGCACCACCTGGGGCTTTTGGCAATTTTTTTTGTAAATCAGGAATACTATAACCACGGAATCGAATACCTTCCTGAGCATCCAATAAGGATGTTTCAGTTACTAAACCAGTCATACCTCGCATTCCCTGATATACCTGACTTAGGGTAACTTCTCCAATTTTCTTATTTCCATGTTCTTTCAATAAGTCTTTAATTTCTGCAGCAGTAATATCTGCTTTCGCTTTAAACCGATCCTTAACGATTCCCATGATTATATAATTAAATATTTAATGTAAATGGACAATTATACCCCTTGCATTCAAAGTGCAAAATTAAGTCCCGCAATATTGTAAAACAAAACTTTGACAATATAGTTTACAGCCTCTTTTTACTTATTTAGGCGCCCTTCTGTAGAGATAAAAAGCAAGCAATCCGAAGATGATATTCGGTAACCAGGCTGCTAACATGGGGGTAAAATTGCCCTTGGTGGCAAATACTACCGAAAGCCTGCTACAGAGAATATATAGAACACTAATAATTACCCCGATTGCAAGATGCCAGCCACTACCGCCTCTCACTTTTCTACTCGCAAGGGAAACACCAATAATGGTTAAAATCAATACCGAAAATGGAATAGCATCACGATTATGCCTTTCCACCAATAATGAATTAATAGATTCTGAACCACGTAATTTTTCCAACTTTATAAACTCATTTAATTCAGGCGTGGGTAACTGATCTTTTAAATATTCATCCTTGCGAAGGTCCCGGGGTTTAAAATTATAAGACTTATTCATTACCAGTGCATGCTTGACTGTTTCATTGATGCCTACTATTTGCCTTTCAGATACATATTCCAGTTTCCATTGCATTTTAGCTGTATCCCAACTAAAATTCTCTGCTCTTAAATTATTTTGCAACTCATTATTTACAATTTTTTGTATCACAAATCCACTGCCTGTTTTGGAAACCGTATCATAATACCGAATGGAAGCATAGGTGTTAGAATCGATACGGAAATATAATTTTTGCTTGAAAGCAGCCTTATTATTATCCATATTATTACCCGGTCCATCAATGTATTTTTTTTCAAAATCGCCCCAAATCCTATTGGCATTCGGTACTACATATTGGTAACCCAACCATAAAATACTCATTAATATAGTCCCTCCAACCACAAAGGGCAGCATATACCTTCTAAAACTGGTACCACTACTCAAAATGGCAATCACTTCGCTCCTACCAGCCATCTTTGAAGTGAAAAATATTACAGAGATAAAAACAAATAATGGAAAAAGCATGGCGTCTATCCTTGGTATAAAGCCCAGGTAATAATCTGTAAAAATTCTCCAGGGCCCCAATTTAGACTTTACAAAATCATCTGTCTTTTCGCTAATGTCAACTACCACTACTATCAAAGTGAATAGCAACAAACAAAAGAAAAATGTTGTAAGGTATTTTTTTAATATGTATTTATCTAATTTCTTAAACATGGAGTTGAACTAATCAGGTGGTTCAAATACCCGACAAATGTAATTGAATTTGATGAGGCATAAAAAAGCCGAATGGGAAAGCTTTGTGAAAATATAGTTGTTTTGCTACTGTAAGTTTAATCAATAACAAAGTTCAGTGATTTACTGGCTATTGCCTTCGCTGCTATCCAGCCAGTTGTCCAGGCATTTTGAAAATTAAATCCACCTGTTACCCCATCAATATCAAGTACCTCCCCAGCAAAATAAAGATTCTGCATTTTTTTGCTTTCCATACTATTCGGATCAATTTCAGCAAGGCTTATTCCTCCACAGGTTACAAATTCTTCTTTGAAAGTAGTTTTTCCTTTTATTTCAAATACCTGTGCACAACAGTTTTTAATCAACTTGTTTTGTTCTTTAGCTGGTAAATCTGCCCAACGCATATCTATATCAATCCCTGCTTCCAATAATTGATATTCCCAAAATCTTTGTGGTAAGCCAAATGGATTTCGATTGACGATTTTTTGAGCAGCCAATTCAAAACGAAGAAGCTGAAACTTTTCCTTTAAACTTTGTTCATTATACAAAGGGAGCCAGTTAACTTGTATATTAAAATGCCAGTTTTGTTCCGCCAAAATACGTGCACCCCATGCTGATAATTTCAATACCGCCGGCCCACTAAAACCCCAGTGAGTTATTAAAAGCGGTCCTTCAGACTGTAACTTAGTGCCCATTATTTTCATTCGCACCTGTGGAATGCTTACTCCCATTAATGCAGTCATTTTACTAGAGGGACTATTAAATGTAAATAAGGAAGGAACCGGCGATTCGATTGTATGACCCAATTTGCTCAGCCAATCATATTGGGTAGGTTTTGGAAATCCTCCTGCAGCTATACAAACATAATCAGCGATGATATTATCGCCATCACTAAAAATTAGTTCCCAGTGTAAATTGGTCGTTTGATGTAGGGCAGTTAATGTTTTATTCATTCTTAACTGTACCCGATGGTTGTCCAATTCTTTTAATAAACAGTCAATGATGGTTTGTGAGGAATTGCTAACTGGAAAAATTCTCCCATCATCTTCTGTTTTTACTGTTACTCCTCTTTCTTTAAACCACTGAATGGTATCACTAGTAAAAAACTGATGAAAGGCTTTTTTTAAAAAACTTGCACCACGTGGGTAGTACTGAATCATCTCAGCAATACTATTACAGTCATGTGCTAGATTGCATCTTCCTCCCCCACTTATTTTTACTTTACTCAAAACCTTATTCGATTTTTCTACAATCACAACATCCAGTAAAGGATTCATCCTTGCTGCATTTACTGCACAAAAAAAACCAGCGGCTCCTCCACCTATGACAACCAATTGTTGCTTCATATCAAATTCGTATCTTCAAATGTACCAATTCATAATGAAGAAATACAAAATTGAAATATCCAACCAATTTTGTAATTCAAATAAATATTTTTGCTTTTACTATTTGTTTTATAAAATAAACTAATCAATAAAAAATAATTATTTAAATGGCAGCTCCCATCAATAAAAAAGAACTACAAGATTTACCAGTTATTCCCTATGAAAAAATTAGGGATTATTTAAAAACAGGCCATCTTTTTTTTGCAAGTGGAAGCTATTTTTTTAGTGAAGCGATACAAAAACTCACCAAAAGTACCTGGAGTCATGTGGCAGTCATTTATAAGGATGAGGAATTAAAAAGAGTAATGGTGTTGGAAGCTGAACCTTCCGTGGGCATCAGGTTAATTCCGCTTTCGAAGTATTTAAAAGATTATCGGGGGAAAAAGAAATCCTATAAAGGACAAATAGTGATCGCTGATATAAATGCTGAACTTGAAAAGGAAAAATTAAATAAAGGTGTCAGTTTTGGGTTAGATGAATTGACAAGACCATACGATAATTTTGAAATCATCCGCATCATGGTACGTATACTTTTTCATATCAGCCGCCGCGAAAAAAACAGGAATTATATCTGCAGTGAATTGGTAAGAGATATGTATGCAAAGGCAGGCATCATCATGCAATACCAAGATACCTATATTAGCCCCGATGCCATTTGGCGCGATCATCGTGTAGAAATGAAGTATCGAATACTATAAAACTTGTTTAGTTGTTGAGTCCCGTCTGACTTTGTCATCCGGGCAAGCGTTTAGGTGTTTACTGTCCATCCTTGGGAAACAGTTGTTCTTCCAGATATTATCTTGTTTGAAATAGGATTTGTTTAGAGGTTTAGAGGTATAGAGGTTTAGAGGTTTAGAGGTTTAGAGGTTTAGAGGTTTAGAGGTTTAGTCGTCCATCGATAGGATAGACATTAATGCATGTTAATTCAGTTCAACTATTTCCTTTATAGAAATCTTTATTTATGAAATCAAATTTTCAGTTTAAGAACGACTAAACGACTAAACACCTCTACGACTAAACATCCCTTTACACCTAAACAACTAAACCTTATTTTGTGCTCACAAAAAACCCCACAACTTTCGTTGCAGGGTTTTCAGGAAAATATAGTTAGAAATTAATCTTCTACTTTAATCTTACCTTTTTGTTTAGCTACTACTTCTTCTGCAATATTATTTGGTGCAGGATTGTAATGACTAAACTCCATGGTACTGGTAGCACGACCACTAGACAATGAACGCAACTGTGTAACATAACCAAACATTTCGCTCAATGGAACTTTGGCTTTGATTACTTGTACACCATGTTTGCTATCCATACCTTCCAACATACCACGACGACGGTTAAGATCACCTGTAACATCACCCATGTATTGATCAGGAGTTAATACTTCCACTTTCATGATAGGCTCCAATAAAACTGGTTTTGCTTTACGACCAGCTTCTCTGTATCCTTGTTTAGCACAAAGTTCAAAACTCATCGCATCAGAATCCACCTGGTGGAAACTACCATCTTTAACCACAACTTTCATGCTCTCCATTGGATAAGCAGCCAATACACCTGTAGTCATTGCAGCTTCAAAACCTTTTTGAATGGCAGGAACAAATTCTTTTGGAATACTACCACCAAACAATGAGTTTACAAACTGGAAATTACCTTTATCTTCTTTCAAGAACTCTTCATCTGCGGGTCCAATAGAGAAAATGATATCAGCGAATTTACCACGACCACCCGTTTGCTTTTTAAGGGTTTCTCTGTGATCAATAGTATTTTGGAAAGCCTCTTTATAAGCAACTTGAGGAGCACCTTGATTGATTTCAACTTTAAATTCTCTCTTCATCCTATCGATGATAATTTCCAAGTGCAATTCACCCATTCCACTCAAGATAGTCTGACCAGTTTCCTCATCAGTCTTTACTCTTAAGGTAGGATCTTCTTCTACCAATTTAGCAATCGCCATACCCATTTTATCAACGTCGGCCTGTGTTTTTGGTTCAACAGCTACAGAGATTACTGGTTCTGGGAAAGTCATGGCTTCCAATACAATTGGATCGTCTTCATTACACAATGTATCACCAGTTTTAATGTCTTTAAAACCAACTGCAGCTCCAATATCACCAGCTTCAATGAAATCAACCGGATTTTGTTTGTTGGCATGCATCTGCATGATACGGCTAATACGCTCTTTCTTACCAGTTCTGGTATTCAATACATAAGAACCACTATCCAATCTACCGCTATAAGCACGGAAGAAAGCCAAACGGCCAACAAATGGATCCGTCATGATTTTAAATGCAAGTGCACTGAATGGTTCTTTTGGATCGCAATGACGCAATAATTCTTCTCCATTATCAGGATTGGTTCCTTTTACCGCTTCAATGTCCATAGGACCAGGCAGGTAACGAACAATTGCATCCAATGCAGTTTGTACTCCTTTATTTTTGAAAGAAGATCCACACATCATTGGGATGATAGAAATATCAATGGTTGCCTTACGAATAGCTTCATGAATTTCAGCCTCTGTAATGGTATTAGGATCATCGAAGAATTTCTCTAATAATTTATCATCATAATCAGCAACTGCTTCAATCAAATGTTGTCTCCATTCATTTACATCTTCAATCATATCCTCTGGAATGGGCACTTCGTTATAAGTCATACCCTGTGTAGCATCATCCCAAACCATGGCTTTCATGGTAATCAAATCAACTACACCTTTGAAACTATCTTCAGCTCCAATTGGTAATTGTAAAGGCACAGCTTTAGCACCTAACATTTCTTTGATTTGTTTTACAACATTCAAGAAGTCGGCACCTGCACGGTCCATCTTATTTACAAAACCAATACGAGGTACTTTATACCTATTGGCCTGGCGCCAAACTGTTTCAGATTGTGGTTCTACGCCACTTACTGCGCAAAACAAAGCCAGTAAACCATCCAATACACGCAGTGAACGTTCTACTTCAACTGTAAAATCCACGTGACCCGGAGTATCGATGATATTAAACTTATATTGTTTGGTATCAGCGCCTTTCTTTCCCTGAACAGTAGGGAAATTCCAAAAACAGGTGGTAGCAGCAGAAGTAATGGTAATACCTCTTTCTTGCTCCTGAGCCATCCAGTCCATGGTTGCAGCACCATCATGCACCTCACCAATTTTGTGATTAACACCGGTATAATACAATATACGCTCGGTGGTTGTGGTTTTACCTGCATCAATATGCGCAGCAATTCCGAAGTTTCTTTGATAACGTAAATCTGACATTTTATTTAATTAAGAATTATGATTTAAAATTTTAATTTGTATACTATTTTTATGCTTTTTCCTCCTGTCCTTCTGCCCCGATATTGATTGAATTTTTCAAACAGCCGATTCGCTGAATGCCTTTCCCCGTAGTAATCCGTGCGAACGGTGGGGTAATATTTAGTTATGCTACTCTCATAATATGCTAAATTGTTCAGCGTCCTCCCAAGTCCAATGCTGAAGCTTTTAGCGGCGCAAAAGTACGACTATATTTTTTATCTACCAACTGTGAAATCAGGGAAATTACCCACTTTTCCACAGTCAAAAAGCCTGTTTAACCTAAAAATCAAGGTTTAAACAGGCTTTTTATGGAAAATAGCTGATTTTATTAAACAAATTAGCAACTAAACTGCACCATTTACTTCAAATACATCCATGAAAACAAGCCTTTCTGTATATACTGGTGTATAAGCATTGGTTGCTATTAATGCTGCTTTTTGTTGCGCTTGTTTCCCAACAATAGGATCCGATTCGTGCAATTCATATTCGCGAATAACCACCCTGAATGGTTGGCTGGATAATGCTCCTGCCAATTCAATTCTTTCAACCAATTCAATTTGATTACCCTTTAATTGTTCTCGTTTTAAATCAAATTGTTTTACAAACTGAGTAGTGGTAATACCCTGCATACGATTATTGATACTTATAAACGCCTCCTCTGATTTGGGCAATTGGGTATTCTCAATGGTAACAGTAATCCTGCATCGGGTATGATTATCTGGTAGTCCCTTAATGGGCACTGCACTTAATGCATAAGGAGCTGTTCCTCTTACCGCAACATCAAATATATTTTTGCCTCCTTTAAAATATAAGGCAGTATAACGTACAGGCACCACTTGTAACCAATCTACCGTTACCGTATTACTCAAACAGCAATCCATATCAGATACCCTAATAGAATCCCTTTGATAACGTGCCAGGCAAAGTCGTACAAATGGAAAATAAGCCTGCTTGATGTCAATAGGAATGTCTGCATAATGCAATTGCTTTTCAACATCAAACAAAACATCATAAGCACGAATCGACATTTTATTATTGGGATCCTCTGCCAAACTTACCGAATCGTTATCCGCAGCAAATGGAAAATGTTCCACTTGTGGAAAATTGCGCTGATTGAGTTCTGGTGAATGAAAAGCAGGGTCTTTCCCCCATACCGTACAATACATCGCCTGCGTTTTATTAATGGTAACATTGGGAATTGGCAATACAACTGCTAACTTTTCACCATCACCGCTACTATACCAGGGTCTTTTTAAATATACTCTGATATTGCCGGTACGCATATGTACCATTTCCGTGGATTTGTCGGTCTTAATCCAATTAAAGGAAGGAATGATATAGTCAACTTCAGGAGCAGCAGGCCGGGCCGAACTTAAAATATTTAATTGCTTATCTCCATTTTTAACACTGTTTGGATTTTCAATAAACCCTGTTTGTGTCAGAGAATAAACCTTTCCCGTTTTAATCATGCTTTCGATAATGCCTGTAAAATACTCACGATAACGAGTAGTTGCAACCAAATCATATGCCACCAGTCGGTGTTTGGTATCCCCAAATGCATGTTTGATAACGGATGCTCTTGGACCCTTTTTAGCCATTCCGGGTAGGTTATCGCAATAAATTTCTTTGTCCTTATATTCAACAGGTATAGTAGTAATATGGGTTGAATGATTAATTGATTTAGGTGATAATTCTTTCAAATCGTCCACCATTTCCGCCCAATTAGCTTCAATATCTATTTTATCTGTGCTACTACCGTGAACGTTTAAACGCGTTTTAATTATTGCAAAACTATCATTAAAATGCTTCACAATATTGGTATCCGTTTTTACAGAACTGGGGGCTTCTAAAGGCTGTTGCACTGCATGTACCAGCCGGATGGTGCGCCAGGGACTAAACATCCAATGAAGGCTCTTACGGGCAAAATCAATGGCCCGAACCATATTGATTCCCTTTGATAGAACAGGATGCATAGCTGAAATACGATCTACATCATCGGGGCGCCAGAAACTCGCATAGTTGATTTCAATGGATGCCGACTTGGGCAAATAAATGATTAAGATCCTTGCTCCCATATCCCAGGTGGGTGCAGCATTTCCTTCTGCCAATTTAATCCGAAAAGATTTTGGACTGCGCCATGCAAGTTTGGTAAAACTTTTGTTGGCAGCAGCATCCGTCATTTCTTCATCGAAATAAAAACTGTATTTCCTGGTCTCATCTTTCTTCCAACTTGTTTCAAAATTGGTATTAGACTTCATGGTAAATATCACACCGGCAGCCATTGGATCGGCCAGGTATTCTAAAGAAACTTGTTGATCGGTAACAGGTACAACTGCCGCCTTTCTTGCACCATCATCCTTTGTTTCCTTGGCATCCTTTGAAATGA
>CALRKF020000039.1:0-30590 GCA_943367825.1 Chitinophaga pinensis
CCAATCTACTTCCAAAGGTCGACCAGTTGCCACATTACAAAATCCGCAGCTCCGCGTACAAATATTGCCCAATATCATAAAAGTAGCGGTACCTTCTCCCCAACACTCTCCCATATTCGGACAATTGCCGCTTTCGCAAATCGTATGAAGTTTATGCTTATCTACCAAGCCCCTCACATGACGATATTCTTCGCCGATGGGCAATTTAACTCTTAACCAATGTGGTTTGGTTGGCTTATTTTCTACCGTTCCGTCGATTACTGGTAATTCAGTCATGTCAATATTTTGCTAATCAATAACAATGCCTTTTGTAAAAGGTTTTGAAAAAGTAAAGGTAGTAAAACTTGCCGGGAACTGAGTTTGAAAGGCAGCTTATAAATGCAGCCATTGCGATTGAAACTCCATGGAAATACTTAGCCTATTATTGACTATTTATTTCCTTCTTCCAAATACCAGGGCAACATAGCCAGAAAAGAAAAAATTCTTTTGCTTGGTACGAATCATTTGTGGAATTTTTTTACTGTAGAATTCAGCATTCATTCCTACTTCTATTGCAGATACCACATCATTTAAACGGCCGTAATCGAAACGAACAGATGGTTTTACATATATGCCGGGGGTGATTTTTAATTTATTCCATCCTGTTCCAAAACTAGGACCGCCATAGAAAGGACCATTCACAAATAAAAGGCTATCGGGTGAATCGTATTGTACAAATACACGCTGCCCGCTTTTATCCACTTCCATCATATAGGGGCGCAATAAACCTACAATAAATCCTCCTCCAAAATTGCCGGTAATGCTCACTCCATTTTTGTTGCCTTTATTGCCAAACAAATACTGCTGTTGTACCCCCAATTTTATTGGGTAGAAAAAATTTTGCTTTCCAAAAATCAAAGGGGCGGTAGGTGCAACAGGATTATTTTGTTTTTCTTCTTTTACATGTTTGCGTTCGGATATATCTAATTGAAACAAAATACTTTTTTTGACCGATTGCGCTTTGCCTATTTCAAAAAAACCACCATATCCATCCGTTGTCAGTTTCAGGCCTAGCACAGAATGCTTTTTATATACCACCACTCCTTCCTCTTCCTGTCTTACCAATGCATTGATGCGTTGACGCTTTTCTTCCTTCTTCAATTGACGGGGCGATTTGGTATTTTGTGCCCAACCTGTTTGTAAAAGACTGGAACTAATCAGTAACAAAATTATTTTCTTCATGCGTACAATTTATCTTGTGTAAATTTATGGAAAATTAATCGCAAAACATGACTGCAACCGTTTTATACAAAGGAGATCTAAGATGTGAATGTACCCACTTACAAAGTGGCACTCAAATTGAAACCGATGCCCCTACTGATAACAGGGGAAAGGGAGAAAGATTTAGTCCCACCGATACCATTTGTATGGGCCTTGCAACCTGTATGATTACCACCATGGGTATTAAAGCAGCGGATATGGGCATTGACCTTAGGAATACTAGTATTGATGTTACCAAGCATATGTATGCTGATCCAAGAAGAATTGGCAAGATAGAAGTGGTACTCCATTTGCCTGCCGCTGCTGTACCGGAAGAAAAAGACAGAACAATTTTGGAAAGAACAGGAGACAATTGTCCAGTTATTAAAAGCTTGCACCCCGATTTAATTATTGCCGCTGAATACCATTGGATTTAAGCTGGTTTTTTTAACAAATAATTCCCAACGCTGCATTCAAGGCAGCGTTTTTTTTGGCAATATTGTTTTCGCAATTGCAGCAAGGCCTGGCTATCGAAAGCTGAATGTAAGGAAATACCCATTTCCAAAAAGCCTGCCGTGATATTGTTTTTTTCTGCTTTAATATGTTGCAACCATGCAATGGCTTTTTCTTTGTATGATTGCTTATTTTGATACAAACCATAGGTAAATAACAAGGGAACAATTGTATTGATGCAAATAGTATCTACCATGCCATCACCCAATTTTTTAGGATGAAATGCTGTTGTTTCTTCCATTTGATAATGGTAATGCCAGAAATCATTGGCCGTTACTTGCAGCAATGCACGAATTTCATTGAGTGCAGTGGCTGTAATTATTTTTGAAAACAAATGTAGGCTGGTATGTACCAACATGGCCAGTTGAGCCAATCGCACAGTGGGAAAATTAGCAGGACGCATGCGAAGAAAAAAAACCGGTATATGAATATCAGGGAGTGCGTACTTTTTTTTCAGAAATCGATATTCTCTTTGCAATAATAAGGGATAGTCGGCCTTGAAATTTTCTTCTAATAATCCAGCCTGGCCTAATAAAAGTGCTTCTACCTGATGAATGGATTGTTTATGTTTTGTCAATACCGATAGCGGAATGGTGCTGGCAATTTTTTCAAAGGCATCACTATTGACCTTCATGCCAAAATTATTCGCCAACAGCCACCAACATACTTCTTCCCAATGAAAATGGTTGGACTGCAATCTTTCGATGATACCCATTGCTTTTTCTTGTAATCTTTCGGCCAACAATCTTTCTTTCCAGGAACTGAGTATTAATGCGGGAAGGGATGCAATACTATTTCCACAGGGAATAAATTGAGTAGCAGACATCCATTCGTCGTATTTTTTCAGGCGCCAAATGGGTACTTTATCTTCCAATACAATAGTTGGAAATGGCAATAATAATTCCTGATCATGTTCCCACACAACATGCAGGATTACATTTTTATAATTTGGATCAAGGCTGTGCTTATGTTGTTGCCAGTCGGAACTTTTAATATGCAATTCCACACTACCCACCCAAATGGTATTGCCTGCCTTAATTTTTGCATTGGAAAAATCAGGGCCTTGGCCAGTATTCAATAGCCCCGGATGAATGACTTGAATGGGGTCGCCATCGGTACTTATAAAATGGGAGGAATGATAATATTTGAATTGCCAGATATATTGTAGCAGGCGTTCGGTCATAGATATATGAATAGGTTAACGGACCGAAAATATATAAAATTCAAAAAGGCTGGTAATGTTTTATTCTCCTAAATTTTGGAGGGCTTGCACCACCCTGCTTACCGGCAAACCCATTACATTGTAAAAATCGCCTGAAACAGAATGAATGCCTACTACCCCAATCCATTCTTGAATGGCATAGGCACCCGCTTTATCATAGGGCTGATATTTATCTACATAAAATTCAATTTGTGCTGCAGTAAGTGAATGGAACTGCACTTCAGTAGTATCGGCAAAAGCAATTTCTTTGTTATGCTGCAATATGACTACGCCAGTGATAACACGGTGTGCTTGTCCGGATAATTTTGTCAATATTTGAATGGCATCTACCCTGTCTTTTGGTTTGCCTATAATTTCCTCTCCTAATACCACAATAGTATCGGCAGCAAGTACGGGTATCGACGGATGTACTGCATCTATAATGGCCAATGCTTTATTCCTGGCAATATGAATCGCCGCTTCCTCCACTGAAAGTTCTGATGGAAAGGTTTCATCGGTAGGTTGTACAATTATTTCAAAAGGTACTTCGGCCCATTCCAGTAATTGTTTTCTTCGGGGCGATTGGGAAGCTAGAATGATGGGCTGCATAATCTAAGAGAAATTTATTGCTAAATATCAGGCGTATAATTTAAAAAAAATCATAGAGAGAATACCGCTTAGCATTACCCACTTTACAGTAACACTAATCAAATGGTATTCGGTGGGACCTTGCGCCTTGTATAATTTTTTTAATATCCAACCTAAGGGCAGTAGAATTAAACCAAGGCCATAGATGGCACTCCACCACCAGCCAAAAGGCAGTACGTATAATTGAACGATGCTGATGGCGGCCATTAATACTACCAACCATACGCCTGTAAAAACTTTGGATACTGGTATTCCCCATGCAATGGGCATGGTTTTGCATCCATATCGGGCATCGCCATCACGGTCTTCTATGTCTTTGACTACTTCGCGTACTAAGGAAATTACAAAGCCAAATCCGGCATATAGTAAACTGATACGGGTAAGGCTACTCAATGCACTTGAATCCAGGTTGGAATTTTTCATCTGATGATTAAAAACAAACTGAACAGATAAATATACTACCATTATTACCCAGGCAGTGAGGGCCGATATCAATATATTACCAATCAGTAATTTCTTTTTAAGGGAGATAGAATATCCAAATAATAAAAAAACACAAATAGTATTGGAAATTCCTAACCAATAGCTATGCATTTTTATATCGATGTAAAAACTAATAAGGATACCCGCGAAGGAAAGTAGGATATGCAAAATAATGGCCCATCGCCTACCGATGATTTTATCAACCACCATTTTATCGGGTTTATTGACAGCATCAATATTGATATCAAAATAATCGTTGATGATATAACCTGCTGCTGCAATCAGTACCGATGCAATCACTAATAAAATAAAATATTTGTCGGAGAAAAACAGTGTAAAGGAATCAGGCATTTTTGTTTTAACCACGGCATACCAAAACAAACATTGTGTAATAACAATGAAAACCAGGTTGGGCCAGCGTATCAAACGTGCAAATGCAGTAATCCGTTTCATTTTTTTAATTCGTAGCCGAAATTAAGCAATGTAAAACGATAAAGTGGAGATACCCTACAAAAAAGGGATAAAGGAGCAAGCATCAAATAGCAGCAATACCGGTATTTAATTCCCATTGGCCGTTCAATTTTAATACTTTTTCTATTACATCTCGTGCGCATCCTTTGCCACCTACAATCGGAGAAATGTAGTGACTAATTTGTTTTATTTCTGTGGCAGCATCAGCAGGACAAGCAGCGAGTCCTACGATTTGCATGGGATAATAATCTGGTATATCATCGCCCATATATAATACATGTTCCAAGCCTATACCCCGTTCTTGTACGTAAGATAATAATTGTTCTTTCTTATTGTCTATTTTCATAAAGACATCAGTGATGCCTAGTTTAGCGAACCTTTCTTTTACTGCCATGGAATTACCCCCAGTAATAATCGCAACACGATACCCTTTTTTGATTGCTAACTGCATTGCATAACCGTCTTTGATATTCATTTGCCTGGCCATTTGCCCGTCTTCTAAAAGCAGTATGCTGCCATCGGTTAATACACCATCTACATCAAAAACGAAGCAAGTAATGGGGCGAAAATGCTGGAGTACATTCATGCAGTGAAAGGGTGTTTTGAAATTAACAAGTATAGTAAAGCATATTGAGACGATATTTATAGCAGCCCAGCAAATTATTTCTATACAACATTATTTCTGTGCATCTCGCCATTCGTACACCCAAGTGCTTTGAATCATTTCAAGATGCCCTTCATTGCTTTCTGCTGCAGAACCCGCAAAATTAGGTATTTCAAGCACCCATTGGTGTAGGTCGGTAAAACGAATCCGATAAATCTTGCTTTCGCCAAAATCGTCCCCGAATCTTTCGTATAATTTCATGGCAATATCTTCATAATCGTTCCAGTGAATGGGTGGTTCAAAAGTCATCGTACATAATTTGAGGGTGAAAAAACAGTATTATTCTCCTAAAAATTGGGTTTGGTCGGGAAGAGTTACTACGATATCGCCGCCCTTATCGAGCAATACACATTGACAGCCCAATCTTGAATTGAGACGGGGATTCACGGCCCGATCAATAAAGTCCTCTTCTTTTTCACTGAGTTCCTCTACTAGGTCCTCTCCTTTTTCGATATATAAATGACAGGTACTACAAGCGCATACGCCACCACAATTGTGGTGCAATTCAATATCGTGCTTTAGGGCCACTTCTAAAATCGACTGGTCGGATTCAATATTATGCAGGGTAATTGGCTCCAGTCCTTTCTGTTCAAACTTAAATGTAATATTGTACATAGTGCAAATTTCGGGCTGCAAACCTAAGTACTATTACCAAATCGGAAAAACTTGTTTTAATTGGTGATAATACTGTCGGTTAATTTCATGTAAAGGTATTTCTGTTTGGGGTGATTGGATAGCACCTGCAGGTGCTTTTGGAGGGTAAATGTATCATTTCGTACAGCCGGACCAGTAAGCACTTCTTTGGGAGAATGCGTTAATATACGGGTGGCGGTTTCCATCATCAGTGGTTTTAAAATATCGAAATCGATATGCTCTTTCAAGCAAAAATCTTCTGATTGAGCGTACAAATGATTGGTAAAATTATTGATGAAAACGGCTGCTACATGGGTTTTCATTCTTTTATCATCATCACAACGTTGCACCAGTGGATCCAATTGTAAGGCAAGGGACTCAATTATTTGCAGGTTATCTTCGGTATTGGCATCCACCAAAAAAGGTATTTGATGAGTATCTTTCAGGTCTTTTCTAAGACTTTGCAGGGGATAAAGGACCCCATAATTATTGGAAATTTTCGCCAACACTTCTTTGGAAACCGAACCGGCAGTGTGCACTACCAGTTTATTGCCCAATGAAAAATATTTATCCAAATCATAGAGTGCAATATCCGATACAGCAAACAGGTATAAGTCTGCTTCTTTATTGATGGCAGTATTAAAATCGCCATGATCTGTTTCCCATTCATCCGCCAGTATTTTAGCATGAGAGGCGTTTCGGCTCAGCACCTGCGCAATGGAATGTCCGGCTTTGAGGAATCTACGTCCCAGTACGGAGGCCACATTACCAGTTCCTGCAATGACTATCTTCATAAGGAGGTATCTTTGAAATATGAAATTTTCACAAAGATTAGCAATTGCTTACATACAAACAAAATTTAAGATAATCGCCCTTGTTTCCAAAAAAAGGGCTGCAGCAGCTGCTTTTGATCTTTTTTGTACCCCTTATATGAAATCAAAGCCGCATATACCCAGTATGTTTAAAGCGGCCAATGCAACTGAATTTACTATGGAGGAGCTGATAATCAGAGGTTGGGAGTTTTTGCCAGCAACAGGGGAAGGGCCTACCAAGACTATATTAATATTACACGGCTTTGGATCGGCAGCGTATAAATTTAAAAACTATATCAAGCCACTTACGCAAAAAGGCTATCGGGTATTGGCATTTGATGCACCGGCACATGGGCATAGTCAGGGCAAAAAAGTAAATGCCGTACTATATAGTAAGATGATTATAGCAATAGCCAATAAATATGGTATGCCGGATGGTTTTATTACGCATTCATTTGGTGGCATCGCCCTCAGCCTAGCTTTAGAAAATTTGCCGCATAGCAATGCAACTAGAATAGCATTGATTGCACCAGCTACCGAAACCAGTACAGCGGTGGAGCATGCATTTAAAATGTTGGCATTAAATGATAAGGCTGTACAATCCGCCTTTCACCAACTTATATTTGATGTGGGTGGAAAACCTACTGAATGGTATTCGATAAGAAGGGCGATGAAAAATATTGAGGCTAGTGTATTATGGGTGCATGATGAATTGGATGATATAACGCCTGTATCGGATGCAAAAAAAGTAGCAGAAGACCAGCTAAAGAATATAGAATTTGTTATCACCAATGGACTGGGACACCGAAAAATTTACCACGATGCAGCTGTAAAAAAACAAGTCATTGAATTTCTCTGAACCAAAGAAATAATCAATCTGCTGCACAACAAAAATTTGGAATTTTCAATTTTAAACTAATATTGCAGTTGCTTGGACTATGCGAAATGCCGGCAACGGACTATGCAGGAACTGAATAAAACCCAGTGTCCTATTGCATTTCAGGCCTTTGCACCCCCTCCAAAAAGAAGCGAACGGAGTTGGTCAGAAAAACAGGAATAGTAAAAAAAACATTTTTTTCGCCTCAAAAGGGAAGACAAATTATGGCTAAAAATTTATTGATAGTAGAGAGTCCTGCAAAAGCAAAAACGATTGAAAAAATCCTGGGAAGCGATTTTCAGGTAAAGAGTTGCTTTGGGCATATCCGTGATCTTGAAAAAGCAGATATGGGCATTGACCTTGAAAATAATTTTACCCCTACTTATATAGTACCGGATGAAAAACAAAAAGTGGTTACTGAATTAAAAAAATTAGCCAAGTCATCGGGTGAAGTTTGGTTGGCATCGGATGAGGACCGTGAGGGAGAAAGTATCAGCTGGCATTTGGCCGAGGTATTAAAATTAGATCCCAAGACTACTAAGAGAATAGTATTTCACGAAATCACAAAACCGGCGATACAAAAAGCGGTGCAAAATCCACGTACCATTAATATGGACCTGGTAGATGCGCAACAAGCCAGAAGGATTGTAGACAGGATTGTGGGCTTTGAATTATCACCTGTGCTTTGGAAAAAAATTGGCATGCAACGCAGTTTGAGTGCGGGAAGGGTACAGAGTGTGGCCGTTCGTTTGATTGCAGAAAAAGAAAGAGAAATAAATAAATTTACGAGTAGTAGTAGTTTCAAAATTGAAGCGCAGTTTGTTGCCACAGATTTAAATAAGAAAGAAGTTGCTTTTAAAGCAGAGGGCAATAAATTCAATACAGCTGACGATGCCGAAAAATTTCTTCGCAGCTGTTTTGGTGCTGCCTATACCATCAAAGACATTCAGGTAAAGCCTGGCAAACGCACGCCTGCAGCGCCTTTCACCACCTCTACTTTACAACAGGAAGCCAGTAGAAAATTGGGTTATGGGGTAAGTAAGACCATGTTATTGGCACAAAGACTCTACGAAAGTGGAAAGATTACCTATATGCGTACTGATAGTGTTTCATTGAGTGATACTGCGATTGGGGAAATCAGGCAAGAGATTGGAAGCAGCTTTGGCGAGGACTATATACAAATCAGGAAATACAAGAATAAGAATGAAAATGCACAGGAAGCGCATGAGGCGATACGACCAACGTATATGAATAACCGAAGTAGCTTTGATCCTGAAACAGACCGTTTGTATGATTTGATTTGGAAAAGAACCATTGCTTCTCAGATGAGTGATGCAGAACTGGAAAAAACAGTTGCCAAAATTAATATCAGCACCAATCAAGAAGAATTGACTGCTACTGGGGAAGTATTAAAATTCGATGGCTTTTTAAAAGTATATATGGAAAGCCGCGATGAAGATGAAGAAGATGAACAAAACGATGGTCGCTTACCCGATTTGCGTGTTGGTCAACTGCTCGACTTCAAACAAATGCTAGCAACAGAAAGATTTAGTCGCCCACCTGCCCGATATACCGAGGCAATGTTGGTAAAAAAACTAGAAGAATTAGGTATTGGCCGCCCTAGTACATATGCACCCACCATTAGTACAATTATCAAAAGAAATTATGTAGAGAAGCGTGACCGCGAGGGAGTGCAAAGAAGTTTTCAAATATTAAAACTTCAGCAAGACCAGATTAAAAAAATAACAGACACCGAAAATACGGGTGCTGATAAAGGCAAACTCACTCCTACTGATTTAGGATTGGTAGTAACCGATTTCCTGCATTTACATTTTAATGATGTAATGGATTATGGTTTTACTGCCAGCATTGAAGAAGAGTTTGATAAAATAGCAGAGGGAAAGATTAAGTGGAATAGTATGGTGGCTAAATTTTATAAGCCTTTTCATAAAGATGTAGAGCATACCCTCGAAACTGCTGAAAGAGCCAAGGGTGAAAGAGACTTGGGAATAGATTCCCTAAGTGGCAAACCAGTTATTGCAAGAATGGGACGTTATGGCCCGATGGTTCAAATTGGAAAAGTAGAGGATGAAGAAAAACCACGCTTTGCGAAATTAAAAGCCACCCAAAGCATTGAAACCATTTCTTTGGAAGATGCCATGGATTTATTCCGATTGCCATTGCAATTGGGTACATATGAAGACAAAGAGGTAATGGTGAATGTAGGCAGGTTTGGTCCCTACGTAAAATGGGGTGATGCTTTTGTAAGTATTCCGCGTGGTGAAGAACCATTGGAAGTAGACTTGGACAGAGCTATTGAAATTATTTTAGAAAAGCAACAGGCCGAAGCACCCGTAGCAAGTTTTGATAATTTACCCGTAACAAAAGGTAAAGGCAGGTTTGGTCCATTTATTAAATGGAATAATTTATTCATCAATGTACCGCGTCGTTATAATTTTGATGCGCTAACGCAACAGGACATTAATGAATTGATTGAAGCAAAAATTAGTAAGGAAGCAAACCGATACATACAGCAATGGGCAGCCGAAAAAATCTCCATTGAAAATGGTCGTTGGGGTCCGTTTATTCGTTTTGGTAAAAAGATGTTGAAATTGGGAAAGAAAGCCGATGATACAAAATACACAGCAGAAGATTTATTGACGGTTTCATTGAACGATGTTAAAAAAATGATTCAGGCACAGGATCCAAAAGCATTTGATACCAAGGCAAAAAAAGCAACTGTTAAAAAAACAGCCGTAAAAAAGGCTGCTCCCAAAAAAGCCGCTACTAAAAAGGCAGCAGTAAAGAAAAAAGCGGCTCCAAAGAAAAAATAAGTTTACCGCTTCGGAGGCGATACATAACAATACCTATTTACACAGTCAGGAAAATATCCTGACTATTTTTTTGCCGATTACACAGTAAACATTCACCGTTCCTGTAAAAATTTTTACCAGCCCACTGGTCTTCGGTATATTTACCATTCTAAAAAAATACATCACAGTTAGTTAGGTTAACATATGAAATACACAGTGCTGCGGGCGATTTTTTTTCTTATTTTATCCTCCTTTTTTTCATCGGTTTTGGCGCAATCCGAAATCAGGGGAAAAGTGCAGGATGCCGAAAATGGCAAATATATCAGAGGCGCTTCTATTGGGTTATTAAATACAAAGCGAGGTACCCTTACTGATAGCACTGGTTATTTTAATTTTTATATTCCCAAAGCAAGGAAAACAGATACGATTATCATTAGTTCTGTGGGCTTTATTCCTTTAAAAATAACAGTGGCACAAGCAAAACAACAATCCAATTTCAGGTTATCTGAGTCTTTCAAGGATATGAAGGGTATTACTGTAAAAGCATTTAGCAATCGTAGTAGCAGTGGTAGTATTTATGAAAGTGCTGCTTATTTTAGGTCATGGAATTATGATCATACTGGTGGAGAAATTGGACGAATAATCAATTTACCCGAAACAGAATACAAACTGGATGCTGTAAAATTTAAAATCAATAATAGTTGCGATTCCTGCCTATTTAAATTACATATTCGGGATGTATATGCAGGTTTACCTGGCAATGATTTACTCAGCGATTCTATTGGTTTATTGGTGAATAGTCAAATGGTATGGTCGAATAAACAAATGCCTGAGTTTGACCTCAGTAATTATAATATTGTATTACGCGGCAAACAAATATTTGTAGGTGTTGAAGTAAAGGGATGCGTACAACCCACAACCAGTCCCTGTTCCCTTAGTTTTGTTGGAACCGACAAGGGAGGTTTTGTTTTTAAATCTAATTATCGTGCAGAATGGCAATTGTCGGCAGGTGATTATGATATTTACGAAAAAGTAGAGTTTTCCTATTGATCTTTTTGTAGCTTTATACCATGCAGCAGCAATTTTCTTATGCCCGTTTTTACCGACTGTCTGCCTATGTATCCATTATGATGAATGGCACATCGGTAGCCTGCTAATACCTATACTGCCAGTTACTGGCCTTTATTTCTATTCAATTATTATTTCATCTCCCGGTTTCGGGTAAACTATTTTTATATGCGTATCGCTGTATTAGGAGCAGGCATGGTTGGTCGTGCTATTGCCATTGATCTTGCAAAAGATTTTGAAGTTGTTTCCTTTGACCTTAGTTCTGTATCACTAGAAATACTTCAAAAAAAATGTCCGGATGTTCAAACTATTCAAACAGATTTGGGAGATTTTAAACAGTACCCTTCACTATTAGCACCGTTTGATTATGTAGTAAGTGCGGTACCCGGATTTATGGGCTATGCTGCTTTGGAAGCCATTATTCTTTCGAAAAAAAATGTGGTAGATATTTCCTTTTTTGCAGAAGATGCATTGCAGTTGGATGCACTGGCCAAGGCCAATGGAGTCACCGCCATTACTGATTGTGGTGTTGCACCCGGACTCAGCAATCTTTTATTAGGGCATTATAATGAAATCATGCAGGTACAATCATTCGAATGCCTGGTAGGTGGATTGCCCAAGCAAAGGGTATTGCCCTTTGAATACAAAGCACCTTTTTCGCCCATTGATGTGATGGAAGAATATACCAGACCAGCAAGGTACCAGGAGAATGGGCATATTGTAACTAGGCCTGCATTGAGCGAACCAGAAATGATTGATTTTGAAAAGCCAGGTACCCTGGAGTCATTCAACACCGACGGACTTCGGTCGCTCTTGTTTACCATGTCGCATATTCCAGATATGAAGGAAAAAACCCTGCGCTATCCGGGCCATATTAGTTTGATGCAATCCTTGTTAAAAGCAGGATTTTTTGATAATGACCCCATCGTCTATAAAGGGCAAAGCATTAGTCCAAGGGAATTCTCTTCTGCCTTGCTATTTAACCAGTGGAAATTGGGGGCTACAGAGCCTGAATTCACCTTAATGCGTGTAACCATTAGCGATAGTAATAAAATTATCAGCTGTCATTTATACGACGAATACGACCCTGCAACGGAAACATCCTCCATGAGTCGGACTACGGGATATACCTGTACGGGTGCTGTAAGGCTATTGACCAATCAATATTTTACAGAAAAGGGCGTTTTTCCACCCGAACTGGTTGGCAAGAACACTGTTTGCTACGATTTTATACTGGCTCATTTAAAGGAAAGAAATATCAGTTTTACGATTACAGAAAAAATAGTGTAGGTAATTGGCTGAAAAAATAATATTTACAATCTTTTATCAATAAAAGATGCTGCTGGCTTTGCATCTTTCCTATTTTTGCTGCAGACTTAACTAAATGACATGAAGAAATACTTGTCCATCATATCACTACTAATCCTTGCCGCTTGTAATGGCAATGATAATGATGACCCGGAAATACCAATTGTAGCCAGGGAGAATGTGCCGGTGGCTGCACCAATGACTTTTACCATCCGCAATCAGTTTCCGCATGATACGGGTGCTTTTACCGAGGGTCTTCAGATTTATAAGGGCAAGTTTTATGAGGGTACTGGTGAATTTGAAAGTTCTGCTTTACAAATTGCCGATATCAAAACAGGCAAGGTGGAGCAAAAGCATTTGATGGGTACCAATATTATTTTTGGAGAAGGCATCAATGTATTTAAAGGGAAAATATACCAGCTCACATGGAAGAGTCATATTGTATATGTGTACGATGAAAAAGACATTACCAAACCCATTCAAACCCTTAGCTGGCCTTATGATGGCTGGGGAATGACCAATAATGGCACTGACTTAATCATCAGCGATGGTACTGCCAATATTTATTTTGTAAATCCTACAGATTTTTCAGTCAGGAATACTATTCAAGTAAAAGACAATACCGGATTTGTAGATAGTATTAATGAATTGGAATATGTAGAGGGTTTTATTTTCGCCAATATTTGGCAGAAAGATGAAATCATTAAGATCAATCCTGCTAATGGACATATTGTAGGAAGACTAGTCATCAGTGGATTACCACAACAATATTTTCCCAAAGAAATTATTCCGGGTAGAACCGATGTACTGAATGGTATTGCTTATGATAGCAGTACTAAAAAAATGTATATTACGGGTAAGCGTTGGCCGAAGGTGTTTGAGGGAAGGATGCAATAAGAAAGAGTTGGAGGTTGGAGGTTGGTCTACAGCGACAGGGGATACTGGATGCTGGATGGGATAAAAGTTTTTAGTTTTTGGTTTTTAGTTTTTAGTTGCTCAAATTGAAACTGATTTAATTTAGGATGTCTAAACCTCTAAACCCCTAAACCCTAAAACTAAACCTCTAAACCCTAAACCCGCCTGACTGCGTCATTCGGGCAGGCCTCTCAACCTCAACCTCAATCTTTTACTTACTTCTTCTCAATAACATACACCAGTGAACTACAATACCTGGGATTGCGCAGGGTTTTTAGGTTGGAGCGCAAACCATTCCAGCAGGCTTTTATAAAATTGCCTTTACCATTTTTATATTGCTCACTGAGCATACTTACATAAAAACTATCGTACCACATGGGTTGAATGGCCACTAATTTCAATTGGTGCTTATTCAATAATTGCTCCATGCTTTCAGGAGAAAAATGATAGAGATGCCTAGGCACATCATAGGCTGCCCAATGGGCTTGGTATATATCTGCATCCAGGCTTGTATAATTGGGTACTGCAATGAAAATTTTTCCATCGGCTTTAATGAGTTTAGCCAATTGCTCAAGGTATTCATGCAAGGTATGCACATGCTCCAATACATGCCACATAGTAATGGCATCAAAGGAATGAGGACTTAATTGAAAAAGCTGTTCGGGTAATTTTGCTTCTATACCATAACGGGTAGACGCAATTTTACGGGCAGATTCATCAGGCTCCAAACCGGTGCATTGCCAATGGGCTGTTTGCATACAGTTTAAAAAAGCGCCCGTACCCATTCCTATATCCAATAAATTTCCAGATTGACGGCCTGTATGTTTATTGATCCATTTTTTCTTGGTTTGTAAAGTACGGCTCCTGACCATATGGTAAAGCCGATTGACCAAACCTTTATTGGTATCGGTATGACTTACATAAGAATCGGCTTGGTAATAAACAGCAATTTCTGTTTGCCCGGGAATATCCTGTGTGAAACGGGTTGTACAATTATTGCAATGTAAAACAGCAAAGGGTTGTTGTGATACTGTATAATCTTTAACGGTTAATGCCGGATGAATATCGGAGGAAGAACAAAGGGGGCATTGTGTATAACGAATCATGCAAAAAAGCTTTTATGTTGGGTAAGGATATTACTTCGTGTATTCATTGAGTTTAGTAAATCAGTTTGCATCAACCAGCACTTGGGCGGCATTGCCAAAATTACCATTGCAAACTTCATTGTTGCAATAATAAAGGATAATACCAATGGCCAAAGCGCCCAAAACAATGGCCCATACCCACCAACGATCCTTGGGCACTGCTTCTTCGCTATAATATTCTGTCATGGCTGTATTGGTCGATTCCTTATCGCCTACCAGTATTGCATGTTCGGCATCGGGATGTACTACTCGTTCAGCTTTTACTGCCGGTAAGAACAGTGGATCAATAGCAACAGGATGAAAAGTAAATTGTCCTTCTTGAGTACTGAAATAACCAATCTGCTCCATGGGACTTCCTTGCTTAATGGCATCGACATAACCTGCTAAGGCAGTCTTGCTAGATTCGAAGCTTTCATTGCGTCTGTTGGCCAGGTATTCAATAAAATCTTCTGCAGCAATTTCAGTGGAAGAAAATACAATGGAGGGCACAGGTGCCAATAATTGTTGGTTAACAATATCTGTTTGGGCTACGCCGGGCTGCAGCAATAAATGACCGAGCCCTGGTAAAGGACAAAGCTTGTTTTGAAAAAGAAAAGCAGCGATGTACTGATTCATGCAGAATAAATAATGATACTGCCTTTGGCATTGCCGCAAAGGTAGGCAGTTCAAACGAGTCGTACAAGCTTACAAAGTTGGGAATCGGATTAAAAACTAACCCTTACCCCACCCAATAAATTCAGGCCATATACTTCGTAATTGTGCCAGCGTTCATATTTATTATTGAAGATATTATTTACATCCATCCAGGCGCTGAACATTTTATTGATTTTGAACTCCACCCCGGCGCTTAGGTCAGTGCCACCGTTGAATGCCCTAGTTTGGTTGCCTTTTACTAAATAATTGCCACCACCAAAAACATATAAGTCCGATTTCAACAGCACTTGCTTGAATGCCCACCAACGCAGGGAGGAAGTAATTTCCATGGGAATAGTATTCCAGGCTTTTAAATTATTTTGTAAACCAGTGTATCCATTAAAAGTAAGACCGGTTGTCAATGTAAATTTATCCTGATTGATATAACTCAGGTCTGCATGGATGCGCACATTATTCGCCTTGGGTTCATTCAGCACTTTAAAAGTTTTCATATCGGTGGCCGTATCGTTGATAAATAATGCCAGGTTATTGTATCCAATGAAGCCTACTTTAGCGCTGAAATTAAAATGTTTGCCCATGGTAGCTTTTATGCCGCCATACAATTCGGTTTCCTTAGTATTTTGCTGGCTGCTAAGGGTAGCTAAGTAAGGGTTGATACTTGCCAAATGGCGATAGGTATTTTTAACCATCCTGCCCACAAACCCTGCTTGCAGCAAAAATACTTTTTCCTGTATTTGCGCTTCTGCGTATACGTTAGGCAACCATACAAATTTGCCATTGTCCCAAGTAGGCAGGATACCTCCATTGATACTAAAACGAGGCGATGCAAATATTAAAGAGGGTGCTACCTGCAATACATTATTGGAGATTTTTACATTGTTGACCAGATTCTTACTGGTGTAAGTAGTAAGGTCGGCATTGGCCGCAATGTTCAAAGCAAAGGCATCGCCAAATTGTTTGCGAATGGGTGCATTGATGGCGATAGTGCTTTCACTCATTTTATCTTTATTACTAAAAATACTTATTTCAGCACGGGGATTATAGCTGATACCAAATTCCCCTTGATTGGTATTGCGTAAGCCAGCATTCACTACAATGTCTTGCATAGGCTGCTCTACCATTTGCTTGGTATAATTGGGATACAATGTTTTATCGTAGCCATATAAATTGTAATTATAACTATGGTAGGCAGCACCCAATGAAAATTCGTTTTTAGGGCCCATAAAAGTTCCGCTTGCCTGCAGGTTCATCAATGCATAATCCTGGTATTTTATTTTTCCTTTACTCGAAATATAGTCTGCGTATAGATTGAGTAAAGATTTTCGTCCGTCACCAAAACTAAAGCCTGCGCTTACATAAGGCGTTGCAAAATTGCCGAAGCCAGCTTTGATAAAATTGCGCATGCCCAAGTACAAATTAGTATCGGCTTGCAAAGCCAGCGGCCTCAAAGAGATGGGCTGGTAGGCATAGAACAATGACTGGTGTGGAATATTGTATTGCAGGGCAGGATGACTGGTATCGGCATTCATTTGAGATCCCGAAAAATTTATTTTAACCGCATTGCGCAATACCGGCTTATAAGAAGAGGTAATGGAAACGCTGGGTCTAACAGTATCCTTGGCCACCTGTGCCATGGCAGGCACACACATCATCGACAAACCAATGAGTGAAAGGGGTAATTGAAAAGTACGCATGGTATGGGCAATATTTTTTTTCATTAATTGGAAATTTTTGAATTTTCTTTTTCTGCTGCTGCGGCTGCTTCAAATTTTTGTTGGGCTTCGTTTTTCAATTCAGGGATAGAGGCATTTTTTGCAACACTTTCGTAAGTGGCTTTAGCATTGAAATAATCTTTTTGTTGCATAAAAATATCGCCCAATAAAATATAGCTCTTGGTTACCCAATTATCGTAGCTACCTGTTTCTTTGATGGTGGCCATGGCTGCTTTTTCGGCAGCACTCATATTACCGCTGGTAAAATGACAGTTGGCAATTTCATATCTCGCTTCTGCGCCCCAGGCCGATTTATTGATGGCTGCTAAGGATTTAAAAGAAGCAATGGCTCCTGCACAATCGTTATTGACTTGCTGCGATTTTCCCAATACCAGGAATCCAATGGATTTATCATCGGTGCTGATATTCTTTTTACCGAGTAATTCCTTGGCGGCATCATTGGCAGCAGTATAATCCTTTAGTTGATAATAACAACGCACTACACCACGAAGGGCTTCCAAACGATTGTCTTGATTCATTGCACCCTGCAATAACGATTGAAAGAATGTTTTGGCCGCTGCATAATTTTTCAATTCAAAATAATTGATTTGCGCTGCGGTTAAACTGGCTTTTTCAAAATATTTATTTTGTCCTTTTTGATTCACATAAGTGTAGCCTATTAATGCATTGTTCCAATCCTTTGCTTTGTTGTAACAATCACTTCTAAAATAATTGGCTTCTAATGCATAAGCGCCATTGGCGAATCTACTTAAGTAATTATTATAGCCATTGATGGCAGCTGCGCAATCGCCTGCATCGTATTTAATTTGCGCAGCTACATAAGTAAGTGAATCGGCTTCTGTAACAGAAATGGCTTTGCCATTTTTTTGCATCAGGTCTACATAATCGTTGGGGCGGCCTTCTTCCACATAAATATTTCTGATATTGTCCATGGCTTCATCGGCTTCCGAACTTTGAGGATATTGTTGTATCAATACCTGATAGTATTTTAATGCTTCTTTGTTATTGTCGATATTGTAATTGCTCAATCCTAATTTGAGGTAGGCTTTTGGTTTTAAGCCAGCTGCTTCCTTCATATTGATGATATTGGTTAAATAAGGAATGGCATCTCTGAATTTTTCATCCCCCATATAGGTATCTGCAATTTCCATGTTTACATCGGGCACTAAATTGCTTTTAGGATAAAGCCGTGGAATAGAATTCAATACTTTTATTTTTTCGGCGCTGGATTTTACACCTGCAATCATGGCTCTTTGTAATAATGCATAATCGCTCAGTGGCAAGGCGTTGTTTATTACGGTGCTATACATGGCATCGGCCTTGGCAAAATCGCGGTTCATGAAATAACAATCTGCTGCTCGTACAAAAGCATCTTGTTCTAATGCGGTAGCAGTAGTATTTGATTTTGAAATGGGTTCAAAATAAGTAAGTGATTGTTTATAGTTTTCTTTTTTTAGCCAGCTATACCCCAAATTATATTTTGCCGCATTGTTATTGGCTTCTCCCAAGGCTGCAACATTGGCTTCGAGGAATAAGCTTCCATTGCGGATGGCCAAATCATATTGATCATGCCGATAGGCAATTTCTGCTTTCCAAAAATTAGCATAGGGCGTGATGGAAGTTGCGGGCAGTTGCAATAGCTTGTTCAACAGCTCTTCAGCAGGATTCAATTGCTGATCGTTGATGAGTTCTACTGCCCTTCCAAAAAGTATACGGGGATAAACCTTTTGCATAGACGCAGTTGGCTTTGCGAATGATTCATACAAAGCCAGTGCTTCGGCATAGTTGCTGGTATTGGCGAGTAAGCTTACCAGTATTTCTTTTGCTTCTGTATCATATTCACTTCCTGGATAATCGTGCAGGTAGGATTTCATTTCTTTTAAAGCAATATCCTGATAGCCCAATTCATAAGAGAGTTTGGCATAATGAAAGCGGGAGACCTTTTGTTGCTGGGCATTGCTGCTATTGTAGGCGCAGTATTGAAAGGCGTTGCGGGCATTGGCCTTCTCGCCTATTTTAAGATAACAATCGCCCAGGAGGTACATACTATTTTGGCCCATCGAATCTTTTTCATTGCTCAATTGTTTGAAGCCATCGATGGCTTTGCGCCATTGGCCGGCTTCGTAATTACAATAACTCAATTCGTAAATAACTTCTTTGCTTACTTTGTCGGATTGGTTTACATAATCCTGTAAGAGCGGCATGGCTTTTTGGAAATTCTTTTTCTCAAAATAAATCTGACCCAGTAATAATTTCAATTCTTTATCATAGAAGAGTGCGCCTCCCCTGCCCAAAACCGATTCACCATATTTTAAGGCTTCCTCTTTTTTATTTTGGAAATAAAATATTTCGGCAATATAATAGGGAACCACGCCCACATAATCGGGTTCCATTTCAATGAGTTTAAAAGCCTTGAGTGCTTCATTGTATTGGCGATCGAAATAACAGATAAAGCCATAATAATAGTTAGCGGGAATATAATATTTGCTCTCCGTCATTTGATGCACTTCATCAAATAAGGGTTTGGCTTCGTTGAATTGTTTGAGGTTAAAATAGCAATAGGCTTTTTCAAATTTCGCGTCAGCTATTTCTGTGTTGCTAAGGTTATCCAGTCCGGCTCTTTCATACGCATCAATAGCATTGCTAAAATCGTCTTTCTTAAAATAGTATTGTGCTAAATGAAAACTCATCATCTGGCGGCGAGGTTCATTGGCTACCAAGTTGATGTATTGCTTGGCATCCTTGGCTGCAATATCTTGTTCGAGTTTGAGTGCACAAACTATAAAATAATAATTGACATCATCATTGATATAGGTATGGTTGCTGATGCGATTATCGGGATAATCTACTTTGAGGTTGCGCAATAAAGGATAGGCCAATGCATACTGTTCTTTTACAAATAATTCTTTGGCGTCCTTGTATTGTTTTTCGGGATCAATAATGGCTTGGGTAGGTTGTGCCAGGCTACTCAGGGTAAGGATGGCTGCGATCATCAGCAATCCTGTTTTTTTATTTATCATGATAGTAAATTCATTCATTTTAATGCCGGTTGTAAAACTACTTATAAAGCTTCTTTTGCAAACACCGTTCCAAAATGATTGTGTATAAGTGGATAACTGTTGCAAACAAAACGCTTGTATCTTTATAACCTTGTTAAAGAAAAACTAAATTAATTTTTATCATGAAGAAACTCTTCTCTACCAAGTATTCGGCAGGCGCTTTTAATGCGGCCATGCTTTTATTAAGATTAGGTGCTGGTGCATTAATGATTATGCATGGCTATGACAAGCTGGTACATTTTAGTGCTTACAGAGCACAGTTCACCAATTTTATGGGAATTGGCACTACATTAAGTCTTGCACTCGTCATCTTCGCAGAATTTTTCTGTTCCTTATTTATCATGCTAGGTCTATTTACTCGACTTGCCACAATACCATTAATCATTACGATGTTGGTAGCATTATTCAAAGTACATGATGCACATTTTTTTGGCGACGGACAAACCGATAGTTTATTCCTGCTTTGCTTTTTTGTATTACTCTTTGTAGGACCAGGGAAGGTGAGTGTTGATAGTATGATTGGGAAGTAGGGGAAGAAGATGCTGGATACTGGATGCTGGATGCTGGATGCTGGATGATGGATACTAGATTCTAGATACTAGATACTGGATGCTAGATACTGGATGCTAGATACTGGATTCTTTCTAAGTGACTTTTGCAATCATTAAATATTTTATTCTTTCATTTTTAGTTATTCAAATCGAAACTGATTTAATTTAGGAAGCCCTCTATCTTAACCTTAACCTTAACCTTAACCTCAACCTCAACCTCAACCTCAACCTCTCTATGTTCCTCTCCGAAACAACCATCCGCATTCATTACGCATTAACCGACCAGATGGGCGTTGTGTATTATGGTCATTATGCGCAGTTTTATGAAATTGGCAGAACAGAAGCCATTCGTCAATTGGGTTATACTTATAAGGAGATAGAAGCACTCGGCATTATTATGCCTGTGGTAGAAATACATAGTCGCTTTTTGCGACCCGCTAAATACGATGATTTGATTACGGTTAAAACCCTGTTAAAAGAAATGCCTGCTCATCATAAGATTGTGTTTCACACAGAAATCTATAATGAGCAGGCTGAATTATTAAATACCGGTACTGTCAGTCTTTTCTTCATTGATGCTAAAACAATGAAGCGTTGTGAAATGCCCACAGAATTAAAAGAAAGATTAGGACATTACTTTCTTTAAAACAACTAATAACTTTTCTGCATTTTTTTTTAATTCCTTTTTGCCGTAAGGCAGGTTGAGGAAGGGATGAAATAGGGTTGAGAAAGAGTTGAAAGTTGTTGAAAAGGGTTGAATGTTGTTGAAGCAATTGCAGGTTACCACAACTAAAAACCAAGAACCAACAACTAAAAACTTTCGTTTACGCCCTATAATAATCCCCCTTCCAATTTACAATAGCTGCTTTTATATCTTTTGAAGAAAGGCTTTCATCTGCTGCTCTTTTTGCTAGTGCAACAAATTCATCATCGCCGGCAAAACGAAGTGCAATGATTTGTCCGATGCGAAGGCGATTGTCTAATGGCTTGCCTGTTGCCAGGTAATGCCTGAAATTTTCTTCGGCACGAATGGCCCTGTCCTGCGCCTTTAAGGCAAATACCCGACTAAACCAATATACCAATAACAAAGAAAAAACAGCCAATAATAAGGTAGCTGCCAATACCCTGCCGCCACCGCCAACATAGGCTTTGTACAAATTATAAGTTGCACCTATCAATGCAAATAAAATAGTGGTGGATGCCAGGAAATGATAGCCGGGCACAAAGCGAACATGATTTTTAAGATTTTGAGTAGACATGATTTTTAAATTTTACACTAATTACAAAATATTTTTGACAAAAGAGAAAGGAAAAGGTTGAGATTGAGGTTGAGGTTGAGATTGAGGTATAGGTTGAGATTGAGGTATAGGTTGAGGGTTTAGAGGTTAAGGGAATGGTTGAGATTAAGGTTAAGATTGAGGGCTTCCAATATTAAACCAGTTCCAATTTGAAAAACTAAGAACTAGAATCTTTTAATGATAAAAACAAAATTCCCTTTTATTGCAACAGCCACTTAGAATGTATCTAGTATCTAGCATCTAGTATCCAGTATCCAAAAAATACTCCGGCGCTGTAGAGTAACCTCCAACCTCATTTCAACAAATCCAGTAATCTCCACATCTTCTCCCGCATACTGCCGGCGCTGCCGCTGAAATTATTGACGATAAAAGAAAAACTATATTCTGCTCCGCTCTTGCTTTTGATATAACCACTATAACTTCTAACACCTCCTATATAACCATCCTTCATGTGTATGCCATTCATTTCGGGGAGGGCATTGTAAAATGAATTATACCAGTTTTGTTGTTTAGCATATTGCAATATGGTTACTAAAGAATGCGTGGTAACTCGATTGGCAGGTGATAGTCCGCTCCCATCTAAAATATTGATGGCTGCAGGATCAATGCCCTTGTCTTTCCAAAATCTTTTGATGAGTGCAATACCCGAATCGGTACTGCCGAAACCATTTTTTTCATAAGCCATTGCTTTTACCAGGGCTTCGCCATAAAGGTTGATACTCTTTTTTAAAAACCAATAATTTAAACTATCCAAGGAAGGAGAATAATGCGTATAAAAAACAGTGGGATGAATTGCTAGATCTTTTTTATCAATTTCAATCCCATTGAAAGAACCAGTAAATAAAATTTTATCGCCCGGTAATTGAACTACTTTCAATAATTCCTGTATCATATATCCACCGGGGTCGGGCACGGCAGCGGCAATTTTAAAATTATTTTCCCCCAATGGAATGGTGCCTCTTACATAACCAGCCGGTGAGTAAGGCGGCAAAAATACATAGGCATTATCGCCCGAACCTTTGGCAGCAGTTGTTAGTTCTGAATACAAACCAATATTTTCGAGGCGGGGAACCATTTTGATGATACTGGCTTTATCTCCTATTTTATCACCGGCTTTTAAATAGAGATCATATTGGTTCTCGCGCCAATTTAATCCGCTTGCCCCTGCCCCGTAATAATTACCAATATCTTCCCATATCCAACCACGAGGCGTGATATTAGATTCATATTTGCGATCGTATCCAAAAATATTACCGTTGATAGATTTAATTTTTTTGGCGGTGGCCGTTTTAAATTCATTCAATACCGTTTCCTCATTGGTTTGTTTCCAACGCCAGCTACCCAAACTTGGATCGCCATAACCAATCACATAAAAATTGCCGGTGAGTGCCCCATTTTTCACATCACCTTCATAGCCGAGTTCGGTTTTAAATTTATAAGTGTTACCCAATAAAGAAAAAGCGGTTGCACTGCTAATGATTTTTTGACAACTGGCAGGTGCTAATCCTTGTTGACTATTTTTATCGAATACTATTTGTCCAGATTTACTATCTACCACATATAAGCTCATGGTAGCATGGGCACATTGTTCTTCTTTTTCTAATTGCTGCCAGGCAGATTGAAGCGTATTGTTCAGCGATTGTGCATTTACAGTAGCGCTTAACAAAACAGCCAGAAGCAGTATCATTATTTTGTACTTATACATATTATACAATTAATTATTCACCCATTTATCTAAAGATTGATTCCATTTACAACTAGGCTATTAATCGGGTTGACTTATCTTGCATTAAAATTAAACTATTCAGCACAAAGATGGCAAAGGTTAGCATCATCACCATTGGGGATGAATTATTGATAGGACAAGTAGTAGATACCAATAGTGCCTGGATGGCACAGGAATTGAACAAAGCAGGATTTGTTGTACGCCGCCGGCTGGCTGTGGGAGATGTATGGGAAGAAATTTGGTCGGCCTTGGACGAAGAACAAGCATATGCCGATATTATTTTAATTACCGGAGGACTGGGTCCTACTGCCGATGATATTACCAAGCCCTTGCTTTGTAAATATTTCAATGGAAAATTAATTGTGGATGCGGGTGCCAAAGAAAATGTATTGAATATTTTCACGCGACTCAATCGGCCCATACTGGAGCGCAATGTAAAACAGGCCGAAGTACCCGATACTTGTACGGTGATTCAAAATAAAAGGGGCACGGCACCGGGTATGATTTTTTATAAGGAAAACAAAACATTTATCAGCATGCCAGGTGTGCCACACGAGATGAAGGGCATGATGGAAGATGCCGTAATTCCTTTATTACAAGAAAAATACCAGGCAGATACAATTGTTCATAAAACCTTACTAACGGCAGGTGTAGGAGAAAGTTTTTTAGCCGAAATGATTCAGGATTTTGAAAATAATTTACCTGACTATATCAAGCTGGCATATCTGCCCAATTATGGGATGGTGCGATTAAGGGTTACTGCTATTGGCAAGGATTCTGCAAAGATTGAGCAATCGGCACAGGAACATTTTGATGACTTACAAAAAATTGTCAAGCAATATTTGGTTACCAACCTTGATGAGCCGATGGAAAAAGTGGTAGCCAAATTATTATTGGCCTCGGGCAAAACCATTGGTACGGCCGAGAGTTGCACTGGAGGATATATTTCGCATTTAATTACCAGTATGGCCGGATCATCGGCTTATTATAAAGGCAGTGTAATTGCCTATGCCTATGATGCCAAGGCCAATTTACTGAGTGTAGACCAGCAATTACTGGAAACCAAGGGTGCGGTGAGTGAGGAAGTGGTTACACAAATGGTAAGAGGAGCCATTCAAAACCTGGATGTAGATTATGCCATTGCGGTGAGTGGCATCATGGGGCCTGGAGGCGAAACACCTGATAAACCCGTTGGTACGGTATGGATTGCCGTGGGCAACCGCGAAAAAACCCAGGCTCAGAAAATGCAGTTTAGGTTCGATAGGCAAAGAAATATACAGCTTACCGCTATTTTATCGTTGAATATGATGCGAAAATTCATATTAGAAAACAGTTAGTTCTTTCGCCCTGCCCTTATCCATTTTTACTTACTTTTGTCATTCAACCGACGATTGTTCAACAGTAATTTTTTTTTATGAGCCTAGTCAATTTAGTCATGCCCAAATTGGGAGAGAGTATCATGGAAGCGACCATTTTAAAATGGCATAAGCAAGCTGGCGATACCGTGAAGCAGGATGAAACCATTTTGGATATTGCCACCGACAAGGTGGATAGTGAGGTACCCTCTACGGCAGAAGGCGTTATTGAATCCATTTTTTACAATGTAAATGATGTGGTGCCAATTGGTACTGTGATTGCTACCATTCGTGTAGCGGGACAGGCTAGTCAGCCCGAGCCGGTTACTAACCAATACGAAGAAGCGAAAATAGTAGAAGATATACCTTATCAACCAGCAAAAGTTGTTAGTCAGCCAGTTTCCACTAATGCAGTACGTTTTTATTCTCCCCTGGTATTGAATATAGCACAGCAGGAAGGCATTGGCATGGCCGAATTGGAAAATATTCCCGGTACAGGCCAGGATGGAAGGGTGAGTAAGAAAGATATTTTAGCCTATGTTGCTACTCGTGGCAGCAATAAACCCGTGCAAGAAGTGTCGGTGGTAAGAACAGAAAATACGGCTGCCAGTCAATCGTTTCCTGCAACACAAACCGAGGCCCGCAGTACTAACAGTGATGTACAGACGACAATATATACCGGCAATGTAGAAATCATAGAGATGGATCGGATGCGCAAGTTGATTTCGAAGCACATGACCGACAGTAAACGCATCAGTGCACATGTAACCAGTTTTGCAGAATGTGATGTTACCAACCTGGTATTATGGCGCAATAGGATTAAGAAAGAATTTGAAAAGAGGGAGAATGAAAAAATCACCTTTACACCGTTGTTTATAGAAGCAATTGTAAAATGCATAAAGAAATATCCTATGCTCAGCAGTAGTGTTGAAGGTGATAGAATCATTATTAAAAAAGACATCAATATTGGCATGGCCACGGCCTTGCCCAGTGGCAATTTGATAGTGCCGGTGATTAAGAATGCAGATCAGTTAAACCTGGTTGGATTGACCAAGCAGGTGAATAATTTGGCCAATAATGCCCGCAATGGAAAATTGAAACCCGATGATACCATGGGTGGTACATTTACCCTTACCAATGTGGGTACATTTGGCAGTATCATGGGTACGCCCATTATCAACCAACCGCAGGTAGCGATTATGGCGGTGGGTGCCATCAAAAAAAGGCCGAGGGTAATAGAAACGGCCGCTGGCGACAGCATTGCTATTCGTCATATGATGTATATCTCGCTTAGTTACGATCATCGTATTATTGATGGAGCATTGGGAAGTACTTTCTTAAATGCAGTGGCGAAGGAGTTGGAGAATTTTGACGGAGATAGGGGGATTTAGTTGGAGGTTGGAGGTTGGAGGTTACTCTACAGCGCCTTGGTATTTTCTTAGTACTTGATACTGGATACTGGATACTGGATGCTGGATACTGGATGCTAGATACTGGATACTAGATACTGGATACTGGATCACTACTGTCCGGTTAACCTATTAATAAAATAAAAAAAAGAGAGGCGAACCTCCCTTCCTAGTTAATTTAGAGTTACCACACAACCAAATTAACTATGAACAAAAGTACTTTTTTTACCGGACAGCCGATCTTCACCCAATTATTACAATATCTGCCTAAATCAGAAGTACAACGTTTAGCCAAGCAAAACGGCAGTGATCGTTATTATAAGAAGTTTACAACTCACGCTCATCTTATTGCGATGTTGTATACTTGCTATGAGCATTGTACATCTTTGCGTGAAGTAGTAACAGGCATGCAAGCCTGCGAAGGAAAACTTCAATCACTAAATTTGCAGGCATTGCCAGCCAGAAGTACTTTTTCTGAAGCAAATAAACACCGCAGTTATGAGGTTTTTGAATCTATTTATTACCATCTTTTTGAGAGATATCGTCAATTTTTACCGGACAGCCGTATTAAAAGCGACCGGCTGTCCCGCCGTCTTGTGATGATAGATTCTACAACGATCAGTCTGTTTAGAGAGATATTAAAAAATGCAGGACCAGCAAAAGCTAATGGTAAAAAGAAAGGAGGAATAAAAGTCCATATGGCAGTCAGAGCAAGTGAAGACGTTCCTTGTTTAATAAGACTAACACCTGCAGCCCAGGGAGATGCTCCCTTTCTTAAACACATCAATCTGAAAAAAGGCTCTGTAGTAGTAATGGATCGGGGTTACAATGGTTTTTCAAAACTTATTGAATGGAATAAAAGCAACGTTTGGTGGGTAACACGTCTGCGAAGCAACACCTTTTATGAAGTGATAGATAATTATCCTGTTAACCAACGACAGAAAGCATTAGGCGTTTTGGAGGATCAACATATTGTGATGGGTGCACCTAAAAAGCAAATCCTTAAAGTGCCTTGTCGGTTAATCCGGTTTTATGACGAGACTACAAATAAACAATTATACTTTATTACAAATAACTTCCGATGGAAGGCTGCAAAGATAGCTGCCATATATAAACGTCGCTGGCAGATAGAATTACTTTTCAAACGATTAAAGCAGAATACTACACTTGAATATTTTTTAGGAGATAATGAAAATGCAATCAAAATTCAAATTTTTTGTTCTTTAATAGCAGATCTCTTGCTAAAACTGGCAACAGCAAGAATTAAAAGACAATGGGCACATTCTAACCTGGCATCATTAATCCGCTTACACCTGATGAATTATACCCGATTGGTGGACTTCTTAGAAAATCCTTACAAATGCAATATATCTGATCCTATTCCAATAAACCAGTTAAAGCTTTTTGAAACGTCAGGATAAGGGGCATGCTATTTAAAAACAGATAAAAACCATAATCAAACTCTTTATTGACGGCAACTCTTTGTCAAATTTTGATTTTAACCGGACAGTAGTGATACTGGATACTGGATGCCTTCTAAGTGGCTGTTGCGATAAATGGGAATTTTGTTGCAATCATTAAAAATTTTAGTCTTAAGTTTTTAGTTGTTCAAATTGAAACTGATTTATTTTAGGAAGCCCTAAACCTCTAAACCCCTAAACCTTTACCTCAACCTCAATCTCAACCTTTTCCTCAACCCTTCAACCTTTACCTAGGTATTTGATATAATACAATTTTTACTATTTTAGCATATGCTAACCATCTACCTAAAACACTTATGGCATCGCCATGCGGACTGCATTGGTATTTATTTTACCAATGACAGTTTAGTTAATACTACAGTACGTAAACTACCTTCTATTAAATGGAGTAAGACCTTTCAATGTTGGTGGTTATTATTGACTAAGGAAAATTACCAGTTAATAAAATCTTCGCTGAGTAAAATTGCGATTATTGATTCCAGTGATTTAAAAATATTTCTGGAAAAAAGAAATGCAGTAAAGGGGTCGAATATGGCTAAGCGGGAAGCGGTGACAGCTGCTGATAAAATGCCAGTGCCAGCAGCTAAGGCTGCTGGTCAGGTACAAAGGACAGTGCAGCCTACAATAGCCCCTGTGAATGCGCATGTATTGCCGGCGATGGAGCAACAGTTGAAATTAAAAGGGTATAGCGGGGCTACTATTAAAACCTATATAAATGAAGTGGGTATTTTTTTAAAGACCATAAAAAATCATGCAGCGGATGATTTTACAGTAGAAAGGATCAAGGATTATTTGATGTATTGTTCTCAAAAATTAGGGCTTACGGAGAATACCTTACACAGCAGGATCAATGCTTTAAAATTTTATTATGAGCAGGTACTTAAGCGGGAGCAATTTTTTTGGGATATACCAAGGCCGAAGAAGGGGATGCAATTGCCCAAGGTTTTAAGCAAGGAGGAGATGATTCGTTTGATAAAAGCAATTGAAAACATTAAGCATAAAACCATGATCATGCTTGGATATGCTTGTGGCTTGAGGGTTAGCGAGATAACGGCGCTTGAAATAAAAGATATTGATGAGGATCGCAGGATGTTGTTTATATGCAGGGCGAAGGGCAAAAAGGACAGGGTGGTCAGTTTAAGTCCGGCGATGATCATTATGTTGAGGGAATATAAAAGCAAGTACAAACCGACCAAATATTTATTTGAGGGTCAGCAGCAAGGGGGCAGATATAGTACCCGGAGTTTGGAGGCAATCATAAAAGTTGCCAAAGACAAAGCGGGCATCAAAAAAGCGGGCAGTATGCATATGTTGCGGCATAGTTTTGCCACGCATTTATTGGACAAGGGTACAGACGTGGTATTTATTCAAAAAATACTCGGGCATAATGATATAAAAACCACGCTTCGGTATTTGCATGTAACCAATAAGGACATGATTAATATTCTCAGTCCCATTGAAGACATAAAGGATTTTTTGTAAACGGCCCGACAATTGGAGTCGCATTGTCGCAACTCCAATAGCCTCCCCTTTTACCTGCAAAAGCCCAATTAACTATTTGAAAATCAATGCCACAATATTAAACCTATAAATTATTCGTATATTCGTATATACGACAATACATACGTTGTACGCCACTATATGAGACCCTACTTACGCATAGCAATTGGACTTTCAATAATCTTCTTTGGTTATAAATCTATCAGACATCAGTTTGGTGGTTATGACGTTGGAGTTTTAAACGAATTTGACTACATCCCTTTGGGCATAGTTATAATTTTGACGATTGTTATTTTATTATTAGACCGTTCTGCTTTTAAAGTTGACAGTAAAATTTATCAGTTTTCATTTTCATTAATTGCGGTGACAATTTGTTTCATCGTGTTTTTTAAAATCATTTACCGCAGTTCTATTGACAGCTCTAAGACAGTGCTAAAAGTAGTAAACAAAGAAGGTGCAAACAATGTGTGGCAATTTTATTTTAAAGACAGTAAGCACTTTGTATTGACCGACTATAATTTATTTGGACACACCATTTATTACGGTAACTATGAACGACAAGACGACACATTGAAACTTATTCAATCAAATTATAATGGCGATGTAAAGGAGTTCCCAAAGACAGGAATAATAAAAGCAGACACAGTTTTTTGGAATAAGTTTGATACAATGCTCGTTGACAAAGAATAGCAGCGTACAACATTGGTATTGCCAATAGTGGGGCTTGACATTGGAGCAATCAGCGGCAGTAATTTTTTTGTGCTGTGGTTCGGGGCTTGACGAATAAAGCCCAGCTTTAGTTCTTAATATTTAACTTTATCAAAAAAACAGGCAGCGGTTCCAGGCGGACGAATATAAAATTCCCCACCATCGGCAATACCTGCCCGTCAGACTGTGAAAAAACTATCTTTCTCTTAAAAATCTGTTGGTATAATTTCGTTTAAGGGTCACTGATACTCATTTAAGCGGCCTTAAAAATCAATTGCACTTATTGTTGTAAAAAACTGCATGCCCAATTTTGCCTGTAAATCATT
>CALRKF020000040.1:0-30135 GCA_943367825.1 Chitinophaga pinensis
ACAGACCGCCTGAGTTTATTGTTTGATCAATTGCTTCAGTTAGCAAGAGTAGAATCTGATAGTACCCTTGCAAAAAAAGAAATGATACCGCTTGCTGATTTAGTGGAAAATATTTTAACCGAGCAAGTAAAACTATTCCCCGAGAAACAAATGTCATTGCAGGTACATATTCCTATTCATGTAAAAATATTGGCCGATAGCAATTTATTAGATCGCATATTGGAAAACCTACTCAATAATGCCTTTAAGTATAGCCCTACTGGTGCAACAATTGAAATTGAATGGAAGGAGAAAGAAAGCACACTTTCAATTCAAAACGAAGGAGCGGGTATACCGGCATCTCAAATTCACAATGTATTTAATCGTTTTTATCGCACAGATGAATCCAGAAGTTCTCTAACACCTGGTAATGGACTGGGTCTTGCAATTGTAAAAAAACTTTGCGAACTGCAAAAAATAGGTATCACCGTCAATAGTATTGAAGGCCAACAAACTACTTTTTCGCTGCATTTTCCTTCCTAACATAATTTTAGCCAATCTTAAGATAAGGGTAAGTAAAGCCAAAGTTGCAGCACCGCATCTTTACAGTATTATTATAAACAAAAAAGCAAATTCATACATGAAGAAAATATTCATCTCGACGCTAAGTTTAGCGTTCTTCGCAGCCCTATTACTAATGGCATGTAACAACAAGGATAATAGCACTACAAAAAATGTTGCCCCTATTGTAACAGCTGATTCTAATGCTACTAAAAATGCGGAAAATACTAACAACGCAAATGCCGTTGCTACAAAAGACTCTTTGGCTCCCACTAATAAAGAAGCCGGTGAGGAAAATGAAAAAGACGAGAAAAAATAAACACCCATCCAATACCGGGATATCGTGGGTGGGCATATCATACCAGCACGATATTCTTTAACAATTTAAAAAACAATTAATATATTATGAAACATTCTTTAATTATTTTATCAGTAGTTGGTATCACACAAATAGGATTGATTTCCTGCAGCAATAATAATGAAAGTGCCAACATGAAAACTCCAGTAGAAACGAAGGAAGGTAGTACAACAGTTGGCACAACACCACTTAATAAGGATACTGCCAAACAAAGAACCATAGTAAATATGCAAGATGCATTCAAGGGTGAAACAAATGCAACTGCACGTTATGCAGCTTTTTCAAAAAAAGCAGCAGAAGAAGGCTACAATGAAATCGCTTTATTATTCAAAGCAGCTTCACAAGCAGAATCTATTCATGCTGCTAATCACAAAGTAGTTTTAGAAGAAATGGGTGTACAAGTAGCCAATGTAATTCCTGAAGTAAATGTAAAGTCAACCAAGGAGAATTTGGAATTTGCCATCAAAGGCGAAACCTATGAAGCTACCGAAATGTATCCCAACTTTTTAAAAGAAGCCAATGATGCCGATAATCAACTAGCCTTGATTAGCTTAAATTATGCATATAAAACAGAAAAGAAGCACAAACAATTTTATGAAAAAGCACTAGCCGCTTTAAACTCCAATACAGTCGCTCAGCTTCCCACTGTTTATTTTGTTTGTCCCACTTGTGGCAATACCTATGAAACAGAAGCACCCAAACGTTGTGGTATTTCTATGACGAATGGCGATAAATTTATCAAAATCGCTTCACTCTAAAACAGTCTAGTATGGATCAAACACATGTGCACCTCATCGTTACTCACTTGCCCATCTTCGGCTCAATTTTAGGCGCTTTTGTACTAGGATATGGCCTTTGGTCTAAATCTAATAACACCAAAAATGCCGCCTATTTTTTAATGGTTTTTTCAGCCATCGGAGCGGGCATCGCTTATGCAACGGGTGAAGGGGCTGAAGAAGCAGTAGAGAAAATTCCGGGCGTGGCAGAGCGGCTTATCAGCCAGCATGAAGCTGCTGCAATGTATGCCTTGATTTCGCTTATTGCTTTGGGTGTATTTGCATTGGCAGGTTTAGCACTCTCCTATAAAAATAGTTCCCTTGCTAAACTAACAGCTATGATTACCCTAATAGTTTCGCTGATTAGCTTTGGACTAGTTGCACGCACAGGTTACTTAGGAGGCCAAATTCGACATACGGAAATAAGTTCCGGTAGTATCAATGCTACTGGTGCTGGTCAGGAAAGAGGTGAAAAAGACGATGACTAAGCAAACTAGTTTTAAATAATATTTTTTATCCCCTGGCATTTTCCCTGCAGAAAATGCCAGGTCTTTTAAATAAATCAAGCTTTGAAAAAAATTATCAGCAAAAATCTACAAACTGAAGTTGATGCCAGTTACCTGTATGCTCGCCTGGCAACTGTGGAAGAAGACCCTACCGTTGCCAACGTTTTTACCCAAATGAGTGAAATTGAAAAAAGCCATGCCATTGCTTTTTTAAAAAAATTAAATCCTGAAGGAACTGTTCAATTACCCAGTCCTTCTTTCAGAGCCAGAACCCTCAACCATATTGGTAAAATTTTTGGCTATGACTATGTACTAGGTGCTTTAATGGACACTGAAAAAAGTATTTCCAATGCCATCATTCAGGCAAAAAACAATAAACAGGTAGCCATTACCGGTAGTGAAACCAATCATGTAACCATACTACGTTCATTACTGGAAAACGAATCTAAAGTAACCGGCAGCAATGTTGCCAAATTCGAAAGCAAACACCGTTCAGTTGGTGGCAATGCCCTGCGGGCAGCTGTATTAGGAGGCAACGATGGCTTGGTTTCCAATTTCAGTTTAGTCATGGGTATTGCAGGTGCCACTGCAGGCGGTTCAGGCGTACTATTGGCCGGGGTGGCTGGTTTATTAGCAGGTGCGCTATCGATGGCCCTTGGGGAATGGATCTCTGTTAAAAGTTCTCAGGAACTTTACGAAAACCAGATGCAATTAGAAATGGAAGAACTGGAAACCAATCCGGAGGCTGAGGAAAAAGAACTGGCCCTGATTTATATGGCCAAAGGCATTCCTGAACAGCAGGCACATGTAATGGCAGCAGAAATCATGTTAAACAAAGAACACGCACACGAAGTATTGGTAAAAGAAGAATTAGGCATAAATGCTGAAGAATTGAAAGGCTCGGCGATGGAAGCGGCTGTTTATTCATTCATCTTATTTGCTATTGGCGCCGTCATACCCGTATTCCCCTTCTTCTTTACCTCAGGAACCACAGCCATTATCATCAGCGTTATTTGCAGTGCTGCTGGATTATTTCTAATTGGATCTGCCATCACCTTATTCACTGGCAAGTCTATTTGGTACTCTGGCTTCAGACAAGTGATATTTGGTTTAATAGCCGCAGCTATAACTTTTGGAATCGGCAAATTAATCGGAGTTTCCCTAGCAGGATAAATGCTTGGGTAGCTGAAAGGCTAAAGCACTGATTGCACGCCGTTTGAGGAGCATTAGCAAGATTTTTTAATCATTACCCTATAATTTAACATATGCACTGACCTAAATCAGTGCATTTTTTTATGTTTACCCAAAATAGCTATTAACTTTGTAATGTGAAAAAGGGTTTACTCATAATAGTTTTATTTTGTTATGCTTTGGCTTCTTTTGGAGTAAGCCTGAACTATTTTTATTGCTGTGGCAAATTAAAATCTGTTTCTCTTACTCCCACTACCAAAAAACAAAAATGTTGCAAAACAATGGCCAAAAAAGGCTGTTGCGACAATAAAACGATAACCTATAAATTATCGATTGATCAAAAAGATCATAGCCAGATGGCAAATCTTTTTGAATCGCCGATTACCAACCTTGACCTACCAACACAGCTAGATAATCTTATAGCTTCCTATACAATTGTTTCGCAAACTAGTCTTTACAAAAGACCTCCTCCTGAGCTAACAATCGACCGAAGTATTCTTTACTGCGTTTTCAGAATTTGATAATAGCCATCTTTTACTTATTACCGGTATACCCGGTTATACATTATTAAATTATCAAAAAATAAATTATCATGAAAACGTTTAAAACAATCCTCACTAGTATTATAGCAATTTGCTTCTTCACCAATGCACAAGCTCAAACAGGCACAACCGATTCTATTAAAGTTTACGGAGAATGTGGTATGTGCAAAAGTCGTATTGAAAAAACTGCTTTAAAAGTGGAAGGCATTAAAACTGCCAGTTGGAGCGAAAGCAGTAAAATGCTAACAGTAGTGTACGATGCATCCAAAACAGATTTGCTCGATAACCTGCAAAAGAAAATTGCAGCGGTTGGGCATGACACAGAAAAATATACTGCACCAGATAAAGTGTACAATAAATTGCCAGGATGCTGTCATTACGATAGAAAAGTAATACCTACTCCAGTTAAAGACTAAATAGTTTCACTCACATTACTACAATGATGTCATTGACATCATTGTAGTAATTCAATTCATTCGCAATGAAAAAATATATTGTGATGCTGCTTTGTGCTGTCATCAACCTTTCAGCCATTGCACAAAAGAAAAATAACAAGACGGAAACTTTTAAAGTTTGGGGTAATTGTGAGCAATGCAAAACAAGAATAGAGGCAACCCTTTCGAATATGGGCACTAATAAAGCCAAATGGAATATGAATACCAAAATGCTCACAGTTTCCTATGACAGTCTTAAACTAAATACTAGCTTAATTAAAAAACAGTTGGCATTGGTAGGTCATGACAATGACGAATTTCAATCGGATGAAACAACTTATCAGCAATTACCGGCCTGTTGTCATTATAAAAGATTTCCAACAACCACCTCCATTGCTGGAAAAGATAGCCTTACCGACAACCAGCCTTTAGATCCAGTTCTAATGGCAACCATTACTGGCATCGTATTGGAAGAAAACAAGAAGGGAAAACTCTTACCCCTCAGTGGCGCTACCATCCGAGGTATTCATTCAAAAGAATCTGCAACTTCCGACAGTGCGGGTGTATTTCGCTTGAAAACAATGCTTCCCGATGCAATGATTGTTAGCTATGTAGGATTTACTGCAGATACTATTAATATCAGCAATGCCTCCGAATTAAAAGTGATTTTAAAAAACGCTTCTTCGAATACTTTAAAAGAAGTGATATTACAAGGAAGGTCAGTTTCAACCTATGTATCCTCTATCAGCACATTGAATACATTAAATATTAGTTCCCGAGAACTTACGAAAGCAGCCTGCTGCAACCTAAGCGAAAGTTTTGAAACAAGCCCTTCTGTAGATGTAAGCTATGCAGATGCTGTAACTGGAATAAAGCAAATTCAATTATTGGGTCTATCTGGTAATTATACACAGCTCCTCACTGAGAATACGCCTGAAATAAGGGGACTTGCAGGAAGTTTTGGACTCACTTTTATCCCCGGTCCCTGGATGGAAGGAATACAAGTAACCAAAGGCGTCGGTTCTATTGTCAACGGATATGAAAGCATCGCCGGTCAAATTAATATCGAAGAAAAAAAACCTGATAAAGCAGAACGATTATTTATCAATGGGTATGCAAATAATTTGGGAAGATTGGAAACAAGCCTTGACTTCGCAAAAAAAATAAACAACCAATGGAGTACCAGCTTATTGACGCATGTAAATGGTGTTAGCAACAAATTAGATGAAAACAAAGATGGCTTTATGGATATTCCCACTGGCCGACAATACAATTTCATCAACCGTTGGAAATATATGGACTCCAAGGGTATTATTGCACAAATTTCACTCAAATACTTAAGTGACCAAAGGCAAGCTGGCGAAATGAAATTCAATCCGAGTTTCGATAAATTTACTACCAATAAATATGGTGCAGGTATACAGGTAGAACAAATGGGTGTCACCGCCAAACTGGGCTATGTATTCCCAAATTCAAAATATAAAAGTATTGGATTCATCGTAGCCGCCAATAAATACAATAATGATTCCTACTATGGATTAACGGCGTATACAGGTAAACAGGCCACCATGTATGCCAACCTCATTTATCAATCTATCATTGGTACTACTGCGCATAAATTTCGCACAGGCATGAGTTTTACCAATGAAGATTTTACAGAACTTTTTAATACCACCTTGTTTAAAAGAAATGAAATAGTGCCTGGTACATTTTTCGAGTATACGTACACGGCAGTTAAAAACTTCAGTGCCATTGCAGGGGTAAGACTGGACCACCACAATCAATATGGCTGGATTTTTACCCCAAGACTGCATCTTAAATACGATATCAATACCGCTACCAATCTTCGGTTTTCGGCAGGATCAGGATTGCGCTATGCAAATATTTTTGCGGAGAACAGCGGCGTATTTGTAAGCGCTAGGCAATATGTATTGGTGCCGCCGACCAATAACTATGGTTACGGACTAGACCCTGAAACCGCCTGGAATTATGGGTTTAATCTAATTCACCAATTCAAAATTAATAAACATGCAGGAAGCATCAGCCTCGATGCTTATAGTACCCGCTTTCAACAACAAACCGTTGTTGATTTAGATAACAACCCTCAAAAAATTCTTTTTTATAATTTAAAAGGCCGATCATTTTCCAATAGTTTACAAGCCGAATTAAATTATGAAATAATTAAAAAACTGGATATCCGATTGGCTTATCGCTGGTTGGATGTGGTCACCAATTATTTGGGTACAGAAAGAGAAAAACCTTTGGTAGCCCGCAACAGAGCATTTGTAAACCTAGCTTATGAAACCCCTAATCACTGGAAATTTGATTATACACAACAATGGTTCAGCAAAAAAAGGTTGCCAATTACTATAGGGAATCCAATAGGGAAGCAATTAAGCACTTACGCTCCCGGATATACGCAAATAAGTGCGCAGGTGTCCAAATTATTTGGCAAGCATTTCGAAATATATGTTGGGGCAGAAAATATTGGCAATTTTACGCAGCAACAATTATTTATAGATGCCAATACGCCCTTTAGTCCCTACTTTGATGGTTCTATGATTTGGGGACCAGTCAATGGCCGCGTATTGTATACCGGATTTAGGTTTAAGATTAAATAATTCCACAGCAGGAGCGGCATTACAAAACAATGTCGCTCCAATTTAAAATATTTTAAATCCCAGTTAAGCCTTTATTCTGAACTAATATCAAAAGAGAAATCTTAGTTTTGCGGCATGAGTAATCATTCATTTCATTTGAGTGAAGTAGCATTAAATTCTTTCCAGAAAGATGGCTTCTTACAAATACCGAATAGCATTCTACCTGAAATGCTGGAACAACTTCGTGCATTGTTTGACCAACTGATGAATGATTCGAATAATGTCGACAAAGTCACCAATATAGTCAATGGCAAATCCTATGTAACCAATTTAGAAAAGTTATGTAGTAAGGGAAATTTATCTTGCCTGGAATTATTAGGTGCTCCCTATATTTTAGGAACGGCTGAATCAATCTGTGGCCCCGATTTTTTTCTCATTCAGGAATTTGCAGTTATCAAAATGTTGGGAGATAACCTTCCTGTATTATGGCACCAGGATATGTTGCACCAGAGAACCGGACCTTGTTTTACCATGGGTATTTACCTCGATGATGCACAAGTAGATGATGGTGCATTATTGGTAGTTCCAGGCAGTCATTCAAATGGCAAAACCATTTGCGAATCTAAAAATGATCCCACTATTGCCGTGCCAATGAAGGCAGGTGATATATTGATACACGATATGATGCTCGCACATAGTTCGGGGCCCATGCATAGCTTACCAATAAGAAGAGTTATTTATTTTGAATTTCTATCGGTAAGCCATGTACGAAATGAAAAACTTTACCCAGAAGATTTGCTGGACCGAAGATGTTCGCTAATACCTGTCGCCATTGATCATTATAAGCAGTTACACTCAACTGAAATTGCTTTTGAATGGAAATCGCCGATGGGTGAACAGTCCCGAATCTATTCAAATCAAGTCGCGGCTTTACAGCAGATTTACGAGCAGGAAATACATGCCATCCCTTCTACTTATTGTTTTGAAGGATTACATTAGACTGTCATTTTAAAATAATAATGATATGCAACAAGTTGAAATTAGAAATATAGAAAAACAAGACAACCCAATAATTGCAAAAATTATCAGAACTACTTTAGAAGAGTTTAATGCCAACCTTCCGGGCACCGTTTATTTTGATGCCAGTACGGATGCACTATTTGAATTATTTCAGACGGAAAAGGCTAATTATCAGGTAGCCATTTTAAACGGGGAATTAGTTGGTGGAGGCGGTATCTTTCCTACAGATGGCTTGCCAGATGACACTTGTGAATTGGTAAAAATGTATTTAGCCCAGCGAGCCCGAGGAACTGGTATTGGAAAATTGTTGATTGAAAAAGCTATTGCATCAGCAAAGGCGATGGGCTTTAAAAAAATTTACCTCGAAACCATGCCGGAATTAAAATTAGCGCTGAATATTTATGCCAAATTCGGGTTTACCTATCTAAACGCCCCGATGGGAAATAGTGGGCATGGGGGCTGTAGCCTTTGGATGATAAAAAATATTTAGCAATTTGAATCAAGTAATTAAACCTTATAAAAAATCCCCCGTTAAAAACGAGGGATTTTTTATTTTCCATTCTTCCTTAAATATCTTTCCCATGGCATTGTTTGTATTTTTTACCACTGCCACAAGGACAAGGTTCATTTCTTCCCGGTACTTTTTCTACACGTACTGGCTCCTGCTTGATATTACTAGGATCATAATAATCATTTTCATTTGCAGCAAAATCCTGCCCTGCAGCATCTACCTGCGATTTATTAGCAGCCATCTTACTCATATCGGTTTTCTTTTCCCTTCCTTCCTTAATTTGCCCTGCATTGGTTTGTTCCATCGGAATTTGAGCGTGACAAAGGAAGCTTACGATATCCTTATTAACCTGGTCATCCATTTGCTTGAATGCACTAAATGCTTCAATTTTATAAATTACCAATGGATCTTTTTGTTCATAGCCTGCTGTTTGTACACTTTGACGCAAATCATCCATCGCTCTCAAATGCTCTTTCCATGCTTCATCAATCAATCCCAGTGTGATACTTCTTTCTAATGCATTATTCAATTCCTGTCCTTCTGTAGCTATATATTTATCCAGATTTGTCAATGCCTGAATGGCACGTTTATTATCAGTGAAAGGCACCACTACATTTTCAATATGATTTCCTTGCTCTTTCCTGATATTTTTAATAACAGGTAAAGTTTGTTGAACCATTACCGCAGTCTTGCGATGATATTCTGCAATGGCTTCATTGTACAAACGTTCAGACAAAGTATTCAAGTCTGCTTTTTCCAATTCCTCCTGATCAATGGCCGTGTCGATTCCAAAATGCAGGATACAGGCCAGTTTGAAGCCCTCATGATCATTGGCTTCTTTAAATGAATTTATTAATCCCTCTGCAACGGAATAGAATGCATTGTCTAAATCCAAGGCCAGTCTTTCGCCGAATAAAGCATGATTTCTTTTGCCATACACTACTGTACGCTGCTTATTCATCACATCATCATATTCGAGTAGGCGTTTCCGTATGCCAAAGTTATTTTCCTCTACTTTTTTCTGAGCTCTTTCGATGCTCTTGGTAATCATACTGTGCTGAATAACTTCTCCTTCTTTATAGCCCATCCTATCCATCAGTGATGCTATCCTTTCTGAGCCAAACATACGCATCAAATCATCTTCCAATGCCACAAAGAACTGAGAAGAACCAGGATCACCCTGCCTACCTGCACGACCACGCAACTGCCTATCTACCCTTCTACTTTCATGCCTTTCGGTACCAATGATAGCCAACCCACCTGCATCTTTTACACCAGGTCCTAATTTAATATCCGTTCCCCTACCAGCCATATTGGTGGCAATGGTAACTGCACCTGCCAAACCAGCTTCTGCTACAACCTGTGCTTCACGGGCATGTTGTTTTGCATTCAATACATTGTGCGGAATATTTTTCTGCTTCAACATTCTTGAAATCAATTCACTCACTTCCACTGAAGTAGTACCTACCAGCGAAGGGCGACCCGCAGTACGCAATCTTTCAATCTCTTCAATAACCGCTTTGTATTTTTCTCTTTTGGTTTTATACACTAAATCCTGTTCGTCTTTACGTATTGCTTTTACATTGGTGGGAATAGTTACTACATCCAGTTTGTAAATACTCCACAATTCTGCCGCTTCTGTTTCTGCTGTACCAGTCATACCCGCCAACTTATGATACATCCTGAAATAATTCTGTAAAGTAACTGTGGCATATGTTTGAGTACTGGCTTCAATCGTTACATTCTCTTTTGCTTCCAATGCCTGGTGCAAACCATCTGAATAACGTCGGCCTTCCATAATACGACCCGTTTGCTCATCTACAATCTTTACAGCCCCATCAATGATAACATATTCCACATCTTTATCGAATAATGTATAGGCTTTCAATAATTGTTGAACAGTATGAATCCTATCCGCCTTAAGGGAATACTCATTTAAAAGACCTTCTTTCTTTTGTAATTTTTCTTCGGTACTTAATTCCGATTTTTCGATATCAGATAATTTAGTGGCTATATCTGGAAGAATAAAAAACTCCGTATCCTCTCCACTTTTAGTAATTAACTGGATACCCTTATCCGTTAGTTCAACTGAATTGTTTTTCTCATCAATTGTGAAATACAATTCTTCATCCACTTTTGGCATTTCCTTTTGCTGGTCGGCCAAGTAGTAATTTTCGCTTTTCTGCAATTTCACCCGCATACCAGATTCACTCAAGAACTTAATCAATGCTCCATTCTTTGGTAAACCACGGTGTGCACGCATCAATGCTAGTCCACCATCTTTGGGATCATCATTTCCCTCCGCAATTTTTTTCTTTGCTTCTATTAAAAAAGTATTAGTAGCTTTTCTTTGAGCCTCTACAATTTTTTCGATCCTTGGCTTAAGGTCAAAAAACTGTTGAGTATTGTCGCTGTGTCCAACCGGCCCACTGATGATCAAAGGAGTACGTGCATCATCAATCAATACACTATCCACTTCATCCACCATGGCAAAATGGTGTTTGCGTTGTACCATTTCATCCGGACTATGCACCATATTATCCCTTAGATAATCGAAACCAAATTCATTATTGGTACCATAGGTAATATCCGCATTGTATGCTTTGCGGCGTGCATCCGTATTAGGCTCATGCTTGTCAATACAATCCACTGTTAATCCCAACCATTCAAATAAAGTACCGTTCCACTCACTATCCCTTTTTGCCAAATAGTCATTGACAGTTACAATATGAACGCCCTGCCCTGCCAATGCATTCAAATAAGCGGGTAAAGTAGATACCAGGGTTTTACCTTCCCCGGTTGCCATCTCTGCAATCTTTCCGCTATGTAATACTGCACCTCCTATCAATTGCACATCGTAGTGTACCATATTCCAGGTAACCAATCCACCAGCAGCCGTCCAGGTGTTTTTAAAAATACTTTTATCGCCTACAATGGAAATAAAAGATTTTTTAGTTGCCAAATCTCTATCAAGTTCAGTAGCCGTACTTTCCAATTCAGTATTTTCTTTGAAACGACGACTGGTTTCTTTCACTACAGCAAAAGCTTCGGGCAATAATTCCTGTAATACCTCCTCAATTTTCTTATTCCTTTCTTTTTTCAATTCATCTACTTCCTTGTAAATATTATCGCGCCCATTAATATCTTCAATAGGCAGGTCTTCCGCAGATTGCTTTTTATTGTCAATTTCAGTATCAATACCGGTTAAATAATCTTTGATGCGCAATTTAAATTCCTGGGTTTTGCCCCTCAATTCATCGTTGGACAAAGATTGATATTGCGCAAAAAAATGGTTAATTTTTTCTACTTGTGGAGCAATTTTCTTTACGTCCTTCTCGCTTTTATTTCCTCCAAAAAGCTTTGATAACATGCCAATCATAAAATTCCGTGTTAGTGGGTATTGTGTAATAAATTATAAATCTGGATTATTGTAATGTCAAAAAGGGTGCAACAATTATTTTTTAGCCAAATTGACAGGAACGCGAAGGTAAGAAATATTTATGCTAGAAGGGTTTTAGCGGACTGATTAAAGTGCCAATGGAAAAAACAGCTATTTTATTGGTTTTTTAACGAACTTTTACCCCCAAAAGGGTATTAATTAAGAAAAAATGCTCCATTTTAAAACAGTCTTGATACTTCTTCCAGCCTTCATTCTGATGGATGCCATGGTATTGCCATTTGGCTGCAATAAAACGGTTATAAAAGACAGTAAAAATTTACCTCAAAATCGCATCAAATACAGACTTTCTATCAATAACTTAAATAACAATATTAGTTGTGAGGCCATTACGATTGGCACCCGGTATGGTGGAGATATCAAACTATCTGCCCCCAGCCATTTTGCTATTGATGGACAAGCACTTCAATTTTATAAGGACCGTTATCAAACCCATTATCTGAAGTCATTTTCAAATGACAATTTTACTAATGGACAACACCGTTTTGAATTCTTGGACTACCATGGAAAAACTACCATTGATAGCTTTGAATATTATCAACCTGCTTTGCCTGATCAATCGATAGCCGCTATTGGGGATAGCCTACTTTTGATTAAAGTAACGGAATGTGGAAATAAGGACACACTTTCTTGCTATATTCAACAAAAGGGAAAGGACTTAAACACTATTAATTACACAAAAATCGCTATCAACAACGGGTATTTACAAGTACCCCTAGAAACATTACTGCATGCCAACCATTTTGAAAGCATTGGAACCTTTTTGCTCTATGCAGATTATATTTCAACAGGAGACTTCAATAGTGGGAGGGGTTATTTTCAAATCATTGGTCATTGTAAAAAACCATTAACAATCGAATTAAAATAAATAAATATGCGTATACAATCCGTCTTTTCGTCATTGGCAGTTATTGTGCTTGCCAGTTCACTCACCAATTGCAGCAGCAATGAAATCGGCAATAGTAAGGATGTTGCCCAGGATAAAATTTACCAGCAATATGATATTCGCTATAATGAAGGTGAAAGTAAGTATACGGCTAAAGCACAGTTTAGATTTGCAGGTCGTAATGGAACTACCCTGGTATTAAATAAACCCGCCAACCTGCAATACGACATGATGCGAATAGAGGTTGACAGCACTAAATATTCAGGTGCATTTTATGAATTCAGCGGAGATGCAGGCCTGCTTTTCGCAAGCCACCGTTTTGTATATACAGATATGAATAACAAATCGTATGAAAACGGTTTTTTCATGAATGCTTTCAAACTAATAAATACGCCTGCCACTGCATCCAAAAAATTGCCCTTAACCCTTACCTATAGTTTTGATCCCTTTTATTCATTGCAGGGTGATGATTACATCGAATTATCTGCCACCAACACAGATAGCAGTTTTCATTTAACAGTGGATAAAATGGACCCAGCAGGAAAAATTACTATTGGTACAGAACAATTAAAACGCCAGAAAACAAAGGACCTTAATTTGGAGATTGCGTTGTACAGGAGAATGTCACTAAAGGAAGCTACCCCCGAAGGAGGATCAATGGAAATTGAATACCGCTTGAAACCAATTACCATTAAATTGGCGGATTAATTCTTTTACGAAAAAAGAATCTGTCAATCAGCCACCAGCCTACAATCATTAGTACCAGTACCAATGCACTGATCCAGGCATTGTCATAATTATTCATGATGGTATTTTTATCTGAAATCAGGTAAAGTGGTAATCCAGCCAGCGCAATAGAAGTGCCCAGGGTAAGTGCCGATGCTGTAGCAGGATAATTAGCAAGACTATTACCCATTAATAAAAAACTAATTGGCACGCTACTTTGTAAACAAGCAATGCCAAATGCCAATGCATAAATATTATCCTTGCCAAATTGAAAACACAAAAATGTAATTGGTAAACTGATATATACAAATTTTTTCCAGCCAATTTTATCTGCAACCAAACCGCCGATTATTTTTCCTACAAAAGCACTAATACCGATTATAAAAATACCATCTTCAAAATCGAAGGACACATGATTGATAACATCAAAAATAAAAGAGCGAAAACACATGATTAGCAAAATGCTCATCATCATCCAATCGTGTCCGTCCAATACTGCCGACTTAGTTGACCTGATAGGATAAACAGGCGTAGCTAATTGCAGAATGAACCATTCAACCATTAGTACTAGTACCAGAAAAATCCATAACCATTGCATACTAATTGCACCCAATAAACCACCCAAGGTAAGTCCGAGTACACCCGGAGCAGTGAAGATGGCCAATGGTCCTGCTTTGCCATCATTCACCTGTAAACAGATGGTGCCGCCACTTACATGCACCAATGCAGATGCAATACCTGAGCACATGATTCCCATAGCAGGATCTATTAAAAAAATAATAATGGAAAGCGGTAATAAAACAACGGTAGCCTGCACAAAGGGTTTAATTTTTTTCTGTGCATCCATCCAAAATCCTACAGGCAATTGTCCGCCAAAAGCAAGTACTGAATAAATTACGATGAATAAAAAACTATCCGAATAGCTATGATGGTATGTATAATTTGCCAACATAAACCCTGCAATAAAATCATTCAGGCAATGCAGGATGCCCCAAAGAAAAGGTTGTAATAGAGTATGTTTGGATAATGATGGCATTCTTAAAAATACGATAATAGCTATTTAAAGTATGTACAAATTAATAATCTCACCTATGCCATAACTGATACCATTGGCAAGAAAGCCAAGAAAGAGTGCTTTCGACCAGCTAGATTTCAATAATAAGCGGTAACCTAACCCTTCCACTAAAGCCACCCCGCATTCCATAAGATGAATATTCAGCGAAGTGGTGAATAGCAACATGTGTAATAATGGCCAAGTAAAAAGATTTAGTAAAAATCCAACGAGCAAGGCATACTTCCATTGCTTTCTGAAAAAAAGCCATACAATGGGCAATTCAATCAGTAAAGTCAACAAAAAATAAAGCCATATTTCCATAGCGATTATTAAAAACGAATGAACAATGTTAAAAGATATGCTGCAAGAAAGGCGGTCACTGTAGAAGACAGTGCAGCCAACAAAGCCTTTCCCCAAGTACCCTGCAGAAAAATTTTATACCCAATAGCTTGCAATAATAATAATGGAATAAAAACAAGGAACCAGTCCCATTCAAAACTCATTAGCAACAGCATAGAGCCTGGCAATACAAATCCGTGTATGCCAATATTGGCAATGATATCCAGCTTCGCCATCGGTCGGTATATCCAATAAATCACCAACACTTCCACTGCTATCATTATTAATAAAGGTAGTATAGACATAACCGTTAGTTTTGAGTGAGCAAACTGCAATAAATCAATCGCTCTTCTTTTTTTTATAAATAAAAAGCGCCACTAGCCCCAATAATGAAATACCAGTAATAATGATCAACCATAAATGATTACCCCTGTCCAGCCAGGGCTCAGCGCGCACATCTAAGAATGTTAACAACATGCTTTATCCGTTTAAAATAATGAAGAAAATAAATCCAATCAAGTTAAGTAATACGCCCAATAGAATGGCCTTCCACCAAACCCGGCGTAATAATAAAAAATAAACAGCCGTATCAAATACAATAGTAATTAAAAAGAGTGTCCAGAAATCGAAATTCGTTTCATGGTATAATAATGTAAACAAAGAACCTTGAAAAAGGGCAAGTGCTAAACCCACTTGCAATGCCTTCCACTTAAGCCCATAATAAAATGGCCAAGCCAATACCCCTTTGATAATAAAAAAGCCCAGCACCATATAATAAAGTGACATAACTATTAATTTGTTTGATTATTTTTTTTGCGCAAAAACATTCCAATTAGCAAGAGAAATCCTAGTATACTACAGGCAATGAAAATAATCCTGTTTTTTTTATAAACTGCAGTTGTTGATTCGCCCTTGAACAAAACATATTGAAAAACTGCCTTGCTACTATCGGCTTTGTATTGCAATTTACCATCCTTCACTCCGCTGATGCTGAAGTCAATATTATAATCCTTCGCAACATACTTCATGCTGTCGAGCGTAATTCCTTGCAGTGTATCTATTAAACTAAAATAAAAATCTCTATCCGATTCTTCCCAACGCCTTCCGTGCTCTTGGGTATAAATTATATAAGGATCTTCTTCGATGATTTTAAGTAACTGGTTATAGTATTCCTTTTTAGCGGTGTCTTTTTTATAAAATTCATAATGGCTATAGGCCAGTACATAGTTTTTGATATTGGAAACGCCTTTAAATGTAAAAATACTTTCGGCACCAACCCGATGTATACTAAAACCCGGACCATCAGCAAAGGAATTAGACAAAATGGAAAAAAAGACAATACCCAACAAAAAATGCTTCATAGACAATATTTTCGTGAATCTACAAATTGAATTTTAAATGAACAATACCCAAGGGAGGGTATCTATTGTGCTATTCAACAAACGACCTCAAATCCTTATCTTTAGGGCTTCCCAATCAATTAATACGCATAATGAAAAAAATAATTTTATTTTTTGTAGCAATCTATTCTTGTGTTATTTCGAATGCACAGAATGAATTTAGGAATCCTCAGGTCATCACTGGTCATTTAATTCGGGTAACGCCGGGTATCCTGTCATTGCCGGCATTACCAGACTCAATCTATAAACTTTCGCGTGATGCCAATGGAAGAATTGGAGAAGATGAAAATGAAAGAGAAGGCAGAAAAGGAAATCCGAGGCTTGATCCCAATCCCCAACCACAAGGTATGGATCCTGCATTACAATCTTTTTATACTGGTTCCAATGGCCCCAATAGCCCTAGCCTATTATTACAAAACTTAGCGGGTCTTTCTTTTACAGGTGTATCACCGGCAGATCCCACACTAGCTGTTGGGCCCAATCATGTGATACAGATGATTAATAATTCTACCAGTAGTAAATATCGCATGTGGAACAAATCAGGTACTCAATTATATGAAGGTTTGCTTTCTACCATCACTGGAGTTTCAGGTGGTGGCGATCCTGTAGCATTATATGATCAACTGGCAGACCGTTTTATTTTGACAGAATTTGGCAATGGAACCAATTTCTTCTATGTAGCTGTTTCACAAACACCCGATCCAGGTGGTGCCTGGTATATTTATTCTTTTAGTACACCCGATTTTCCGGATTATCCGAAATATGCGATGTGGGAAAATATGTACACTGTTACATCCAACGAAACTGCCGACAATGGCATTTATGCAATGGACAGAACCAAAATGCTGGCAGGCAATCTAACGGCAACGATGCAACGCTTTTCTGCCCCGCACACCACAGGTATCGGTTTTCAGGCATTAACGCCTGTATGCTTAGAAGGACCTACCCCAAACCCAGCCGGAAAACCAGCCATGTTTATGCGTATGCAGGATGATGCATGGACTGCCAGTACTGCCGATGTTGATAGTTTACAAATATGGAACCTGAGCATTGATTTTACTACCCCCGCCAATTCTTTATTGTCGAGAGGATCAGGCCTTGTAACCGACCCCTTTGATAGTGACCTTTGTGGTTTTACCTCTTTAAACTGTATTACGCAACAAGGCAGCACACAAAAACTGGATCCTATACGTGAAGTATTAATGAACAAAGCCATTTACCGGAATTTTGGAGATCATGAAACCATTGTATGCAATCACTCAGTAGACGTGAATGGTTCGGACCATGCCGGTATTCGTTGGTATGAACTTAGAAGAATAGGTGCAGGACCATGGACTGTTTATCAACAAGGCAGCTATTCAGCAGATGCCAATAATCGTTGGATGGGCTCAGTTGCCATTGATGGAAATGGTGCTATTGGCTTGGCCTATAATGTATCTGGTGCAACAGCACTACCATCTTTACGCTTTACGAGTCGCAAACCCTGCGACCCACTCGGCCAAATGACTGCAGCCGAAACAGTAATTATAGATGGATTAACCGCACATAATAACAACCGTTGGGGAGATTATAATACTTTAACCATCGATCCTTCTGATGATCGTACATTTTGGTTTACAGGAATGCATATGCCATCCAATGGAAGCTGGACAACCAGGGTGGCTTCTTTTACTGCCAATATTTGTGCACCCGAAGTTGTATTCAGCACGGTTGATCAAACTGCTCCGGAAGGAACGGCTGTTACACCCAATAATTGTTTGCCTTATATCGATGTGCCTGTTACTATCAATATGGCCATTCCTCCTTCGCAACCTGCTTCCATCAGTTTTACTTTTGCAGGTACTGCAACACAAGGAACAGATTATACTGTTATTGGAAACATTAATACAACGCTCGATGCTGCTAATTTATCCCGCACCATCACCATTAGAATTTACAATGATGCATTGGTTGAATCGGCCGAAACTATCGTTGTTGGTTACACGATGAATGCCAACGGTGGAAATGCATTTCCAGGCAGCTTCAATCAAACATGCACCATTACTGTAACTGATGATGACCTTGCACCTGTTGCACCGGGTACCATTTTTTCAGACGATTTTGATGCCATTAGTAGTGGCCTGGGAACCTGGACAGTAACAATGGTAACAGGTACTACTAATCGCTGGATGGTTGGTACTAATGGAGGTGTAGGTTTTGTTAACAAATCGGCCTATGTTTCTAATAACGCTTCCGCATACACGTATACCATTACTAATGTTTCTACATCCAGACTAGAATCACCCGTACTCAATACCACTGGAAAAAGTGGTTTGAAATTGAGTTTTATTTATAAATCCAATGGCGAAAAATCAGGTACCACTTATTATGATTATGGAACCGTTCAATATTCTACTAATAATGGCGGTACCTGGACCGATTTGCAAAGCAATTTACAAGGCATCACTACTGCCACCCGAATGACACTTAATTTACCCGTTGGGGCAGAAAATATTAGCACACTTAAAATCGGTTTCTTATGGACAAACGACAATTCAGTTGGCAGTCAGCCACCCTTTGGAATTGATAGTGTAAAACTCACCAATGCAGGACAAGGGGTACAAACAACTATAAATACCGGTACCAGTTTTGATGAAGAATACTTGGGCCCCAATGCAACCATCCATTATTACGACAGATCCAGTGGAAATATAATGGCCGTAGTAACTAATTTGAGCAGTCATGATTTCGGCTGTACAAAAGTTGAAATAGATCGGGCTGGTACTGCAGCGGTAGATTTTGACAATACAGATGCTGCTCATAAACTGATGAGTAAGACTTTTAAAATTACGCCCACTACAAATAATCCCAGTGCTTCAATAAAAGTAAAACTATATTATACTACAGCAGAAATTGCAGGATGGAGAACGATTACCGGACAGGCAACCAGTAGTTGTGAAGTGGTAAAAGTGGCTGGCAATAATACCATCAGTAGTGTAACCCCGGGGAACGCAACTGGATTCACCATCAACAGTGCAGCCCCTACTTTTATTCAGTTTGGTACTGATACTGCTTTTGAAGCAAGTTTCAATAATGGGTTTAGTGGATTTGGTGTTGGACTTAGACCCATTACTGTTATACCCGTTACACTATTGCAATTTGATGGCTATTACCTCAATAAAAATACCATCCAACTGAATTGGTCAACTGCATCAGAACAAAACTGTGATCGTTTTGAATTGGAAAGAATGTTTACTGGAGGTACCTACCAGAAAATAGGACAAGTACCTGCAGCAGGAAATTCGAGTGTTACAAAAAATTACCAATTACAGGACAATCAATTTAGCCGCAATACTGCTAATTTTTATAGGTTGAAAATAATAGATAAAGATGGCCGATTCAAATACAGTCATGTAGTAGAATTGAGTACAACAGCGAAAGGCTTTTTTGAGATTTACCCCAATCCATTAAACACAGATTTATTAACGGTAAAAATTCCTGCAGTATATCATACAGCCGATTTACAGATAAGTGTTTCAAATGCAATCGGACAAAAACTATACGACCAAAAATCAACCATTAATAATTCCGGCACCAGTACCCTTTCTCTGAATAAATTACCGGCAGGAATTTATTTACTCGAAATCCGAAACGAAAAAGAAATCTTATATACTACCAGATTGGTAAAAGAATAATAATAAAAGGCCGGAATTTTCAATTCCGGCTTTTTTACGTTTTGTTAATACAAACATAAAAAAACTTGCCTTTCATCATTAATTAAGAAGGAATCTAAACAGCATCCACTATTTTTACACGAAATTTTTCGTAAACGTACATACATGAAGCAATTACTACTCATTCTTCTAGTTACACTCAGCTATTCAGCAGCTAATGCACAGGTAAAAGGAACCGTTTTGGATAGTGCTGGAAAAAAGCCCATCGACAAGTTGACGGTTGGATTGGTCATTAAATCCAATCCAACAGATACCACTTATACCCTTACAGATGAAAAAGGTAATTTTCTTTTTCCAGTTGTACCTGCTTCCAATTTTTCTGTTGTTATTATCAATATGGGCTATAACCCACTTGCTAAATTTGTGCCTGTAAAGCAAGCAGAAAAAACAATTGATCTTGGCAAAATTATTATTAACAGTCGTGCTAAATTGCTGGATGAAGTAATTGTACAATCGGCCCCCATTATTGTGAAAGAAGATACTATTGAATACAGAGCGGATGCTTTTCAAACAAAGGAAGGTGCGGTGGTGGAAGACTTGCTGAAAAAATTACCGGGCATACAGGTAGATAAGGAAGGAAATATAAAAGCACAAGGCAAATCTGTTTCAAGGGTAAAAGTGAATGGAAAGGAATTTTTTGGAGGCGATGTAAAAACAGCCACCAAGGAATTGCCAGCCAATATCGTTGATAAAATTCAGGTAATTGATGATTATGGCGACCAGGCAACGGTCAGCGGTATTAAGGATGGAGAACCAGACAAGATTATCAATATTGAATTGAAAAAAGATAAGAACAAAGGTTTTTTTGGAAGAACCACGCTTGGTGCAGGTACAGATGACCGCTATCAGGCCTCCTTCAATGGCAATTACTTTAATAACAATAAACAAATATCATTTTTTGCCAATAGCAATAATACCAATGCATCGCTCTTTAATTTTGGTGGTGGTGGTAATAGAGGCGCTACCAGTATGATGCGCAGTGGTATGAGTGCAGTAAGTGATATGGGTGGTATGGGCATGGCGGGTTCCATTTTTCAAAGCGGCGACCTCAGCCAGTTTGGCGGCTCTAATTCAGGCATCTCCGCTACCAATTCTTTTGGCACTAATTTTCGCGACCAGTGGGGAAAGCGTGTAAGCGTATATGGTAGTTATTCATATTCCCATAAAAACAATAGTCTATTACAGAATACTTCCGCACAAAATTTTTATACCAGCAATAGCTTTACTAATAATCAGGATCAAAACAATCAAACCATTGGCGATAGCCATCGAGGTACATTCAACCTCGAATACCAAATTGATTCATTTAATTATATTAAGATTAGTCCAAGTATCAATTATAGTAAGAACAACGGTAATAACAGAAGCCTGTTTGATTATATTCAAACAGGTGGTATCAAATCCAGTGATGGTAGTAATATAAATCAATCAATTTCCACTGCACCCAATTTAAGTGCGAATGTGCTCTTCAATCACAAATTCAGAAAAAGAGGACGTAATTTTTCTGCCAGCGTTAACCTGGGTAATAGTGAAAGTAATAGCACCCAGGATATTATCAACCTCAGTAATCAATATATCCCCCCTTTCATTGGCTATAGAAATGCTTTCCAATATATCGACCAACAAAACAATAACCACAATTACGGACTGCGTTTAACATATAGTGAGCCTTTATCTAAAACCCGCAACCTCGACTTCTCCTTATCGCACAATAACAATTATAGCAGGAACGATAAAAAAACATTTAATGTAGACAGTGCCAGCAAAGCACAAACCCTCAATAGTTTTTTGAGCAACGATTTTGAAAATAATTTTTATAATAACCGAGCAGGGATTTCATTACGTACCACCACCAAAAAATACAATTATACTGTGGGATTAAGTTTTCAACCAGTTGACCTCCAAGGAAAATCCATTACTAAGGATAGCGCTTATAAATCCATTAAACGCCTCAATGTGTTTCCTATACTCAGGGCAGTATATAATTTCAGTCGTACAAAGTCTCTCAACTTTAACTATAGTGGCAATGCAACCCAACCCAGTTTTTCGCAATTACAACCAGTACTGGATGTTAGCAACCAACAAAGTCTATCACAGGGTAATCCAAATCTGAAACCCTCCATTAATCACAACCTGAATTTCAGTTATAATAATTTCAATTTCATCACTGGAAAGGTATTCTTCAGCAATTTTACCTTTAGCACCATCAAAAATCAAATTGTAAATAACAGTATCAATAAAGGTGCAGGCAGACAGTTAAGCATACCCGAAAACGTGAATGGTTATTTTAACCTATTGGGCTTATACACTTATAGCCGGCCCTATAAAAATAGAAAATATGTCATCACATTTAATGGTTCTGCTAATTACAATCATAATATCAACCTGATTGACAGTAATAAAAATATCGGGCAAAACTGGATACTAAATCAGGGATTTAATTTCGAGTTCAATTATAAAAGCTGGTTGGAATTGGGAACGGGACTATCCTATAGTCTGAATGATGTAAAATACAAAAGCGCCAATGGCGGTAGTGTAGGTTCACTGCAAAACAGCAGTAGCAATGCCTGGACCATCAGCAACAATATTAATATCAACCTAAGTAAACGTACTGTATTGATTTATGATTTTGATTATACTATCAACGCAGGTCTGGCCAGTTCAGTCAGTCGTAACCTGGCCATTATGAATGCCAGCATAGAACAGCAATTATTTAAAAAGAAAAACGGTATTCTTAAACTTGCTGCTTTTGACCTATTCAAACAAAATAGCAATATCAATCGGTCGGTTAGTGCCAATTCCATTACTGATACCAGAAGCAATCGATTGACCCGTTACTTTATGCTAAGTTTTACTTACCGGTTACAAAAATTTGTCGGTCAGAGGCCAATGGGTGGAATGCGTGGTATGGGAGGAGATAGAGCCATTCAAATCAATTAAATAACTATAAAATAGCCAATTGGACTAAAATTGGACTAAAAAAAGGAGTTTCAGGTGCTGAAACTCCTTTTTTGGGCCAAAACACGGGCTTGAAATTTGAAAATAGGCATGGTTTTATACAGCCTTTGCCCTACCTTTGCCGCCTTAAAACTAAGCGCAAATTTTTAATACTTTTCAGTATGTCAGGTGCATTAAAAGAGGTACGTAACCGAATAAAGAGTGTTCAAAGCACTCAGCAAATTACCAAGGCCATGAAAATGGTGAGTGCTGCCAAGCTACGCAGGGCGCAGGATGCCATTACCCAAATGAGGCCCTATGCCAAAAAATTGCAGGAAATGCTAGGCAATATCATCAGTAACAGCGATGGTAGTGTAAACATTGCTTTGGCGGAAGAAAGAAAAGTAGAAAAAGCCTTGGTAATCATTGTTACCAGCGATCGGGGCCTTTGTGGTGGTTACAATAGTAACCTGATCAAATTAACCAAACAGGTAATACTGGAAAAATATCCCGAGCAAGATGCAAAAGGAAATGTTACTGTACTTCCTATTGGAAAAAAAGGATACGAACATTTTACTAAAAATGGCTTCAAAGTAGTAGATGCCTATTGGGATATCTTTACTGGATTAAGTTTCACCAAAGTACAGGCAGCAGCCAAATATGCTATGGATGCATTTGCCAATAAAGAATTAGATGCAGTAGAATTGATTTTTAGTGAATTTAAAAATGCTGCCACCCAGCGTTTTGTTGCTGAATCCTTTTTGCCTGTTTCTAAAACGGCTAAAGTGGCAGGACAGAAAAATGCTGATTTTATATTTGAACCCGGCAAGGAAGTGCTTATCACTGAGCTGATGCCTAAAATATTAAACACCCAATTGTACAAAGCAGTGTTGGATGCCAATGCCAGTGAGCATGGAGCACGTATGACTGCCATGGATAAAGCAAGTGAAAATGCCAACGAACTTTTAAAATCATTAAAGATTAGTTACAACAGAGCCAGACAAGCCGCCATTACCACTGAACTTACTGAGATTGTAACTGGTGCTGCAGCATTACAGGGTTAATGTCTATTTTTTGTACAACCATTACTGGTTTTAAAAACCAGCTAGCCAAGAACCCCCATTAACGAAAAAAAACATGGAGCTTTCGCAAATCATTCCTCATATTGAAGCACTGGTCTTTGCCAGTGACAAACCCCTTGGTAATGCAGACCTGCTTGAATTGGTTAACAATGCACTGGGCTTCATTGAAGAAAGAGCTACCATTGAACAAGTGGAAGCTGCATTAGAAGGTATACAAGATAAATACAAATCAGAATTTTATGCCTTCGAATTAATGCAAAGTGGCGGTGGATGGCAATTCCTAACTAAGAAAGAATACCACAAAACCGTTGCACAATTAAATGGCGATAAATTCCTGAAACGCTTGTCCATCGCAGCCTTGGAAACCTTGGCTATTATTGCTTATAAACAACCTATCACAAAAAGTGAAATTGAAAGCATCCGTGGCGTAAACTGCGATTATGCAGTACAGAAATTATTGGAAAAAGATTTAATCGTTATTACCGGAAGAAAAGAAGATGCCGTAGGGCAACCACTGATTTATGCTACTTCTAAATCCTTCATGGACTATTTCGGTATTAATAGTGCAGAAGATTTACCAAAAATCAATGAAGTACTCATGGAGGAATTGGTAAATGCTACCAATGTAAAGGAAGCGCAGGCCGAAATGGAAGCTGAGTATGCCGCACAACAGGAAGCATTGACATCTTCAGCAACCCTTGTAATAGTAGAAGAAACCCCTACAGAAGAACCTACCAATGATAGTACTGAAGAGCAGGGTACTATTTAATTGCAGAACAATTCCTTTTTAAAAATTTTCATTTTTTTTCTACGCGAAATACGCAGTAGCGTTTAATTCTGTTGGATGATTCGTATTTTCGCAGCATGTCTCTTACCATTTCCCCCGAGCAATTAAATGAACTGGCTACTCAATTTGGCACCCCATTGTATGCATATAATGCAGATCATATTACTACTCAATACAACCGACTTACCAAGGCTTTTGCACAAACAGACACGCGTTTTTTTTATGCCTGTAAAGCATTAACCAATATTCATGTATTAAGGCATATCAATAGCATAGGTTGCAATATTGATTGCAGTTCTATTAATGAAGTAAAACTGGCTTTATTTGCAGGATGCGCTCCAACTAATATATTATATACTTCCAATGGAATTCACTTTTCAGAAATTGAAGCGGCTAAGGACTTAGGTGTACATATCAATATTGATAGTTTGAGTAACCTGGAAAAATTTGGACAAAAATTTGGGTCCACTTATCCGGTAGGCATTAGGCTGCGTCCCAATATTCTGGCAGGTGGCAATATGAAAATCTCTACTGGGCACGATAAAAGTAAATTTGGTATCCCTATAGAACAGCTTGATCAAATTTTACAGCTGGTAGAACAATTTCAGATCAATATCCAAAACTTACACATTCACACGGGCAGCGACATTAAAGATGTAGAAGTATTTGTAAAAGGCATTGAAGTGCTTTTTGATATTATACCGCATTTCAAAAATTTAAAATCGGTGGATTTGGGAGGAGGGTTTAAAGTGCCCTACAAAGATGGCGACGGAGAAACTGACATTGATTTACTGGCCCAAAAAGTAAAAGAGGCATTCGACGACCATCCTAACCCCAATGGACAACCGCTACAAGTTTGGTTTGAGCCTGGCAAATTTTTAGTGAGTGCAGCTGGCTATTTAATTACTGAAGTAAATGTGATCAAGAAAAGTGGTGATAATGTTTTTGCCGGCATCAATAGTGGATTTAATCACCTCATTCGGCCAATGTTTTATGATGCTTACCACCGTATTGAAAATATCAGTAACCCAAATGGAAAGGAAGCAATATATACTGTTGTGGGCAATATTTGTGAAACCGATACTTTTGCTACCGATCGTTTAGTAAATGAAATAAAAGAAGGCGACCGATTGGTATTTTACAATGCAGGGGCTTATGGTTTTGAAATGAGTAGCAATTTTAACAGCCGGTTTAAACCAGCTGAAGTATTGGTAAAAAATGGCCTTGCTCAACTCATCAGAAAAAGAGATGTTTTTGAAGATCTTATCAAAAACCAATTGACAGATAATGTGTAAAGGCAAGTTGTAGACCATTATAAACTTAGTGCTAAAATAAAAATCGATTTATTGATCAAGTATCATGAAAGAACTAAACTCATTTTTAAAAGGATTTATTTTGTTTTTGCGCCCGGGTGCCTGGTTGCACTTTTTGAAACATCCCTTTCAATTTGCAGCTAACACCATTGCACTATCGAGGTGGATAAGCAAGAACCGGCGCAAAGGAATCATGGATGATTTTTATTTACCGGTGAGAAAATATGGTAATAGGGTTAAGTTACATGAATACATCGCAACGCAGGAAAACCTGGAAAATAATCCAATTGATTATCTGGAATTTGGTGTTTGTGGAGGACATTCTTTTTTCTGGTGGATAGAGAAAAATAAAAATTCCGAATCGAAATTTTTTGGGTTTGACACTTTTGAAGGGTTACCAGAAGATTGGGGTTTTTTTAAAAAGGGAGATATGAATGCAGGCCTACCCGAATTGAATGACACAAGAGCAAGTTTTCATAAAGGCTTATTTCAAGATTCACTTATTCCATTTTTAGAAAAATACAATCTAAACAACGGTCGCCGAAAAGTAATACATATGGATGCCGACTTATACAGCTCTACCTTATATGTACTCACTAGTATTGCACGGTACCTGAAACCTGGCGATATTATTCTTTTCGATGAATTCAATGTTCCCAATCACGAATTTGCTGCATTCAGCCAATTTACTACTGCATTTTATGTTCAATACGAATTGCTGGGGGCTGTAAACAATTACTATCAAATAGCTATTAAATTAAAATAGCATTTGTAGTATAGCGCCACCCTCCCTTACAAGGATTGAATAATATTTTGTAATTTGTTGACTGAAATTCCCCTTTAACTCATGTCAATAATTACAATATGAAAAGGTTCCTCCTTGGTGTTTTACTTTTATTTTTTTCGTTCTCTGTTATTGCCCAAAGAAATGAAATCGTTGGCGTTCCCCATACGGGAGCAATGGGAATTACCATATCTGTTGCAGAATTAAGCGCCAGATCCGCACAGGCCGATCTTATTCCAAAACCCATTCGTGTTAGAGAAGAATATGAAACCAGGCGTCATCCACGTTTCCCTGGCATCCCTAATACCAATACGCCAGTTGCACCTAATTCCCCCAATGGCATTAGCACAACGCAAGCCATTTATTCCAATTTTTTAAGTAATACTTTAAGTGAATCAGGATCCGTTCCGCCCGATAGCCAAGGAGATATAGGCAGCACACAAGTTTGTATTGCTTCCAACGGAAGATTAAAATTCTATGCAAAAAATACCGTTTGCCAAACGGCTCAAACTACTACAACTGGTACTTCCAATGTACCCTTGGCATCACCCGCATTTAACATAAATGTGGATGTTTTTTTTGCAAGTGTTGCTCCCAATGGAACCAGTGATCCGCATGTTCGCTTTGATCGCAATACGGGTCGTTGGTTTATTGTTGCCATTGATTTGGCTGCTGCTTCCAATGCTTGTGTGATAGCAGTAAGTAACGGTGCCACCGTAAGTTCAGCGGCTAATTTCACTTTTTTTAGTTTTGTATTTGATGCATTGTCTCCTGCTCCCCCATCACCTTATACAGGTGGTTTTTTCGATTACCCTACCTTAGGTGTAGATGCCAATGCTTTATATATTGGAGGAACGATGTTTAACGCAGCTGGTACAACTTATCTTGGAGCTTCCGTATTTATAGTGCGCAAGAGTTCAATCCTTGGTGCAGGCCCTATTGTAACAACTGCATTTCATCAATTGGGTGCCGATGTTGCTGGTATTTATGTTGCACAAGGTGTAGACAATGATGATCCAACTGCTACCATTGGATATGTTATTGGTGTAGATGCTGGCGTATTCAGCAAATTGAATTTACACAGAATAACAAACCCTGGCGGCACCCCGGTGGCTTCGGCTGCGGTTGCCATTAGTGTGCCCGGAGGCACCAGTGCACCTTTATTACAAGTTTCCAGTGGCAGTGCAAGTAATACGGTGGATGTTACAGATGATAGATTATATGCAGCATCCATTAGAAAAAATAAAATAACTGGTATTAGTTCACTTTGGACGGCACATGCAATAGCAGTTACCAGTGCAGGTGCGGCCGCCACCACAGGTACTGGAAGGCGCAATGCAGCCAAGTGGTATCAAATTGATAATTATACGACCACGCCAACACTAACCCAAACGGGTACACTATATGATGGCGCAGCCACTAATCCAAGAGGATTTATTTTCCCTTCCATTGCTATGAGTGGACAAGGACATGCAGTGATAGGTTTTACAACTGCAGCAGCCAATCAATTCCTGGATGCAGGCATTGCAGGCAGGTACAGAACAGATGCCAGTGCAACTATGCAAGCTTTTACATTGGCTACTGCTGCCAGCACCCCCTATAACCCAGCCTTTGATCCACAACCAGGTTCCCGCTGGGGTGACTACTCACAAACGGTGGTTGACCCCAACGATGATATGACCATGTGGTCATTTCAGGAATATTGCAATACCGCCAACAATTGGGGTGTAAGGGCTATTCAATTAAAGGCACCAGCACCAGCAACACCTACTGCACCTGGCACTATTGGCTGTGGTTCTATACTGGGGCCCAATTATGTTACTCCCATTACTTTAAATGGTACCTCGGTAAATAATTCAGAATTTTTTGATCCAGGTAGTGGATATACAAATCGATTAGCCGTTACTACAACCGGAACCGGCGCTTCCATCAGTAACCTGGTCTTTGTTAACCCAACACAAATTACTTTTAATGTAACCTGGCCCCCTGCCCTTGCAGGTACCACACAAACATTAACCATTACCAATCCCGATTGTCAAAGCGTTACTACTACGTATACCTTGCCCAATGGTTGTTCACCAATACCTGTACAATGGTTAAGTTTTACAGGAAGAGAAAACAATAAGCGGGTATTGTTAAACTGGGCTACCGCCAACGAAATAAGTAATAAGTTTTTTGTAATAGAAAAATCAACTAATGGAGCCAATGGCTTTAGTGAAATTGGAATAGTAAATTCCCAAGGGATCAATGGAGGTAATTATGAATTTACAGACAACCACCCCACTGCCCTTAATTATTACCGGTTGAAACAAGTGGATTATGCAGGAGGTTTCAAATATTCAGAAACAGTACTGGTGAAATTTCAAGGTAAATTCAATTTTGTAATTTATCCAAATCCTGCTTCACAGAAAATTACTGTAGAATACAATGAAGTTTACCAAAACGGTCATATTAGTATTGTAAACAGTGTAGGCAAAAACTTGATTACACAATCCCTGACTGCTCTTAATAAAATACAAATCGACATCAGCAACCTAAAGGCTGGACTTTATATCGTTAAAATTATTGCAGCGGATGGCAACAGTGTGCAAGAGAAACTAGTGGTTGAAGCCAACTAAAAGCTACCAATTTAAAATGCAAGAGCCGGTCATGTACCGGCTCTTCATTTTATAAATGAAGGTAATTCGGGGGCAAACAGCTCTCTAAAGTCAAAATATTACCCAAAAAATGCATTTATATTTCTTTTAACTAAAAATACCCTCTTCCCCTCTTGCAGAATCCAAAATTTCTTCCAACATTTACTATCACAAAACAAACAGTAAAGCCGTCCTGGTTTTGCTGAACAAAAAAAATACAATAAATATATGGACCCCGTCCGTGTTACCTGTTCTAAAAAGTTCAACGCAACTTTTTTTGGAGCCCTGCTATTCCTTACTACCATTCTTTCCTTTTTATCGTCCTGCAACAAGTCGGACAAATGGATTGAGGTAGATCCGGCATTCAGCCAATTTATCGATGCCTATACTACGGGTGTCGTTTCTAAAACCACTAGTATCCGCATTCAACTGTCTGCAGATGCTAGTACCACCCATGCTGTGGGTGAAGCAGTGAATGAAAATTTATTTGACATTTCTCCAGCTATTAAAGGAAAGGCATTTTGGCTGGATGCAAGAACCATT
>CALRKF020000041.1:0-29247 GCA_943367825.1 Chitinophaga pinensis
TACTTTACCACGATTGCTTTTTAGGTATGGATCCTGACTGATATAAGCATCAAATGCATCTTTTTGAGCTTGAACAGTAATTACGGTAGGAACGTTATTGATCGTTACAGAATATTGTTCGAAGTTCATTTCATATTGGCTCTTGTCTTTTGGAATGTACATCAAATCATTTCCACTGATACCATCACCATTCATATCGCCAGAATAAGCATAAGAAATACGACCCTGACTTTGTATTTGACCGAATAAAGAAACCTGAATAGCTACTGCTTTAGCAAATTCCTTTCTGTAAGTGATATTGCCAATTACACGGTGTCTTGTATCCTGGTCACTATAGCTGTAATCAGGCAGATTATTACCATTCACTGTTCTTGTAAATGTCCAACTGCTATTAGCAATAGTAGCTGCAGTCATCATATCTTTTGATCTTCCGAAATTGTAAGCCACCATCCAGCTCAAACCTTTTTGTAATGGTTTTTCAATTTTGAAAGTAGCCATTACACTTTGTCCATTTGGACGGCTTGCCAATACAGTTGCATCAGTCACTTTAGGATTAATTCTTACTGCACTTGAACTACCAGCAAATCTTGGACGATTATCAGGTCCGGAAAAAGAAGTTATAGCAGGTTTCATATTTGCATTGTAGTAGAAAATATTGCTGATGCTCTGAGTGAACAACAATTCAGCAGATCCTACAATACCACCGAATAATTTCTGATCAACTGCCAGATTAGCTCTGAATACTTGAGGGAAACGGAATTTCTTTTCAATAGGAGCAATATTATAACTAGCAGCAGGATTACCCGGAACAATATTGGTTGGGATATTCCTTGTAACATTTGGACTGAAAGGGAAAATATTAGTATTATCTTGATTCAACTGACCAGCTTGCATACCGTTGTTACCAACAGCATTGCTGATAAATACGAAAGCAGGACGACCGCTAAACAAACCTAAACCACCACGAATCTGAGTTTTCTTATCTCCAAATACATCGATGTTATATCCAAAACGTGGATTGATCATCAATTTTGCTGAAGGTAATTGTGATGTGCTCACTTTCGTAGAAGCACCAGTTTCATCTACAAATGAATAACCATCTACTTCAGGATTGTTTACTGCATTTGATTTGAAGAAAGGCACATCAAAACGAATACCATAAGTCAGGTTAATTCTGTCGTTAACAGCAACTTCATCCTGAATATATGTACCAATATTAGAAGCCTGTGTAACAGCATTCCATAATTTGTTATTGGCCAAATTACTATAGCCCAAGATATACCTACGGGTATTAACTGGATTAGTTGTCATATTTGGGTTTGCCAAATATGCATTGGCTGAAGTATAAAAATCATTCAAGCTATTGAATACATAGAAGCCTTGAATTTGTGGAGTAAACTGATTAAAGAATTTAAAATGTTCGTAGTTAAACCCGGTAGAAATAGTATGCTTACCATTATAAATAGTAAGGTTATCACTAAACTGCCAAGTATCAGTGAATAATTTGTTATTGGGTGTAAATGGTTCTGCTCCAAAAGACATATAACTTCTGTCGGTACCAGTACCATCGAGTATATCCACTAGTGGGAACATTTTACCTTTTACTGCTCTGTAATCCCTGTTAGCAGTCCATCCGAAGATTACTTCGTTAGATACTTTATTACTAAAACGAGTATTCAACTGACCAATAGCAGAATAAATATCAGTATTTTGTTCGTAGTTATTATTAGAGAAGTTCATGGTATTAAAACTGCTCACACGACCACCAGTAAATGAACCAGAAGAGCTGGCACCTACATCTCTGAATCCTCTCAATGAATTGAAACGGAAATTGAATTTGTTTCTTGCATTGATATTCCAGTCGAATTTAGCTAGGAATTTATAACTCTTGGTAATGAATGAATAATTTTCATACACACCAGGGTCATAACCTAAACTTGTTTTTAAGAAAGAAGACAAAGTGGTAAGGTCACTTGCCTTAACACGGCTAACATTGGTTTGACCAGAGTTGCTTCCATTATCAGCAACAAATGTACTTCCTGGATCGGTTCTTTTTTCATTTTCGTAGTTAATGAAGAAGAACAATTTATTCTTAATGATTGGACCACCTAAACTAGCACCAAATTGTTTTACATCAAAGTCAGTAATAACAACAGGCGTTTTTCCATCAGCACCAGCTTTATCCCCTACCAAATTTTGGTTACGGTTATTGTAAAAAGCTAAACCATGGAAAGTATTTGTACCACTTCTAGTTACAGCATTGATACTTGCACCGGTAAAACCAGCATCTTTCAAGCTATAAGGAGAAACGTTTACTTGAATTTCTTCTACTGCATCAATTGAAATGGGTGTAGCATTGGTTTGACTACCAGGTAAAGCTTGCAACCCAAAAGAGTTATTAAAGATAGAACCATCAATAGTAAGGTTGATAAACCTATTATCCTGTCCGGCAAATGAAGTACCAGAAGACTGAGGCGTCAATTTGGTGAAATCAGTAATACTTCTTGATAAAGTTGGTAATGCAGATAATAATCTTCTATTGATATTGGTTGAAGTACCTTTTCTGTCTTTAGAAATTAAAGCGGTTCTTCTGTTACCAGTACCAGTTACTACTACTTCTTTCAAGCTTGTAGCATTGTCATTCAACAATACATTGATTTTAGTAGGATCACCTAACTGTACATATAAGTCTGCATACTCTTCGGACTTAAATCCAACAAAGGAAACAGTTACTTTATAGGGGCCACCTACACGTAAACTTGGAATAGTAAATACACCCGCTTTGCCGGAAATAGTGCGATAAAGAGTTCCGGAAGGTTCGTGAAGAGCTTCAATTGTAGCACCCACCAATGATGTAGCCTTAGCATCTTTTACAGTGCCGGTAATAGTACCGGTGGTAACCTGTGCTTTACTCAAAAAAGGCATTGCCAGAACGGCAATAATTAAGGGTAAAATTTTCTTAAAAAGCATATATTTTGGTTTTAATGGTGCAAAGAAAGTGAATTATTGGCAAACGGATGCTAACTTATTATTAACAAATAAGAGAGGCAGTCTTTATTGAAAGAACGCTGCTTTTTTTAAAAAATAGCCTTTCGCCTGAATTATAACTGTGATTCCAATAAAAAAACATTGTTTTCCCATTGAAAATGCTCCAAAGTAAATTTTTTGGCCTGTGCACAAATTTTTTCAAGTTCAGCAGTTGGCAAAGCTAAAATGCGCTGGATTTGTAAGGCAAAATCGGAAGCAGAAACAGCGGTAAATAGATGTTGATTGGGGATGGCTCCTATGGCGTCTGCTGCTTGAGGAGTGGTTAGTACGGGTAACCCAACTGCCATGGCTTCCAAAATTTTGTTTTGCACCCCTGTACTGAGAAACATCGGAGCTATAAATAACCGGGCAGCCTGTTGTAAAGCAGGCATATTCACAACATTAGATATAATCCGAATACCTTTGGCTTCTAAAGCTAAAATGGTTCTATGCGGATCGGCTCCAGCCAATACTAATTGATACTGCTTTTGACTAAGTAAAGGCAGTACTGACTTACACAAAAATTTGGCTGCTGCTATATTGGGAGGATAATTCAAATTACCGGTAAATAATAAATCAATTGTTTTTTCAGCAGGCCCATTTTCAATGCAAGGTAAAACACCATTGGGTACTACAATTATCTTATCGCTATTACCTGGCAAAAGCAATTTATCCTTTTGACTGATAATACAAACCTTATTAAAATAATCCATGGTATAACCCTCCATTTTCTTAATCCTTACATATTCCATCCAATATAAATAACGCATGGGAAAAACGGATTGCTTGCTTCTTAAAAGGTAATGATAACTGAAGCAATCCATTAAATCGAGAATGCATTTTTCTTTTTTAAATACTGAAACATAGCCCACTGTGCGAATTAATTGAAATATAATTTTATCGGGATTCAGGCTTAGGGAAAGTGATTTTAACTGATTGGCTGCTGTAGATTCGTAGTGATAACTATATTGAAAGGGCTTTTTGGAAAAAAAACTTTTTAGTAATCTTAAGAATATTTTTCCCCTCCGCATATAATGCACTGTGATGGTTTTACAATAGGGTGATAATGCTTCCCTCCATTCATCTGCTACCAACTCATCTGTTAAGGCAAACAAATGCATTTCATGTCCTTGACTTAAGCATCGAATTTGGTGAAAAGCCCTTAGCTTATCGCCCTTGGTCAGCGGCCAGGGAAAACGCGAACTGATGAATAGAATTTTGATGGAAATAGGTTGATTAAAAGATTGAGATTAAGGTTGAGATTGAAATTAAGAATGGCAAATTAATAAAAACCCGCTGGCAGAAAAAATTAAAATTAATCATCAATTGTTATAAACGATTTCTATAGCTTTTACCAATTCCGACAATTGAAACAATGAAACAATTGTAAATTGCGCTCAAAATTACTCTATGCTCGATAGTATTGAATCTGCCATTGAAGATATTAAGAAAGGTAAATTGGTAATAGTTGTAGATGATGAGGATCGCGAGAATGAAGGTGATTTTATAACAGCAGCTGCTAATACTACTCCTGAAATTATCAATTTCATGAGCAAGTACGGACGAGGATTAATTTGTGCACCATTGATAGAAGACCGTTGTAATGAATTGAAATTAGAGCAAATGGTGCCCGATAATACTTCTCTACATGAAACACCCTTCACCGTTAGTGTAGATTTGTTGGGCAATGGATGCACTACAGGCATTAGCGCACATGACCGTGCTAAAACAGTACAAGCCCTCATTGATCCAAATACCAAACCTGAAGACCTTGGAAGACCCGGACATATATTTCCGCTTCGTGCCAAAAAAGGCGGCGTATTGCGCAGAACAGGGCATACAGAAGCTACCATTGACCTGGCAAGACTTGCAGGTTTTGATCCTGCGGGTATATTGGTAGAAATCATGAACGAAGATGGTACTATGGCAAGATTACCTGAACTACAAGTCATTGCCGAAAAATTTAATCTGAAACTAATTTCAATAAAAGACCTAATAGCTTACAGACTTAGAACCGAATCGCTCATAAGAGAGCAAGTAAGTGTAAAAATGCCTACCAAATATGGCGACTTTGAATTAATTGCATTTGAACAATTGAATACCGGAGAAATTCACCTTGCCATGAAAAAAGGGAATTGGGAACCCAATGAAACTGTTCTAGTAAGGGTACATAGTAGTTGTATGACCGGTGATATACTTGGTTCCCTGCGATGCGATTGCGGCGATCAATTGCAGCATGCACTTAAAATGGTAAATGATGCAGGAAAAGGACTTGTACTATACATGAATCAGGAAGGAAGAGGCATTGGTCTATTGAACAAATTAAAAGCCTATAAACTACAGGAAGCAGGTATGGACACTGTTGAAGCAAATATTGAATTGGGTTTTGCCATGGATGAACGCGATTATGGAGTAGGTGCACAAATACTTCGTCACCTGGGAATTTCTAAAATGAAATTGATCAGTAATAACCCAAAGAAAAGAGCTGGATTACTTGGCTATGGACTAGAAGTTGTTGACACAGTTGGTATCGAAATTGCATCCAATCCGCATAATGAAAAATACCTTCAAACCAAGAAAGATAAAATGGGTCATAAACTGAGTTTATGATTTTAATAATCCCTCCTGCAATTTTTAATTGATTTTTTGCCCTGCTTTTTTAGCGGCCCGACGTCTTTTCTTTTCTTCACTAGGTGCAAATAATTCGAAGAAATGATTGAAATCTTTACTATAAGCCAAACTCACCCCGGTGCGATTGCGTTGGCCCAAGGTAGCATCAACACTGGTTCTGTTGAATCCTAGGATACGAAGCTTGCCATCATTGGATAGAATGTATTCCAATGTAATATCAGGTGTCAAAAGTATATTGGTATTACGTGCCGCCAATATAAAAGGATTATTATAATCTACATTACCACCGAGTGACACAATTAATCTTCCATTGATATATTCTTTTTTCAATCCAAAATTACCAGAGGCCTGCAATGCCTTTAGTATTTCGGGACTGGTAGGATCATAATTTGAATTGAGCGAAAGATAAGGCGTGATGGTAGGGTCATTGAATATTTTCTGAAAGATTTTAGAAAATTGGTTATTTAGAAAATTGGACACCAACTGACCTGCGGTACCTGAAAAGAAAGAAAGTCCTGATCCGGTAATACCACCTGAATTTCCATTATTAATAAAGGAATTAAACAATAACAAAGAAGCTACCTGTTTATTCATTTCGTTTTCATCCTGACTGAATTTTTTTAAGCTTTCCAATACAATTGGATCGTTACCAAATTCTGTTTGTTGAGCGGGTATCTTAAATTCGAAATTAATCTTTGGACTTTTCAATGTATTGGTCAAATGAGCTATCACATTTAAATCTGCACGCTGATTAAATTTCCCTTTACTGGTATTCAAACTGCTTAAGTCCACCTTAGTAGCCGTATACACCGCATCTATATTAATATTCGCCTCATAAGGATCCTTGTTCCAATTGATATACCCATTGGTGATTTCGAAATATTTTTTAATAAATGTTTGAAAATTGAAACTGTATTCACCTTTACTAATGTCATAGCGACCGCTCATAGTTAATGGCTCCTTATTACCTACATGAATTTTCAATTGCCCACTACCCTGTCCTTTAATGATATCGCCGGTGGCTTCATCCAATATTACGTCTACCTTACAGGCAGGGTTAGCCGAAATATTCATATCAATAGAGATATTCGTACCCTCTCGACTACTGAGGTCATTTTGCATCTTCTTACCAAATTGCACAAATTCAATATAATCGATGGTACCAACTTCTTTACTATTGCTACTGGGTAAATAGAAATGATTATCATCCCCAACAATGGTAGAAGGGCCACCATCTATCTTCATTTTTAAATTACTGATTGGGCCATCCAGTGTCATGTTGGCATTGCCAATAATTTTGCCATAAAAATCAGGATTCTCTTTTTTAGTAGTATTCAACAATAGCATACGATTGGTCCTGAAATAAATATTATCAAAGCCAAAATTATTGAAGAACTGATGGGTCATAATACCCCCAGCGGTAGCAGTATTACCAAGCGTATCTTTCAATTCGAGGGTGCCCAGGTCCATCTCATCGGGATTGAACAAAATGGTTTCATTGGTAAACTTGTATTTGCAATTAGTATAAATCACTTTCATGGAACCCTCTTTTACCAATACACTACCTGTAAGGTATTGGTGTTTGGCACCGCCAGTAACTTTTAAATCTGCCACTACATTGCCTTGCAAATCGGTGAATATATTATTGAGATAGGGTTCAATATTTCCAATATCAAATTTTTGAGATGTAAAAGCAATATTTAATGCATGATCGGTACTATCTAGCAAATCATAGGTTCCATTAAATTGAAAATCATCATTTATATCAAGCCCATTTCCATTAAACTGAACTTTACCTTTTTTCAAATCAGCTGCGGCATGTAAATTAATATCGGCAATACTTTTATTTTCCAATACAAAACCGTCTGCCCTCCCATCGAATTCGAGCAATTGTTTTCCGAATGGATCTCTTAGTGTAAGCGTTCCAGTTAGCTGACCTTCCATGCGAGGCCGCTTAATGATAAACGGTGCGAAATCGTCAATATTTAATTTTTTAAGTCTTGCTACCAAATTCGTACCCAATTCCTCATCCATTTCAGTAGATATCACTATTTCCTGATTTCCCTGAACAAATTTCACTTCACTAGCATCAATGATATTTTTACGAAGGGTTATTTCGCCGTCTTTTTCTAGGTCCCATTTTTTATTATTGATATAAAAAGAGGAAGGAAAGAAATGTATTTGCAGTCCATCTGCTAAAGGTTTAATACTTGCGTTTAATTCAGCCCTGCTAAGGGTTTTATCAGCACTGGTTTTCAATTGAAGATTGGTCACCCCATCTTCTGTCAATAATTCAAGATTGGATTTGGGAAAGTGAAAGCTATCACTCAGTGCTATTTCGCCTACTTCAATGGTGGTAAACAATTTACCAGCCAACCCTTTACTGTTTAGTCGAAGGTCGCTAAATGTTTTTCCATCGTACGTAAAACTGGGAATCTTTGCAGTTAGCCCCATTTCATTATCTGGTATTTTGAGTAACCCATCAAATACTGCATTATCAAAGCCTTCCAGTTTAGCATCTAATAATTTTACAAATGCATCAACTCTATGTGTAGCAATATGAAAAGTAAAATCCAGATTACTGATGGCACGAGTAGGCTTATTGAAATAAGTAGGATAATATTTGTTTAAAAAAAGTTGAAAGGCATCGGGTAATTGATGAATAACAAAATTACCATTGATATTGCCGGATGCTTCATTCGTGTTAAAGGACAGTTCTTTTGTGTTTCCTGCTACACTTGAAGTCAATTGTAAACTATCGAAAGAAAGTGGCAGCCCATTGTGATTTAAGACTGCCTTATTAATCAGTGCAGTTCCGTTAAAATTATCAATATTATCACCGCTAAAATCAAGTGACAAATGACCCCCAATTATAAAATCAGCTTTGGTGAATGAAAGTTTTTTAAAATCCATTTTTTTGATATCGGCAACAATATTGAATTGAGGAACCTTTTCATTAAAGTTGATCACCCCTTTCATTTTTTCCATAATGAAATTGGGGTCATTGACTGAGACATTTCCATTGAACAATTTTTTCTCTAGCTTACCATCCACCTTAATTTGCTGATAATTGTATCCCAAATATTCCAATTGGCTGATATTCCCCTCAAAAGCAGTTTTCAATTCTTTGCCACCAAAACCAGTTCCATTAATCTTTCCATTTAAGGAAACGGTACCCAATTGAGTATTATTCAAAAAGCCACCTAGATTAAATCGATTCGTAATAATTTTTCCCGAATACAATGCCGGGCCATTTACTGGAAGTTTCATATTAACATCCGTAATCAGCGTACCTAGGTTGGTAGTTAGCGTTCCATAGCTAACAAAATCACGTATAAAGCCTGTGAAGTTGCCTTTGTAAAATATATTCCCCATACTACTTAATCGGGGCTGAGTAATACCTGCTAGAGAAGGCACCAACATGCTTAAATCAGCATAATTTGTTTGTACATTTCCACCTGTGAAATCAATAAATGTATTATTGATATCCGGCAATCCATGCATAGAAATATTCCCTTCGATACTAGAATTACCCGATTTTACCTGAAGTGCTTTTGCTGCAATATTATCAATAGTACCAATGGCATTTCCAGTCAAATCAATTTGCCTGTTCCAGTATTTTAATTCAGGTGCAAAAAAAGCAATATCATCGCTATGTATCAATGAATGATCGAAATGTGCTTCTAATTTTACCCGATGCAAAAAAGCCGACATGTCATCATTAAAATTATCGTAATGCATAGCATAATAATTCCCAATATGACTTTTATTGGTTTGCAAATCGAGTTGTTTAAACTCCATCATAGCTGCAGTGCATTTCAAATCAGCAGATAGTTTTTGAACAACTAATCCGCTTTTTTCTTTAGCTGCAATTTGTATTTGAGCAAGAATGGAATCTCCATGATATTTTACTTTATCCAATTGTGCATCGATTGCATAAAATTGAAAATGCTGTCCGTCAAACTGATTTTCAAAGGGTGCACGTTCCGTTTTTTGATCAATCGTAAATGCGCCGTTCTTAATCAATAAGTTGCCGATATCCAATTGCCAATCAACTGACTGCTTGGTAACTTTGACAGTATCGGCATTGTCAAGGGAAGGCCTTTTAATGCGGGTACCTGGATAATCATATTGACCAAACTGAGGATTGGTCAATGCTATAGACTCAATTTGTACTATTTTTTTATCAAAGTCAATCAACCTTGCATCAATAGTTCCAGCTGTTAGTGATACAGAAAAATCCTTACCCACCCATGCATCTTTTTGGGTAATCCTTATGCGATTTAATTCAATTACTTTAAAATCAAAACTCAAGCCTTTTGAAGATGAGGTAGATTTTTTGGGGGAGGAGAAATAATCAATCAAGAATTGATAATTCCAAACAGCATCCGTGCGATTGACTTTAACAACAGCGTCATTCAGCGATAAATAATGTAAAACCGCTTTGTCTTTTAAGAAAAACCAATCGGTTATTTTAACCTGGGCATCTCCGGCATATAAAAGGGTATCCCCTTTTGTATCTTCCAACATCAAGCCCTGAATGCTCATTTTATCAAAAAGGGTAAAGTCAACATGTTTTACTGTAACTCTTGCATGTAGTTTATTGGAAAGATTAGCAGCCACTTTTTTCACTATCCAATTCTGAACAGGTGTAAAATGGATGGCGATGTACAATAGTAATATAAGGCCAATTATTACCAGCACCAATCTTTTCAATATATTCAGTACGCGACGCAGATGATTAATTTATTTGTAAAAGTAGCCAATCGCTGCCTATAGGCAAATACAATACCAAAAAACGGTCAATATCTTTAATGAAATACACTCGCTTTCTTCCCTCTTTTAACTCAGTTGTTATTGAAGGAATCATATTAACTTCGTCAGCAGGGCTCTTTTATATAAAAATACAACCATGAAACTTATTAATCTGTTAAGCTTTCTATTTTTTACTTCAACTGCTGTAGCACAATCTTCCACTAAGCCAGTATTGGTGATTCACGGAGGAGCAGGGACAATACTTGCCTCTCAAATGACAGCAGAAAAAGAAGCTGCTTATAAAGCTGGATTGACCCTTGCATTGCAAAAAGGCTATGATACCCTTAATAAGGGAGGAACTGCCTTGGATGCAGTAGAATTGGCTGTAAAGATTTTAGAAGATAATCCACTGTTTAATGCCGGAAAAGGTGCTGTATTCACCCATGAAGGAAGAAATGAAATGGATGCGGCCATCATGAATGGAAAAAACCTGGCAGCTGGATCAGTTGCTGGTGTAACAACGATAAAAAATCCCATCACTGCCGCCAGAGCTGTAATGGAAAAAAGTGCACATGTATTGTTATCAGGCAAAGGTGCTGAAGCCTTTGCACAATCAATGGGCATTGTAATGGTAGCCCCTGGCTATTTTTTTACGCAGGAAAGGTGGGATGCATTACAAAAAGCTTTAAAGGCATCCGAACAGGAGATAATGGAAAAAACAAAAAAGGAGATGCTAAAAGATAGTCTTCCCGTAAATAAATCGGGATTATTGCAGCCCGAAAACAAGGATTATAAATACGGAACGGTGGGTGCTGTTGCCTTGGATCAATATGGCAACCTGGCTGCCGCTACCAGTACTGGAGGCATGACCAATAAAAAATATGGCCGAATTGGAGATGCCCCTTTAATTGGAGCAGGCACTTATGCCAATAATACTACCTGCGCTATCAGTTGTACAGGATGGGGCGAATATTTCATTCGATTGGTAATGGCTAAGTCTGTAAGCGATTTAATGGAATACAAAAACTATTCTGTTGACAAAGCAGCCACCGAAATGATTCTGAAAAAATTACCTGCATTGGGAGGCGACGGAGGCCTGATTGCACTTGACAAAGACGGAAATATAAGTATGCCCTTCAATACTTCGGGTATGTATCGGGGTTATATCAAAGCCGGCAAGGCAGTTGTTAAAATTTATAAAGAATAAATAAACACTATTTTAGGTAGTACCCAAAACCCAAGGTCAGCATTCGATTGCGGATATTAATGCCATCAAATTCTGAATTGTTATTGATATTGGCCAATCCATAATAATACACCGCTTCTATAAAGGTTTTTTTGAAATGTACACCAATACTACTTGCCGCCCCGAGGTCAATCCAGCTATATTCTCCAAAACCAAATTTCATTTTAGCCGAACTAGTTACTTGATTGCTGTCGGTCTTTTTTTCTCTTCCAAAATCTGTAAAACTTAATACAGGGCCTACACTAAATACAAAGGAATGGTCTTTATTACCAAAATCCAAGCTAAGCGCAGGAACAATATCCAGGTAAGCAATCATCGTTTGTATCTTTGTATAATTACCAGTATTGGGCTTGACGGAAAACCCACGGGTATTAATTTGAGCATAGGGTGAAAAATGCAGGGGGCCATCAAAGGGCACTTTAAATAAAAGTCCAAAGCCTGCACCAGGCACTGCTGTAACAGGTTGCACAATGGCATTATAACTTACTTTGGCAGTACTATGGTTATAGCCTCCCTTTAATGCAATCCGGGTTTGTGTATAACAGATATGTATATACGAAAGCGCAAACAGTGTAAGCAATATTTTTTTCATTAGTAAAGGTATAGTCGGCAAAAATAGGGTTTTAGGTTGGTAACCTTGGGCGATTCATTAAGCAGATTTCATTTTATCATTGAATTGCTTTGAATTGCCTTTAGGAATGGAAAGATTTTTCCATTCCTTGCCCTTTATCATTCGAGCCAGGTATACGATTTGCCCTACATGATAGGGATAATGGGCCAATTGTCGATTGATGGCATCTACTACCAGTAAGGGTTCCGTGCGTATATGGATGGTTTGTAATAAATCTGATGCTTGTAAGGACTGGAGGGTTTGCAAAAAACAATCCCAGCCTTTTTCCCAAAAGGCCAATAATTCATCCACCGACCATTCTTTTATTTCAAATTCTGTATCGCGGTTACGCCATTCTTTCTCTCCGTCTGAATGAAGGAAATCGGTCCACCGGCTCAACATATTCCCTGCCATATGTTGCATGATAATAGCAATACTATTACTTTCTTCATCCGGTTGAAAATGAAAATCTGACGGACTCAATTGAGCAAAAGATTGATCAGCCAATTTTTTATAATAACCCACCCTACTGATGGCAGACGCTAAAAAATGTTTTTCCAATGACATATCGCTAAACAGTAATTTTTAAATAATCATTTTCAAGTTTCAATAACCTTCTGCAGCATCATCTCCCCTTTTATCACCAACGGCTTGAATACTTACTAATGCGCCTTTTTTTCTTTCAATCATAATGAGTTCTGTTCTTCCAATATTTCCCCGAACAGTTATTTTATACCCCATTGCTTCTAATGCAGATTTTGTATTTGCATTAAAATCTTTTTCTGCCATAATAAGATCCGGTAACCATTGATGATGAAATTTGGGTTGGTTAACTGCATCTGAAGCATTCATTTTAAATTCTAGTACATTCACTAATGTTTGATATACGCTGGTTGGAATAGTAGTTCCACCGGGCGTACCAACAACCATGTATGGTTTGCCTGACTGTAATACGATGGTGGGTGTCATACTACTCAACATCCTTTTATTGGGAGCAATGGCATTTTTTTCATTGCCTACGGCGCCATACATATTGGGCACACCAGGTTTCACACTAAAATCATCCATTTCATTATTGAGTAAAAAACCAGCGCCGGTTACAACAGTTCGGCTACCATAGCCTCCATTTAAAGTGGTGGTTACACTAACGGCATTTCCATCATTGTCGATAATGCTCAAGTGGGTAGTTTCTTCACTCTCTTTAATTTCACCCGCACCTGTAAGCGTGCTACTACCTGCCTTGCCTACCTGATAATCCTTCATTCTTCCTTCTAAATAGGCTTCACTCACAAGGGTTTTTACGGGTACTTTCACAAAATCAGGATCCCCTAAAAAGACAGCCCTATCGGCATAGGCTCTTCTTTCTACTTCTGTCATTAATTGCACCGATTCAGCTGTTTGAAATTGCATGGAAGCGATATCTCTTTTTTCAATCATTCGCATCATTTGTTCAAGAATGATGCCTCCGCTGCTGGGCAATGGCATCGTTATAATTTCGTAGCCTTTATAATTAAAATCCACCGCCTTTCTTTCAACTGCTTTATAATTTTTAAGGTCCTGTAAACTAATAATGCCCTTTCCTTTATTCATTTCAGCTACTATTAATTCGGCCGTTTTTCCTTCATAAAAACCCTTGACGCCTTTGTCGCGCATCCTTTTTAAAGTATTGGCCAATTCTTTTTGAATAAGTGTATCGCCTTCTTTCCATTCGGTATTTTTTACAAATGCTACCGGAGAAAAATTAAGCGATTCAAATTCTTTTTTAGTTCTATTCAATGACCCCGCTTCATTGGCAGTAATGGCAAAGCCCTTTTCGGCTAATAAAATGGCTGGCTCAATTAATTTTTTAAAAGGCAATCGGCCGTATTTATGCGAAGCAAATAAACCTGCAGGAGTACCGGGTACACCGGCAGCCAAATGTCCATCCTGACTTAATTTCATTTGAGCATCCCCCTTCTCATCCAAGTACATATCCCTGCTCGCTTTGGAAGGCGCTTTTTCGCGATAATCGATGGCAATATTTTTTCCATTTACTAAATGTGCCAACATAAATCCACCTCCGCCTATATTCCCAGCTCCTGGATATACAACTGCTAAAGCCAATTGAGTAGCAATGGCCGCATCTACTGCATTTCCGCCCATTTTTAAAATGGATACACCCACTTTACTGGCCAGGGGATGTGCAGAAACTACCGCCCCCTTGCTTACTGTAGCCTGCTTCTGAATGGTATAGTGAAAGGGATCAATTGCTTGGGCACGAACGATGTTGGAGAGCATTAAGAATATTAAAAACCCATTGATATTAATATATTTATTCATGTTTAAAAATCATTTTTTTAAAATTAGTCCTTTACTGCCATTATTTTGTTAATTTTAAGCTTTACTGCTTAATTCAAAAACAAAATTTATGCGAACAAACCAATTGCTACGGAAAACTTTTCTTATGTTTTTCGTATCCTTCATTTTAGTGGCCTTGGGAAAGGCACAAACAGGAACCATTTCCGGTACTGTAAAAGATGCTAATGGGAAAGCACTTCCTGGTGCTTCTGTTACTATTGAAGGACAGACCAAGGGTACTTCTACCGATGGAAATGGATTTTACTCTTTGAAAATTGCTGCAGGTACTTATACCGTAGTGATTTCATATGTTGGACAAGCTCCACAAAAAAATACTGTTACAGTTACTGCAGGTGGCACTGTTGAAAACAATGCCAGTCTGAGTTTTGTATCAGATTTGGGAACCATTCAAGTGGTAGGTAGTCGTAATAGGCTGCCCCGGAGTATCATTTCTACACCCGTACCAGTTGACATTATTTCTGTAAAAGAAGTAAAATCTTTTGCGCAAATGGATGTAACCCAGATGTTGAATTATACTGCACCTTCTTTCCAAAGTGCCAGACAAACCGTTAGTGATGGTACCGATCATATTGATCCTGCCGGTCTTCGTGGTTTGGGCCCTGATCAAACCTTGGTTTTATTAAATGGAAAAAGAAGGCATAATACAGCCCTCGTTAATATCAATGGTACAGTAGGAAGAGGTAGTGTTGGAACTGACTTAAATGCTATTCCTGCTTCCGCTATTGAAAGAATTGAGGTATTGCGTGATGGTGCTTCTGCGATGTATGGCTCTGATGCCATTGCAGGTGTTATCAACGTAGTATTGAAAAAAAGATACAACGGATTTAATATTTCTGCTACCACTGGCGAAAACAACACCATGTTAGATTACAATGGTAAGAACCATATTCGTGATGGCGAAAGCAAACAAATTGATTTCTCTTTTGGTACTGCCGGCAAAGTTGGTTATTTCAATATGAGTGGTCAATGGTTGGATAGAGCTCGTTCTAATAGAAGTGGCAATGATAATATCCCCCTTTTGTATGTAGGTAATGGTGGCGCTTTCCCCAACACGCAAGCAGGTGTTGACCCGGTTGACTATCGTCGTTGGTTGATTAACTACGATAAAGACATGGCAGCTTCAAGAGGATATGACAGACATAATATATATGCTGGCCAATCTGCCTCTCAAAACTGGGGTACATTTATCAATGCAGGTTTAAACATAGGTACAAAATCTGAATTGTATTTCACTACTGGCATTTCGCACCGTACTGGTTTTGCAACTGGCTTTAGCCGTAACCCCAACTCTGTTTCACAACAACCTGTTGCTATTGGTGGTTCTTATATATATCCTGATGGTTTCCTTCCCGAAATTCATCCAACTATCAATGACCAAAGTTTATTGGTGGGATATCGTACTAAATTAAAACAATGGGATCTTGACCTAAGTAATACTTTTGGAAATAATACTATTCAATACAGCATTGAAAATACAGGTAATGCTTCATTGGCAGCTTCTGTAATTCCACAAGTAAAATTCAATGCAGGCAAATTGGGCTTTAACCAAAATACTATCAATGTTGATCTTAACCGCAAATTCAATTTAAGTGGTGGTGGAGATATCAACTTTGCATTTGGTGCAGAGGCCAGAACAGAAAAATTCTCTATTAAAAAAGGAGAAGATAATTCTTATCTTAATGGAGGCAGAATTGGAACAGTAGCTACTATTCCTTCTTATCCTGGCACCGGTGGTACTTCTACTACTTCTGGCTCAAATGTAACTCCTGGTTCTGGTTCACAAGTATTCCCAGGCTTTCAACCAGGTGACGTAGTAGATGCAAAACGTCATGTATATGCCGCTTATGTAGATGGTGAATATTCTATCAACAAATTCTTATTGGGTGTTGCTGGTCGTTTCGAAAGTTATAACGAAACCGGTGTTACCTATAATGGAACTGGTTTTAAATTGACAGCTCGTTACGAATTGAGCGATAAATGGGCTATCCGTGGTTCTGCCAATACAGGTTTTAGAGCACCTAGCTTACACCAGCGTTATTTCCAAAATACCTCTACACAATTTGTAGGTGGTCTTCCTTCTAATGCATTAACTGCAAATAATAATAACCCAATTGTTAGAAATGCATTTGGTATCAGCGAACTTAAACCCGAAAAATCTACCAGCTTTACAGCAGGTGTTGTAGGTAAGTTTGGCGAAGGCTTTACTATTACTGTTGATGGATATTATATCAATATTAAAGACAGGATTGTTTTGTCTACACAATTTAACAGAAGCAATTCTTTAGTGGCTACTATTTTGAATGCCAATAACGTTGATGCATCTGTTAGTGCATTACAATTCTGGACCAATGCCATTGATACCAAAACAAAAGGTGTTGATGTAGTGTTGACCAAACATTTCCAATTAGGAAAAGGTTCTGGTAATTTATCTATTGCTGGTAACTTCAATGAAAATAAAGTAGATGGTGCTATCAAAACCAATTCTGTAATTGATGCTCCTGCTAATAACCCAAGCCTTACTGATCCAAGTAAGAATCCAGCCAATGACTTGAAAGTGGCCCTATTCGATCGCTTACAAAGAAGCCGTATCGAAGATGCACAACCTAAGAGCAAAATCAATTTTACTGCTAGCTACGATATCAAAAAATTCAGCTTCCTTTGGAGGTCTGTACGTTTTGGCGAAACTGTATTGTTGAGCAATACCGATCCAAAAGCGGTGAATGGTAGTGGCGTTTATTGGAATGATGTGGCATTTGGTGCAGATCAAACTTTCAAAGCTAAAATTACTACCGACGTAGTAGTTACCTATCGCTATTGTTCAGCTATCTCCTTCTCTGTAGGTGCTAACAATATTTTTGATGTTTACCCCGATAGATTGTACCTGGATCCAAGAAACGATGCTTCTTTCGTTTACAATAACCCAGTTCAATCTTCTTTGGGAACTTCAAAAACTACTGGTGGCTATAGCGCAGGTAGAGATTTAACCAACCGCGGTCGCTTCTTATATGGTAGCAACCAATTCGGTAGCAATGGACGTTATATCTTTGCGCGTGTGAGCTTGGATGTGTCTAAACTGAAAGATTGCTGTAAGAAAAAATAATCGAACTCGATTGTATACTAAGCGGAGGATTTTTCCTCCGCTTTTTTTATACCATATGGCCCTTATTTATTATAAACGGGTGACTATTCTCAACTGCTTTCTTTATTTTCACATCTCATTAGTAGTATATTTTATGAAGCAATTATTGATAGGAGCAGCAAGCTTATGTTTTAGTATATTTTCTTTGGGGCAAGTAAAAAGCCCAACAGCATTTCTGGGATATGAACTAGGTACGGCTTTTACACCGCATTATAAAATTGTACAGTATTTTCAGTACGTACAAGAAACCATTCCAAAACAAGTGCAGTTACAAGAATATGGCAAAACCTATGAAGGAAGGCCCTTGTACCTTGCCTTTATTTCCTCCACCGATAATATGGCCAAGTTGGAGCAAATAAGAATCAATAATCTTCAATTAACGGGAATGGAAGCGGGCCAAGCCAACAATACCAATACCGCCATTGTTTGGCTCAGTTATAATGTGCATGGTAATGAAGCCAGCAGCAGCGAAGCAGCCATGCAAACCATCTATGAATTATTGCAACCCAATGCAGCAAAATGGTTAAAAAATACAGTCGTAATCATAGATCCCTGCTTGAATCCAGATGGTAGAGACCATTATGTAAACTGGTTTAATTCCGTAGTAGGAAGGGATGCAAATTCAGCTACTTTAGCAAGAGAACACGATGAGCCCTGGCCAGGAGGAAGAACCAACCATTATAATTTTGATTTAAACCGCGACTGGGCCTGGCAGGTTCAAATAGAAACACAACAACGCATTGTACAATACAATCACTGGATGCCACAAGTGCATGTAGATTATCACGAACAAGGTTATAATGAACCCTATTATTTTGCACCCGCAGCAGAACCATTTCATGAAGTAGTTACGGCCTGGCAAAGAAGTTTTCAAACCACTATTGGAAAAAACAATGCGCGTTATTTTGACAAAAACGGATGGCTCTATTTCACCAAGGAGCGCTTTGATTTATTTTACCCAAGTTATGGCGACACCTACCCTACTTACAATGGCAGTATTGGCATGACCTATGAACAAGGTGGCCATAGCCGTGGAGGATTGGCTGTTAACACAGATGAAGGCGACACACTAACGCTAAAGGATAGACTATGGCACCATACCACCACAGGATTAAGTACTGTAGAAGCCAGCTCCGAAAATGCTGGGAAATTAATCAGTCAATTCAAACAATATTTCGATGATGCCCAAAACGGGGTTGGTAGTTTTTATAAAACCTATTTGCTCAGCAGCAATGATTATGGTCGCATTAAGGCAATCGAAAAAATATTAGCCTCTAATAATATCCGTTATACCAGTGGCTACAATGGTCAGTCCCTAACAGGATTTGATTATTACACAGGTAAAACAGGCCCTATCCAAGCAGGCACCTACAATGTATTGGTGAATGCAGCACAACCGCAGGGCCACCTGGCCAAGGTTTTGTTGGAACCAGTGAGTAAACTATCAGACAGTGCTACCTACGACATCACTGCCTGGAGCCTTCCCTATGCCTATGGAGTAAATGCCTATGCCCTGAACAGCAATCTTAAGGGCAGCGAAACAATCAAAAGTCCCTATGCTGCATTACCTCCCATTTCTTATGGTATTATAGTTTCCTATAGCGATGTTCATGATGCCAGTTTATTGGCCGCCTTATTGAAAAGCAAGGCAGGGGTTCGAATCAATGAAAAAGACTTAGTATATAATGGAAAGAAAATTAACAAGGGCTCACTAATATTACTCAAAAGAGACAATGCCAATTGGGCAAGTGTTGAAAAAATTATCAATGAACAAGGCGCTATCTATACCTTATTGGAAGGTGGCTTTATGGATAGTGGTCCGGATATGGGCAGTCCCGATATTTTGAAATTGGCTGCTCCCCGAGTGGCATGTTTAACAGGCCCCGAAGTAAATGCCAATGCAGCAGGAGAAGTATGGCATTTGTTTGAACAACAATTGCATTATCCAATTACTATGATCAATAGCAATGGACTTCGTATTGGTCAATTGAATCAGGTGGATGTATTAATAATGCCAGATGGCTTTTATGAATTGATCAACGATAAAAAAGCAGCGGAAGATTTAAAACAATGGGTTCGTGCAGGTGGAAGGATTATTGCAATGGAAGCAGTCGTGAGTCAATTGGCTGGAGCAGATTGGGGTCCTAAACTCAAAAAATCGGAAGAGGACAAAAATGATGATAGTGATTATACTGCCATAAAAAAATACGAAAACAGGGAAAGAGATGAATTGGTAAATAGTATCCCAGGTGCCATTTACAAAGTAGAAATGGATGAATCGCATCCGCTGGCATTTGGTATTGGCAAAAACTTTTACACCCTTAAGCAAAATGGACTGGTACTCGAATACATGAAAGATGGATGGAATGTTGGGGTAGTAAAAAAAGAAAATAAAGTCACAGGCTTTGCAGGAAATTTGGTGAGCAACAAAATCAAAGATGGTACCTTATTCGGCGTTCAGGATATTGGCAGAGGGAAAATAATTTACTTGCTCGACGATCCTTTATTTCGCAGTTTTTGGGAAAATGGAAAATTACTATTCTTAAATGCTGTTTTCATGGTAGGAAACGAACCCATTAGACTATAAACTGTAGATTAAATTGGCCATAAATAAATAGCTGCAAGCAAAATCAAGTGGACTTAATTACCAATTCAATGCAGCCATATTTTATATATAAATACCAATGCTATTCACCTACCTTATTTTATTATATTTTAGTTAATATTTATATATGAAAATTTCTTTGCGTAGTGTATTCATAACAACCCTTACTGTTGGCTGTTTTTTATCGGTAAATGCTCAAACTCCTAAGTCCTATACTTCTTCAGAAATATTATTACAATTAAAAAAACTGAATGTATTGGGCAATGTGTTATACATGGCTGCCCACCCCGACGATGAAAATACTAGGCTACTCGCCTACCTTGCCAATGAAAAAAAATACCGCACTGGCTATTTGAGTTTAACAAGGGGTGATGGAGGACAAAACCTGATTGGTGATGAACAAGGCATTGACCTAGGTTTGATACGTACTCAGGAATTATTAGCTGCACGCAGAATTGATGGCGCCGAACAGTTTTTTTCCCGTGCCTTTGATTTCGGCTATAGCAAAAGTCCTGAGGAAGCCTTAGGTATATGGGGACACGAAGAAATTCTCAGTGATGCAGTTTGGGTTATTCGAAAATTCAGACCAGATATCATCATTGCCCGCTTTCCTACCACTGGCGAAGGTGGTCATGGACACCATACCGCTTCTGCCATCATTGCAGAAGAAGCCTTTGATGCGGCGGCAGATCCTAACAAATTTCCCGAACAATTTAAATATGGTGTACAACCCTGGCAAGCCAAAAGATTACTATGGAATACTTTTAATTTTGGCGGCACCAATACACAAAGCGACTCCCAATTAAAAATAGATGTAGGCATGTACAATCCTCTATTGGGAAAAAGCTATGGAGAAATTGCTGCATTGAGTCGCAGCCAACATAAAAGCCAGGGATTTGGTGTACCCGCACAAAGAGGCAGTAGTATTGAATATTTTAAAACTATTAAAGGTGCTGCAGCCAGCAACGATTTGATGGAAGGCATAACAACCAGTTGGGATCGCTTATTATCCGAAGGAGAACTTACCAACCGCCCGGTAAAAGAAAATAATATCCAATCAGCCATAGATTCCATTATTCTTCATTTTGATGCCGAACATCCTGAATACAGCGTACTACCGCTAACGGAATTGTATAAACGCATTTCAACCCTTGCTCCCTCCTATATGCAGGAACAAAAGTTGACAGCTATCAGCAACCTGATAGAACAATGTAGTGGACTTTTTATGGAAGCCACTGCCCTCAATCAATTAAATACCATTGGAGACAGTATCAAAATTAATATCAGTATCAATAATCGCCTGGGCAGCCCATTCGAAAAATTGAAAGTGCAGTTGTTTGATTCCAGCCTGGCTTTTACCAAATTGGAAAAAAACCAAAACAATTCAAAAACCATTACCTGCTTCATAGCTGCTGCTACAGCACCTACCCAACCCTATTGGCTGGAAGAACAAAAAGAAATTGGTCGTTTTAAGGTAAGCAATCAAACATTGATTGGTCTACCCGAAGACAATCACCATACTGCTTTATTCGAACTATACATTAATGGTATAACCATACCAATTAAGAAATCTGTTTTTTATAAATTCACTGATCCGGTAAAAGGCGAATTATACGAACCCATTCAATTGGTATACCCTGCATTTGTCAATACTTCCCCTTCCTTGATTTTATTCAATAACAGTGATAAGAATAAGAACAAAGCCATAGAATATACCTTACAATCCAATTTAGCCCTAAGTACTCCTTACCAATTCAATGGACTATTTGATACAAAAGGACCCCCAGTATTTGATAGCAGTCTCAGCCTTACGAAAGGAGTCAAAAGAAAGCTAAGTTTAACTATTAACAGCGATTCTATTCCAGCACATGCTGCGCTAGAACTGGGTGGGGAATTGAGTAATCCAGCATTTTATGAACACCAGTATTTTTCAGTAAAAAAAATCAGTTACGATCATATACCCGATATTCTTTACCACTACTATGATGCGACCAAAATCATTAAGATGGATTTAAAAATTTCGGGTACGGCTGTGGGTTATATATCAGGTGCAGGCGATAAAGTACCAGAAGCACTTGAACAAATGGGCTATAAAGTAACCATTTTAAGAGAAGCCGATATTACTGCTAATAATCTCCATCAATTTGATGCCATTGTAACTGGCGTTAGGGCCTATAATACCAATGACTGGATGGGCAATGTATATGATGTGTTGATGAATTATGTAAAAGAAGGCGGCGTTTTATTAGTGCAATACAATACCAGCAATTTTATCAGTAATGTAAAAAGCAAGATTGGCCCTTACGATTTTAACATCAGTCGTACGCGAATTACAGACGAAACAGCTACTGTTAATTTCCTGCTCCCCAATCACCCGGCACTGAATTATCCCAATAAAATTACAGCCGATGATTTCAAAGCTTGGATACAGGAAAGAAGCATCTATCATGCAGAGAAAATAGATAGTAATTACCAACGTATATTTAGCATGAAAGATCCCGGAGAAAAGGATATGCAGGATGGTAGTTTAATCATCAGCAATTATGGAAAGGGAAGGTTTATTTATACTGGCCTAGTCTTTTTCCGCGAATTACCAGCAGGTGTACCCGGGGCTTATCGGTTGTTTGCAAACCTAATTTCCAATAAAATTCAAAAAAGAGTATATAAAGCAAAATAGCTTTATGAAGCAGCATACAAAAAATATTAATAAGAACAACCAGGAAGAAAAAATCCATTGGGGCAAATGGTACTTGCTGGTACTGCTATTTTTAGTACTTGAAATAGTATTCTTTTATTTTATCACCAATCAATTTGCATGCATACCATCGATTGGCTTGTTCTGGTAATTACCTTAATGGGTATCATTGCTTACGGCATTCATAAAAGCCGTACCAGCAAAAATCTGGATGGCTATTTCCTGAGCAATCGGAATATGCCCTGGTACCTCGTATTACTAAGCATCATGGGAACACAGGCCAGTGCCATTACTTTTCTCACAGGTCCCGGTCAGGCTTATAGTGATGGAATGCGCTTTGTACAATATTATTTTGGACTACCGATTGCCATGGTGGTCATAGCCATTTTTTTTGTGCCAGTATTCAGTCAACTGAAAGTATATACTGCCTACGAATTTTTGGAAAAAAGATTTGACCGTAAAACAAGATCTCTTACTTCAGGTTTATTTTTATTATCCCGAGGACTAAGTACTGGTGTAAGCATTTTTGCACCTTCCCTTGTGCTCAGTTCTTTACTGGGCTGGAATATTTATTATACCACCATTGTAATGGGTGGATTATTGATTATTTATACCATGAGCGGTGGTGCTAAAGCAGTAGCGCATACACAGAAAATTCAAATGATCATTGTTTTTGTAGCATTGATTATTGTTGGCTACCTGGCTGTAAAATTATTACCTGGCAACCTAGGTTTTTTTGATGCCATCCATACCAGCGGTGCGCAAGGAAAGATGAATATCATCACTACAGGATTTACCGAAAAAGGATTTGACTGGAGGGATAAATACAATATCTGGACAGGTATTATCGGTGGTTTCTTTTTAGCCCTGAGTTATTTTGGCACCGATCATAGTCAGGTTGGAAGGTATATTACTGCCAAAGATTTAGCAGCCAGCAAAAAAGGTTTATTGATGAATGGTTTGGTAAAAGTGCCCATGCAGTTTTGCATTTTATTGTTGGGCATCCTTATTTTTTCCTTCTATCAATTTAAAAAAGCACCCGTATATTTTGACAGGGTTACTTATGAACAAGCCATGCATACCGATAAAAAGGATTCACTACTTGCGTTGGAATCCAATTATAATTTAAGCTTTGATGCAGGCAATCACCCCGAGGCCAATAAGTACCGAAAGCAATTTGCTGGAATGATGGAGCGGGCTTTGCCAATTACAAAACCGAAAGACACAAATTATATCTTCCTGTATTTTGTAAAAGAGCAATTACCCATTGGATTAATTGGACTAGTGATTGCTATTATTTTTCTGGCTGCATGGGGTAGTATTGCTGCAGCACTGAATTCATTGGCGGCCTGTACGATGATTGACTTTCATCAAAAAATATGGACAGCACCAAAGTCAGAAAAAGAAGAATATATTTTATCAAAAAAATACACCCTTGCCTGGGGTATTTTCTCTATCATCATTGCACTATTTGCATACAATATTGGCAATAGCCTGATTGAAGCTGTTAATATCATTGGTTCACTTTTTTATGGTGTGATACTGGGTGTTTTTCTAGTAGCATTCTGGATAAAAAAAGTAAAAAGTAATGCAGTTTTTTATGCTGCCCTGATAGCAGAATTATTAGTTATTATTATTTACTTAAAAGATATTATTTCATTTTTGTGGTTGAATGTAATTGGGGCTCTTTTGGTAATTGTTTTAAGTGTAATTTTGCAATCATTTATTCCTAAAACAGTAAACCATCATGATGAAAAATAGATTTTTGCCAATCATTGCTTTGCTTGGTATTAGCAGCCTCCTATTTTTATCCTGCGGAAAAAATGAATGCGATTCCAATTGCGATGCCGTTTTTCCGGAAGTACATTTTAAAATTGTCAATAGCACGGGACAAAACCTTACCTGTGGTCCCAATAAATTATATAGCTCCGAAAAAGTAGCCATCAAATCATATGAAAATGCAGTGCTCGTAGATGCTACCAAGGCCTATGCAGGTGATAGTAGTCAGGCTAGTACTGGATTGGTATTTGTACCAGCTAGTTTAAGTACCCAATATTATCTTTATCTCAATAATGTAAGAACAGATTCCTTTCAATTAAGCTATCAAGTCAATCAAGGAAAATCTGATTGCTGTCCTACCTTTAATTCAATCACCAGTATTAAATTGAATAATGCTGCGGTGACGATGCCGTTTAGTGTGGTTAAGTAGGAAAAGTTTTTAGTCTTTAGTTTTTAGTTTTTAGTTGTTGAAATTAGTGCCACGCCTAGGTTCGTGTCTTCACGAAACTTAACGAAATGATTTAAGGTACAAAGAGAGCGCTCCGCTGGAGCTTGCTATATTTTGTGTGTTTCTGTTACAAAGAGGGCGCTCCTCCGGAGCTGAACTTCTAAGTATAAGTTGGGATAAACGGGAATTTTGTTTTTTGTATTTAAAAAGTTATTAATACTGTATGAATGCATCATCAGGCATTAGATATTCAAAATTAAAACAGTATTTGCTTTGGATAATTCAACTATATTCAACTCTTCATCATCTCTTTTTTTGGTTGTTCAAATTGGCACTGGTTTAATTTAAGAAGGCCTCAATTTCTCAACCCTTATCAACATCTAAACCCTTCTAAACCCATCTAAACCCTTCCTCAACCCTCCTCAACCTTAACCTCAATCTTAACCTTAACCTCTACCTCAACCCTTCTCAACTCTTCTAAACCCTTCTCAACCCTCCTCAACCCTCCTCAACCGCTCCCCCTCCCCATCCCCATTTCAAAAACGCCGGAAAAGCACTGGCCCAGGTAGGTACATCATGTTTTCCTTCGGGTAGTTCAAGATAATGTGTTGCTGCGGGTGGATATCCCTTATCATTTAATGCTTCAATAAGGGCGAGTGTATCATCAATAGAATCGATAATGCCATTATTATTTCTGTCGGCCGTTTCATCTAAGGTACCCACTTCAAAAAAGAAGGAGAGCCATGGATAATAGCCGCCCTCTTTGATTTGTCGTTGCATGATGCGATTTTCATTTTCATCAAAATCGGGTTCGTCCTGGTCAAGATCGCGCCACCAAAAAGAGCCACTGAATGCACCTAGTTTACTAAACTCCTGCGGGTAATTCCAAACAATATCAATGGCACTTAGTCCACCCAACGAAAAGCCTGCAAAGGACTTATCCTTAAACGAAAATATTTGATAAGTAGAACGGATATAAGGCAATAGCTCTTCCAATATAAAGCGGGTATATAAAGCCGCCTTTGCGCCTCTGCCTTTATGGTCTAGTATTGTAGCAGTACCATATTCGTTTTTACGATCAGCACTGCAATGTATTCCTACACAAATTAGCGGTTGAATCGCATTTTCTTTGTACAATTCCTGTAGAATATCCTCAAATGCCATGGTAACCAGGTCCTGGCCATCATTTACCAATAGTAAACTAAGGTCATTATAATCTGCCATTCCTTCCGGTAAATAACAATCCACTTTTACTTCCCTGGATAAAAACTCCGATTGAAAAAGATGATTTTCTAAAAGCACTCCTTTCGTATTCTCCTTAGCCATATGGTCAAAAATAAGCAAATCATGCCTTAGTACTTCATGGATTGCATTGAATTTCTAAAAACAATTGTTGGATTCAATGCCTTAAAAAGAATTGAACAATATTTTTTTTATTGGCTGCTAAAAAATATATTTGGAAATCATTGAATTTTTAAACTTAAATCACAGTTATGAAGAAAATAGGCATGTTATTCGGAAAAGAAAGAAGTTTTCCAGATGCATTTGTTGCTAGGGTCAACAGCAAAAATATTCCGGGTATTGTAGCCGAGCCGGTAAGTATCGATAAGGTAATGCAGGGCGAACCCAGCGGATATGCTGTTATTTTTGACCGTATCAGTCAGGATGTGCCTTTTTATCGTGCTTTTTTGAAAAATGCAGCCCTTTGTGGTACCACGGTCATCAATAATCCCTTTTGGTGGAGTGCCGATGAAAAATTCTTTAATAACTGCTTGGCTACAAAAATTGGCGTGCCTGTACCTAAGACCGTTATCCTGCCTTCCAGAGATTTACCCACCGATACCAGTTCTGAATCATTTTCTAATTTAAAATATCCCATGGATTGGGAAGGCATTTTTAATTATATCGGATTCCCAGCCTATATGAAGCCCTTTGCAGGTGGTGGTTGGAAAAGTGTTTACCAACTCAATAGCATCGAAGAGTTTTTCGAAAAACATGCGGAAACCGAACAATTGGTGATGATGTTGCAGGAAGAAATCAAATTTGAAGAATACTATCGTTGTTATTGCATCGGTGGTAAATATGTACGCATTATGCCTTATGAACCACGTAACCCGCATCATTTGCGTTATGTGGCCGATTTTTCACCAACGCCCGAAAAATACAAGGAGATGGAGGAAATTGTATTGCGCATCTGCCGTTACCTGGGCTATGATTTCAATACAGTTGAATTGGCCTTGCGTGATGGCGTACCCTATGCAATTGATTTCTGTAATCCAGCCCCCGATGCAGAGGTAACCAGTGTAGGTCAGGAGAATTTTGATTGGGTGGTGGAAACGGCTGCCAATTATGCGATTGAAAAAGCATTAGAGCACCAGGACAATGCCGATAATCTTACCTGGGGTGAATACATCAAGCGCAGTACCAATAAACAAAAACTATATTAATACGGTTTCAATTTCGTTTAATCATTATTGTTAGTATAACCAATTCATCAGATGGCAAATTTATCTTACAAACATTTCACCATTGGTGTGGAAGAAGAATACATGGTTATTGATCCCCAAACCAGGGAACTTAAGAGTCATGAACAAAAGATTGTGCAGGAAGGCCATAAATTAATTAAGGATAAGGTGAAGGCCGAAATGCACCAGGCCGTGGTGGAAGTAGGTACAGATATTTGCAATGATGTGGATGAAGCCTTTTTGGATGTAGCCACGCTTCGCAAAACCATCAGTGGTATTGCCGATAACCTGGGCTTATGGGTAGGTGCCAGTGGCACACATCCATTTAGTCATTGGGAAAGACAATTGATTACCGAGCATGTTCGCTACAATGAGATTGTAAATGAATTGCAAGAGGCGGCACGTAGCAACCTGATTTTTGGTTTGCATGTGCACGTAGGTATGGAGACCAGGGAAATGGCCATTCATATTGCCAATAGTGCGCGTTACTTTTTACCGCATATCTATGCATTGAGTACCAATAGTCCTTTTTGGGAAGGCCGCTTAACAGGTTATAAAAGTTTCCGTACCAAGGTATTTGATAAGTTCCCACGTACAGGCATACCCGATTATTTTGAAAGCATTGAAGCCTATGATAATTATGTGAAATTATTGGTGAAGACCAATTGCATTGACAATGCAAAAAAAATATGGTGGGATTTGCGTGTGCATCCTTTTTTCAATACAGTAGAATTCAGAATTTGTGATGTGCCCATGACGGTATCAGAAACCATCACCATTGCTGCTTTATTTCAGGGCATCTGTGCCAAATTATACAAGCTCCGTCACCAGAATTTGAATTTCATGTCTTATTCCCGCGCACTCATCAATGAAAACAAATGGAGGGCAGGCCGATATGGTATCGATGGTAGTCTGATTGATTTTGGAAAAGAATCGGAAGTAAATACCCGGATACTTATTTATGAATTATTGGATTTTATTGATGATGTAGTACCGCATTTAGGTAGTCGCCATGTAGTAGCCAATGTTCACAAGATGCTAGAAGCAGGTACCGGCGCCGACAGACAATTGAAAGTATATGAGGATACTAAGAACCTGGTGAATGTGGTGGATTATATTCATGATAGTTTTTTGAGTGGACTGTAGAGGGAGGGGTTGAGATTGAGGTTGAGGTTAAGGTTAAGGTTGGAGGCCTGCCCGAATGACGAAGTCAGGCGGGTTGAGGGGTTGAGGAAAAGTTGAGAAAGGTTGAATATTGTTGAAACTTCCATCGTTGAACCAGTTTCAATTTGAAGAACTAAAAACATTTTTATACAAAAAACAAAATTCCCGTTTTTCCGAACTACTTATTAGAAGTTCAGCTCCGTAGGAGCGCTACCTTTGTAACAACGCAAAATATAATTTATAGCAAGCTCCAGCGGAGCGCTCTCTTTGTACCTTAAATCACTTCGTTAAGTTTCGTGAAGTCAGGAACCTAGGCGTGGGAGGA
>CALRKF020000042.1:0-28894 GCA_943367825.1 Chitinophaga pinensis
TTACAATCCTGCGATGCTATTATTGGACACAAAAATATTATCTGCCTTTGTAAGATATAACAAAAGTATCCGCGAAACCAATCATCCAGAAAGAGGGGAAATGATTTCCGGAATAACCGAAATGATATTTACTGAAGAAACCTATGCAATAAAAACAAGTAATGGCAGCTATTCACTAAAGTTAAAAATTGAATTTACGCCGGATGCCATTACAACAAATCCAGCACCGAGCAATCCTACAAGAATAATAAATAATATTAAGAAGGATATGCCCGTAAAAATTAAAAATTGAAATAGCCTGCAAATACTGGCACTTGGAAAGAAAACAGTGGTAGAACCGTGTGAGGCCAATCCCTGATAATTAGATAAAATAATTAATGAAAAAAAAGATTCTTATAATTTTCATTTTAATTCTTACCGGTATAATAACTGGTTTTGCGCAAACAGACAGCTTTACGTCATTGCAAGGTCTCTCTTTGTGTTTGTGCGTAAGTTGAGGACGTTGTGAATGTATGAAACGGAAGTATGCATCGTCTCATACAGGAGAGCTTACTGAGAAAAAGATTGATTATTCATCAATTTAATATTCACAAAAGTTTGGATTTGAATGGTTAATGTGTCGTGTGTTTCCAAATATATATTTTGGTGGGTAAAAAAATAGGTAATAATCAATTGGGTTTAATAAATTTAGTATTCCATGTGTGTCAGAAAAATATACAGCGCCTTATTAGCATTGGTTATTTTATTTTTATCCTTGCCATCATTAGCACAGTATAAGGACAGCCTGGTAACAGAGGAGGAGGTTGCTTTTTTTCAAAGGCAAATTGATTCCTTTCCTTTGAAAATCGCAACAGGCAAAATACTGATTAACAATTTTTCCTGTTTACTACCTCGGCATATAAATTATCGACCGTACTTTCCTGATAACTCTATTAGTTATCCGAAGGCTGCCTTTGAACTAAAGGAAAAGGACAAACCATCCTATTTCCGGATGTATGCGCTTATGTCGAGGGGGGTTAATTATTACAACAATAAAAATTTCAAAAAAGCTGAGTTTTACTGGCAGCAAGCACTGGAGATAGCCATCAAAAATGATTTTGACTTTGAAGAATTACACGTATTGAGACCTTCCCTGAATAATAACTATTTTTTGGAAGGGCAATTTGAGGAAGCGATGAAAATTTCTACCGAAGGGTTGAAAAGAGCAGAAAATATAAATGACCTGAAAAGGGTGGTACACTTTAATGCTGCGATCGGTTCTATCCATATTAAGCTGAGAAACTTCAACCGGGCAGAACAGTATTTTTTAGGTAATCTGCAACTCAGCCGAAATATTAAAGACAGCTTAACCGAGGGGAATACTTTATGTGATCTCGCTGATCTTGCTTTTGCAAGACAAGATTATGAAAAAGCAATCTCATTGTTACAGCAATCTGGCAAATTGTTCAGTGCTGTTAAATTGGCCAATCTTTTTACACCGAAAGAAAGAGAAATATATATATCAAATAAAATTGCAGATGCCTATAAACGGAAACAGGACTATCGCAAGGCTTTGTCCTATGCTATAACTAGTGTGAATAGTATTGCAGCATATAAAGACAGGATAAATGCTTATGATATAGCCAGCTATTATATTAACACAGGCGATATTTATAACCATCTTCAAAAACCTGACAGCGCAATTTTCTATTTACAAACTGGCTTAGATATCGCCCACCAAATCCAACATAGAGAATATATGCGGGATGCATATGAGCAACTTGCCAGTGCTTTTGCACAGAAAAAAAAGTTTGACAGCGCGTATAATTATCAATCATTGTTTTCAAATCTTAAAGACAGTATTGTTGCTGAAAGCAATCAAAGGGAAATTCTGCAAGCTGAATCAGCGGTTCAAATTGAAAGGCAAAAAAGAATACAGCAAATGGAGCTTGAACAGCAGAAAAAGGAAAAAAATATTATTATAGGCATTGCTATTTTTTTGTTTCTAACACTTATTTATCTGTACAATCAATATAGGCTAAGGCAAAAAAATAAATACCAGAAAGAACTAAACCGCCATCGAAATGAATTATTTAATGCCATTGCCGTTGCCCAAGACCAAGAACGCAAACGCATTGCACAGGACATACACGATAGTCTTGGCTCGGTGCTTTCTGCCGCAAGGTTAAAGTTGTCTTCACTAAGAGACAATCAACAGGATCTTTCTGATGAGCAAAATGAAAAGTATTTGGTAACAATTCAGCTTATTGATGAAGCGTCAGCTGAGTTACGAAGCATATCTCAGAATATAATGCCTGCAACACTTTCTAAATTAGGACTGTTAGCTGCTTTACAAAATCTAATCAATACAATTTCTTCTAATTCGGGGCTTCAGATAAACTTTTCAGCGCATGATTTTGAGGAAAGGTTAGATGAACATGTTGAGATAAGTATTTACAGAATTATACTTGAACTTATTAATAATATAGTGAAACATGCAGCAGCGGAAAAGGCTACTGTTCAATTGATAAGATACCCAGATCATTTAAACATAACTATTGAAGATAATGGAAAGGGATTTGATTATGCTCAATCCCTGCAGGGGAAAAAAGGAATAGGACTAGGCAATATAATATCAAGGGTTGAATATTTGAATGGGACAATGGACGTTGACACATTGCTAGGCAGGGGAACAACAGTAATAATTGATGTGCCGCTGTAACAAGCTGAAAAATAAAATACCAATATATTGGTATGTAAATTGGTTTGTTTCTGAAATACATTTGTCCAAGCAGTTTTTATGGATAAAATAAAAATAATAATAGCAGATGATCACAGCATTTTAAGAGACGGAATTGTGTCGTTGCTACAGGCAGTTGAGGATTTTACAATAGTTGGTACTGCAGGCAATGGATATGAAGTGCTTGAACTAATCAAAAATATAAAAACTGATGTTTGCCTGCTTGATATTAGCATGCCTGTGCTCGATGGCATAGAAACAGCAAAACAGATTAAAGAAAAAAAGCCGGGCATAAAGATTGTCATGTTAACAACCTATAACGACCCGGAAATTATATCTGAGCTTATCCATATTGGCGTATCGGGGTATTTATTAAAAAACTCGGATAAGTCAGAATTAGTGGAGGCCATAAAAAAAGTAATGAGCGGTCGTTATTATTTTAGCGCTGAGGTAGAAGAGATTATTATGCAGGGTGTTGCAGAAAAAAAGAACACCGAAGTAATAATTTTAACTGACCGGGAAATTGAAATATTAAAATTACTGGGCAAAGAATATACCAATGAAAAAATTGCCAACGAACTTCATATCAGCTACCGTACAGTAGAAACACACCGGAAGAATATTATGCAAAAAACCAAATCGCACAACCTGGCCGGTTTGCTGAAACATGCCTATAGCAAAGGTTTTATTAAATAAAATTTTAAGTCTAGTCCCTTTATATACCAAGAACTTGGTAGTTAAAAATACCAGTTTCATCGTATTTCTTTACCTGGTTATTTCTTATATTTTTGATACAAGCTTTAGGATTTATTCAACTTAAAAATATAAGAAATGAAAAAAGCACTTTGTATTTTCTTGCTGATAAATTTTGCAGGTATTTTTCAATCTTTTGCACAAAGCTATACCATTGATGACAAGGGTTTTATTAAGAATTGGAATCAACGATTTAATTTCGATATCAGTTATGACTACGATTTTGATTTAAAAGAATCATCAGAAAAACATGAAATAAAATGTGGCATAATTATTCAAATGGATAATGAGTATAATCCTGAAATTTCTAGTAGCAGTTTGATAATATTCAATGGAGCTGAAAAGCGTATTTATAAAATATATTCTTGCCAAAAAAATGAGCATAATTATTGTATTTGGGCTACAAATAAAGAAGACAAAATTACTATTACTGCCTGGCTAGAATTTAATTCTAATTATACTACTACGAACTTTTGCTTTAGACGAAATGATAATAATACAGGTAAGTGCTTTATATATAAATAATTACTTTCTGAAAATATTTTAGTAGGTAAAAATTACATAAAAGTTGGGGCTCTGTTTTTCCCGATGAGGTTTAGCCTAGCGTTACTATAATAATAATTGTCATGAATAATAAAATTTCAGCTGTAATTAGGAAAAAGGTATATAAGACTTCTGATTTAATTATTGGAGTAGGGCTTATTGTGTTGGCGATAATACTTTATCAAAATGATCAGAATATATTCTGGACCCTTTTATCACTGATTGCTGGAATTGGATTTGCAGTGGGTGGACGACAACTTATTGCAACGCAATGCCCACAATGTGGTAATAAAATTTCCGAAATACCAGACCATGAAATTTATTTTGAATGTCAGCAATGTGGGTGTCATCTCTGGAATAAGAAAAAAGAAAAAATAATTGAGCTAATAGATGAAGATTTTATTGCCAGGGAGCCGGTATTTAATTGGGTGCTTCCTTGGAATGGATTCGCTCTGCCGGGTGTAACTGAAGTATATGGCGTTATCGGGGGAGCCATGCTTAATACTAATGATGCAAAACATTTGGAAGCAAGCTGGCCTGAAGGATGTTGCATCTGTGGCTCTGCTACAGATCACCGGGAAAATTTAGCTAAAAAGTTTCGTGTAACGCCAGGATCTAAATCCGGCTTGATAAGGAGTCCGATTACCAAAGATGTTTCTGTGTTTGTAAATGGTGTACCACATTGTCATAATCATTCAGGTGGTGTAGTATTGAAAATTTCAAACTCTAATGGGGTATTAGCTTTTCATTCATTAAAATATTACCGGTTGTTTAAGCAATTGAATAAGCAATGACGAATCATATTTATTTGTAAGTGTTTTTTTGAGCAATTAACAATTCATATCATGTAATAAATTATAAAGAACCATCAGTTAGCAAAATAATAGTTATGAATTTGACAATCATTAAAAATCAATTTATTTCTGTAATAAAACTAAGATTTACTGGTAAGGTAATGGTAATGTTTGTTTTTATTTTTTGGAAGCTGTTGTCTGTTTCAGCTCAAGGCCCGATATGGTTCTCAGAGGTTGGAGTTAATATTTTTCAAGATCAAAAGATAGAATGGAAAGGAGGATCTATTACGAAAAGTCCGGCATTTGGATATTTTTTCAATATTAATGCTGGGGGCAAAAAAATTGCTGGAGGTTTGCAGGTTAATTATTCAAAACCGAATCTTAAAAATACAAATACACCCGGCGTTTTGAATAATACTTTAACCCTATGGGAAATGTATTTTGTGATGCGATATTATCCAATGTTACCTACAATGCGTTTTGGAACAAAAGCAGCCATTCGGTTTACAGCTGGCATGGATATTGGATGTGCTGATTTTTACTGGAAAGGAAATGATGGATATGGGACTTCATTAAAATGGTCTCCATTACAATTTAGTACTGTTGGTTTTGTAGGTTTGAATTTTTCCCCATTCCTTAACACTACTGGTTTGTGTGTAAAATTGAATTACATGCCACAAACTTTATCTATGCAAAACTTTCCTTTGGAAAAATTTACACTTAAGCAACCATTCTCTCTTTCTGCTTCAATATTTATTGGTCCTAAAATCAAATCGTAATAACAATTAAAAATAAATACCATGAAATTTTCAATTTCTTTTATCTTATTTTTTTTACCCCTTGCAATGCTGTATGGACAAACCTCCTCCTTTTCTATACCTGGGGTAGATGGTTCAACAGGCACTTTTAATTTTTCGCATAGTAATGCAGGAGTAGGTACTGGAAATTCTCGAGATAGATATCAAACAGGAACTGGCGGTTCTCAACCTACAGATAATTCAAGCGTAATAATAACTAAAGCCTATCAGAAGTTTGCTGCAGAAACTTATGCAAAAGCGGTACAAGCATGGAACAAAAAAAATTGGGAAGAAGTAATAAGGCTTTGTAAAAAAGCAAAAGCATATGATCCTATAAATAATACTTATAAGACAGCATTAAACGATGCACATGGAAATCAGGAATGGGATAAGGGTGTTGAAGCAGCTAACAATAATAATTATGAAAATGCAATTGCTCGGTTTAAAGAGTCCCTTAAATATTTTCCAGACAATTCTACACTTAAAGCCAATATTATAATATGTTCCCGCAACAAGACAGCAGATGAAGCCGAAAAGTACTACAACAAACAAGACTGGATAAATGCGGCTGTATATTACAATGCACTCTGGAAAAATTTCGATATAAACAGCTTAGAAGCGCAGAATAGATATTCAGAGTGTATGTCAAATATAGATAAAATGAAAAAAGCAGACAAAGCGTATTTGAAATTTAATGCAAAGCTCGCAGAAGTTAAAAGGGAATTGGCAGCTAAGAATATCGATTGGAAATAACCTGCTTACATAAGCCGAATGATTTCTCGTAAATTAAAGTATCGAACTAGGGAGCAATGCAGGTTGCCCTAAATCTTGCTAATCGCATTAAAGATGAGTTTGATCACGTTTATAGTAAAAGCATTACCCTCTTAGCCAATGCTGAAGCAAAAATACATTCGGGTGACCTAACTACTGCTCAAACAATTTTCTGTAGGATTTCAAACAAGTATTACATTGAAACTTTCCAGAACAAGTTAAATATGTAGGGAAGAAATAGAAGTCTGTTTTAGATTCTTTCCAGTGCATTTTTGTCACAATCTGTGTTATCCGTTTATCCATTACCACTTCTGTCCCGAGCCCAGCCTAAAAACCTTCTCCAATTTTGCTATTTTCTTTAATATCAATATCAGCCAATAATGAGCTTTGTGGATCAGCTACCACAAGTGCTGGCTTTTTGAGTACATGTATTTTATACTGTTTGCTTTTTTTATTGATGGTAAATTTTAAGTTGATTGGCTTATTGGTTCCTGCTTCCAGCACTTGTATTTCAAGTGGCATATCATATAAAACATCAGCAGCATTCACTTGTTGTAAGTTGATAATGATTTGTTTTGATAAACTCACCCTTGGTCGGTGTCTCCACCGAACAACATCTTCAAACCCCATCACTTTTATTTTGTATTGTCGTATTTCATTGCTTCACCTAAGATTGGTTGGTTTTTTTATGCTTTCAATTATGGCATTTAATTTGCCCAACTCATACAGTTTGTGGAAACGTTTGTATTTATAGACGATGATAGGAGAACTGTATTTTAAAACCTACTTAGCAAGAGGATCCATTTAAAGGTGGAACTTGAAGGTTCAACAGGAAGTTTTACCCGTTCAGTATATTTGATTGCTGATTATATTAATTGCCATCTATTTTAGCAATATGAAATGTAAATAGTGAAATGGTCTCTTATACGTTTACGTATGAATTAAATTATCATGCTTTTTAATTATCTCCATTATGACAAAATTAAACCTGTTGACTACATTGGCGCTCCTTTTTTCAACAAGCTTATTTGCCCAATTTTCTACCGATTGGATTAAGCCAGCTGATGCAAGTTCTAAAACGGGTGTTATGATTACACGGGATAACCAGGACAATGTAATTGCAACCGGATATTCGATAAGTAACAACGCCTATACCCGCAAATACAATAAGTTTGGTGTGTTGCAATGGGAAGCCATAGCTGCATCAGGTATTGCAAGCAATTATGAAAAGGCATTATGGGTAACTACCGATAACAATAATAATGTTTTTGTTGCAGGCTACCGCTATGCTGGTACCAGTAGCCCGATTGCTATTATTGTTTTAAAATACAGCCCAGATGGTGTTCAACTATGGAAGCAGGTTATCAGCCCGGTTAATTACCTAACAGGCATGAGCCTTAGGTGTGAACTGGATAATAGTGGAAACCTGTATGTTGGCGCTTGTGGTGTTGGTGCATTGGATGGTTTTGCTTTAATTAAATTTGATACCAATGGTAATATCCTTTTTACCCAACACAGCAATACAAATGCACCTGCCTATTTTGAATCCATGCGTGTTAAAGGCAATAAAATCATTATGTGTGCTTCAGGTGGAAATCCCAATATTGCAGTAGTAGCCGCCTGGGATACTACGGGTGCTTTTTTATGGAGTGCTGGTGTGCAAGGCCGCGGTGCAAGAGATGTAGAAATAGATGAAGTTGGCAATATGTATTTACTTACAGGCTATTTTAATCAGGTTACAGCAACCAGCCAAATGGATATTGAAATCCTAAAATTTACGCCAACCGGTTCGCAAATATGGAAAAAGGATTTTGATTTTGGAGGGGCTGATTTTCCTACTAGGTTTACTTATGTAGCAGGTAAGTTGAGTACTATTGGTGAGGGACAACTTGCAGGCCTCGACTGGATTACATTTCAAGTAGATACTGATGGAACTATGTTATGGAATACACGCTACAATGGAACATCGGGAAATGATGAAGCACCCTATTTTATTGCTGCAAAGGCAAACGGAGAAGTATTTGTAACTGGTAAGGGTGGGCCTAGTCCCGATCCAAATAATTTATCTTATTTACGCATGATTACTTTAAAGTACAGCAATACTGGTGTGCAAAAATGGATTGATTCAACAAATATTTATAGTGGATGGGGTTATGGATGTACTCTTGCCAGCGATAGTAGCTTGTACGTTTTAAGTGGTACAGCTATGACGGTCTTTCATTTTCTCGATCACACTGGTACTGGATCATGTGCTATACCAACCGGATTAAATGTTGCCAATATTGCCAATACCTTTGCTACTTTTTCCTGGATACCAGTTCCTGATGCAACTTTATATCACTTGCGGTACAAACCAACTACAGCCAGTAACTGGACCGTTGTATCTTATAACCTTACCACCATGAATATTTTTGGGCTTTACCCCGGTACAACTTATCAATATGCGGTTGAAGCAATTTGTAGCAACGGACCATCGGGCTATAGTGCCACGCAAACATTTACAACCACTGGTACAGCTATTTGTTCTTCTGTTGGGCAAAACCAGGTGCAGGAATATCTAAGTCAAGTATGGGTTGGTGGTGTAAATCATATTTCAGGAAGAGATAATGGTTACGGAGATTTTACCAATGTAGTGATGTCATTTACACGGAACCAATATGTACAAGGGTATTTATCTGGGTTGGTTCCTTACCCAGAATATGAGTATTATAGTATCTGGATAGATTATAATCATAATAATGATTTTACTGATGCAGGTGAAGAGGTTGTTACCCTTTTTACTGATTTTACAGGATTGATTTCATTTAATTTTACAGTGCCTTCAAATGCACTGTTAGGTACAGCAAGAATGAGGGTAATGATGAGCCACGACAGCCCGCCAACTCCCTGCGGTGTATATGCCAGGGGCGAAACAGAAGATTACACTGTTCAAATTAACGACACCAGTACCGTGCCACCTCCAATACCAATAGGATTAAATGCTACTAATATTACCACTTCAAGTGCAAGAATTTATTGGGCGCCTGACAGCACGGCTGCTTCCTATAATTTGCGGTACAAAAAACTTACAGAAACTACCTGGACAGTTGCTCCAGTAAATGATACCACAATCACCTTACCTGGCCTCTCTTCCATAACCTTATATGATTATGCTGTAGAGGCATTGGGTAGTGCAGGCCGCTCAGGTTATAGTGCTACGCAGGATTTTACTACTACTGGGGTACCAATACCAATTAAAATAGTAGCGATAACGGCCCGACGCCAAGGAATAAATGTTCTGGTAAATTGGACCACAGCATCGGAACAAAACAGTGGCCTCTTTGACATAGAGCGCAGTACTGATGCTGTTAATTTTTCGAAGATAGGACAGGTGCAGGCTGCTGGATACAGTACCAATATGCGTAATTACCAATTTACAGATACTCATACAGTAAAAACGATGTTGTTTTACCGCTTAAAGATGATTGATGCAGGTGGCATTTACAAACTGAGCACCGTAAAAATGGTAGCTGCTGATGCAGGTATGCAGGAATTCCAATTATATCCTAACCCGGCAGTATCCTTTGTTAATATTGCATTAACCGAAGCGGCAACAAATGATATGCAGGTACAGGTAACTAATCAAATGGGGCAATCAGTAAAAACAATAGGCATTAGTAAAGGCACGCAGTTATTAACGATTGATGTAAGTGCTTTAGCTAAGGGTATTTATTTTGTAGCACTAAGAGACAATAAAACTGTACAAGTAAAAAAATTAATAGTAAAATAAATATCCACTAAATTAAGGTTGATAATCATTTATAAGACTGGAACATTTTTCAGCCTTATAAATGATATTTCATTGGCTAGATTCAATTACTAGTTATACAGTGGTTATAATTATCATTATTTAAAATTAGGAGAGAACCACCGCTACATTTTGAGTACTCGCATTTAAAAAAATGCCTCCAATAAAATGGTTAAAATAATACGCATATAATTAATGGCAAACTTGACAATTGCGACAAGAAAAAGACTAATAGCTTAAACTTTAATAGTGATTTTTGTAAGTTACTTGTTGTTAAAAGTCGAGCCCATTTATTTTAACCATTTAAATCAAGCGTTTTCTACCATAATCCACAATTGGTTTTGAACTATTTTATTTAAAAGAAAAATATGTAATGTGGGTTAGTAGATATCGTGGCATTGAGCATGCTGATTTTTCACTTTTTGGAAGAATGCTAATGAAAAGCAATGTAAAATTTGAAGAAGGACTTTTAATGCGTAAAATATTTAAAAAACTCCGGGCTAACTTCTTCTTTTAAGACAGATTTGGACAGATTCGGGAATTGGCAGGATTTGTATTATTATGGGAGGCTTTTGATATATAAAAAAGTTGGTTACTTGCGTTTATTTTCTATTTACTACAATTTTGGTAGTATTTCGCAAACAGGAAATGGGAAGGCTTCAAAAGGGGAGTAACAAAATTTTTTTTATCCTGCTTGTTTTTAAGTTGGGGTATTTTGGTAACTTAAAGTGAATTAAGAAATTGTTCTGCCTTCTTTAAATGTGCCTTTTGTTTTATGTCAGGCATTTTATCAAAAATCTTTACCAACATTCCTAATCTCGGGTTTTGCAAAAAGAAATCTCTGTGGGTATGCATAAATCTCCAGAATAATCCATCCCAAACATGCTGCCATTCTCCTTTTTTATAATCGCTCATTTTCATTAAATAATTACTACCACTAATATAAGGTTTGGTTGCCATCAAGCCTCCATCGGCAAACTGGCTCATGCCGTAAACATTGGGTACCATTACCCAATCATATGCATCTACGAAGAGTTCCACGAACCAACGGTAAACTTCATCTGGGTCAAATTCACACAACAACATAAAATTTCCCAATACCATTAATCTTTCAATGTGATGACAATAGCCTGTTTCCAGCACCTTTTTAATCGTACTATCTATCGGTGCTATTCCAGTGGTTCCTTTCCAAAAAGCTGCAGGTATTTTTCTGGTAAACCCCCAGTAGTTTTTAGTCCGTACTTCTTTACCTATCAATTCATAAACCGCTCTTATAAATTCTCTCCAACCTATAATTTGCCTTATAAAACCCTCTAAAGAATTTAATGGAACTTCATGATTGCTGGCATATAGCAAAGCCTCATCAATAATATTCTGAGGCGTTAACAATCCAACATTTAGCATCGGTGTTAAAAGACTGTGATGCAGAACGTTTTCATTTGAAAGAATGGCGTCTTCGTAAGCACCGAATTCTGAAAATCTTGATTTGAAAAAATCATTTAACCAGCTTTTACTTTCGGCAAAACTAGCCGGATAAATAGAATCCGTATTCAGAGTACCATAGTTATCCGGAAAATATTTTTGAGTATAAGTAATTGCTTCTACGTAGAAATTATTGGCTTTTAAAAAATTAACTTTAGGAGGCGTTTTTCCTTTTGGATATTTTAATCGATTCTCCTCATCATAGGTCCATTTACCTCCTGTTGGTTTTTTATCTATTTCTACTAATATATTTCTACTTTGGCGCTGATGTTTATAGAACTCAGTTTGAAACATCCTTTTCCTACCTGAAAAATAATTGGCATTTTCTTCTGAAGCGTTAAGAAATAGCTGAGTGTGGTGTTTATTTATTAGTACAGTAGAATCCTTGCAGGCTTTCTTAATGTGTTGTTCAAGCCAATAATCAGTTGTATCTATATAATCTAAGGTATTTATTCCCTTTGCTTTCAGATAAGGAATAAGCTTTCTTACATCTGCCAGGTCGTTGAATGAATCAATATAAACCACTTTGATCTTTTTTGACTGTAAATGGTTCTCATAAAACTTCATGCTAGCCCTGTGAAAAGCGATTTTCTGTTTGTGAAAATTGTATTGTTTAAAGTACAACCATTCTTCAATTAAATAAATGATATCGCATTTTGAAGCAAGTATATTTTGCTCAAATAATTGATGTGGGAAAACGATACCCGCTCTGCTCATAGTTTATGTTTGATCATCTTGCATTTATCACTGCAATATTTTACTTCACTCCATACTTTTTCCCATTTTTTTCGCCAAGTAAATGGCCTGTCACAAACTATACAGATTTTAAAGGGAAGGTTTTGTTTCTGTATTTTTTTCATTTAACCAATACTATTTTCACTTAGATGATATTCCGGCTGTTTTTCTGTAGCAAAGATTTAATTCTAAAAATGAATTTATCGCTTACTTATTTTATTCATCGAAATCGTTTTTTGGAGCGTACACTTAAATCGTGTTATTGCAGGATTTCGTTTTTTTACATGCTTTTGGCTGATACCGCTATGTATCCTCTGTCTCCACAAATTAAAACTACTGCGTTTTAACTCCTTTCTCATTAAAGAAATTACCTGGGCTTCCGAAAAGCCAAATTGTATTTTAATGGCTTCAAACGGAGTTCTGTCTTCCCAGGCCATTTCAATTATCCTGTCAATATCTTTTTTTTCCATCAATCAAATAGTTAGAATCGGTTCCGCTTCCATTTAACGGTAACTGGTGAGCCCTCAGCAAGAATAACCGAATCGGGTTGGTGGTTATTTAAGAAAGAAAAATCATTTCCATACATGGATGTAAAGTTGCAATCAACAGAATAATCCATTACTTTATTCACCAGCCACCTGGGATGATTCACTTTGTATTCCTGGGAAAGCGTACTGTTAATCTTTGTATATCCGTAGTAATGTTCAAAAATAAATTCCTCAACACTGCCAGCTAGCATTTGCTCGTTCTTGCTGGCAGCATTTACGGCGATGTGATTCCATTCTTTATTTATTTTCCATTTATATTGTACGTTTTTAAAAAGATTTGAAATCTCAATTTCATTTTTTGTTGGAATAGCAGTGTAGTGTTCTTTATATAATTTATTCGCAAGCCATGCAACTATTTTATAAGGAACGGTTTCGTTTATAAAAACCACTCCTCTCTTTACAGTATCTCCCTCAACTCTCTTCACATAAAAACGCAGATTAATTTCTTCAAATGTTCCCAAGAACGGGATTGGTAAATTGAACAGACTTGTTTGTTTAAACATAAATCCAACCAAACTCAGGTAGGCTTTATTATTGTAAAAATCCAGTTGAACACCATGGGGCAAGTAGGGTGTTAATACATCGGGATTCACCTCATAATTAGCCATGATTAAATTTTCCCAACGTGCTGATAAAAAAGTATCTGTCATTTTTAGTGAAGATTGCAATAACCTGCTCACCTGATTCGGAAAGTTGAGTTGCCAGTTCTTGTTCTATGCCGCCAGCGCCTCCGATTATTAAATAATGCTCTATTGTTGTTTTTACTATTGATAACAACAATAAAAGAAGCTATTTGTTTATTCAAAATACCTACACCCAGTTTATTAGCAGTTGCTTTTTATTTTTAAGATCGGGCTTAGGCTGAGTGTTTATTCTGTTGCATTATATTGTTTCTTACCGCTGCATTTGCAACCGATATGGACATACTGGTCGAGTGGCTGCAACGGTGGTATTTGAGAATGCAGGAACATGAATAGAAAGGAATCTTTGGGGGGATATTATGGAGTGATTTGGGAGTAATTGTGGAGCAATCAGGGAGTGATTGAGAACTGCGTATGAATTACAAATTGACCCGGTAACTGGTGCTGCGCCCTCCAGCTTCTCCCGCAAGTATAAACGCACCAGATTCTAACAGCTGCTGCATGTCCCTTGTAGCCGTGGCTTTTGATGTTTTAGTAATGCCAATATATTTTCTTGCGTTCATCCCTCCTTCAAAACCTTTACTACCCTCTTCCAGCATTCGCCTGATAACGGTTAACTGGCGGTCGTTCAGTTTATCTTTAAAACTGTCAAAGAATCTTGTTTTCTTCAAAGTAAATTCAATTTGTTCCTCGGCTTCAGTCTGTGCATCCAATGATGTTTTAATGAAATACTCCATCCATGGTGTAATTTCATTTGATTGCTGGGCTTTTTCCAGTGAATCGTAATACAGTTTCTTACTTGCCTCTATTGTTCTGGACAGGCTTAACAGAACGGGTCTTCCGATCGTTTGTGACAATGCTTTTTCTGCAATGGCCCGGCCAATCCTTCCGTTCCCATCTTCAAAAGGGTGTATGGTTTCAAAATACAAATGGGCGATGCCAGAACGGACGGGTGCTTTTTTAATTTCCAATTTTCCGCCCGGAGCTGTATCATTGAACCATTGAATAAACTGTTTCATTTCTTCGGGCACTCTTGGCGAAGGTGGTGCTTCATAATGCACTTTCTCCCCCCCCAATGCACCTGAAATTACCTGCATGGGTTCTTCATGGGAGCGCCACTGACCAATGGCGACCCTTTTGTTTTCGCTCAGCAACATCCTGTGCCATGCAAATAGTTTTTCTTCCGTCAAAACATCTTTGAATGTTTTACGGACATCAATCATTAACTCTCCCAAACCAACTGCGGACTTATCCTTGATGTTTTCAGTATCGTAAAGCAACCCCAGGTTTTTCCGAATGGATGAGAGCACATCTTTTCTGCTTGGGTATTCACCTTCTATTTCCGAAGTTTTGATGGCTTCTGCCAATATGATTTCAACAAAAAGGTCCTGCTTTGCCTCCTCAGGCAGGCCTTCCAAAATACCGGATACTCTCCCCAGTTTTTCAGTGAAAATCAGTAGCTCATCCTCTACAGCTTCAAGAGAGAATTTAAACTGCCGCCAGTCATTTTGTTGCCAGTTGTATTTTGCCATGAGCCGATTATTGTGTTTATTCGGCTCAAATATAGCAAAAATAATGAGCCGAATAGTTGTTTTATTCGGCTCATTGGAAGATCAAGCGGCCTTGGCCACCTAAATCGGGAAACGATTGACCAGGAATTGTATTGATTTTAGTACCCTTTCTGGTCAATTGAAACTGGAATAGGGTGTTCACACTCATCGGATTTTCCAGTCATCACCATTGAACCTCTTAATACAGCTATTTCTTTTGTAGTAGCATTTATTTTTTTAAAAAACTCCAATTCAATTTTATATATCCGGTAATGCTCTTAAAATCTTTGGTCCTCATATATGCAGCTGACAAAATAATCAACAATACACAGTAATAAACTAAAAGTAGAATCGCTCATAAAAAATTGAATAAAGAAACAGCAGACAACAATAAATAATTTATTAATTTTAACTAATAAAATCAAACTTCTAAACACAGCATTTGAACCTTAACTAAGGCTGGTCGCTATCACCGGATTTTTCAAATGTCTGATTATAACCTTAAAAACACTTGATTGTATGCTGAAATCATTACTCTTTACATTGATGTTTATAGGATTTGCCGCCCGATCTCAGGTGATTTGTGGTACTGCTGGTGAAAATGCCACCCTGACTCTTACCGCTCCGGCTGGCAATGTATTTACCTCAATTGAGTTTGCAAGTTATGGAACTCCTGTAGGCAGCTGTGGCAATTATACCTACAGCAGTTGTCATGCAGTCAGTAGTTTAAGTATTTGTCAATCTGCTTTAATCGGACAGAATTCGGCCAGCATCAGTGCCACCAATGCTGTATTTGGTGATCCTTGTGGGGGTACGGTGAAATGGCTTACAGTACAGGCCCATTATGCCACAGCGCTACCTTTGAAAATAATTTCTTTTACAGCCCAAAAAACTACGTCAGGTAAAGTACGTATCGACTGGTCCACGACTGAAGAAACTAATACATCTGTTTTCATCATTGAAAGAAGTACTGGAGCTGATATTTATGAAAAAATTGGAAGTATCCCCGCCAATGGTCAAGGCAGTCATACATATAGTTTTTTAAGTTCAATAGCGACTACCTCTTTGAGTGCATTATACCGCCTCCGTATAGTGGATAATGATGGCAAACAGCAATACAGCAATATACTTCGAGTTGATAACAAACCCATTTCGCTCTCCCTGTTCGCATTTCCCAATCCTGGTAAAGATATGCTGACGATTGTCAGTAATAACCAGCAATTACTTACTGTATCCAGCATCACTGGGCAGCAAATAACTAGTTTGTTATTAAAAAATGGAAGCCAGACACTTAATATTACAAGCTGGCCCAAGGGTTTATATGTTTTAAAAGCAGGAGGATCAGTTCTTAGGTTTATAAAAAACTGATAAGCTAATGGATGTTTCATTTCTTAAATGCGTCACGGACCTGAGTCGATAAGGGATTAAATGCTCAGAAGGTTATTTTCAATCTCTTTATAGCTTATACGATTTTTTTAAAATTTCAACTTTTACCTGGAAAATCCTGTCACCTTGACCAACCTTCGCCGATTTCGTTTGACCAGGAAGACCGTTGGTACTCAATACTGTTCTTGGTCAATCGTTTCCGGATTAAGATGTTCAATATGTTTGGATTTTCCACTATACGCTCCTACATATCCGAAGTTTGTTTAGTAAGATAACTTGGCTCTCAAAATATTCTCCTTTGTTTTATTATTAATAATCAGTTAGTTAAGTAATTGCATAATTCCCTAATTTTGACACAACACTATTTCCTAATTTTAATAAGGCATAATTTCCTAATTTTGACACAACGCTATTTCCTAATTTTAATTCTTTATAAAATATATGGCCACACCATCACAAAAATTAGCACAGTCGCTCGATTTGTTGAGGCAGCTACAGGAAAGCGGAGTAGTGGCAATAAAAAGTGATACACTTTCACGGACACATCGGGAACGCCTTTTGGGAAATGGATTTATAAGAGAAGTTTATAAAGGTTGGTATATGAGTACGCCGCCAACTGCAACTAAAGGAGACAGTACCTCATGGTATAGTTCTTACTGGAATTTTTGTGCCCAGCTCATAAAAGATAAGTATAAACAGAACTGGTGCATTTCACCGGAGCAATCATTACTTATACATGCAGGTAACTGGACAGTGCCGCAGCAATTAATTGTAAAATCTCCGGAAGCTGCAAACTTTAAAACAGATCTTCCTTTTGCTACTTCACTGTTTCACATAAAATCGCTTCTCCCATCCAAATCAGCAATAATAGAAAAAGAAGGAATCAGGATGCTTTCTCTCCCAGCTACCCTTATACAGGTTTCGGAAAATACATTTACACAAAACCCTACGGATGCAAGAACAGTTCTTTCAATGATTAGAGATGCATCAGAAATATTAGCATTATTATTGGAAGAGGGTAAGAGTATAGTTGCAGGTAGGCTGGTAGGTGCATTTCGTAATATTAACAGAGACAGTATAGCAAATGATATTTTGAAAACTATGGAAAAGGCGGGATACAATGTAAAGGAATACGACCCGTTTAATAACAAATTAATTATTCCGCTGTCCTCCCGTGACCAATCACCGTATGCTAATAGAATTAGATTGATGTGGCACCAAATGAGGCAGGAGGTTATTAAACATTTTCCAAAAGAACCGGGCATACCAGGGGATAAAGAAAAATACATGAAGAAGGTTGAGGAAATATATGTTACAGATGCTTATCATTCTTTGTCTATTGAAAAATATAAAGTCACTCCTGATTTGATAGAACGTATACGAAAGGGAACCTGGAATATTAAGGATAATGAAGAAGACCGAAAACAGCGGGATGCAATGGCTGCAAAAGGGTACTGGGAAGCATTTAAGAAAGTAGAACAAAGTATCGCTAAAATTCTTGAAGGAAAGAATGCTGGTGAAATTGTGGATACTGATCACCGGCAATGGTACAGGGAGTTATTTGGGCCAAGTATTACTGCGGGGATTTTAAAACCAGCCGACCTTGCAGGTTACAGAAATCATCAGGTGTATATTAGTCAATCGAAACATGTTCCTTTAAATAGGGCGGCGGTTCGTGATGCTATGCCAACCTTATTTGAATTATTGCAAAAAGAACAGGAAGCATCCGTAAGAGCAGTATTAGGTCATTTTATTTTTGTTTTTATACATCCTTACATGGATGGCAATGGTCGTATGGGACGATTTTTAATGAACGTAATGCTTGCTTCCGGAGGTTATCCCTGGACAGTGATACCAGTGGAAGAAAGAGACGTTTATATGCAGGCTCTTGAAAGGGCAAGTGTTAATCAGGATATAGAACCGTTTGCACAATTCCTTGGACACTTGGTAAATGAAGGCTTGAAAGGAACACCTGTAGCGAAAATATAAAGAATCATAAACTCAGACTGGAAAATCCGGTCACCTTGACCACCCTTCGCCGATTTCGTTTGACCGGGAAGACCGTTGTTACTCAATACTGTTCCTGGTCAATAGTTTCCGGATTAAGATGTTTAAGATGTTTGGATTTTCCACGTATATTCCAATCAGATGTAAATAATAATGTATTGAAATGAAACGGCAACAGTGAATTTTTTCATGCAGGGATGGTGAAGGATGAAGGCCTGTCTCTTCAAAAGCTGCAAAAATCATTGGCAGGATTACTCAAATATTATCCCATAAAATCAAAATGAATAGCATTCAAAAACTGATACTGGAACAAAAAAGAATGGAGTTGCAATTTCAACTATCTCTAAAGGATTGGTTACCTTCCTGGTTACCTGTTTATACAGCCATCCAAAAATTAAATAAGCCCTGGTCTTTTGAATATTTTGATTGTATAAAGGATACCGACCTTACTTTTTATATAAAAGCACTGCAGAAACAAAACCTGAATGGCGTGTCGATACCTGAATCGGCCATTAAAACGCCTGACAATTTTTCGGTTCATAACAGGATGAAAGAATTATTTCCCGGCATATTGGCTTTACGTTATATGCCGTCCCTTACGCATCATGTCCCTTACGAAACTTATACCAAAACCATTTTAGCACAAGCTGCCACTACACTTAATATACCAGCAGACGAAGAAGTGTATTTTTTTTACACAAGGTTTACGCCTGTTATACGCCTGCCTTTTTCTTCCATTGGTTTATTACAGGAAGAGGAAATAATGATACCGGAAAATCTTTGTATTATGCCAATAGATTGTAGTTGGCTTATCTTTCGTTCGCTTGAGTATGAATGGACTTGGGGGTGCAATAATATTTAACTAAAAAAAACTATGATGAAATTAATTTCATTTTTACTCATCACTTTTGTTTTTGTTCTGCAAGAACCTTCGCTTGCGCAAACTAAACAAAAAGCGGAAAAGGAATTTTTAACACAACTCAACTCTATTTTACACAACTCAAAGCAACAGCATTGGGGTTTTGAAGGTGTAATGACGGTTGACACTGCTTTTACTATTAGCAGTAATGGTACATTATCTGTCACTGTGCGTTATACAAACGATTCTACTTTTATAAGGTCCAGGATGGAAGCACCAGTAAGTAAAATTGCAAAGATTGCCTATGATCTTTACCTCATACTGGAATATAAGGACGAGCTAGTGACATTTTATCGTTCAGCGCCCGGAAGTAATGAGTTGAAAGAAGGAGGTAAAACCAATCTGTTTCATATAGGGGCTCCTGAAAATGAAGGTTACAGTCTTCAGGAAAAACTGCAACAAGCCCTGGAAAATGTATTAAAGTATTACAAAGAATAATTTTTTTTGATCTCTCCCTGTTTTGGTTCTTGGCACGCGAAGCGAAAAAATATAAGCAGTATCGTGCGTCACCAAAAGGGATGGGTAATAAATTGAAATGAATATAAAAACTATTGTAGAACTGGAGCCAGAAATCCAGGGGCGGGACAGATCGAACAGCAAATAGCAAAGACCGGAACTAATTTCTCGAACCTGCAAAAATGTACCGAACTGGCAGTTGAATTTTCTTCAAACCTCCCGTCCCTGTGGGATTTGAGCAATTACGCCAATAAACAACGCATTCAATATTTAGTGTTTCCGGAGGGAATTTTTGTAGATAAAGATACAAGGGATTATCGAACTCCTAAAATCAATTCTGTATTCCTCTACTTTGCACGCCTGAAGCAAGTTTTGGAGGAAAATAAAAACGGGAAAACTGACTGTAACATCAATTTTCCCGCTTCTGTGGTGTGGGGCGTCCTCTTGAAAACAATGTTACCCCCACCTAAACCATTGAATAATTTTTTAATTGTTTGTCTTATACCGTTTTATACCTTACTAAACCTGTCTAAGTCTTACACAACTTGATATTCTTGCGCACCGTTCTGCGCCCGCCAGTTAATTACTCCCATTCTCCTCCATTAACACCATACTTTCTGAGTGTTGATGACATTTGTTTATCCGTAGCAGATTTGCGAGCAAAAAACTTTACTGCTGCTTTTTCCTTATAAATTATTTTAGATACTCCGGTGTCCGAAAGTGAAACTTCATAAACAGCTAGTGACGATGTATTAGATAATATACCGCTATGAGATGTAACAATTACCTGATCAATATATTTTTTCTCTACAAGAGATCCTAATATTTTTAATAAATCTTGTTGAGTTGAAGGTGAAAGATTTAATTCAAGTTCTTCAATTAAAACAATTTTTGACTTCGTTTCAAAAATCAATGCTAAGATTAACAGGATTTGCATTATCCCAGTACCAAAGCTTCCTATAGGTAGCCTTTCAGAATTTGATTTTAAAAGAATATCTATCTCACTGCCCTTCCTTGAGTATGTCGGCTCAAATTCCGCTAAAACTTTTCCTGTGTTGCCCGGAATACTATTTGCTTTTATAAACGCAACAAATTTTAAATACTTTGAATACTTTAAAGGGTCAAGCGTTAAATTATGTAACCAATTTTTAAAATTATTTGGCGTCAGCGGAGTATCAATACTATTTTCATTTTCACTATTTAAAAACCTATTATGGTCAAGAAACAAGACACAATCACTCAATAGGCCCATTAGATTTTCAAATGTTATAGAATCGTTTTTTAAGGACCCGGTTGAACTTTGAAAAAAAACAGGAGCACCATCTTTGATTTCATATACTTTCTTCTTGTTGATAACAACGGATTCTAAAATAATTTCAGAATCATACGGATCGCTCAGGCTCCTGATAAATCCCTTTATTTCAACATCAAATGATTTACCCAAAATACCAAGTTCCCTTATAAACAACTTAGAGTTTTCCAAATTTGAGATCTCTTCTAGTTTAAAGGCTAGGGTGGCTTCAAATGAAATGTTTTTAGAACGATCATTTTTATGAAACAGGAAAGCGTCATTTGTAATTCGTCCCTTCCAAAAAGGTGTTTTGTCACTTGGTCTTGAGAGACTTTGCCCGCTAACCAAAACAGTATTATCCAACTCCAATTTACCCTTAAACAAAATGCTTATAAACTTAAGTAGGTTTGATTTTCCACTATTGTTTTCTCCATAAATTAATGTAAGGATATCAAGTTTATCAAGTTTTTGATTTTTTATTTCACTTGAAAAGCTTTTGAAGTTTGTAAAATTTAGGTTTTTTAAAATCATAATTATTTATTGTAGTCTGAATAATATTTTAAAATCTCGTCTGTAAGATGTTTATAAAGTGAGGCGCTCAATTTGTTATCATTATAATTCATGAGCAGCATTAAGTGAAGTTTAACAAACACATCAGTATATTTTTTACCTTGAAATAATGGGTAGCTTGAATTAAGTATGATGTTGTTTTTCTCAACTCTGCAGGCTGGAAATTTTCCACTATTATAATCCCATGAATCAGCTGTTACAGAATATCTTTTCTTGTTAATTACTATGTGTTTTTCAAAATCCAATAAATCTTTGGATGGAATATGGATTTCAAACCCTTGTTCCTCAAGTCGCTTAATTTTCTTTGGAAGAGCATCTTTCTTTAGTAGGGTGAGGCTGTTTACACGAAATTCTTTGCCCGTTTGTTTTATTTCCCTTTTTAATTCACTTTCGGTTTCAAGTTTGGAGGAAAAGTGTTGTAGCCTTTCGTTTAAATAATTTTTTAGATCTTCATAATCATTACTATAATTAAACCCATCCCTTGAGATTTTTATTAAATCGTTCATACCGTCTACAATATGAACTTCACCGGTGAGCCAGTGTATTCTTGATCTTGTGATTCCCCTGCCAACGCCAAAATCCTCCCTTAAATCACCAACCCCGACATTTAAATTTCTTATTTTAAGAAACCTGGCCTCATAAGGAGTTACGCTTTTTCTTGGAGTTAATATACAGTACCGGAACTTTATTTTTCCAATTTGATGATACTCTCCCTTGTGTGTCTCCAATATTTCAGTACCATATACTTCACGAAATAGTCTCTCTTTATTTACAAAAACATCAATATTGGTATTTGTAGTTTTAAAAAGTTCATCGTATCTCTTCTCCCTGAATTGAATTGGAAGATCATCGGCTAGTATCCATTTAAGTTTATCAATTCCGGAGTATGTGCTAATAAGTTTTTTGTCTGATTTGTGTTTAGAATAAAAAAAAGCCTTTGTCAAATCATTAAAACCTTGTAAAATTATTTTAGTGTAGCTGTTTGGGTTTGATTTTGATTGTTTACTTCCACCGCGAATTTCAATACTGTCTATATCAACAATATTATTTTGATTAACAAAATACTTGTAAAGGGGAATATTCGCTTGTATAATACTTGAAGAACCGGCTTTTTTAGTTTCTATAGAATAATTCTTAAAAAACGGAAAAATGGATAAAAATCCCACACCGAATTGTCCAATAATTTTCCTTCCTGATGCCGTGGTGTTGTTTTCTTTAGTTCTTGTTTGCCCAGCGATTCTTAAATAAAACTCAAAGTCCGACTCACTCATACCTTTCCCATTATCTTCAATCACAACTGTTTCATTTTTCAAATCAATTGTAATTTCTACCTTTTTCGCATCGGCGTCGTAACTGTTTGTGATTAATTCTTTGAGCGCCTTTGGAAAATTATCATACGTGGATTGGCTAAGAATGTTTACAATTCTTCTATCAACAGTAATGTGTTTGGGCCATATGTTAAGTTGCTCTGCCACTATATTCCAATTATTAATACTTCTCTATTTTTTGCCGCATCTCCGTTTTGATGATTCAGTGCGTACTGATAATGTTTAGTTCTTGTATGAACCACCTTCCCATGCTTTTTCATACACCTCACAATAAAATCAATGGAAGGAACGCCGCCTACTTTATAAGAAAAAACTATTTTACTATCCCTAAATTTAGCGATTATTTCTTCAATTGATTGCCTGATCGTCTCTTTTCTGAACTCATTAGAACCCTCATCGGCTTTGAGTTTTAAATTAGCCGTGTCATAATCAATCAATTGATCCCATTCGTTATAGCGTGATAGTCCTTCCAAGAAATGATAACAACCAAAATAATTGGATGACTCATTTGATCCTTCTTTTCGGATATACGGGGGGTCAATGTAAACAAGGTCATATCCGTATGGGTCAATATCAAATATGGATTCATTAATCGCATTACATGGAGCGCCGGTACTAAAGACCAGATTATTTGCTTCTGCTGCGAACCTTAGAAAATACTCATTGAATGACCTTTCCCAAGTTGTTTTATTACCAAAGTTTCTTTCAACATCATTGGTTCTAATATCCAGATTCTTACGGTGAAAAAGATTAAATGGACGCTTTATTAAACTTGATTGAAACAGTGCATAAAAAGCAAGTGCCCTTTTGTACTGTAAAACATCTGGTTGATAATGATTCATATTAACTATGTTATTAGTTAATTTATCAAGCCACTTATTTTCGTTTGGTAGGTAGTATATGTCTTTAAAATACCGGGTAATTATATTCTTATATTCAATTTCTGGATTGGTTCCTTTCAGATCTTTGATGTCCTGATCAGTGAGCTGCTGGTGATCGTTTTCAATAATTGCTTTCCCAATTAAATAGTTGAAATGGAGCTTGTCGTTATAGGTTACTGACTTCCCCATCTTTTTAAGTAAATAACTCACGCTGCCACTACCGCCGCAGGCATCCAGTGCCGTCTGAAACCTTAATTCCTGAAATGACTCATGGAGCCAGGGCAATATTTTCCTCTTGCTGCCTTGGTATCTTGTTGTGGGAAATAACTTATAATCTATAGTGCTGGTTGCCATATCGTTTCTCAATGTTGTAAAAATATCAAATCTTACTGATATTAATCGTAAGTAACTTTATCTCAATAAATTAGCTGTATTTTCTGATCACATCACTAAACAGTATAATCAATTTTCAAATTGTCTATGGAAAATCCATTTGAATTAATACTTGACCGGCTCACACGGATTGAAAATCTGTTATCTAACCAACGGACCAAAGAACCTATTGGCTATCCAAAACCCGAGCCCGGGTTACTGACCATTGACCAAGCCGCTGAGTTCCTGTGCCTGTCTAAATCCACGATCTATAAAATGACAGCAGAACGAACCATACCCCATTTTAAATTGAGTAAACGGGTGTATTTTAAACCGCAGGATTTGGAAGACTGGGTCTCAAAATATAAAGTGAAAACGGTCAGAGAAATTGAGCAGGAGGCAGCAACGTATTTAATGACCAAGCACCGGCGGAAATAGGCAGGTGTCTGATACAGCAACTCCATGCAGCAGTGAAATAAAAAACCCCGCATCATCTGCGGGGTCTCTTCTCAATTTTGAAGTAACGGTAGAATATCATAACTCCACTTTGCCTCCAGCACTTCCGCCCTTAAATCTAGGTCATCCATCATTTGACTTTGAAAATACGTATCAAGAATCTGCCGAGTGAAATCAGGATTGATACCGGTATAAATCCAGCTGTCAAGTTTCGTACGCCATTTTTTAAAAGCTTTGGGATTTGAGTAGTACTTCAGAAACATGTCAAGGTCAAATCCGTTATCATACATACCTGTATGAAGCCTGTCGTAATACTCTTCTTTAGTTTTTTGGATGGCAGTCAATATTTCAATCCGCTGCGGAATAGTAAAATGACAGCAGATGTACTGCTCCAGGTTATCATCTACATCACTTGCGGACTGTACATCTTTCAATCCATAACATACTGAGATAAAGCTTTCCGGTGTCACCGGTTTTTTAATTGTCTGTGCCATGATCCTTGTTTTTTCAGTGTACCCCTGTCACCGGGTTAGTTTTACCAATATTGGCTGACAGGTATATATCAATAATCGCACGCTTTTTTATGCCAAAAAATATTTGGTAATATGGATGGTAGCTGATTTTTGCGACTTACGTTTAAAATGTGGCAAAGACTTAATAAATAATTAATTTTCGGACATTCTGCCACGTTGAGAATTGGCATGACAAAAGAATAAAAAACCCCCTGCAGCACATGCAGGGGGGTAAAGTTATACAGCTGCTGCGTATTGAACAGCTCCAGCCATCAATCCAAAACATTGCCTGATCAAAGCGATAAATGTGTTATCGTCCATTTCCGCTCCTAGTTTATAATATACAAACTCACGATATAGTCTTAGAATCCCAATTTGTATTTCTGGGTAATTTCTATAATTAATAAACCGGTCTAAAAATCTAATATCCTCAAATTCAAAGGAAGGATTGGATTTATTTAAAGCACATCTATTAATATAGCGGCTGATCTCAGAATGTCTTAACGGCCACATTTTATAAATCAAACTGTCAAGGTAATTTTCCAGCATACTTATCCTGCCGGCTCTATCCTTTGGTATGTTTATTACCTGTGACTGAGGGTTCTCCTTAAGTACATCAAAAAAGGCATTATCACAGGTTTCAAAAATGCCAGGTTGTAAGTTTTTTTCATCAAGGTCTATTCTGTGTACAGCATAGAGAAGATCCAATAACCGTCGCTGTCCGGTTACCGGGTAGTCACTAATGAGGTACTCATCAAATGACTCAAGTTTTGAATTCAAAACCAACTCATTGGTTTTTTCTTCTGCATTAGCCATGTCTTGTACCTGTTTAATTACTTGTAGGGCATCAGATTTATAAACAGACCTGACATAATCACTGATTTCCTGAGTTAAATACATCATTCGTTCAGATTGTGTGTACCCTACTTGATTTTCTTCCGCTGCTATGGTGGCGGTGCCCATTTTAATTTTTCCCATTTCTGAGGTTTTATGTTTTTCATCACGATACTGTGATTTAATAAAGGATAAATAAAATATTTCGCAAATAAAAATGAGGAGGCTTTCTTAATAAATAATTAATCTTACCCAAAAACGGATTCAGCATACACAACAACCCAAATATTTTGTAAAAAATGAAAGAACGGCGTATGCTATAATTTCTTTGTATACATTAGCCGGCATGTTTTACTTTTTGATAACCCGATAAATAAAAAACATGACACGTATAACTATTTTCTCTTTTTTCCTTTTCATATATATTAAAGGCGAGGCCCAGTTAATTTCTTCACCAGACACGATCATAATAGGTTCAGCAAAGTATCTACCTGCAGTCTTGGAAATCTCCAATCGGTACTCGCCCATACTTGATTCCATTACCAATATTCGGGTAAACTCAAAAACCGTAAACAGTGCCAAACAAAATATTCCAGATAAAACAGAGGGATATTATATTGATCAGGAGTTAAACGATTATGAAAGATTAATCAACCAGTTCCTTCCGTTTTCAAACGTCAAGGCAGTATATCATTATATCACGGGCAAAAAAAAGGAGTCCTATTATGAGGTCTCCTTTGTGAGAAGTATTCCATCGGTGAAGGGAGGTGTTGTCAGATGGTACGAGGAATAAAATCAACCCCTTTCTGTAATCAACCTTTTAACTGTACCAGCACTAAATTCGTTTCCACGTCTGGTCTTGTACCCGTTACTGTTTAATTCTCTTGCGATTTCAGAATAGTTGATATATCCGTTTTTCATATGAAAGTGTTCAATGAAGGTTATTGCCAACCGCCAACTTTCATTTCCGATTCTATTTCTTTGTACGGCCTGTAATCCCTTTTTCCTGGCTGCGGCATTTAGGTTTTGGGGTGACCCAAGGCGAACACCTTTTTTCCTCAGTTCATTTAATCCACGTTTGGTGCGGCTGGATATAAGTTCCCGTTCCCATTGAGCTACACTCCCGAATATCCCAAGTGTAAGTGTGTTTAGTTCTGGTAAATCAATACATTTCAGTTTTACCCCTCTGTTTCTGAGTGTGAATAGAAACTCAACCTCACGGCTCAAACGATCAAGTTTAGTAAACAGTAACGTGTACCCGTTTTTAGTACATAGATTGAGAGCGGTCTCCAGACCCTTCCTATTGTTGTTTTTACCCGTTTCCTGTTCGGTTATTATTTCTACGAGTGTATCCCCTGTAGATTGAATAAATTGATTTATGCGGGATTTCTGCTCCTGTAATCCCAATACCTGCTTCCCAGTACTTGTACGGACATAGCCAATGTAATTTTCCATGTAAAATCGTTTCTGGCTAAGGTAACAGCAGGCATTTAGCATGCCATAAACGAACGTTTAAAAAATGTAAAATTGTTGTGATTTTAGCGTTTCTCTAGCGCTTTTACAAAACACCTATTCAAAATGCCTGTGGATTTTAAGGGTCTATTTTTTTGCCCGGAGGCGAAGATTTTGCGTGGCAATTTAATTTTATCAGAAGGACCGCTGATCGAGCACCGGAGCTGCAGACTTTGCTTGGCAACTACTAAAACCTATACGTACTTGGTACTCAGTGGAGTCCGTTCTGGTGACGGATCTTCCCGGGCGTTACACTTTGCTTGGCAATTCAGTTTATCAAAGAGTAATGGTTCTTAAATAATTCGTGTGTATGAAATCGTCGTACCCCTGAAGTATCATGGCCAGTGAAACTCTAATTGTTTCTACATCTTCACCTACCAATCCAATTTTTCCGGGATGGTTGATGTACTTCTCCAGCATCGTATGCATGAAGTGCCCACTAAACTTATAGGCGTTAGACGATTTGTCTACTCTAAAGAATTCAATTGCCTTGGGTGTGAAATAAAAAAGTAATTCATCATCTACTTTTTGGGGATTAATCTTAATGTCTGTTGTTGTTTTATTTCTTCTTTTCATTATACTTTTCTAATAACTATCACCTGAATTGAAAGAAGATAAAAACATAGTACTGCAGTACGACAAAACTGTGGTGTGATTGACAAATGACACAATACTTAGAAGGATTGTTGCCAAACAAAAAGGTCGTTTAGAAATGACTAGAAATTGGGATTGCGTATTACGTATCCGAGCTTTCAGTTGCTATTAGGAAGACAACTTTAAAAATTGGGTAGCATTTTGTATATATACCGTGTACGACAAATAAAAATTATCGTTTTAATGGATTTAATAAGTCCATTCTCCATGACTTACAGGTAAACGATTTAATTCTTCTTTATTAAACTTCCATTGAGGCATGTATTTTTCCATTAGTGTAAGAAAACGGTCGTTATGGTGACGTTCCAGCAGGTGTATCAATTCATGTACCACTATGTATTCTAAACAATGGAGTGGCTTTTTAGCCAATTCAAGGTTTATCCAAATCCGTTTCTTCTCAATGTTGCAAGTACCCCATTTTGTTTTCATTTGTTTTACCTGCCAATCGGTGGAAAATCCAGTCAATGTGACCACCTAAATCCAATTGAAGTTGACCAGCTAAATCCAGTGCAAACTGACCAGTCAAATCCAATCCAAACTGACCACCCCCTACGCTGTATTTAAATAAGGTTGTTTTAACGGCCATTTATGTTGGA
>CALRKF020000043.1:0-28594 GCA_943367825.1 Chitinophaga pinensis
CTATACTTTTTGTGATGCGATATCCGGTTTATCCCTATCACATCACAAAGATATAACTATTTTAGTACTATGCAACACATAATACCATATTTTTTATAGTAGTTGGCGGTACAGGTTAACCAATTCTATGCTAAAACTCAATACAGTATTGAGTTTTAGCGATTTTTGTGGTCAGGAAAAAAAATGACGACTTAGGATGAATGGCTCAAATTTTAGGACGAATGGTAGATTTTTGGGTAGGAATTTCATAAAAAAAGCCGGAATGAAGTATTCCGGCTGGTATTAATTTGATCTGTTTACTTCTTTTTCAAAAGTAATTTACTGTTTACCCAATCGCTGGAGGCATCCATGAACTCCAACAATTTGTCCCAATTAGCCGCCTGCTCGAAATTGTGCAGATAGGCTTTGCGTACCTTAATAGAAACCAGTTTATCAGTTGCAGCTGCTTCAACCCTAAAAAATCCGGCAGCATTTTCTACTTTCTTATTAAGTGCGGCCACACCCTCGGCAGCATATCCTTCCGGGATTTCCAATTCAATATTGTATTCAATACTGCGGGCAAAGGGCATAAATACATCGATATTCCTTTTCCTTTGTTCTTGTTTTACCACCAGCGGCTGGCCTTGTAATTTTCCAACTTCAACAATAAAATTGTTCCCTGCTTTTTTAACGAGGCCATTCAAATTAAATGTACTGCTGTATACAAAATCGGGGGCGGTATGGCGGATACCTAATTTTTCTGTTTTATATTCTTTCAGCTCTGTGATTTCCTGATCGAACCAATCCTTTGCTTCTTTGACAAATGCATCTTTCTGCTTTTTTCTTGCTTCGGCAAATGCATTCTGTACTTCCTCTACATATTTTTTACTGCGCTTACCATCTTCTAATTCTTCAATCAAAGATTTTTCATCACCCAATGCCTTTCTCTCTGATTCATACAAATCTTCATACAATACCAGTTTGCTTTGTATATCTAATTTATATAAGCCTCTTAAAGTAGTAGACCGATGCACCTGCAGGTTGTTTTTATCAGGAGTAAGTGCAATTTTCATTTGTTCGATATGTATATTTTTATCTGCTGTGCTAACAGGTACATTGGGCCCCGGATCGATATTGGTTAAGCCCATCATTTTTTTCATTCCCATAATAGCTGCTGGATGATCAAAAGTAAAGCTCTTGGTATTATTGGCTCCTTCAATATCATCGGGCACATCAAAAGGTGCATCAAATACAGATTGAATAGATAAAATTTTATTAGAACCAGTAATATATGCAGCAGTGGTGAGGTCACCTGCATCCATTACTTCCTTCATGCGAATACCTGTTCTGCTATTCGTAACAAGTATAGCTGGGTCTAAGCCCGCAGCCTTCATTGTACAAAAAAGCGGAAATGCTAGTCCATTAAAGCGACTATTGCCAATATCAATTTTTCCTGCCAAATCATCAATATTAAAATTGAGTAATTTGGTAAAACGTAGGGTATAATACAACTGAGCTGCTTTTTCATCATCACTCAGTTCTTTAAAACTACCGCCAGTTTGTTTGGTTTTCTTTTTGGCATCGCTTTCAATATCATCATATTCTGCCTTGCCAGACTTCATCCAATAACCATTGTAATAACTAACGGATAGGTTAGACGCTTTATCATCCAAAAACTCATCAGCATCTGTATTCTTAGCTACTTCACCGGGCTTTTTAGTATCCATATACTTGCTGCCCAATCCACGATAACCCAATGAGATATTCATACGAATAAAGGGTAATTGCATGCCGGGGGCTACCCATAAAGAAGTTTCAAAAGGTGGAATATTGGTTTTTTCAACATTTACAATAATATCTTTATCATCATTTTTACTCACTGCTAATTCGGGTGCACCATTATAACTGCGGTATTCTATTGCATATTTTTTTCCCAATTGCGCATGAAAAGAAAGGCTTAGAATCGGTGCATCATCAAATAACAAAATGCGGTAAGGTTTATTACTCATATCATTGGTAAGAAACTGTTCAGTGGCAATAAAATAATCCAAGATATCGCCAGGCTGTAAATCAGGTATTGCCACTTTTGCTTTTTTCTCATTAGATCCATCCTTGGTGAGCACAATATCATCCGCATTAATTTCCTTGATAGAACCATTGGGCTTAATTACTCTTACGCCTACATAGGTAGTGGCTTTATTGGAACTATAAAAACCACTTGTTTTTTCAAAGCGTGTAAAACTCAATTCAGAAAAATCAGTAACAGCGTTTTTATCATTCAGCTTCACCATTTCCCTAACCACTTCGGTTAATGTTTGTTCTTTCTTAGGTCCAAAACCTAATCCGTAAAAAGCAAATTTCGATTTGCTATCGGCCGTGAGCTCGGTATGATGTGCCAACACTATTTTTGAGGCATTGGCATATTCAGCAGGGATGGCACTTACCTTAAATTGAGGTTTTTCCCAGGACCAAACCGTTTTGCGCATTTCTACCGATTCTTCCCGATACTTGGTTTCATCCTTGGATTGTGCAAATACAGCAGTCATTCCAAGGGAAGTGATTAAAAGGGTAGTTACTAATTTTTTCATGTATTTGTTTTTACGCTTCATTTTTGAAAAATAAATTCGGGTATACTTTACTGCTATTTATTGTTGATTCAATACAATTTGTTGGTTATAAAAATTGCTGAGCTGTTCGATGTCCTTATTCCATTGGGAGAAATTTTCTGGTTTTAATTCAGTCGAATTCAGGATAATTTCACTTCTATATAAGATTTTGCCTGGGCTAACTGTATAACCAGCAGCGAAAGAATAAGCAGGCCTTGAAATTGATATTTTTTCGGGAAAACTACTGGCTTTTTTTCCTGGAGGCAATGCAATTTCTGTTTCGAAAATCAAGTTGTTTTTGTAATCAAACCAATAAGGGAGTTTTCTTTTAGTGGTATCAATTTTAAAATTATCGAAATTTCGACGATTGTCTAATTCAAGGTAACTGTCTTTATCGAAGACCGTTAAAACATCTTTCCATAATACGTCATATTCTACTTGTAAGGGAGCATTGTAATTGGTTATATTTTTAATCACCAAATTACTGATCTCAAAATTCTGTTTGCCCTCTGCTAAAAATTGCTTGAGGGTATTGTCTTGTTTGTCTTGTTTAATTGCAGCTAGCGCAGACAACAACCATTCTTTATTCTCTCCCTTCCATACTTGCAGGATATGCCCCTTTAGGTTATTGCCTTCGATGCTGAACTTGCGTGTTTCGGTAGCCGTATTTTGTGTATAGGTGGCTACGGGTACGCGTTCGAGTAAGTATTGATCAGCATTTTCTATCAGGGTTTGACGACCTTGGATTCTTTCGGCCACTTCACCAAAACCAATATACTTTTCAGTGGCATCTAAAAACACCGGCTTGCCTTTATTCATCCATGCACAAATCATGTGGTTGTCTACAGACAATGAAGGAGTACTGTAATCATAGGCAATATGTTTGGTACCAATCCAGCAGCGACGAGCATCTAATTTTATAGAGCGCAACATGACTGTTAATAAATTGGCCATTCCTTTACAATCACCGTATTTCTTGCGCAATACCTCCTGCGCTTTTTCGGGCTTAAAGCCTGCGATACCATTTTCGAATGCGATATACCGAATATTATCCTGTACCCACTGAAAAATGGTCTTTACTTTTTCTTCCTCGTTGGTAATTCCTTTGATAATCTCCTCTGTTTTTTCTTTTACTATCTGTTCATCATTGCCTATTTCCTTTACTAGTTTTTTATACCAGGCATACTGTTCTTTTACAGTACTGAAATAAACATATTTTTCATCCTTGGGTTGTGCAGATTTACAGAGCACTAAAATATGCGGTGTATAATAACTTGGTCCCGGTGCATCGTGTTCACTGCTCATCGCGGGAATATTTTTCATGGTATAACTGTACACTGTTTCATCGCCATCCTGTTCCACATTTTTTTGAATACCAAAGGCTTTGAAATTGTATTCTTTTATTTCCAATTGCATCCAGGAAGGAACAATTATTTTGATCTCCTGCTCATCCACCGCCTGCTCTTCCATAAAATACACACTGGTAAAATAATGCGGGTCAATAGTGGTCTTTTCAAAAATCACCTCCGATGTACTTCCCTTTTTCAAAAGAGGCAGATTAAAAAAACAAACATGGGCATCTGAATAAAAAATACCATCGGCATTGTAATATTCATAACGTGGTGTAATGCCATGCTTTTTGGAGTCGTTTACATAAATGGTTACATCATCAAGAGATTCGTATCCATTGTAAAATTCAGCCACCTGTATATCTGTCCTGTAATTATTACAAGTATACAATCGACTAGATTTCTCTTTTATCTGAACAGGATTTTCTGCATTTCCTTTTACAAACTTAAATTCTCTTTTGGATTTGCTGATGACCACGTTCTTATCATCATCTGAATTGGTTTGAGCGAATAAACAAAGTGAAGAAGCAAAAACTAATAGCAGCAGTGCTGTTTTTTTCATGAATATATTTTATTACTTACAATTATTTCAATAACAACCGAATCAATAGGCCGTAATGCTCATCTATAATAAGTCGTATAAGCCTCTTAGTTTTTGTCTGGTCATAATTTTTTCCCAGTCTTTGCCAAGGGCATTTTCCCAAAGTGGTTTCAAGCCTAAAGAAACATCCATCATCGTATCAAAATCTGCGTCACTTAATCCAGCACAAATATGTTGTGGTATTTCAATCTGATTTTTTTCTACCATTAATTTAAATTCCTTTACTCCTTCGGGGTAAAATTCTTCCAGTTTATCAAAGACAATACAATTACCCACTCCATGTTTGGTGCCCAACAAATAACTCAAACCATAACTAATAGCATGTGCTACACCCACCTGACTATAGGCAATGCTCATGCCGCCTGCATAAGAGGCCATCATCAATTGCTCATCACTTATTTCGTCCCAACCAGTTTTGTTGACATATACTTCTCTGCATAATTGCAAAGCTTTTTCGCCATAACTCTTACTGAATTCATTTAAATAAGTGCCAGTCAAACTTTCGATACAATGTATATAGCAATCCATTCCAGTGTAAAAACGCTGGTTGGCTGGGGCATCTGCCGTTAATGCTGGATCCAATACAATTTGATCGAATGGCGTATAGTCGGAGTTCATACCAAGCTTTTTTGTTGGCCCAGTCAACACGGTTGTACGACTCACTTCTGCACCTGTTCCGCTCAAAGTTGGTATACCCACTTTGTATACCCCCGGATTTTTCACCAGGTCCCAACCTTGGTAATCTGCAGCACTACCAGGATTATTCATCATCAATGATACTGCCTTGGCCAAATCCATCGCACTTCCGCCTCCAACTCCAATTACACCACTGATATTACCAAATTCTTCTTTTAATTGATTGGCCAATGCATCTACATAGCTGGTTTTAGGTTCATAAGTAACATCTACAAAAACAATCTTATCATTTCCACTTAAGGGCAAGCGATTGGCCAGTGGTTTTCCTTCAAAATAATGATCTACCAAAAACACCATCGGTGCACCAGGTTTGCGATGTGGTTGAATAATATCGCCCAATTGATTAAAACTACCACGGCCATAGATTACATAGCCAATCATTTTGAAATTGCGGAATGACATAAACGGATTTTTAAGTAGCAAAAATAAGTGAATTTATTCGCCTGCTTGCGGTCAGCTACAGAATATCAGGGAATCAAATAAAGGGATTATAATAGTGCTGCGGCTTTCACGAGGTCTTCGGCGGTATCTATTTCTACACCCATATATTGTGTAACTACCATGCGCATTGGAATGCCATTTTCAAGATAACGAAGGCATTCTATTTTTTCTGCCCCTTCTAGTGGGCTCATTGGCCAATGGGTAAAATCAATCAATGCTTTTTTTCGAAAAGCATATACTCCAATATGTTCGTAATAAGTAGAAGGCCATTGTTGGTCTCGGGGATAAGGAATTACACTGCGGCTAAAAAACAATGCATTCATTTTTTTATCCACGGCTACTTTTACATAATTGGGGTCTTCAATTAGTTTTTTATCGGTGAGCACCTGCATAAGAGAAGCCACCTGCACAGTATCATCTTCAAAACAAGCCAGCAACTTTTCTAGTGGTTCCTTTTGTACAAAGGGCTCATCGCCCTGTACATTTACCACAATATCTACTTCCATGTCTTGCACTGCTTCAGCGATTCTGTCACTACCACTTTCATGCGATTTTTTGCTCATAATGGCTTTCCCGCCGTGTTGAGTGATTTCCTGATAAATAATATCACTGTCGGTAACCACCATTACTTCATCAAACAATCCAGTAGCCACCGTGTTATCATAGGTATGGCGGATGACAGTTTTATCTTTAAGTATTTGCATCAGTTTAGCTGGAAAACGGGTGGCAGCATACCTTGCAGGTATCATAGCAATTTTCTTCATGCACCTAAAAATTTAATAAACAAAGTTACCAATTATAACCGCATGCCTGATTAAAAACAAATTTCATTCATTATATTTGAAAAATCGGCGAAACGATTGCGGCTATTTTACATTAAAACTATCTGTTATGCAAACAAGCGAACTGCTGCAATCGTATCTGGTGGATAATCATACCTGGGATGAGATGTACAAAGATGCATCCGTTCGACATCAGTATCAAAAAGCGCTTGCTTTCTTACAGGAACTTTCCATAGAAGAACTCAATAAAAAAGAAGAACTGGCCAAAAGATTGTTTATGAGCCAGGGTATAACATTTACTGTTTACAGCAGCGGCGAGGGTATAGAAAAGATTTTTCCCTTCGACATTATACCCCGCATCATCACGGCGAGCGAATGGAATTTTATTGAAAAGGGGATTAAACAAAGACTGAGGGCACTCAACTTATTTCTGAAAGATATTTACAGCAACCAGTTTATCATTAAAGACGGGGTTATTCCCGCACATATGATTTACAGTTGCCCCCACTATCTCCGGGAAATGTTTAATTTTCCGGTGCCCTATGATATTTATGTTCATATTTCGGGCATCGACCTGATTCGTGATAGTGATGGTTCATTCTTTATTCTGGAAGATAATTTGCGTACACCCAGTGGTGTTAGTTATATGTTGGAGAATCGTGAAATTACCAAGCGCATCTTTCCCGACTTGTTACCACAAAACAATGTTAGAAGTGTTACGGAGTATCCCACCCTCTTACACAGAAATCTGGTATCTCTTTCACCAAGGCAAATTAAAAACCCTTCGATTGTATTATTAACTCCGGGGATTTATAATTCAGCCTACTTTGAGCACACTACATTGGCTCGGCTAATGGGTGTTGAACTGGTAGAAGGAAAAGACCTGGTTGTTGATAACCATAAAGTGTACATGAAAACCACGGTTGGTTTACAACAAGTAGATGTAATCTACCGCCGCGTAGATGATGACTACCTCGATCCCTTGGTATTTGATCCCAATAGTTTATTAGGCGTTGCGGGCATGATGAGCGCCTACCGCAAAGGAAATGTAGCAATAGTTAATGCCGTAGGAAATGGGGTTGCTGATGACAAAGCCATTTATACTTTTGTACCAGCCATGATTCGTTATTATTTGAATGAAGAGCCATTGTTAAAAAATGTACCTACGTATCAATTGTCGAACGAAGATGAACGCCAATTGGTTTTTAAGGATATTGAAAAGATGGTCATCAAAAAAACAAATGAAAGTGGTGGATATGGTATGTTGATGGGCAATGCCTCCACAGAAAAAGAGATTGCAATTTATAAAGAACAGGTACTACTAAATCCAAGAGAATTTATAGCACAACCTATCATCAGTCTTTCTTCTTGTCCTTGTTATATGAATGGCATGTTGAAGCCGCGCAGGGTAGACCTTCGGCCTTATGCATTGTGCGGACCAGATGGCATTGACATTGTACCGGGCGGACTTACAAGGGTGGCATTAAAGGAAGGCTCGATGGTCGTTAATTCCTCACAAGGTGGTGGCAGTAAGGATACCTGGGTATTGGCCGATTAATATTGTGCATCATTAAAAGATTTGATAAATATGTTAAGTAGAGTTGCGGATAGTTTATATTGGATGAGCAGGTATATGGAAAGAGTGGATGGTATTTTAAGAATGCTCAAAATCAACTATGCTTCCTCGCAGGATGACCTGCAGGAATTTTCCTGGAAACCAGCGTTAAGCATTTTTACCTTCCTAAAAGAAGCGGATGCCAATACAATGGCAACAGATACCAGAAAGGTATTGCAGTTTATGGTAACTGATAAAGAGAATCCGAATTCAGTTTTTAATATCGTAACACAGGCCCGAGAAAATGCAAGAAGTGTGCAGGATCATATTACTAAAGAGATGTGGCAATGTCTGAATGATTTTTATCATAGTATTCGGCAGGAAAAACTGGTGACTCAATTACAAAAAGAAGATCCTATCAGTATTTTAGACAATTTGATTAAACAGGGTTTGTTATATATGGGCACCACCGATGTTACCATGTCGAGAGGAGAAGGATATGCATTTATCAGTATTGGAAAATTTTTGGAAAGAGCCATTCAATCCTCCGATATCCTTGATATTAAATTCAGTGGCTTATCAAACGATGTGGCCAAACCCACTGACACTACTTACTGGAAATATTTATTATTGTCCATTGCCGGATATGAATTGTATTTAAAAACCTATCGCAGTGGTTTTGAAGCCAAGAATGTGATGGAACAAATATTATTGAACGACCACTTTCCCCGTTCCGTTATTTATTCCATCAATCACCTACATCATTATTTTGAGCGATTGAAAAACGAAAAAAATATTGCTGGCTTTAACCAAATTGATTTTATGATTGGTAAAATCAGGAGTAAAATCAGGTTTTCAACCCCAGATTCCATAATGCAGGAAGGGCTGCATCAATTCTTAACAGATACCAGACAATCACTGTTTGAAATCGGAAATACCCTGAACAAAAACTATTTCGCTCACAGTTAACAAGCACCGGAGTATTTATTAGAAAAGCCAAACTGACTATGCCAAGATTTATTATACATCATGTAACCAAATACACTTATCCCGAACCGGTAAGAGACAGTGCGAATCAAATCATGCTCTATCCTATTAAGGATGAATACCAGGAGCTACAACAGCAAAAAATATTTATTTCTGATGAACCCATCATTGAAGTATTCCGCGATTATTATTCCAATGAGATAGGCTCCTTTATGAATATAACGCCACATACAGAGCTTCGTATTGACTCCACTATTTCAGTAGTTACAAAGCCAAGGGTTTTTCCCGAGGATAAAATGCCCGTTGCAGATCAATGGAATTATTTACAAGCTATTAAATTTGAAGTGCCCTTTATTGATTTTTTAAAACAGGAACAATTTCAGGAACTGCCTGCTGTGAAAAAAATTGCTGATGATGGATTTTATAAAACTGTCACAGTATATACAGCTGTACAACAGTTGAATGAATACGTGTATAAAAACTTTCAATACATTAAAGGCATTACAACTGTAGAAACTACACTTGATGAAATATGGCATTTAAAAGCGGGCGTATGCCAGGACTTTGCACATATTTTATTAGTCATGTTACGTTTACTTTCTATTCCTGCCCGTTATGTAAGTGGCTATGTATGTCCGCATGATAATAACCTAAGAGGTGAAGGTGCTACCCACGCCTGGGTGGAAGCATTTATTCCATACTACGGCTGGCTAGGATTAGACCCCACCAATAATTGTATCGTCGATGATTTACATGTGCGTTTGGCCATTGGAAGAAATTTTAGTGATTGTTCTCCTGTAAAGGGTACCTATAAGGGTACTGCCAAACAAACACTGGAAGTAGGCGTTTCTGTATCACATGAAGATGGACTGGTTGCCAATGAGGTTGCTGCCATTCTTACCCCTCAGGTAGTACAATCATCTCTTATTAATGATGAGGAAAATGGCAATTCATACAGGAGGTATATGCAGATGGTACAGCAACAACAATAAGTTGAGCCGTAATTTTATTGCCCTATGCAAAGCGGAAATTACTGCTTCATTTTCTGAAAAGGCTTTCGCAGTAATAACCAAATATCCTCGTCTTTTTCATTGGGATAATAATTATCTAAGCCATATTTAATTTGAGAAGGATCTAATTTAGTAACGGTACCGAATAGACGGTCCCAAATGGCTAGTACCGCTCCATAATTACTATCTGTATAAGGCCTCTTCCAGTGGTGGTGTACTTTGTGCATATTTGGGGATACCAGAAAATAACTTAAGAAGTTATCCATTTTTGCAGGCAATTTCATATTGGCATGCGTAAAGGCGGTAGCAATGATCAACAGGGTTTGAAAAATCATAACTGCATACATCGGCGCTCCGCTTACCATGATGCCCATGAAAAAAAAGCAACCCCTTACTACGCTTTCTACCGGGTGGTGCCGAAGGCCAGAACTTACATCCACTGCATTATCTGCATGGTGAATTACATGAAAGCGCCAGAGCAATGGAACTTTGTGTTCTACAATATGCACCAACCATCCGCCAAAAAAATCGAGCACCAGAAAACAAACTAATATAGTTGAAATAGTTTTTAACTGCAACCAATAGACGATTCCGAAGCTATGCGCTTTGCACCAATCGCTCAGCAATACAATTAGTATTGCCAAAAAAGTATGAATCACCAGGTGAAAAACAGTAAAGGTAAAATTGACCAATGCGTGCCGGAGTTTATTTTTCTTATAGGTGAGTTGCAGCAATGGTATAGCCGATTCCACCATCCAAAAAAACAATAATCCTCCTACTAAGAAGGCCATCCGTTGCAAGGGATGATGCTCGAGTGTTTGAAAATAATTGATAATACGTTCTAACATATAGCCTAAATTTAAAAAGAATTCATCATCCGACAATCAGCAGCCAATACCAGATTTCTTAAAACTGATCTGGCAATTCGGTAAAAACATGCCCGCAATCTTGGCAATGATACTTGCGACTAAAAATGCTTTCCTGACCATACAAGAGCCGATTCTTTATTTTAGCCCAAATACTTGCAGGCAATGTATATTTTTCTTCTAACACCAGTGCCTTTTTTTTACAGGCAGGGCAAGGAATGGTATTTATATAAAGCTGTGCCGCTTCCCTTATCAGTGCCTGGGCTTTTTCTGCCTGCCAATCAGCTACCATGAGTTTAATTCCTCCGATGGCTGGGTTGAGCAGTGGATCAATGGTTATAATATAGTCATCCCGCAGATGACAGTCTAATTCATTTTCCTGTAATAACCCTAGCGTCATAGAAGCAGATACTGTATTATCGAAGCTTGCAATCTGAACGTATTGTACTAATACCGGATCACTACCTTCCAAAATCATCTCCGTAAGTTTCAGCATATTGTTCGTACTTTTTAATGAGTGCCAGGTTCTTTTTTTCTATTTCTGTAAGGTCTTTTCGAATGTCTACTGAATTGGGAATATACCAGTCCTTGTCTTCAAATTGTTCCCGAAGTTCTTTTCTTTTAAAACAATAACCATGTCTTGCAAAAATTTCATTGCGCATGGTTTGCAAATCTTCCTTCATCATATTATTTACTTCTTCTTCTTTCAACAAGTCCTTACTGGCTTGTGGATATTGTCCTACATCCACCAGGTATTTGAAAACATTCCTACTGAGTGTAAATGTTTTTGAATAAATGGTTACACTAGGATGAAATGGTGTCCAGCTACCCTGAATGCTGTCTGGTTTTTTATCATCATATACAATCAAAAATTCGCCATCATAAGGATCATCTCCTGGCTCTTTGGCATGTAGCTGGTAAAGGCCATTTTGCTGACTTACTTTTCCAATAAAAGGTCGGTCATTGCCGCCCACTACCGATCTTCCTTCTACAGTATCGGCACTACATCTTGTTATCAGTAAAGTGATTTTATTGTTGCCAAAGGCCCCCACATAAGACCCAAGTAAAGGACTGTTGGCCGTAGTGGAGGCTTCCTTATCTTTTCCTTCCTTTTTTTCTTCCGCCTTTTTATTGTTATTATTACAAGCAAATAATAGCATCAATAGCAAGGCCAGGCCGCTTATTTTTTTCATTAGAAAAATAATTTATATACCGTAAAATAAGGAATCCTGATAACATTCAAAAACATATTTGGCTGGAGCCTCATACTGATTCTGGGCTTTTTTTCATTTCTAATGCTACGCATCATTTTTATTTATATCCCAGTACAAAATGATGTGGGGTTTTTGCAACTCAAACAAGCATACATTGATATCAAGCTGTGGAGAATTGCTTTTTTCACACATGTATTTACCAGCATGTTGGTATTATTGGCGGGCTTTACACAATTCAGCAAAGTATTACAAAGAAACTACCCTCGCCTGCATCGCAGTATTGGATATATATATGTGATAGATGTTTTACTGGTAACCGGTCCGGCTGGTTTACTGATGAGTTTTTATGCCAACGGAGGAATCAGTAGCAGAATTGCTTTTATATTATTATCCATTGGGTGGATGTATTTTACCGTGATGGCTTTGTACAAGGCCATACAAAAAGATTTTATCGCACACCGGATTTTTATGATAAGAAGTTTTGCGCTTACTTTATCTGCCATTAGTCTTCGATGCTGGAAAGTGGTATTAGCCAATTACACCGATTTGCCTCCGATGGATCGGTATCGTATAATTGCCTGGCTGGGATGGGTGCTCAATTTATTGCTGGCAGAATGGATTATTGCCAGGTATATCAAATCAAAAAGAATGGGGAATTAGCGCATCAACGATGCTTTTCAATCACTGCTTTTAAAGAAGCTAAATTCATAGCGCCAGATTGACGCCACACTGGCTGACCATTTTTAAAAAGAATAAGTGTTGGCACTCCTGCAATCTGAAACGTTGCAGCAGCATTATTGTTTTTATCTACATCAATCTTAATCACTTTGATGGAATCTTGCAAAGAAAGTTTTAAATCTTTCAACACGGGTGCCATCATTTTACAGGGACCACACCATTCTGTGAAAAAATCTACTAGCAGTAAAGGCGTTTCTGCAATTGTTTCGTTCAGGGTTTTTCTAATAGTAGTAGCTTCCATTATCACTTGGTTTTAATTTCTTCGAAGCTTGTTTCAGCAAGATCCTTTTTTGCTTGCGCCGGATTGAATCCGGTATAACAATTGCCGGAAGCGCAACCAAAAGCGAAGAATCCCATCGAAGTAAAATAAACACCTGGTATTAATAAGAACCATTGTTTTTCAACAACGGCCTGGATAGTAATAAATATTCCACCTACCAGGTAAATAACTCTACGGAAATTCCAGCCGCTTAATAATAGTTTTTTCACGATACTTTTGATTTAATAAAATGTTTACAATTTGCTTTGCAAGCTCATCCAACCACCTCCATTGTGAACATTGGTATATCCTGCAGTCATCAACATGTTTTTTGCACTACTGCTTCTCATGCCCGATGCACAACAGGTAATCACGGCTTTGTCCTTTTTTATTTTTTTCAGGTTCTTGTTTAAATCTGGCAATGGAATATTAATACTTCCACGAATATGGCCGCCTGCAAATTCGCCCGGACTTCTTACATCAATAATTTGAGCACCTTCTTTAACCAATTGTGCGTAATCAACGCTAACACCGGTTCCAAATAAATTTTTTAATAACTGTATCATATATTTTTCTTTTCTTCTTTTTTAAACATGCTGAATAATAAGCCCCCCATGAGCGCTCCATAAGCCGTGCTATTGAGTGGCTTGGAGGTAATAGCGCAGGTGCCACTGTTACAGCCAATCTGACTATAATACAGGTATCCGGCAATGGCACCAACGACTATTCCAATTAGGAACAATCGGTTCCTTTTCAAAAAAGCATAAAGTTTCATTTACTCTTTTTCCTTCTTTTTTAATGTGGATATTCCCAATGGAAGATAAAGCGGGCAAACACTGATCAAACTGGTTAAAATAAAAACACCAGCAATAGCCAATAAAATGATGGCAGCTGTTCCACTAATTTGATTAGTGAAATAAAGTACTACTACTACAACAGCAGCAAGTATCCTTACAATTCTGTCAATTAATCCCATGTTCTTTTTCATGTGTATTTGTTTTATAATTCAAAATTAAAAAAGTACGGGGCCTTATATTGTTACAAAAGTTACAAATCCTTCAACAGCTTAATTTGGTTGCGGTACAATAGGAGTTTTTTATCATTTTCCAGCTTCTTCAATAAACGGGAAATAACTACCCTGCTGGTAGCCAATTCGTCGGCAATCTGCTGGTGCGAGAGGTTGATAAGGCTAGAGCCAGAGGCTTTTACTTTTTGGTTCAGGTAATTAATCAATCGTTCATCTAATTTTTGAAAAGCAACCTGATCAATTGTTTTGAGTAATTCGGCAAACCGGGCACGGATGGTATTCATTACAAAACTCTTCCAGGTACTAAAGCGGGATATCCATTCATCCATTACATTAACTGGAATCAATAACATATCTACATCTTCCTCTGCAACGGCCCTGATTTCGCTGGGTTGTTGTTGCATACAACAAGTAAAACTCATAGCACAGGTTTCGCCTGCATTGATATAATATAATAAGAGTTCCTTACCGTCTTCTTCCATCCTGCTCACTTTTACGGAGCCTTTTAATATCAGGGGCATCACCCTTACAATATCACCAAAATCCATGATTACAGTACCCTCTCTAACGGAAGTGTACTGTCCTTTTTTTTCAATGGCCTCCATTAATTCTGGCTCAAAGATCTCGTTCAGTTGTATTGTATTTTCCATACTACAAATATCTGTTATAAAAATGAGGACTAGCACTAAAAAAAAACCTCCGCCATGGCAGAGGTTCCTTCGGGTTAGTATTGAAATTAATTATTCAACATCAATGGCATCACCAGCATCAGTAGTTCTTCGTTGGGAGCCTGCTCACTTGGTTTAATAATACCTGCTTTAGTAGGCGTGCTTAATTCCATCACCACTTGTTCTGTATCGGCGCCTCCTAACATTTCAATCAGAAACTTAGCATTGAATGCAATTTGCAGATCTTCTCCATCATATTGACATTTCATGCGCTCATTTCCTTCAAAGCTAAAATCAACATCCTGTGCTGCCAATTGCAATTCAGTTCCAGAAATACTCAATGCAACCTGGTTCGTGCTCTTATTACTAAATACACTTACACGGCGCAGGGCATTTTGAAAATCATTTCTTCCCACCGTCATTTTATAAGGATTATCGGCAGGGATTACTACTTTATAATCAGGAAAGCGGGCATCAATCAATCGGCAGACCAATTCAGTACCACCATGTTTTACAAAAAGATGATTGCTATTATAGCTGATGCTTAATTCATCTTCATTATCGGGCAAACTGTTCTTTAATAAACTCAATGGTTTTTTGGGAACAATGAAGGAGTCTTTTCTGGGACAAGAAACATCCGTGCGGGTATAACGTACCAAGCGATGTGCATCGGTTGCTACAAAAGTGGCGCCTTTTTTATCCAACTCAAAAAACACACCAGTCATGGCTGGACGAAGATCATCATTACTAACAGCAAAGATGGCTTTATTAATAGCCGTTACCAGGGCAGAGGATGTCATGGTAAAACTATTGGCATCATCAGCGACTGGTTCTTTTGGAAAATTATCAGGGTTCTCACCCATCACCTTGTACTTACCATTATCACTGGTAAGTTCTACACCAAAGTTTTTATCAATATTAAAAGTCAATGGTTGCTCGGGAATATTCTTCAATGAATCCATTAGAATTTTGGCAGGAATACAAACCTTACCGCTATCCTTGGCTTCAATATCCAAATGTACTTTCATTACAGTCTCCAGATCGGTGGCCACTACGGTTAATTTACCTCTTTCAATTTCGAATAAAAAATCTTCCAGGATAGGTAATACAGTATTGGCATTAATTACACCGCTGATCTGTTGTAGTTGTTTTAGCAGGGCCGAGCTCGAAACAATAAATTTCATTTGTATGTGTTTATTTTTTTAATGGTCTCCCAAATCGGGGCGTCAATGCAATCCTTCTTTCAGTCGTTATAGGCAGAATGGCTGCCATGGTGTCTTTAAAAAGGGCTATTCAACATTTTATATCTATACAGCAAATATAAAATTATCAGTCCTAAATGTACGTGCTATTTTTAAACATTTTAAGACCCAATTTCGTAAATTGCTCAACCAATACCAAATACCTACTCATTTATGCTAGACAAATTATTTAGCTGGGGCAAAAAAAAAGAAAACTCGGAGCCTTCTATTCGATTTGGAAGATACAGCGACAACAACAAATCACTTGAAAAAACTAATAAATGGGGGGAGGCCGACAAATTATTCAAGGAAAAAAACTATGCTCAAAGTATTGATGCCTTTTTCGATTATCTCAGAGACGATACTGCTGATAATGTATCACTCAAAAGAGATGGTAACAACTTTAGTTTTGAAATTTACCAAGGCAGTAAGATAATGCGTGGAAAAGGCAATGAGGAAGAATTGGTAGCGGAAATCAACCTGGCGCGGATGCCACAAACCAGCGTACCAGTCATGCGGCGCTTATTGGAACAAAATTTTGCACTTTATTACAGCCGTTATGCCTTGGATGGAGACCGTTTATGTATGCGCTTCTATACCGACATTGAAACTGCCAATCCCAATAAATTATATTATGCTTTAAAGGAATTAGCCATTAAGGCAGATAAGCAAGATGATTTGTTGGTGCAAGATTTTTCTTCGCTAGAACCATTGGATACCGACCATATTATTCCCATACCAACAGCCGAAAAGGAAATAAAATACCAGTTTATACAAAAATGGATTAAAGAAACGCTGGAATACATTCAAACCCTGGATCAGGAAAAATTCAGTGGTGGCATTTCCTATTTATTGCTGACACTGGCCTATCGCATCGATTATTTGATAACTCCAGAAGGAACCCTGCAATCCACTTTGGAAAAAGTACATTTTACATATTTTGCCAAAGACGAAAAACCAGCTACTGAAAAGAATGGCGCAATGATGGATGTTTTAAGAAGTATTCAATCCATGCCCAAGGAAGAAATTTTTAAATTCTTGTTTAAAAGCAAAAGTTCTTTCGCCATCGTGGCTCCGCAAACACAAAAAATTATTGGAGAATCCATCAGTGGCGCCAATGCTAATATGCCTTGGTACCGCGACAATAGTTACCCCTGGATTGGAAAACAAATATGTGAATATGGAATTTCGTACTGCCAATACTGTTATAGTTTACCTAGCTCTCTTTCCCAGCTATTTCAGTTGTTCATGATGGTAAACTATCCCGATTATTTTGCAGCGTTAGGCTTTTCGGAAACCTATGCAGATATTATTCCGGACAATACCACTGTTTTTAAGCCACATGTCAATGATATCATGGAACGCATCAATAGTATATTGAGCCCTTGGAAAACAAAATATCCTAAACTGGAAATTAAAGCAGAGCAATTGAAATTTGATTCCATCATTAATTTCAATCACAGCTTTACTGCAGCTTTGGAAATATTAAATTACGATAGCCTTTAATAAAAATAGCAAGGGTTAGGATTGTACCTAACATCCAAAACAAAGTCAAATGCCAACACAACAAACCATTGAATTATACGGGGAAGCCATTATTCAAATTGCTACACAAACCGGTACCGGTACCGGATTTTATGTAAAAGAATTTGATGTAATTGTTACCAATAATCATGTAGTAGATGGAAATGCCGAAGTCACCATTAAAGGAAAATCATTTGAAAAAACCCTTAGCAGGGTATGGTATACCGATCGCAAGCATGACCTGGCATTTCTACAACCACCCAGTGGCGCTCAATTGGCCGAAATTAAACTTGGTCACTATGAAGAATTAAGAGATGGTGAAGAGGTTGTGGCCATTGGTCACCCATTTGGCTTGAATTATACCGCCACACAAGGCGTCATAAGTAAAGTAGATCGAATCCGAGATGGATTAAAATTTATTCAAATTGATGCCGCCATTAATCCTGGTAATAGTGGTGGGCCATTAGTAAATGAAAAGGGTGAAATCATTGGGGTTAATTCCTTTATCATTAGGGGTGGCGATAATCTGGGTTTTGCCTTACCGGTAAATTACTTGCGTGCTGCCCTCGTACTTTATCAACCCAACAAAGGCATACCTGGTACCCGCTGTGCGAGCTGCGATTTTTTGGTAACACCTACCAACATTGATTCGGGTAAATATTGTCCCAGTTGTGGTACAGAAGTGAAACTACCTGAAATGCCCGAAAAGGAAGTAGAATTGGTAGGGGTACCTAAAACCATTGAAAACATCTTAAAGGAATTGGGAAAAGACATTAAACTGGCAAGAAACGGTGCCAATAACTGGGAAGTGGAAGAAGGCAGCGCCAAGATAAAAATCACTTATAATCCCGATAATTTCTTTATCACCGGCGATGCCTATCTCTGTCAAATGCCCACCGATATCACAAAAATTAAACCACTCTATCAGTTTTTACTAGAGCAAAATTATGCACTCAAAGGTTTAGTAATTAGCTGCACTGGACAAAATATTGTATTGAGTTGTATACTATATGACCTCGATCTTACCTTGGAAAACGGAAAGGAACAATTTCAGGTGCTCTTTAAAAAAGCCGATGAATACGATGATATTTTAAAAAATACTTATGGTTGTATAGATAGGCTGGTAGAAAAATAAAGCGACTATACAAACTATTCAAGCGTTTATACAGCGGAGCATTGCATTGTTCCGCTTTTTTATATATTTATATATAGTTTGCCGAATACAAAAATGATGAGATGGAAAAAAGCATATAGCATACAGCGCATCAATATCCAATTTAGATTTGGATACGCCCTGCTTATTGGCTATTGCCTTCTTTTTTCAAATAACAGTTATTCTCAAAATACCCAAACCATCACTTATACGGTAAAAGAAGGCCTGCCCTCTAATGCCCTCTATAGAAGCATCATCGATAAAAAAGGGTATCTCTGGATTGCTACTGAATTAGGATTGAGTCGATTTGATGGAAAAAGATTCAGAAACTACAGTACCACCGATGGATTAACAGATAATGAAATCACCGATTTATTTGTAGACAGCAGTGGCTTGGTATGGGCAATACCATTTCGCCGAACCCCCTGTTTTTACAATGCGCTAACAGATCGGTTTGAAAACGAAGAAACCAATACTGAATTAGCAAAAATCATCCTCATCAACCCCAGCCGACCGCATATCCTTCAATATGGAGGGGTGCTTTTCAATAATATTAACCGACAGTTTTTTATTTATCGAAATGGAAAAGCGCAAGAAATCCTAAAAAATGTATATGCGCGTTTTTTTGTCCCTTATTCAATTATTGAATTCCAACCCGACCAATACCTTCTTTTTGGCGAAGACAGTATTAGATCCTATACTAACGGTAAAATACAAACGAAATTAGGCATTAACAGAAAATTCATTATGAGCGAATGCCTGGGGGATAAAGTATATTTGGCCACTACCAGATCTATATTGGTATATCAGTTTAGCAAACAGGGCGATGTACAATTAGTGAAGGAGAAAATTTTTCCTTTCGACCTGCGTATCTTCTGTAAGACAGGCAAAAGATTTGCTATTACTTCTTTAAATGGCACCACTTACTTACTGGATAAAAACAGCCTCGATATAGCTGCCATTGTTTCCGCTACAGATGGCATGCCCGTTAGGAATGTGTTGGAAGATAAGGATGACAATATCTGGCTATCCTCGATGGACCGAGGTCTTATTAAAGTACAGCAAAAAAGAATTTCTTCAATAGACAATCCGCAATTACGACAAAATTTTAATTCCCTCATTAAATCCAAAAATATCTTTGCTGGTAACAATAACGGAGAGGTATACAGTTATGATGGTATCTATGTAAAAAAATTGCAGTTCAACAATGATAAAAACATTGATACCTGGGTACGTAAAATTATTGCGACCAAATATGGCGTTTATGTGGCTACGCAATCGGCCTCTTTTCTGGTCAATGAAAAAACACTGGCAATAGATAAGGCGTTCCGTGGTTGGGAAAGCCGAAGCAGTAAAGCTGCAGCACTCCTGAATGACTCCATTTTATTATTAGGCGGACACGCCTATGCCTTTACCTATAATATTAAAACAAAAAAGGCCGTCGATAGTATTGCCAAAAGAGTGGTGAGCCTGGGCAATGACTTATCAGGCAATATCTACATTGGAAGCAATGAAGGTTTGTTCTTGTGGAAAGATAAAAAACTAAGCGCTCTCGCTGAACAAAGAAAGGGTTTCTCGTATAAAATCAGCACCCTTACCTGCTCGCCCGACAACCTGATGTGGGTGGGGCTTGGTTCCGATTCCCTGATGCTAATGAAAAACAATCAATGGATTGCGTCTATCCCTTTGGGTGATATTATTCCGGGTAATATTTGCAAATCGATTTGTTGTGTAAAAGCCGGAGAGCTGTGGCTGGGAACTAATAAGGGATTAAACAGGATTCATTATAGCTATAAAGAGGGGGTATTTACATACAACAATACTTATTTTGGTGCAGCCGACGGATTAATTGGTGAGCAAATCAACGATATCACTATACAAGACAGTACTGTATATGTCGCCACCAATGAAGGCATTAGCTATCTACCCGTAAATATTCAATTGCCCATTTCCGATATTCCCAGTTTTGTTTCTTCTGTAAGCATCAATAGCAAACCGGCAGAATTAAAGGAATTGTATACATTGAAATATGATGAGAATAGTATTACCATTGTTTTTTCGGGTGTAGACCTAACCGGCTTTATTCCATTTTTTGAATACAATGTAAACAATGGGAAATGGGAAAGAACAGAAAAAATTGAACTTAAAAAACTGCCACCAGGGAATTATAAAATTAAAATCAGGGCCATTCGCAGGGATGGGAAACCAAGTAATAATGTAGCCAGCCTTGAATTTGAAATTAAACCCGCCTTCTGGCAAAGTAGTTGGTTTTGGGTTTTATTGGTAGGCGTATTGTTGGCTGCTGTACTCTATTTACAACAAAGAAGAAATAAACAAAAACAAAAAATATTACTGGAAAAAGTACTAACAGAAAAAAGAATGACAGAATTAGAGATGCAGGCATTGAAAGCACAAATCAATCCTCATTTTGTATTCAATTGCCTGAATAGCATCAAAAGTTTTATCTATGATAAGGATTATGCTCAGGCAGATAAGTACCTCGATAAATTTTCTGAACTCATGCGCAGTACCATAGATAATTCGGATGCATCTATTATTTCATTGAAAGATGAATTATTATACCTCGACAATTACTTGTTATTGGAAAAATTAAGGTTTGAAGACCAATTTGAATACAGCATCCAAATTGATCCAGCACTGGATAAAGAAAATTTATTTGTACCTGCCATGCTCCTGCAACCCTATGTAGAGAATGCTATTAGACATGGTATACGATATCTCGAGCACAAAAAAGGATTAATACAAATCAGTGCCGAAATAGAAACCGACTACCTGGTTTGTCGCATCGATGACAATGGTATCGGCCGCGAAAAAGCCAGTTTGCTTAAAAGCCGTCAACATATCGAATACCAAAGCAAGGGAATGAGCATCTCCAAGAGAAGAGCTGAATTGTATAATATCGAACAGGAACTCATTGACAAAAAAGACATCAGTGGAAATTCACTAGGAACAACTATCATTGTAAAAATTCCATTAGCGTTTAAACCATGATTCAAAGTATCATTATCGACGATGAAGCCAAAAACATCAAGCTATTGCAAAATATGCTGGCCATCCATTGTCCGCAGGTACAAGTTATCGCCAGCGCTACAGATGCAAATGCCGGCATCAAACTCATCCATGAATGGCAACCACAATTGGTTTTTCTGGATATTGAAATGCCCCAGCTCAATGGATTTGAGGTATTAAAGGAATTGGAACCCGTACCTTTTGAAACCATCTTTGTAACGGCCTATAGTCATTATGCCATTACCGCTTTTGAACACCATGCAACTGGTTATATCACCAAACCAGTGAATAGTGAAAAATTGATAGCTGCTGTTCTTACTGCTGGTAAAAGAATTGAAGAAAAAAGTATCAATAAAAATTTATTCACTCTATTAGAACAAAATAGCAGGCAATCTGCGCCGGATAAAATACCACTTTCAACCAGCAATGGACTGGTATTTGTAAAACTGGCCGATATCATGTATTGCGAAAGCAGTGGCAATTACACCAGCTTTTTTCTGGCAGATGATAAAAAAATAATGGTCAGCCGACAACTCGGTGAATATGAAAAACTCCTGCCCGATAGTCATTTTATCCGCATTCATGACAAATACATCATCCAGTTAAGTTATATCAAAGAATATATCAAGGGCAGCGGCGGTGAAGTGGTATTAGAAAACGGCAAAGAGATTCCCGTTGCTACCCGTAGAAAAGAAGAATTTCTATCGAGGTTTGAAAAATGGATTAAAAGAAAAGCTTAACTGTTGCACGCTTATACAGTCAGTTTCCGCGCTTATACATTCTCCCAAAACCCCAGAAAGTTTATTGTAATCTTTACGTTGCAATAAAAATTCCTTCATGAAGCAACTCAAACTACTGCTATTACTGAACTGCTTTGCATTTTTTGCAAGCGCTCAGATCAGCCAGATTAAAATCGTCAGCTTTACGGTTAAAAATACACTACCAGCAAAAATTGATGACTGGAACGCCGTGCCTGCTGCATTGTTGTTAACAGCTCAAAAAGTACCTACCGTACAATTGCGCGAACCAAAATTAGTTTTGCAAATAAGAAGCAATGGTGCCATCATTTGTGGTAACAACGCTTCCAATGCAATGCCTATCAGTTCCTTTGATGTAAAAACATTTACTACAGCAGAGCTCACTGGATTGCTCGGCAACTGTCCCACCCTCAAGGAAGGCAATTACCAACTCTGTGTGCAGTTCTTCAATCTCGATCGAATTGCCATCAGTAATGAAATATGCAAGGACTTTAGAGTGGAAGTGCCCAAGGCGGAAGATTTTGCACCCCCCACTTTAATTACCCCCGAAAACGGAAAACTCATTGCTAAAAAAGATATTCTAAAGCCATTATTGTTTCGCTGGACTCCCTTGGTACCTAAACCCAAAGAGCCAGTTACCTATCGCTTGAAAGTTTGGCAACTCATGCAGGGCCAAAATGGTTTACAAGCCATGAAGAGTAATACTCCCATCATCGTTAAAGATGTACAGAATATTACACAGGCCACCGTTACCGGTGTAGTCACTGGACCTTGTCGCCCTCCCTATTTGTGCGACTTTATCTGGCAAGTGCAGGCACTGAATAAAGATGAAAAACCAATTGGACGAAACAATGGTAACAGTGATACATACACGTTTAAAATACTCGACGATAATATTAATACCAAGATTGATAGTGTAGACATTGGTTGCTGTAAAGATGGCAAACAAAATATTTATATAAAAATCAGTAATCTTCACCCTACCAATCAAGCACAGGTTACTGCCATTAAATACAGAGTCAATGGCACCGGACCGCTTACAGTATTAAGTCCTACGGTTCCCATTACACCTAATACCATTGCCGCCAATAGCTCACAGGTATTTACTGCATCCATCAATTGTGTGGACAGTATGAAAACGATTAAGTTTATTGTAGATGCTATCTGGCCAACCGATCCCGACAATGTCAATAATGAAACAGCCTGGGATACCTTGCATTGTGCCTGCGACGCTTGTGATGAAAAGCATTTTACACTGAATGCACCTACACCAGCACAAATCAGTTATAGTAATAACAACCTTTCCTTTAACCAGGGTATTACGGTTATTACTACACCAAGCAAAACCGTCAAAACAATCAAAGCTGAGTTAGTGTATTTTGAAATGACGCCCGAAAATGATTATTGTATCCCTTGTAATAAAGATGCCGCCACCTATGGTCACTTTACCAATAGCACTAATAGCATGCAATGGAATGGAACAACCAATCCGCTGACAATTGCAATTACAACACCTCAGTTAACGCCTTGTTGCAGCGCCAATTTTAAATGGTGCATCCGTTACAAAATTGAATTCAGTGATTGTACTACCTGTAATAAACTGGTTTGTTATGAGAAGAAAAAAGAAGGTTGTACCAATCCATTAAATAACAATCCAAAATAACTGACATGAAGAAGATATTCACGATTATACTTGTATTGTTTGCATTTACTTCGGTGAATGCACAGCAACAACCTGCTGGCTGCTGTCCAAAATTTTCGCTATTGGCCGATTTTCAACCATGCGATAAAAATAAAACCTGCGAACAAGGAGGAGCCGTGGGGAATGGAACAGGCAATCCCACCAATGGTTCTAGGGACATGATCATTGCCTGTAAAAATCAAACCCATCGTTACTTGGCTATACCAAATATGACTGGCTACAGTTATGTATGGACGATAGTAGGTGGCACGCCAACCAGTTTTACCGGTAATCCAGCCATTATCACCTGGGGCAATAGCAATCAGGGATTTATTCAGGTTATTATTACCAGTGCCGATGGGAGCTGCCGCGATACTATTCAAAAGAAAGTTTGTTTAATCGACGGACCTACAGCTGGTTTTACTATTAGTCCCAATCCTGTTTGCTTTGGATCGCCTGTTTGTTTTAGCAGTGCCCCTTCATTAGGTGCTTCTGGTTACTATTGGGATTTTGGAGATGGTACTTATTCCAATGATCAAAATCCCTGTCATACTTATGCCAGTGCTGGAAATTATAATGTAGTATTGACCGTATCTGGATCAACCATTGATTCAATGGGCAATTTCACTGATTGTGGTTGCAGGGATACTGCCAAAGCAATGGTAGTTGTAAGCAGCAAGAAAGGAATTGAAATAACTACCAGTGATTGTCGAAAAATGCTTTGTTCGGGCGACACGGTAAAATATTGTACTACCAATACTGGTTGCAGCGGATTGAATTGGGTAGTGAATGGTGGTACTATTTATAGTGGACAGGGTACTACCTGTGTAACGGTTATTTGGAATCTACCGAGTACTTATCCAACTTCTGTTACACTCAATGCCAGTTGCCCGGGTACCTGTGGCAATACAGCTACACTGAATGTACCGGTACTGTATCCTAATTTACTTATACAAGGGCCCAATATTGTTTGTCCGGGCGCAAGTGCTACTTATTCATTACCTGCCCTGCCCGGTACTTTCTACCACTGGTCGCTGAGTGGTGGTGGCAATATTGCCGGCTACGACAGCAATCATAATGTCATCAATGTAATTTGGAATAGCAGTCCGGGTGGAATGTATATACTCACTTGCAATTATAATAATCCATATAGTGGCTGTAGTGGTACCGATACCATTGGAGTATATATCAAACCTACGTTCAAATTGTTTGGTCCTAGCCCGGTTTGTACCAATCAAACAGTTTTTTATAGTGCCAATGGACCAGCCACTGGTTGGACATTCAGTCCGGCCACTGGTTTTACCAATACGCCGATTGGTGCCAATCAACAACAAATCAATTGGAGTAGTCCGGGTAATTATACGATTACTACTTATCCAGCAATCCCTACCAATTATTGTACGCCTTCTGCCAGTATCAGTGTAGTGGTAAACCCCACACCAGTTTTAACGCCAATAGTAGGCAGTAATATCGTGTGTCCTTCACAGTTATATAATTATACTGTTAGCAGTAATATCGCTGGAGGTTCATTTAATTGGATATTTACCAGTGGTACTGGAAATATCGCTCCATATGGACCCGGCAATAATGCCGCTTCCGTAAACTTTACTGGTACAGGCCCATGGATTTTACAGGCATCCCATACCGTTAGTGGATGTACCGGATCTACCACACTCAGTATTTCCAAAGTACCAGCACCACCAGCCATTACTTTAGTGCCAGGTGGTAGTATTTGCAGTGGTGGTACCGTTACTGCTTCTGTTACAGGTGCCGTTCCCCCAGGTGGATATACCTGGAGTAGTACACCAGGCGCCGTTTTAACAGGCGGACAAGGAACAACCAGTGCAACATTCACGGTCAATAGCAATGCAACTATCACTATCAGTAGTTGTGGTGGTAGTAGTAGCGCCAATCTTAGTATATCACCTGCAACGGTAAGCATTACCAAGGTAAACGGTACTTGCTCGGCTACCTTAACTGCATCACCTGGCGGTGGTACTTACAATTGGTTCTTATCGGGCAATCCTGTTGGCTCGGGCAATCCTATTACCATTACACAAAATGGCACATATGTAGTACAAGCCAATTATGGAGGTTGTATTGCTACCAACCAAATAATTGTTACGGGTATTACTCCTGTTGTTGCATCTATCAGTGCAACGGGTAATCTCTGCAATGGCAATGTAACCTTACAGGCACCCATACCCGCAAATTGCCCGGGTGCTACTTTTACCTGGAGCAATGGTGCTGTGGGCAACCCTATTACTGTTTCTACCCCGGGTAGTTATTTTGTAACGGTAAGTTGCAGCAATGGATGTACAGCAATATCCAATATCATTAACGTACAAGCTTGCCCAAGTGGTACTGGTGGCAGCTGTATCAACGATCTGGTTATCAGTACAAGTAATTGTGCTAATCCAGTTGCACTTACTACTAATATTCCTGCAGGCTGTACCCCCGTTTCTACCAGCTGGCTATATGGCGACGGATGGGGCGGTAGTACCGGCAATCACTTCTATACTAACGTTGGCGCATACACTGTTTTTGCCGTTATGACCTGTAGCAATGGTAGCAAACATTGTGACACAGTAAACGTAACTGTGCCTATGGTTGATTCTTTCACTAGTGTTATTAGCTGTGGATTCAATGCCTGGAATATTCAGTTGCAGGATGCATCTATGTACCTGCCCGCTTATGCTGGCTACAGCATTAGCTGGGCTACCAGTTGTGGTAGTTTGTCAGCTACCAATATTCCCAATCCGATATTAACGGTTCCCTTTGGATGCAACCCAACAGTAACACTAACCATTTCAAAAAATGGATGTACACTGGTAAAGTCATTCACTTATAATTTCCCGAATACTCCACTCAGCATCAACGGACCAGCTACAGTATGTAAGGATGTCAATAATGTTTTCAGCAGTAGCTATACAACTGGCGTATTGAGTTATGCCTGGAATTTTGGAGATGCTACTACCGGTGTTACCAATCCTATCACCCATGCATTTAATGGTACACCTATTAATCCGATCATCAACCTTAGCATTACTGATCAATATGGTTGTGTATTCAGTACTACTAAACCAATTCTTGTAAATATTCCAACGCCATTAACTATTAGTCCTTCTCCTATTGTTAAAATTTGTCCCGATTGCCTTCCACCGGTAACCCTTAATACCAATCCAGCAGGAAGCTTCAGCGGATTTCAATGGTATCAAAATGGCAATCCTATCACTGGTGCTAATGTGGCCACTTACCAGTTATGCAATTTCAATGCATCAGGCAATTATTGGGTAACTGCTATCAGTTCCAATAATAATTGTCCAGTAAAATCCGATACAGTAAAAGTGGTATATAAGCCTAAGCCCATCGCTCAAATTCAAGGCGCTTCTGTACAATGCGGTGTGGGTGCAGGCCCTTATTATATCAATCTGCAAAATGCCGGTGGACTAAATACAAATTATTTATACAACTGGACAGCTACCGGTCCTGGTACTGTTAGCTTTAGTCCCGATAACCTGCAATACTATGCCAGTGCAAGTACCAGTCAATTAGGTACCTATCAATTCATACTAACAGTAACGGATACCAGTACTGGTTGTGTGGCCAAGGACACTTTCTGTGTATGGCTTTACCTGAGTCCTACAGTAACCGTAACAGCACCCACCACCATGTGTGAAGGAAATTCCTATACCATGACGGCCAATGCTAGTCCGGCCAACCCTAATTATATTTATCAGTGGAGCAATGGGGCCACTACCCAAAGCATCACTACCAGTCAGCCGGGCAATTATTTTGTAAATGTGGTAAACCCTGTAAGTGGTTGTGTTGGTTATGCTTTTGCTGGCACTATTCACAAGCGGCCTTATACCGACCTCTTCCCATTGGGATGCGACACCCTTTGTGATACCGCTAAATTGATACCACCATTGCCATTGGCACCGGGTCAAAATTATAATGGTGTTTATATTATCAAATGGTATGTAGATGGTAATTTATATTTCACAGGACCAGTATTGAGTTTAACTGGCCTAAGCCTTGGTCAGCACCAGATTTATATTGTAGTCACCAATATCGTAACTGGCTGTACCAGCACTTCTGGCAAATATGATTTGTTTATCAAACATTGTGGCGATTGCGATTGTAAAGAAAGCCATTGGGGTGCCATCACAATAAACAAAGGAGAGAAACCGCTCATTAATGCAAATATAGGCGATGGTCAAAAGCCCTTGGATTGTGGACAAGCTTATCCGCTTACCTGCAATCAAGTGTATACCATCAATGCTACTTATAATTGCAAGGATACCAGCTGTCCTCCAAAAGTCACTTACGCGTTACTGTTACCTAATAACACCACACAAACAGGCAATGTAAGCTTCAGCTTTACCCCTAGCCTGAATGGTGTGTATGTACTTACCCTTTATGGATG
>CALRKF020000044.1:0-28524 GCA_943367825.1 Chitinophaga pinensis
GGCATTGAAAAAATTAATTTCTTCTGGTACCTGAAGCGCTTTTCTTTATTGGCTTTACTGGGCTATTTTGCAGGTATCCTTGTATACCTATTGCAACATTATCTTTTGGGTTTATAGTTTTTCAAATCTTTAACAGAAATTTTCCTGTACAAGTTCATTATCTGTATTGAAAAAAAATGAATGGCATTATTTTGGTAATGCTATCATTAAAACAAACACATGAAGCAAGTACTGGCACTAATCCTATTTACAATAAGCATATCATTTGCAAAAGCACAGGGAGATTATAAAACTGCTCTTGGTGTAAGAATGGGTCCGTCTATTCCAGCCATCAAAAGCGGTATTACTATCAAACATTTTATTGGCAATAATGCCATAGAAGGCATCCTCAGTTTTGGTGATGCAGTGGGACTTTGTGGCTTATATGAAATACACAAACCTTTGGCTACTACCAATCTCAAATGGTTTATTGGTGGTGGTGGATATGCAGCTTTTAATAATAGTTCCAGTAGTATTGGTGCAGCAGGCATTGTGGGACTGGATTATAAATTTGCCGGAATACCATTAAACTTATCGCTTGATTGGAAACCAGAATTAAATATTATTACTAAGGTAGGATTTGAAGCATCTACGGTTGGGTTTTCGGCCAGGTTTACGTTTAAATAAGAATTGGCAATCAGTTCTAAAACATATTTAATTTAGCTGAATGGCAGAACAGCTGCATTTATAAACGAGGATATTATATCATAGTTATTCTATATTTTTGTCTTCTATGAAGACAAGTATTATTATTTTATTATTTTCATTTCCTGCTTTACTATTTAGCCAACGAATTAACATAGATAATCCAGATAGGTTAAAAGATATCCATTTAAAATTAGAAGCAAATAGAATTGCACCTGCAGACATTAAATTACCTTTTTCAAAAATCAGCCTCATCGACGCCAGAAATGATACTAGCAAAATTGGATTTTATTACCAACCTGACTTTTTAAACCCTAAAACCAGGGCGTATAAAAAAATATCTTTTAAAGGAGGGAATGCAAATAGTATTGAAAAATATTTCAATGACTATTATCAAAATGCCTTTACAGAGAATGGATTTGAATTATTGATTGTACTGAAGAAAACCTGGATTTCACAATTGGGCATACATAAAACAACCAACCTTGATCGGTTTTCACCAGATTCTTACAATGGAAGTTTACATATAAAATGGGAATATTATTTGGGAAAAGAAAGTCAATATCTTCCCATTAAAAGAGTGGATACGGCATTCGAGTATTCGAACGAATTACTAAATGATATCAGGAATAATTTTGATGAAAAAATGCTCTATGATTTCAAATTTTTTCTTAAAGGCTTAATCGAGATATATGATTTTAGTAAAGCCCTTATTGCATTTGAAACGCAGCCTAAAAAATCGATGGAGGATATTAATGCTTTTAACCTGAAAAGCAAATCCTTTCCCATTTTAAAAGATAGTATCATCCGAATAGGCGTATTCCAAAATTTTGAAGAATTCAGAAACAATCGTCCTTCCATTACTAATTTTAAAGAAAAGGAAACCAAATATGGTAATTCTCAAAAAGAAAATTACATAGTTGATGCCACAGAAAAGTTCATTACAAATTTCTGGGCTTACTATGATGGAAAAAAACTGAAATATGGTCGCTATGGAACTGATAGAATGTATCGCATTGGCAATAGTTTTGAATTTTTTGGAATACTTGAAGTTTTTAAGTAACGACATTAATTATATTAACAATTTTCCATATACCACAAAAAAGTAAAGTAAAAATCTGGATACCCCTACAAATTGATATGGAGACCGGCGATTATTACTAAGATAAAAAATAGACAAATATTGTTTTTAAAATATATCTTTATGCAATTCAAATAATACCAGCATCTTTTAATTGAATAAAGCATCAATATGAGAAATTCACTATTATTTGTATACTGTATCATCGCTTGGAATACCAATTATTCACAAGAATACCATTTACAAGATTCCATACTTTATACCCAGGATAAACCCCTGGCCATTTTTCATATTCATTCAGACAATTCACTACCTCTATATACCATCCATGTAGTATCCTTTAAATCGGATACTATACTGGAAGCCGAGTTAATTGAGTTTACTGCTCCTGTAAGAGAACTAAAATCTTTCTACTATTATGAACTAAGGTTTCCGCAATCGGGAGATACGGTATCCCTCTACCAGGAAGGAGAAGCTTTTTCCTTAACACTCACTAAGATTTTTGAAGATTATCATTTGCTAAAAGACAATCGTATTGATACAAATGCAATTCAGTCATTCAAAAATAATTTCAAGCCTATCTACGCATTGCAGTCCAAAATCAATGAAATAAGTGATTACCTGGTTGTTACCCGCAATTTTGATGAGCAGGTGCAACGCGACAGAACAAAACCTGTGAGTATCGTAAATGATCGGGTAATTATGCAGGATGGCGTTAAGATAGGCATCATTGGAACTTTTGAAAATGTAACTAGTACCAATCGCCCTATATATGCTCCATCACAAAAAGCAGCTTATGGAGAAGCGCCCAAAACCACTTATTATATAGCCGACTATATTATGAAAGTATCGGAGGAAACACAATACTTTATGGCCAATGGCAGAAGACTAGATTTTAGCAGATTAAGAAATCAGTACTATTCAATTAACAAAGAAGATGAGATTGGCTACCAATTATTTCAGGTTTCCAAAAAGAAAAAATACAAGGTAGGCAGTGGTCCAGAATCCAGACTCAGGTTTATCTGCTATTTAATTGAGGATTATTATTTATAAGCCCTAAGCTATTTCTTGTAAAAATTATTTAACCCTTTACAATTTTATTATAACTGGTAGCAATGCCTTTTATCAAGGAAGAACTAAATCCCTGGTGTTCCATTTCATTCAACCCCGCAATCGTACATCCCTTGGGGGTAGTTACCTTATCAATTTCTTGTTCGGGGTGTGTGCCTTTTTGTAATAATAATTCAGCAGCGCCTTTCACTGTTTGCGCAGCAATTAAATTGGCTGTAACACTATCAAATCCTATTTCTATACCGCCTTGTATATTGGCACGTATATAGCGCATGGCATAGGCAGTACCACAGGCACCCAATACAGTAGCAGCATCCATGAGCTTTTCATCAATCATGGTGGTGCGCCCCAATACATCAAACAAGCGTTGGATATAGCTGATTTGCTTAGGCGATGCACCGGTGTAAGACAAGCAGGTCATGCTTTGCTGAATAGCAATGGCGGTATTAGGCATTGCGCGAAAAATGGGAACGGGCTTACCAATGGCCTTTTGTAAATCGGCCATCCATACACCAGTTATAACGGATACGAGTACATGTTTTTTGGGATTCAGTGCAGGTTTTATTTCCTTAATAATGTCAGCATAGTTGTAAGGCTTTACTGCCAAAATTATGACTTCGCTGTTTTGAACTGCTTTTTTATTATCACTGTGTACCGCACAACCCTGCTCAGCAAAGCGGCTCAATAGCGCCGTGTTTCTACGGGTGATATTGAGTTCCACCGGGCGACTGAAATCACTTAATATCAAACCCTCTGCAATAGAGGCACCCAGGTTTCCTCCTCCGATGATGGCTATCTTCATATCAATAAAATGTTTTTTTAACTAAATAATTCTGAACGTAATCCATTACACCCTCTTCCAGGCTATAAAAATCGGCAGTATATCCCGCTTCTTTTAATTTATTCATTTTCGCTTCTGTAAAATACTGGTATTTATCACGAATATCTTCAGGCATATCAATATACTCAATTTGAGAAGGTAAGTTTAAAGCGGCATAGCAGGATCCTACTAAATCATTAAATGATCTGGCGGTGCCAGTACCCAGGTTATAGAGTGCAGATACAGGCCTGTTTTTCATCAGCCAATAACAAATGGCCACCACATCTTTTACGTAAACAAAATCACGCAATTGTTCGCCGTCCGATATTCCTTCCTTATGAGATTTAAATAATTTTACCGAGCCTTTTTCCTGAATTTGATTAAAGGAGTGAAAGATTACACTGGCCATTCTCGCCTTATGGTATTCATTCGGACCATAGACATTAAAAAATTTAAGTCCGGCCCAAAAAGGAGGCGCCCACATGCCAGGCAATGCAGTGGCTTCCTGTTTCAAAGCCCATTTATCAAATTCATTTTTCGAAATACCATAAGGATTCAGCGGCTGAAGATTTTCAATTTTACTTTGATCATCATCATAGCCTGCTTCGCCATTTCCATAGGTAGCAGCAGAGGAAGCATATACCAAGGGCACATGGAATTTGGTACAGTAATGCCAGATTTTTTTTGAATATTCCAGATTGAGTGCTTCGTGAATGGCATAATCAAATTCGGTGGTATCTGTTCTGGCACCCAGGTGAAAAATAAAATCGATGACGGGTTTTTCTTTTTTCAACCATTCAAAAAAATTGGCCCGCTCTACTCGCACAATGTATTTTTTGTTCAGCAGATTAAGTTCTTTTTCATCTCGATCAAATTCATCGACCAGGATTAGGTTTTCAAAACCCTGCTGGTTGAGGTAACTTACCATACAGCTTCCAATAAAGCCATAGGCACCGGTTACTACGATTAAGGAGTTTGTGTTCATAGTTATAAAGAGGATAAGGCATGTTCGCTTTCGTGCCCCGACAATAATTCAGCAATGGCATTGTCATAGGCATTTTTCCAATTGGTTACAGGCCCCCATTGCTCACCATTTACAGTAATTGCACCGCTACTCACTGTACCCAAATAAGTTACCACCGTTTCTAGCTTTTCCAATAAAAGAATAAAATCATTCCTGTTTTCTTTACTAACGGTAACGACTACCCTACTTTGTGATTCACCAAACCAAAAAGCATCTGGCCTAATATCATGCTGGGGTTGTTCAACCGTTATACCCAGGTTGCGATTGAAACAACTTTCAATTAATGTGATAAACAAACCACCTTCGCTCACATCATGTGCAGAATGAATCAGTTTTTTATCAATCATTTTCCTGATTTCTCTTTGCACTTCCCATTCTTCCTCAATATCGAAATAAGGAGCAGGAGAATATTCAACACCCTTTATTTTATGCAGGTATTCAGATGAGCCAATATCATTGCGAGAGATGCCCACCAAATAAATTTCATCATCTTCCTGTTTGAAGTCCATGGTCATTTTATCGTTCACAGAATCCAACACACCTACCATTCCAATTGTGGGTGTCGGGTACACGGCACCGTCAGGTCCTTGATTGTAAAAACTTACATTACCACCCGTAACTGGTGTATCAAAACGACGGCAGGCCTCTCCCATTCCCTTGATGGCTTCTACAAATTGATAATATACTTCAGGGTCATAAGGGTTGCCAAAATTGAGGCAGTTGGTAATCCCTAATGGTTTACCACCACTGCAAACAATATTGCGTGCTGCCTCTGCTACGGCAATCATGGCGCCCTTGTATGGATCAGCATATACATAACGACTATTGCAATCAGTGGTTAGTGCAAGTGCTTTATTGGTTGGCTTTGCCAAAACGATGGCTGCGTCACTAGGTGCATTGGTACTGGCATTGCCTGCGCCTACCATACTATCATATTGAGTATACACCCAACGCTTACTCGCAATATTCGGAATCTTTATCAATTGTTGTGCAATAGGCAATAATTGATTGGGCACTGCAATTGCATTCATATCAAAAGCCTTGATCTTTTCAAAATAAGCTGGCACTGCTGTTGGTCGGTCATATTGAGGTGCACCACCTCCCAATACCAATTCATAGGCTGGCAAGGAAGCTTCCAGTGTTCCATTCATATAAAAATTCAATAAGCCATCCTCGGTCACTTCTCCAATTTCGCTACAGGGAAGATCCCATTTTTCAAAAACTTCGATGATGAGGTGTTCTTTTCCCTTTTCGGCTACTAGCAACATTCTTTCCTGGCTTTCGCTGAGTAGTAATTCCCAGGCCTTCATGTTTTTTTGGCGGGTAGGCACTTTTTCCAAATCAATGCGCATACCTGCTTCTCCCTTGGCACTCATTTCAGACGTAGAACAAATAATACCTGCAGCGCCCATATCTTGCATACCTACTACGGCCCCTGTTTTAATAACTTCCAAACAAGCTTCTAATAATTTCTTTTCCTGAAAAGGATCGCCTACTTGTACTGCAGGCAAATCTTCGGCGCTATCAGCAGTGATATCAGCACTGGCAAAACTAGCGCCACCAATACCATCTTTTCCGGTGGCACTGCCTACGAAGAAAACGGGATTGCCTTTGGTTTTGCCAGAAGTAGCAGAAACGGTTTCTCCATTTTTCAAAATGCCTACACTCATTGCATTCACCAAGGGATTGGTATGATAGCAATCCTCAAAATATATTTCACCTCCCACAGTGGGCACACCAAAACAATTTCCATAATGACCAATACCGTGAACGATGCCAGCCAATAAATGCTGTGTCTTTGCTTCTTTTAGATTGCCAAAACGCAAACTATTCAAGGAAGCAATTGGTCTAGCACCCATCGTAAAAATATCGCGATTAATGCCGCCTACTCCAGTAGCTGCCCCCTGAAATGGTTCAATAGCAGAAGGATGATTATGAGATTCAATTTTGAATACCACCCCATATCCGTCTCCGATATCCATCAAACCGGCATTTTCCTCTCCGGCTTTTACCAGCATTTTTTTACCTTCCCTGGGCAAGGTCTTCAACCATTTGATAGAATTTTTATAACTGCAATGCTCGCTCCACATGCCGCTAAATGCACATAGTTCATTAAAATTGGGGGTACGCCCCAATTTCTCTTTAATTAATTCAAATTCGGCTGCGGTGATGCGTAATTGCTCGGCGGTTTTGGCTGTTATTTCCATAATAAAATAATCGGTTGCTATTAAAGTGCAAAATTACTGAATGGGCTCCAGTAAATTCAATCCATCCTTGATATGTTGAAAAGAAAATAATTATATCAATTCACCTACTTGTTTGTGAATATTGGCAGCCATTTTTTCGGTAGGCAAATCATTGGCATCTCCTCCAAAGGGGTCTTCAATTTCCTCTGCAATCACTTCCAAACTGGCCAAAACATAAAACACAATGAATACAACCGGAATAACAAAATATCCAAGCGTAAAAACAAGCCCGATAGGCAGTGTGAGGATGTAAATAAAAATAAATTTCTTTAAAAAAATACTGTAAGAAAAAGGGATAGGTGTATTTTTTATTCTTTCACAAGCACCACACACTTCGGTAAAAGCCATTAATTCATTGTTGAGTACCTGCCATTGAAAGTCATTCATTTTTTTATCGAGGCATGCCTGATACAATTGATGATAAAGCAAGGAGGCTAATTGATTCGGAGTATGCTTCTTCGTATCAATTTGATTGATGATAGCATGATGTTCTTCATCAAAAAGTTCGATTCTAGTTGCATCTCTTCTTAAATGATGGTGCAATGCATGGGCATAGGCGGGAATTGCTTTTCGAACAAAAGCGCGTAATGCATGATCTTCGGCAGGAAGTATGGCGGATAGTTTTATGGCTAGGTTTCTGCTGCTATTTACAAGGTTACCCCATAATTTTCTACCCTCCCACCAACGATCATATGCAGTATTTGTTCTAAATACCAATAACATTGAAATGGCAAAGCCCAATAGGGTATGCATTACCGGAAGGTTTTTTAAATAATGCTTATCCGACCAATGCAACCATTCCATTTGGGCAATGGCAATACCAGTTGTATAGATAGTTATTACTAGTAGGAAGGGCCCTAGTTTGCTCATTGTATCAGCCTTATGAAACCGAATAACAAAACCAAACCAATCTTTAGGATTATAATTAATCATGCTGTAAATTTAGTAAAGCTTCTTCGTATTGTACAAAGAGTACATGATGGTTTTTACTTATCTTTCCGTATCAAAATGCTACATGCTGCCTTATTTTCTTTTTATACTATACCTAGGTTTATTTTGTTGGCTGGTGCCCCGTATTGCCTTTGTGCAACAAACTGGACTGAGTAAACTAAGCCTGATAAGTTTGCTGCTTTTGAATGTAATGGCGGGTATAGCAGTTGGTTGGACAGCCCTTCACTTTACTGGCATTGACAATGATTATTGGGACGCCAATAAATTTGGCTGGGAGGAATACCAATTATTAATACATCGGCCGGATGACTATTTCAATAACTTATTTCATTCACAGTATGAAAATGGCTACCATAATGTTTTCGATTCTTACGCTTCCTACTGGAATGATTTAAGAAATAACCTCATTATCAAATTCATTTCAATCCTTGATATTTTTACCCGAGGTAATTATTATGTAAATAGCATTTTCTTTAGTGTATTGGCCTTCTTTGGTCACATCGCCCTATATAGAGTATTTCTTTATGTTTATCCTGAAAATAAAAAACTAGTGCTGATTGGCTGTTTTTTGCTCCCCTCTATGCTTTTTTATGCTGCTGGAATGCACAAAGACAGTCTGGTATTTTTTTTCTTAGGCATGATCAGTTTATTGCTCTATGAAATGATATTATTAAAAAAACAAAACAGCAGGCGTTGGATCTACTTATTGTTTTTAATCGCTTTCCTATTTCTGATACGCAATTTTATTGTACTTGCCTTGGTACCGGCAATGGTGGCATTTTGTATAACCGAGTGGAAAAAATGGCCAGCATTCAGGGTGTTTTTTATTACCTATGCCATTACCGCCTTGCTCTTCTTTAATAGCAGTGCTATTATTCCATCCTTCAATTTACCCGACACCATTGCTAAAAGACAATGGGATTTTAAAAATCAACCCTGGGCTGGAGTGGGAAAGACAGATATCTACCTGACTACTCTTTATCCTAACTTTAGAAGCTTTGTCAATAATACGCCCCAGGCCATCAACCATGCAATGATGCGACCCTATATCAGCGAGTATAAAACAATTAGCCTTTTCCCGTTTGCAATGGAACTATTTTTTTATCAATGCTTGTTTATCCTGTTTTTATTATTTAGAAAAAAAGAACAGGCCACCCAATCCTTTGTCTTATTCGGACTCTTTTTTGCCCTCCTGGTATATTTAAATATTGGCTATACCATACCTAATATTGGCTCTATCATCCGGTATAGAAGCCTGTATCTCCCCTTCCTAATTACCCCTTTACTCTGTGGAATCAATTGGGAAAAATGTTTGAAAATCATTCAATTTAAAAAATAATATAATATTTAGTTTTTTTCCACATTTTGATATTTTTTATGTGCTTTTGTGATTAAAACTTGTTTTATAAGCTTTTTTACTGTTTTTTTGTGGTCTAAACAACCAAATTATGCAATCTTTACGCTCCCATGCGCTGGAAAACTTGACCAGCAATCCGGTAGAAGTGAATGTATCCGGCTCTTCAAAAATTACCGCCATTTTCAATGCGAATGTGTTCACGCTTAAAGTAGCCCGACAATTTTTAAGCGATGAGGCTTATAAAAGTCTGGTTTCCTCTATTAAAGGCGGAAAAAAAATTGACCGTGTAATGGGAGGTCAAATTGCCAATGGTGTAAGAGCCTGGGCAGAAAGCAAAGGTGTTACTCACTTCACACACTGGTTTCAACCTTTAACTGGGTTATCAGCTGAAAAACACGATTCCTTTTTTACTTTAAAAGGCGATGGTACCCCAATAGAAGAATTTGATGGCGCCGCATTGATTCAACAAGAACCAGATGCTTCTTCTTTTCCAAGTGGAGGATTAAGGGCAACTTTTGAAGCTAGAGGATACACCGCCTGGGATCCTTCTTCTCCTGCTTTTATCATGGAAATCGGACAAGGAAAAACATTGTGTATTCCTACCATCTTTGTTTCGTATACCGGTGAATCACTGGATGCTAAAACACCTTTATTGAAAGCATTGGTGGCCTTGGATAAAGCAGCCGTAGAAGTATGTCAGTATTTTGATAAAAATGTTACCAAGGTTACCCCTACCCTTGGATGGGAACAAGAATACTTTGTAGTGGATGCAGGTTTAGCCAATGCCCGCCCTGATTTGGTTTTATCGGGTCGTACCGTATTTGGACATACACCTGCCAAAGGCCAGCAATTAGAAGATCATTATTTTGGAACTATACCCGAACGCGTATACGCTTTTATGCGTGACTTTGAAGAAGAATCCTACAAACTGGGTATCCCATTGCGTACACGCCACAATGAAGTAGCACCTGCACAGTTTGAGTGTGCTCCTATTTATGAAGAAGTGAATATCGCAGTTGACCATAATACCTTATTGATGGATATTATGACTCGAGTTGCCAAGCGTCATGACTTAAAAGTATTATTACACGAAAAACCATTTGCCGGCATCAATGGTAGCGGCAAACACAATAACTGGAGTATGGCCACCGATACTGGTGTAAATCTATTGGCACCGGGCAAAACGCCTAAGACCAATCTGATGTTCCTTACTTTCTTTGTGAACACCATTAAAGCAGTACATGATTATGCCGATTTATTAAGGGCCTCTATTGCAAGCGCAGGCAACGATCACCGTTTGGGTGCAAATGAAGCGCCTCCTGCCATTATCTCTGCGTTTATTGGCAAATACCTTACTACTGTTTTGGAACAGGTAGAAACTCGCGTAGGTGGTAAATTCGACGAACAGGATGAAGCTATGTTGAAACTGGATATACATAAGAGTATCCCTGAATTGATGTTGGATAATACAGACAGAAACCGAACTTCTCCCTTTGCATTCACCGGAAATAAATTCGAATTCCGTGCAGTAGGTTCTTCTGCCAATTGCGCTAACAATATGACCGTATTGAATACCATCGTTGCTGAAACATTGAAGAATTTCAAAAAAGAGGTAGATACCTTAATTGAGAAAGGCGAAAAGAAAGAAGTAGCTATCATGCATATTCTACAGAAATATGTGGTGTCGAGTAAAAAGGTATTATTCGAGGGTGATGGTTATAGCGAAGCATGGGCACAAGAAGCCGCCAAACGTGGCTTGCCAAATGTAAAAACTACACCTCTTGCTTTGGATGCCTATATTACTGAAAAATCGAAGCAATTGTTCGAAAGCAATGATATTTATAATCATGCCGAACTGGAAGCCAGACATGAAATTATGTTGGAAGATTATATCAAAAAAGTACAGATTGAAGCCAGGATCATGGGCGAATTAGCTACTACCTATATACTGCCTTCTGCTATCAAGTACCAGAATATTTTGATTGAAAATATCAAAGGCCTGAAAGAAGCTGGCTTGAAGGAAGCTGCTTATGCCAATCAATTGCAATTGGTAGAAGCCATCAGCAAACACCTATCTATTATGAGTGATAGCGTAGAGAAGATGATTGAAGAAAGAAAGTTGGCCAATGAACTGACTGACTCAAGAGAAAGAGCCATCGCTTATTGTGAAAAAGTAAAAGGTCAATACTTTGATATCATCCGTTACAATGTTGACAAATTAGAATTAATGGTGGATGATGCTCATTGGTTATTGCCAAAATACAGAGAAATTCTTTTCTTAAGATAAAAACGCTGGCAAGCAAATGCTGAATGAATTTCGGCAATCGTTGTTGAACCCGGTTACTTTTGTAACCGGGTTTTTTATTGAAATGCCTAAAAAGCAAACTCCGAAAAATTATTATTTAGCTATCACTCCTCATTAAACCTTTCCTACTATTTATCATCTAATGAAAAAAATTATCATGCGCAAATACCCATTACTTGCCTTTTTATTATGTGTTAGCTTTTTTACTATTGCACAAATCAGGAGAATTCCAACCCCTATCAAATCAAACAGTGATAGCAATAATCATTCTTTCGCAACTGACAGTACTAAATTGAATAGGGCAGCTTTTTTAAAAGACCTAAACCTAACAAGAGAACAGCAAATAAAACTAAAGGAAATAAAAAATGAAAGCAGTGCTTCCATAGATCAAATTAACAATGATGCCGGCCTTTCTGATAAGGAAAAGAAAATAAGCACTCGAAAAATAAGAATGGGAGAATTGCAAACAGTAAAAACTTTACTAAGCCCGGAACAATTTGAAAAATTTAAAGCTCATTTAAACGAAAATAGGAAGCGACCTATTACAGGCAATGATGCTGAATAAAATTATTTATACCATCCAACCACATTTATTCAATCATGGCTAAATAGAGAAAGCCGTTCCCCACTAATGGAACGGCTCCTCTTATTACTAGCTATGCACACTAGGTCCAGGTAATATCAGCAGGTCGCTGATTCATTTTTGCAATAAAATCATTGGCAGTACCAATGCCCTTTTGCAACATCCCCTTCATTACAAGCGGATCAAATTCTAGTCCACCAGCACCCCCACCCAATGGTGCCGATGGTCTGAATTGATATAGTTTCAGCGGTTTCTTTCCCTGAAAGGGATTTTCCATACCATGAATTAAAAAACAGTCTTCAATATCTGGTTGACTGATTCCAATATCCAGCATTCTTTTTTTAACTGCATCAATATATTGGAGTGCAGCATTGTATTGTTGTGGAATAATCAGGTCATTCTTTCCCACATCATCGGTAAAAATATCAATGGTGGTTTTAAGAATATCAAAGAGGTTATTAAACTCTTTATTTTCTACAGAGGGCAAGCCACTGGAAAGCAAGATGGTAAATACTTCTGTAGCGCCATTATCGATAGCTATTTGCACGCCCGCATATTCTCTTACTCCGCCATCGACAAATTGAAAATTTGGGAATGGCTCTCCCGCAACCACTTCATTCACCTTTACTGGTGGCATAAATACTGGTTGACTGGCTGATGCCAAAACGGCCCTACGGAAATGCCGTGCCGATTCAATTTTTTTGGTTTGATACAATGCTGACCTTACTGGATTTTTAGCATTGGTGAATACCACCAATTCACCCGATTGCAAACAGGTGGTTGTTAAAAAAACATCTTTTCCCGAATTACTTAATTGTTGATAGCGATTATCATCATAATTATTAACTAGTAATTGCCTTAAGGGCTCTACATCAAAAATGCTCACATCATTTAGTACATCACCCAATCTGTTCTCCAATATCACATCATCTGTATGCAAAGAAGTATACAGGTTTTCCAACAATTCTATTTCATCAATGGCAGCCAGTGGCGATATCAATGCACCTGTACTGGTGCCCACATACATATCAAAATTCAAACCCGGATAAGCTTCCAATAATCTTTTCAATACACCAATAGCATATGCTCCTTTAGATCCCCCTCCGCTTATGACCAATGCACGTTTCATGTATAATATTTTAAATAATGGTTTCTTTTTTCTTTTTCAATTTGCTCAACCTAAGACTGATGCCATTTTGTATCCACCAATTATTCAAGGAATAATCGCGATACAAACTCAATCCAATAACTACACGGTTACCCAAATCGGCATTCAACCCTGCCCCAATAAGAATTTGTTTTTCTGTTCCCCATAGCCAATCAAAGTTGGCATGAATATTAGCCACTGATCCAACTGGACTAGCTTTTAATGTTTTTAATTTAACAGAAAGGGTGGGGCCGATTAAACCCTGACATTTTTTATTGGAATAAAATCCACCTACAACGATTCCTGCTCTGAGTAATTTGGGTACCACCGTATATTGAGGAATCAATTGAAATCCGCCCACATAGGCATCATTGGGGCCCGCTTTAAAATTAGTCTGCATCCCATTGTGCCATTTTAAATGCAAGACAAATTCTTTTGGAAACTCAGGGTCCTGCTGTGCATGGGCTTTGGCCAAAAAAAGAAAAAGACAGATCCCCAATGGTGAAAACTTCATACTCGTATTTTAAGACTTGAAATTAGCAAGCTTTTCAGGTATCTACAATACCACTAAGCGGGTAGTTTTTCTTAAAAAATTAATATTTTTTACTATTTTTCAGCATGCAAATCAATTCCTCTATTAAGGCAGTATTTTTAGTGATTGGAACTGTATTATTGATGCTGGTAGTAGTCAGTGTATTCGATATCCTTTGTTCTGTAATCTATGCGCGTTTTTATACTTCCTTTCTATTTACAATTAGCTTTTTTGTAGCGGGTATTTTTGCTTCAGTTTTTGCTTATACCTGGGGCATTGACCTATTTGTGGAAAAAACGGAAAAGGCAAGGTGGATTTTAATTGGCAGTTTAATCGTACTGGGATTACTCTTCTGCTTTCCCATTGCAGCGCTGGAAGGAGGTGAATATGCCAACCCATTTAGGGGCTATGGCATAGGTTTAGCATTGGCTAGCTTAATTTTTATAAAAGGCAAACCTGGCTTTTAACTTCCTACCCAAAAAACAAATAGCAAAGTATAATGGAAGTGATGATACCAATCAAATCGGCTAATAACATTGCACCGATGGTATAGCGTGTATTCTTTACCGATACTGCTCCAAAATATACAGCGATCACATAAAAAGTGGTATCCGAACTGCCTTGCAAAATACAGCTCAATCTGCCTGCAAACGAATCGGGACCATAGGCCCGCATGGTATCAATCATCATTCCCCGGGCCCCACTACCACTCATCGGTTTAATTAATGCAGTAGGCATTCCATCCACAAATTTGGTATCGGCACCAATGGCAGCAAATACTTGCTTGATACCACTAATGACCACATCAAAGCTTCCACTGGTCCTTAATAAGCTAATAGCTACCAACATGCCCACCAAATAAGGTATGATTTTTACAGCTGTTTCAAAACCACCTTTGGCGCCTTCAATAAATGCATCAAAAACATTTATTTTTTTATACAGTCCCCCAATAACGATTAAAATAAAAATCAATAAAATCAAGCCGCTGCTAATTTTTTCGGAGAATAAATTCACTCCAACGGTATTAAGTGTGGAAATAAACCAAACCAATAAAGCAATTAAAAAGGAAATACTTAATATCCATCCAAGGATAACGGGTTGTAAAATTTTTATTTTTTGTTTGACCGACACAATCAGCATTGCAAAAACTGTGGCTACAAATGTGGCGATTAAGCAGGGCAGAAAAATATCGGTAGGATTGGCTGCTTTTAATCCATTGATGCCTACGGTGGAGGCACGGGCTGCAATAATACTAACTGGAATAAGTGTTAATCCGGCTGCATGTAAACACAGGAACATGATTTGCGAATTGCTGGCCTTTTCTTTATCTGTATTCAATTCTTGTAAACTTTCCATGGCCTTAATACCAAAGGGAGTTGCAGCATTGTCTAAGCCCAACATATTGGCACTAAAATTCATCATCATATGACCATGGGCAGGATGACCTTGTGGAATTTCGGGAAATAGTTTTGAAAAAAACGGACCAACAATTCGGGAAAGGAATCGGATACCACCTGCTTTTTCAGCAATACTCATAAAGCCCATGAAAAGTGCCATGATACCAATTAGGCCAATACATATTTGAACAGCCACCGTACAAGTAGCAATAACACCATCAACTGGTTTTTGTTTTTTTCCAAGTATATAACTGTATTCTACTGGCCTTAAAGAAGCAAATTGCTTGGTTAATTGATGTACGGTATCTGCCAAAAGATTATCGGTTACCAGGTACTTACAGTCATCACTTATTTTATCCTGTTTTTTATACCCGTAATCCGACATTTCTTTAGCAAAACTATCAATACTGGGTCGGCCATATTTGGTTATATCCCCAATGGCAACGTATTTAAATTCATCTTTAGAAGTACCGGTTACCATCCTACCAAAGACATCATCTTTACTGGGATTAAAAATAAACTGATACCCTGCCACTGTAAGGGCAATGATGATAAAAGCGCTCCATATTCTGCTTAATGCCATATATAAAATTCTAATAATGAACGAATATTTTTCCTTTTAGGCTAAAATTCAGCGCTTTGAAATTACTGTTTTAATCTGAATTAAACATTCCTTTGCAACCCTTACCTTTGCACCTCAAAAAAAAGGATTGGATATAATCCATTCATCTATTTAATTTTTCTATATGGCATTACAGGCAGGCATCGTGGGTTTACCCAATGTAGGTAAATCAACCCTATTTAATGCAGTGAGCAATAGCGCAAAGGCACAAGCCAGCAATTATCGCTTCTGCACCATTGAACCCAATACTGGATTGGTAAACGTGCCTGATCCACGTTTGGATGCATTGGCCGAATTGGTACACCCCGACCGTACCGTTCCCACACAAATTGAAATCGTGGATATCGCTGGTTTGGTGAGAGGTGCAAGTAAGGGAGAAGGATTGGGCAATAAGTTTTTGGCCAATATACGGGAAGTGGATGCCATCATTCATGTGATTCGTTGTTTTGAAGATGAAAATATTCTTAGAGAAGAAGGCCCCATCAATCCAGTAAGTGATAAGGAAATTATTGAAACCGAATTGCAACTGAAAGACCTTGAAAGTGTTGATAAGAAATTACAGCGTACGGAGAAATTGGCCAAAACAGATGCCAAGGCAAAGGTTGAATTAGAAATATTAATTCGCTGTAAAGAACACCTGGAGCAAGGGAAAAATATTATTTCTTTGGGATTGACAAAGGAAGAAAAAACAGCAGTAGCTGATCTGTTTTTATTGTCTGATAAACCCATTTTATATGTAGCGAATGTGGATGAAGCCAGTATGCATACTGGTAATAAATTTTCCGCCGCATTGATTGAGGCTGTAAAAAACGAGGGAAATGAAGTAATTGTTATGACCAATGCTATTGAGGCGCAGATTGCTGAGTTTGAAAACCCAGAAGATAAGGCCATGTTTATGGAAGAATACAAGATGCATGAACCTGCGCTGGATAGGCTGATACACTCTACATATAAATTATTGAACCTCTCCACCTATTTTACTGCAGGTGTACAGGAAGTAAGGGCATGGACGATTCATAAGGGTTGGAAAGCTCCACAGGCTGCCAGTGTTATTCATACCGATTTTGAAAAAGGGTTTATCAAAGCAGAAGTGATTGCCTACAACGATTTCATTCAATATAAAAGTGAAGCAGCTTGTAGGGAAGTTGGTAAATTACGCATTGAGGGAAAAGAATACCTTGTACAAGATGGAGATGTAATGCATTTCAGGTTCAATGTATAATTAATAAAAAACGAATTATAAAAAAAGGGTTTCCAATAGGAAACCCTTTTTAATATCATCAATAATCTTATTGTGGTAATAATACCTGATCAATTCTATGTAAAACACCATTCAGGTAAAACTGATCGCTGGAACCGCCTGGTGCAGGTGTGGGATTAATTACAAGATTAGATGCTGATGCATTAGCAGCACCCTTTACAGTAGCTGCTGATACCATCGGACCCGTGAAAGTAGCCCTAAGTCCTAGTCCTGGATGAGCTGGAATAGCACCATTCAACAAAGTTGGGTAATTGGTAACTGTAGTAGGGAAATTATTAGTGAAAGCCCTGGTACCTAAAATATGATAAACCACAATACCTTTTACTGTTGTAATAGGCAAAGTAGCAATAAATCCTGCAAATACAGCATTGGGCATAGAAGGATTCAATGCACCTCCGCTTAAAAATGACAATACATTTTTAAAAGCAGTTGTATCAGGAGCATACACTGTCAAATTTGCACCAATGTTTAATAAAGCACTTTGCAATGCACCAGGAGCAGTAGGATCTGCATCAGCACGTTGTATAGCAGCTTTTAACAAAGCAAAAGTAGCATCTGTATTAATTCTATCCCAGAGGTATTGACTGGGTGGTAAGGAGATGGCTGCTGTTCTATGGATAACACCATTACTCGCCAGAGTATTGGTAGACAATAATGGAATATTATTCAAATAAGCTCCATTACGTGTAGAAGGGAAAGTGGTTAGTCGTAAAAAAGCACTTAAAGCTGGAGCAGGATTTAATATACTCGGATATTGAAAATTTGGAAAAGTACCTGGAATACTTGCAGTAGTAATTGCCTGAGGGCAAATATTATAACTTCCAATGCCATTAGCAGAAGCAACAGGTAATAAAGTGCTGATAAAACCTGCATGCACTGCATCGGGAGCAGCAACAGGAATTAAACCACCAGAAGCTGCATTTACAAAAACACGCATGGCATTATTATCTGGTACAAACATGGTGAATATACTATCTGTACGACTAATTTTTGCAATCAATCCGCCCCTTACCAATAATTTGTAATACAAACTATCGGAACTGGCTGCCAATGTTTGAGCAAGGGTTAATCCAGTTGGGGGTGTTACAGGAGCAACACTTAATTCCTCCAGTTTTTTATTACAGCTGGCTAAAAACAGCACTGCCGAAAATGCAAGCAGTAAACTGGTTTTAAAATTCTTAATGATATATTTCATAATATTATTTTTAGTTATTGATGATTTAAAATAACAGATTAATAAACGTTGTAACCAAAACTTACATAATACAATCCCCCGATTTGTGCATTACCAACAGCATTGTAATAATATTGATTGAGCAAGTTATTAGCACCGAATTTCAACATAGATTTTGTTTTGGGTAATTTCAAACTAATCTGTGCATCCAATGTATGTACATCCGGTAGATTACCTGTTGCAAAATCACCCTGATACAAGAATCCTTGTACCCATCTGTAAACCAAACTAGCTCCAAAACGCTTATTCTTTCCAAAAGCACTATTTCCTAAAGTTGCATTCACTTTGTATTTAGGCGCATTGAAATAAGCTACAAAATTGGCAGGAACATCTTTGATAATATCAGAAGCGACATTAACACCTGCAGTAAAATTGTAAGGAAGGCGAGCATCTACACTCAAGCCAAAACCATAACTCTTAACCTTATCAGTAGAATTAACTGGAATAGAATACCTGTATCCATTATTGGTATCAGATACCGCTATTGGCAAACCACTGGTAGATTGTACAAATACCTGACGTCCCAAGAAATCTTTGTATTGACCATAATAGCCATACACATCCACCAGGAACATACCGTCTTTCAACAATCCTTTATATCCCAATTCAAAAGAAGAAAGTGATTCTGCTTTGAATTCTGCTTCATTGTATTTAACAATATTTCCTTTTCTCAAACTTTCGAAATCGTAGATAGGTTTAGTTGCAAAATTGAACAATGTTCTGAAGCCAGGAACACCACCAATCAAACGAACATTGCTACCTACTGCTAGGTTGATGTATTGTTGTTGAGTAGAGGGGAAACGATAGGCTGTCTGATAAGAAAGGCGGATATTATTGTTTTCAGATAATTTATATAAAGCAGTTGCTCTAGGTGTAAAACGATCTTTGAAATTCACATTCTTGTCATAACGACCAGAGAAAGTCAGTTTCAATCTGTCTACCACCTGACGAGTAGCCTGAATATAAGCACCATATTCCTGAATAGAAATAGGCCCTGTAGAATCAGCAAATAAAGTACCCTCAGAATTCAACACAAATTTACGATAGCTGGCACCAATAATGATATCAGCAAAATTATGTGTCAAATGCGACATGTTGTAGTTGCCATCCACACTGTATAAATCTGATTTATCCAATAATAAAGCGCCTCCTTTTGAAATGGGCAACATCCGGATAGAATCATAAGCTGTACGGAATCGACTGCTGGTAGGCAAAGGACGATTTGCGTCTACAGCAACACGTGAGTTAGTATGAGCGTCAGCATCACTTAAACCACTCAAACGACCCACCAAATAAGTTTGAGCATATTGAGCATACCAGCCAGTTGCACCACCACTTGGTCTCCAACTTTCATTGAATAAACGGGTAGCTACAGTAGTATTGTAAGATTGACCAGCATTTTCCTGTGTGGTGTAAGCGCGCAATGACCAATACCTATTATTTAATTCAAATTTGTATTGACCCATTTTGAAATCCTTCAAGCTATATCTTTCACTACCTGAATATACGGTATTACCAGTACCCCAATAAGCAGCCAATACAGCTTCAGTAAATGGTGTAAGTTTATAATGCAATGAACCACCCAATTTAAAATTCACGGTATTGGGATTGGTTACTTCTTTTTCAGTATAACCAGTACGGCTAACATTGATGGCTTTTCCACCGTTCAATGTATCGATAAAATTTTTCAGGAAGGGCGCCTGTGCACCAATGGCATTCAATACAGCACTACGGATTTCAACAGTGGTTTCGTCACCATAAGTGTTGATACCATCATAGTTGGGATCAGAAGCGCGATCACCACCTATTACTTTACCACCAGTGGCCGCTCTTGAATAGTTTCTATAATCAACTCCTTGCCAATCTTTGGCCTGAATCAATTCAGCATTGATTTTAAAGGCAAATTTTTCAGAAACTTTTTTACCCCAACGCAAATTCCAGTTGTGATAAGGTGAAGCAGGACGTTGTTTACCATCGGTATTCATAATACCTTCTTTCACTAAAAATGATAAGCCTTGGTATTTAAAAGGACTCTTGCTGGTCATCAGTAAAGTACCATTCATTCCACCTGGGCCATATAATGCGGAAGATGCTCCAGACAGTAATTCCATACCATCCACATCCAATTCACTCAAACCAATAATAGCACCTACAGAAAAGTTCAAACCGGGTGCTTGGTTATCCATTCCATCTACCAATTGGTTGAAACGGGTATTTCCACTACTGTTGAATCCACGTGTAGTAGGTGTTTTAAATGTAAGTGAGGAAGTAGTAACATCTACCCCTTTTAATGTGGTTACTACATCGTAGAAATTGGCAACGGGCGAATTGCGGATATTCGCAGCACTAACTCTTTCAATACTTACCGGAGATTCCATAATTCTTTGTGGAACCCGATTTGCAGAAACCACTATTTCCTGTCCAAGGGCATTGCTGGTTTTAAATTCTACTTGTAATGTTGTTTTGGGGTCGGTCACTGTCAACTCCTGCATTTCATATCCTACTGAAGAAATTATCAGGGTAACAGGAACAGTTTTTACGGAAATTTTAAAATTTCCTTTATCATCTGTAAAAGTGCCGGTTGTTCCGCCTTTTACAGTTACTGATACGGCACCCGCTCCTTCTTTTGTGGCGCTGTTACGTACATTACCGCTTATAGTTACTGATTGTGCAAATGCAAAATTTGTAAATCCAGTAGCAAGCAGAAAACTAACAAGGTAACTTGTAATTTTTCTCATATCGTCGTTTTTGGGTTTTAAATATGTGGCAAAATAAGCATTGTAAAGTTTTTGGGGAAATTTTATTTATCACCCCTTGTTGAAATCTATACCGCCAGGGATGCTTAAATTCCAGAATCATGGGCTATTTTAGCAGCATGACAGCATTCAAATTTCCAGGCCAAAAGGCTTTTTATCAGGGTAAAGTAAGGGATGTTTACACGCTTGACAATGATTTATTGGTGATGGTTGCCAGTGACCGAATCAGTGCATTTGATGTAATTCTCCCTCGCCCTATACCATTTAAAGGACAGGTTTTAAATCAGATTGCTGCATTTATGTTGAATGCCACCAGTGATATCTGTCCAAATTGGTTATTGCAAACTCCTGTCCCGAATGTTAGCATTGGCAAAAAATGTATCCCTTTCAAGATTGAAATGGTGGTTAGAGGCAATCTTACCGGCCATGCCTGGCGAACCTATAAGGAAGGACATCGAATGCTTTGTGGAGCAGCACTTCCAGAGGGAATGAAGGAAAATGATTACTTCCCCTCACCCATTATAACACCCAGTACAAAAGCATCGGAGGGTCATGATGAAGACATTGCCCCGGCCGAAATCATTGCTAACGGACTTGCCTCTGCCGATGAATGGGATCAATTGTGCAAATATGCATTGGCCCTATTTGAAAGAGGTAAAGCTATTGCCGCAAAACAAGGACTGATTTTAGTTGATACTAAATACGAATTTGGAAAAATTGGGGATGAAATTATATTAATGGATGAAATTCATACGCCAGATAGTAGCCGCTATTTTTATGCTGAAGGTTTTGAGCTAAGGCAGGAAAAAGGGGAAAGACAGCAGCAATTGAGTAAGGAATTTGTAAGAGAATGGTTGATTGCAAATAATTTTATGGGTAAGGAAGGACAGGTTGTACCAGCAATGTCGGATGAATGGATCAACACCATTAGTAAACGCTATATTGAATTATATGAAAAAGTGATTGGCCAGTCCTTTATACCAGCAACAGTTTCGGATGAGGAGACCTATAATCGTATTCTCAATGCTTTAAAAGGATAAAAAAAATCCTGCAGTTATGTACTGCAGGAATGGATAAGGCAATAGTTAATGGTTTGGATAAATTGCCCGAGAAGAGAACTATTTTAAGTAAATTTTTGTACACTTTATAAAGGGGCTGGATGGAAATCCGACCCCGTTTTAAATCCAATATCCTATGAAAAACCGATGCAAAAATAAACTGACACTGCCTGAGAAATTAATAAAGTAGCCGAACTGCACAATTCAGTAGATAAGTTCCAAATAAGCAAGGACGAAGCAATTTTAATCGATAATAATCGCTAATTTTAGTCTCGTTTTATGCTTCAACCTCTATCTTACATACTGGCAGATGATGATGAAATTTATAGGGAGTATACCCATGACCAGCTCAATAGCATTCCTGCATTAACCTGCTTGGCTGTTTGCGAAAATGCCCATATTACCAGAGAAAAATTACAGGAAATGCAACCCGATTTATTGGTCCTGGATATCGAAATGCCTGGCTTATCTGGTATTCAATTAGCTAAAAGCCTCAAACAACTTCCCTTTACCATCTTTATTACTTCGCATCCCAATTATGCAGTAGATGCCTACGAACTGGATGCAGTTGACTACTTAGTGAAACCAGTACAACCCGACAGGCTGCTTAGGGCAATTGACAAAGTAAGAACGCTAGCCCACTTAAAAGCCAATATCAACAGTACAGAAGCATTTCAAAAGAAAGATGATAACTCGTTTTTTATTAAAGAGAAAAATGCCTTTGTAAGAATTTTATTCAATGAGGTATTATATGCTACTTCTTTAGGTGATTTTGTAACTATCTACTTACAGAATGGCGATAAAAAAATTGCATTGGTCAGCTTGAAGAACCTTGAAATTCAATTGCCACCACAACTATTTACGCGCATTAGTAGAACCCATCTAGTAAATTGCGAAAAGGTAACTGCCATCGAAAACGACTCGGTTCATATTGGTAAACTACAATTAAGCCTGGGTAAAACACATGCTGAAATTGCAAAAAATGCCATCATTGGAAACCAGGTTATCAAGCGGTTCATTTAACAACTACTGCTTCTTATATGAAATATATTTTTTTACTATTTTGCTTTTGTTACATTAATTACGGTAATGCGCAAACGAACAAAGAAATTGACAGTTTGCTTAAAGCATTGGATACCGAAAAGCAAGACAGTAATATACTTAAAACAGTTGCCCGAATTGGTAGTTTTTATATAGATAATAATCCTTCCAAGGCCATTGAATATTTTGAAAGAGCAATCCTGCTTGCAAAAAAAACAAATGCGCCCCTGCGGCTTGCCAACAGCCATTACGATCTAGGATTTTGTTATTTATTAAAGGGTGATTTTGACAAAGCGCTTGATCATTATCAACAAAGTGCCAGCCTATATGAATCATTGAAGGACAATCGGCGATTGGCGAATGCCTATATGTCGATAGGCAATCTCTTTTTTCAAAATAAGAACCTGACAAAGTCATCCACCTATTACGACAAGGCAGAATTCATCGTAATACAAAGCAAGGATAGCAATCAACTTTGTACCATCTATAGTGAACGAGGAATGGTCTATGACCAAACCGGCCAATACGATTCTGCCCTTTTACATTTGCAAATGGCATTGGATTTAGCCCGAAGACTTGGCGATGATTACATGATCACCAACTCTTTAAGCAATATTGGCCTGACCTATAAACACAAAAAAAACACGGCACTTGCTTTACAATATTTCGACACGGTTTTATACAGGTATCAAACCCTGCAAGAGCCTCCATTAGACAATCTTGCCGCCTTGTATAATAACTTAGGTGCTACGCAGGCACAGGCTGGCAATTATAAGAAAGCATTGGAAGCTTTCAACAGGAGTATTGATTTTGCAAATCGTATAAGCATTCCCGGTATAGTGATGGAAAATTACCGAAACATGTCTGATATGTATGCCGACATGAAGGATTATAAATTACAAAGTGAATACTTGAAAAAATATTACCAGCTGAAGGACAGCGTTTTCAATATTGATAGTAGGAACCAACTTACACAGTTGGAGGCAGACTACCAATTAGAAAAGAAAAATATCAGTCTGGTAAAAGAACAAGCAGAAACGATTAAGCAAAAAAATCAGCGCAATTTATTTTTAATTCTTTCGGTTGCAGCAGTGCTATTGTTGCTTACGCTTGGAATTTTCTACAGGAGAAGTAAACAAAGCAATTTTTTACTGGAACAAAAAAACGAACAAATCAATCTGCAAAAAAATCAATTACTCACCCTTAATCAGGTAAAAGACCGCTTATTTTCTATTATCAGCCATGACCTACGAAATCCATTGGTCACTTTAAAATCATATTTGTCTTTAAGTGAAAGTGCCGCAATTGCTCCCGAGAAAAAAGAAAAATTTAAAAAGCAAACCCAACAAGCAGTTAGTCAAACAAGCATCATGCTCGACAATCTGTTGGTATGGGCGAATATGCAAATCAAAAATGCTGTGCCGACAATTACTTCCATACAATTAGAAGACTGCATTGATGATGCCATCGGAGTAGCCCGAGCACAAGCCGATCAGAAACAAATTCAGTTGAACAAATCACTAGAGGTATACAGTGCATTGGCTGATCACAATATTTTGGAAATAGCTTTGCGCAATATTATTACGAATGCAGTTAAGTACAGTAATCCCAACGGAGTTGTACAGATTACAACAAAAGCTGCCGTTGACAAATGCCAAATCACCGTTCGTGATGAAGGCGTTGGAATGTCGGCTGAACAAATCAATGCAGTACTTGCCAATGAAAATAATTCTACCCCTGGTACAGAAGGAGAAAAAGGCAGTGGCCTTGGCTTATTCCTTGCCAAAGAATTATTGCAAAAGATGAATGCCAGTCTTAGTATTGAAAGTGAATTAGGAAAAGGAACTAGCTGTATTATTCTACTAAATGCTTAACAACACAAAAAAAAATTCTCAATGCGATTAAGCCTCCTTATTTTCTTAATAGGTATATCCATATTCCAAGTCTCCTACTCGCAGGAGTATTTTTTAATTACGGGCACCTATACTGCGCAGAAAAGCGAAGGTATTTATGTATTCAAATTTAATACCCAAACGGTCGATTATAATCCAGTAAGTAGTATTCGTTCATCTAATCCTTCTTTTCTGGCATTATCGCCCAATCAAACAATGCTATATGCAGTAAATGAAAATGCTGATAGTATAAATGCTATAGGTGGGGGCACTATTAGTTCCTATCACTTTGATAAAGGCAGCGGACAGCTTCATTTTATCAATCAACAATTATCTGGTGGCAATCACCCTTGTTTTATTTCCACAGACCAAAGCGGACGTTGGTTATTCGCAGGCAATTATTCCAGTGGAACAATAGGTTTATTACCCATCAAACCAGATGGGTCATTGGATAGTCTTCGACAAATCATTAAACATACAGGCAGCGGACCAAATAGTAAACGACAATCTGCTGCGCATGTACATGCCACCCGAATGATGGCTAATAATTATTTGTATGTACCCGATTTAGGGATTGATCAAGTACGCATTTATCATTTCAATAAAAAGAAAGGACAGCTATCATTTACATCGGCAGCTCAATCTAATCCCGGAAGCGGGCCACGTCATATCGATTTTTCATCCGACCAACACTTTGCTTACCTTATGGAAGAAATGTCGGGTACGGTTACCTGTTATAAAATTAAAAGAGGACAACTTTCATTTCAACAAAGAATTGATGCCTTACCAGCCGGATTTCAAGGAGTACGAGGTGGTGCTGATATTCATGTATCCCCTAACGGCAAATTCTTGTATTGCAGCAATCGTGGAGAAAGTAATAGTATCAGTATCTTTTCCATTCACCCTCAAAATGGTCAATTAAAATTAATCGGAAACCAATCTACTCTTGGCAAAACACCAAGGAATTTTTCCATTTCCCCCGACGGTCAATTATTATTGGTTGCCAATCAACAATCAGATGAAATAGTGATTTTTAAAATAGATGCTGAAACAGGGCTATTATCATTTACTGGAAAAAAAATAACTGTCCCCAATCCTGTTTGTTTGGTCTGGGTTAAAGTTCCTTAGTCTTGTTCATTTCATCCAAACGAGGCCTGAGTCTTTTTTTGCTTTTATTGAAGACCATCATGCCTTTGTCAATTCCCTTCCTCAATTCCTTCTGTTCATTAGCTGGCAGGTGATAGATATCAGTGCATTCCTGGCTACAGCATCCATCGTAGGTACTGGCACATTGTTCACATTGAATAAACAATAAATGACAGCCATCATTATTACAATTGGTATGTGTATCTGCTGGCGCTCCGCATTGATGACAGCTAGCAATAACGTCATCGGTTATACGCTCTCCTAGCCGATCATCAAATACAAAATTTTTACCGATAAATTTACTGGGCAACCCTGCTGCTTTGGCTTCTTGGGCATAATGTATGATGCCGCCTTCGAGGTGAAATACATTCTTAAACCCGTGGTGCAACATATAGGCACTGGCCTTTTCGCAACGGATACCACCGGTACAATACATGATGATATTTTTATCCTTATGCTCCTGCATCATGTCAACCGCCATCGGCAATTGTTCTCTGAAAGTATCACTGGGAATTTCAATGGCCTTTTCAAAATGACCCACTTCATATTCGTAGTGATTGCGCATATCAATGATGATGGTATCCTCATTTTGCGCCAAATCATTCATCGCCTGCGCATTCACATAACTACCTTTTCTTTCCATACTAAAACTGGTATCCGTAATTCCATCAGCTACTATTTTACTTCGAACCTTTATTTTCAATACCCAAAAACTCTTGCCATCATCATCTACAGCAATATTCAGGCGTAATCCATTGAGAGGAGGAATGCTGTATAGATAATCGCGGAAAGCATCCAGTCGACTATCAGGTACACTGATTTGTGCATTGATGCCTTCGTGCGCAATATATATTCTTCCAAATACCTTTAGTTGATCCAATGCCCTGTACATTTCATCCCTCAACAAGGATGGATCTTCAATTGTAAAATAGTTATAAAAGGAAATAGTGGTACGATGTTCTGTTTCTTCGTACAAACGCTTTTTTAATTCCGCCTGCGAAATGCGGTTATGTAATACTGCCATAAAATTAATTTGATCCTATCGCTAGGAAATCAGCAATGATTGGATGCTTGCAGGGCAAACCAAATTTTGGCAAAAGTAGGAAAAAGAAGTTGGAGGTTGGAGGTTGGATGTTACTTCTAAGCGAATTTTGCGATAGAAGGGAATTTTAGTAGCAAAACAAGTTTTTAGTTTTTGGTTTTTAGTTGTTATTTGTTCAAATTGACACTGGTTTAATTGAGGAAGTCCTCAACCTTAATCTCAACCTTAACCTTAACCTTAACCTCAACCTCAACCTCAACCTCTTCTTCCTACAACCCCACCGTCACCGCCCTATTCCCTCCACTGCCAGAGGTACGAATATTACCACCAATAACACCACCTGTTCCAATCCGTATGCCAGTATTCACTTTATTTCCATTAGAAAAACCGGTTACCCAATCAACCCTGAATATTTTAAAAATATTTTCCAAGCCAACAAATGCTTCGGCATAATTACTTTTTTTATTGATATAAAAAGCATTACTGCCTGCTACCAAATTCCAATTTAATTGTCTTAGTAAGGGAATTTTATTGGTGAACAATCCATTGAAATGATGCTCCACATGACCAAAGGAATAGAAGGATGCCATGGTACTATTGGCATAATAAGAAGCCAATTGAAAACTATTTACATATTCGCTGGCTGCAGTACTTCTATTACCATTGAAATGCTGGTAATCCTGTATATACAGTTTCTTGTTGTTCAAAAACCCTCCAACACCAATTTTATATTTGAATGCACCGGCTAATTTGAAATTTTTATCATCGGAAATGGTAAAGCGCCATTTGTCAAAATCAACATCACTTCCCAATAAATTTTTAACACCCTTTGTATAATTCAAACTAAATGTAGGATAGCGTGAACCGATGGCTATTTTATTTCTGGGAAATTGAATATACTGTTGACCTGGCTTAATGCTCATATCCACACTAAATATAAATGCCTGGTGTGGCGTAAATTGAGCATTTAATTTTTCTATTGGATAATTGGGCTTTATATTAACTGAGTCCTTTTTGAAAATGGTGAAAAGACTGGTATTGTCAAGCGGTTTTCTATCTTCATACAAAGCATGCAATGCAATTCTAAAACCGCTTTCATATCTTTTGGAAAACTCTATACTGGCAAAACTATTTTCATAGGTTTTGATGAAATTATTACCCCAGAATAAAACATCAAAACTATTGTAGAAAGGTGATTGCACACTTTCTTTATTGAACTGACTCACTCTTTTTCCTCCTGAAAAGGTCCAGGATTGTCTTTTAATTTTTTTGTC
>CALRKF020000045.1:0-28304 GCA_943367825.1 Chitinophaga pinensis
CTTCAAACGATAATACACAACTGTTTTGCCTTGTAACTCAATTGAATTGTCTTTGAAACGATATGTTTTTAAACTTCCTGCGGTAGATTCAGCATCCAAAACCAAAGCAATTGTTTTAAATGAACTTGCATCAAAACTCCTCTCCACCTCAAAATAATTGTTGTTTACTTCCTGCTCAGTAACCCATTTCAGTGTCACTGAATTATTTAATACAGTAGCATCAAAAGATGCATATTTAACTGGAAGAGGGCCGCTGACTGGATAAGTGAAGTTTTTGAAATAAACGCTTTTCTGACGAGTAGAGCTTCCACTTCCATTATTCTCTGCGCCACATTTATAGATAAAACTACTAACTGTATTCTTTTTTACAGTATACATCACCTGCCTTGCACCAGTGTCAATACTTGGATAATTTACACCTGCCAGGTTCTTACCAGTAAAGGCTGTTCCAGACTGTGTAACTGCAATTTCAAGTGAAGTAGACTGATAAGAAACTGCGCCACCGCCCAAATCAAGCATATCCCATTCCTTTAAGCTAGAACTACCATCTATATCAATGGCAGTTGCATATAAGCTATCTTGTACTTTCAGTACTTCGGTACCAGTAATTACAAATTTTATACTGAATTCAATTAATCCTGTACTATTTCCTAAAACCTTTACATTAGGAGAAAAAGCTTCCGGCTTTGTAATTGCATTATCATCTAATTTAATTAAAGTAGCACCACCAGTTGCTGATACTATTGTTACAATGGCGTCGGTACCCACATTTACATTTGGAAACCTATATTTCGCATTGACTTGCAAGTCTGTACCAGATAAAAGTACGGGGGTAGTATTAAAATTAAAAGAAAAAGATGCCTGTGAAAAAGATTTTATTGAGGCAAGACTTAATAATGTACATAATAGTACAACAGAGGTAAACTTTGTTTTCATTTGTTTTCTTGTGGTTTGAAAATGGTTACCGGGGTTTCAGGCCGGTGGTCTAACCGAGGAGGTGGATTACTTTGTAATAAGGAAGCCAGAGGTAATTGGTCATTCAGAATTACAATACAAACATAGAAACTCTTTTTGTAATTCCAAAACTACATAAACAGTAATTTTACGGCATTTTGAGTTAATTTACCTTTTTTAACTAAAACTATTAAATATTTTAACATTTGTTATTATTTGTTAAATTATATCTAAATAAATGCCTAAATATTTTTACATAAAAGTTTCATTGGATGATTAATTTGAATGGGATAAATAGCTATTTTATTCAAATCACCTATTTTTTTATTCCAAATTTGGGCTGAAACTAGTCTACATTCCTATTTTTCTAGTAGAACTACTCATTTACGCCGTAAATACGCTGTACTACACAGAATAACTGCAAATTCCAGACTCCTGATTATAGCATTCGAACATTTAAATAAGAATAAATTGGAGATCCTAACCCAAAGTATATATGTCAATATTGCAGAAATAAATCTAGAATATTAATTTTTATCGTGTGCTTAATTTCCATTCACATAAATGCCTGGTGCTGTAAAATGGCTGAAACTGATTTTATTAGTCACTTAGATTAGTGTAGGGCAAATTCATATAATAATTTAACAAATCTGTACTACTATCTTCTTTTAAATAAAATATAAATATTGTATTCTTATTATTTTCAACTATTTATAAAATAATTATATACAATTTAAATTTTAGAATGAAAATACTTCAAAAATGAATATTCAGACCGATTATTTGTATTTATACTTAGATTATATTAACCAATTAATACTATTTTTACTTTGATATTCATATATTTAACTGTATTTTATATTTACTAATTATATTAGTTACTAAATTTTACCTATTTTGAATGCCTTTTGATAATTAGTCTATATTATTTAGTATGAAATACCAGCGACAAAAGTCAAGAATTTCTCTAATTGTTTTTTTTATATCTTAGCCATTCAAACAATCTCATGAAACCAGTTATTCTGCCCTACTCTCTTTTTATTTTAGCAATCTCTTTCAGTATGTCATCCTGTCGTGCACCTCAGGAATTGGTATATAAAGATTTCAAAAACTTTAGTATCGAAAAACTTGGGTTCTCAAACTCAGAAGTAAAAATGGATTTGATTTATTATAACCCCAATAATTTCGGATTACAATTAAAAAGAACAGATCTTGATATTTTTATCGATGGCAATTATCTAGGCCAAACCGCACAAGAATTTCAAGTTAGTATTCCCAAAAGGGCTGATTTTACCATTCCGCTGATGATAAAAGTGGATATGAAAAACGTCTTTAAAAATGCAATTAGCTCCTTTTTTGGCCAGGAAGTAATGGTGAGAATAATTGGAAAAGTAAAAGTGGGAAAAGCCAATGTCTATAAATCATTCCCAGTTACTTATGAGGGCAAGCAAAAATTTCAGGTATTTTAGGTTTTAATTTTTGGATTTGGAAATTGGCGGTATCCCCATTGATTTGGGCTTATTAAGAGAATCCAAATATGCCTTTTTCTTTAAACTATCTGCTATAATAGCTTGCTGAATCAATCTTATTGAATCAGGATTAGCGACTGGTTTGGATACTGGAATTGGCTTTTTACAGCAAGGAGGAAGTTTTTTAAAGGCTATTTCATCAGCAGTAACATCGTCAGCATCAAAACCCAGATAAGAAAATATAACCTTAATATTTTCTGCAGTAGTGCGATCAGTTAGCCAGGTTACAGTTGTAGTTCTTTTTTGAAAATTGGCATTTACAGCTGAAATTCCATACTCCCTAATCATTCTCTCCTCTAAGAATATTTTTCCTTCCTCACACTGAACTTGGGGCGTTTTGAAGGTAGCTTTCTCAACAGGCTTTGTTTGAGCCAATAAATAATTGGAGCATAATATCAATCCAATTAAGCTTATACCAATTCTTTTCATAGATTAAATTTAAAATTATTGCCCCATTCCGCTGGTTCTTTTCTCCAGTTTAACAAAGTATTGATATCCTGGTCAGCAATAATTCCCTTTTCAACTGCCAAATCGATTAAGGTTGCATAATTTGTAAGTGAAATGAATGGAATATTAGCATCAGAAAATGCCTTTGTAGCCACATCAAATCCATAATTAAAAATAGAAACCATACCTATTACTTCTAAATCGGCAGCCCTTAAAACATCACAAACCTGCATACTACTTTTGCCAGTTGAAATTAAATCTTCTATTACTAATACTTTCTTCTGTGGTTCAAAATAACCTTCAATTTGGTTCCCCATGCCATGCTCTTTAGGCTTTGGACGTACATATATATAAGGTAGCTTCAACTGATCCGCAGCCATTGCCCCCCAAGCAATACCCGCAGTTGCTACCCCCGCCAACAAATCGGCTTCTTCGAATTGTTCGAATATAACATTACACAATTCACTTTTGATAAAATCACGAATATATGGAAACCCGAGTACCTTTCTATTATCGCAATAGATTGGGCTTTTCCAACCACTGGCCCAAGTAAATGGTGCTTGGGGACTTAACTTTATTGCATTAACTTGTAATAGTTTTTCTGCTGTAGCTTTTTCATTTGTCATAACACAAATATAAATCGATATCAGCACTCACTTGTCAAGTTGAAAACAACCGTATGCATATAAAAATCTATTTTGGGGATAAACCTGTGTATCTATGCAACGAAATTAATCCGGAATTGAATGAAATATTGCATCATCCAGATGCAGTTTTCGTAGACGAAATCAGCTCCCCCGCAATAAAATCATTGCTGCATGAAATTCAGAAACCAGCTTTTCATGCCGGTATATTATTGCATACCGATTTAGATAAACTGTGGAAAGTATTTTCTAAGAACTTCACAGAAATTCATGCTGCAGGAGGTATTGTTCAAAATCAACAAAAAGAAATACTATTTATAGAAAGGCTGGGAAAATGGGACTTGCCCAAGGGCAAAATTGAAAAAGGGGAAACGCCAGAACTTGCTGCTATTAGAGAAGTAGAAGAAGAAACCGGGGTTACTGGTATAAAACTGAAGAAAAAAATAGGTAATACCTACCATACCTATGAATCTTTTGGTAAACATTTTTTGAAAACCACTGAATGGTTTTATATGACTATAAAGGGCGAACAACATTTAAGGCCACAAAAAGAAGAGCAAATCACGGATTTGAAATGGGTCAAAACCAGCCAGATCAAAGAACCAATTGGAAATACCTATCCTTCCATAAAAGATATACTAGCGGTATTTTTTGATACCCCTTAAATTGCAATTGATAATGGCGCAACAGAAGTATTTACCTTTATAAAAAACAGCAATATTTATTACCGATGAAAAAAATAGTCGCTTCCATTTTACTGATTTTAATTATACATACTTCTTTCGCTCAAAAAATTTCAGAAATTACCATTTCCAATAATGGCAACCTTAGCTCCTTCTCCTTTTCAGCCGATCAAGGATTAATTATACATCTTAGTCCTGATGGAAATATTATTGAGTGGGGAACAGCATTGGAGCCTGGTAGAATGGGATATTACCCTGGGAAATTACAGTCCTTCATGGGCAAAACAGTCTTTTACCCTGAGACTGCTGATATTTCAGTCAGAGGAAAGATCAAAAGCTTGGGAACTTGTGAAATCACTTATTTTAATTCCTTTGAAAATGACTGGTTAAAGGGGAAAGTAAAATCTATTGGAAATAGCCAACTGCTATATTATATGCAGTTTGAAAATGAGGCCTTGAAAGGAAAACTAAAAAGTGCAGGAATGACATCCCTTAAATTTTATTCAAGTTTCGATAACCAATCACTCATTGGAAAACTAAAATCAGTGGATAATACTAGTATCAATTACTATACGAGTTTTGATGATAAAGTCATTCAGGGAAAATTAAAAAATATTGGAACCCTAAATTATACCTGGTACACGAGCTACGACCGTAAAGAATATCAGGGATTACTTAAATCAGGACTTACAAACCAATTTATAAATGGCATTAATTTTATTCTAAAAAATTATTAATTAAACGCTTCAATTGATTAATTTAAAATCAATTGCTTCATTTATTTATAAAATTTATACTCAATAAACTATCCTTACTTTTATAGTATGTTTTACATGCTTGAGTAGTTCCATCGCATTTTTACTTAAGGCCTTATCTACATCCAATACTACATAACCAATGGCATCATTGGTTTTAAGGTATTGACCCACAATATTTATCTTATGCTTACTCAACTGGGTATTGATTTCACTCAAAACGCCAGGAACATTTGCATGAATATGCAAAATGCGATGGGTACCTTCTTGTGCAGGCAGGGCCAAGGCTGGAATAGAATGAGATCCGGTACTAATTCCCTTCTCCAAATAAAGAAATAATTTATTGCTTACATCATCGCCAATATTTTGTTGTGCTTCCTGTGTACTTCCGCCGATATGCGGGGTGAGTAAAACATTATTTAATCCTTGCAAGGGGCTCTCAAAATGATCTCCATTTTTTTCAGGTTCCCATGGAAATACATCAATGGCAGCTCCGCCAATTTGCCCTTCTAGAATGGCCTTTCGTAAAGCCTCTAAATCTACCACTTCACCTCGAGCATAATTTATAAGTATGCTGCCCTTTTTAAAATACTTGAGTATCGATTTATTAATCAGGTTTTTGGTACTTGATAATTCTGGAATGTGCAAGGTTACAATATCAGCATTACTGACCACCTCTTTTAATGATTTTTTATCCTCTGCATTTCCTAAGGGTAGTTTAGTTTCAATATCATAAAAAATGACTTTCATCCCTAAACTTTCAGCTAATACAGATACCTGACTTCCTATATTTCCATAACCTATAATGCCCAATGTTTTGCCTCTTAATTCATAACTCCCACTGGCTTCTTTCATCCACAGTCCTTCATGGGCAGCTTTATTTTTGTCAATAATTTTTCGAATCAACATGATAGAAGCACCGATTACCAATTCAGCCACACTTCTGGTATTACTATAAGGCGCATTAAAAACCCCTACTCCATTTTTAGTAGCATGTTTGATATCCACTTGATTGACACCAATGCAAAAACAACCAATGGCCTGCAATTTGGTGGCAGCGTCCAACACTTTTTTAGTAATCATGGTTTTGCTACGAATACCTAGAATATGGATATCCTTTATTGCTTTACACAATTCATCTTCACTTAAGGCTCCGGCTATTTTTTTCACATTTACATACCCTGCTCTAGTAAATTGCTTTACAGCTACTTCACTAATATTTTCAAGAAATAGAATATTAATTTTCTCTTTAGGGTAGCTGGTTAAATTTTTGTCCGCCATAATTATAACTCCGTATTTTGCACAAATATATCAATTGATTGAAGATTATAAGAAACTCAGTTTACTTAATTGATGCAGGATAATTAATGTTTTAACTACATGACTAAAAAGACCTTCCATATATCAAAAATGCTCCTAGATTTACGCTTTTTAAAAATTTATTGCAATAGATTTTTTTGGGGACTATTTATTTTTGGAATAACTGTATTTATTTCTTGCAATTTCATAGGAAATAATGATAAAACTAAAGACTCCAACAAATTATTAATTGACTTACCGGCTCCCCTACCGGCTAGTAAGGCAGATTCACTTCGCATCGCATTGGCCTGCAGCGAATGGTATGATAGCAGCTTAGGTAAAATTGGCTTAAATGGCGGAATGCTGGTAGCACAAAATGGATCTATTTTATTCGAAAAATACAATGGCACCGGGCATCTCCCAGGAAAGGACAGCATTACAGCCAACACCCCCTTTCACATCGCTTCAGTAAGCAAAACATTTACAGCCATGGCCATTTTAAAACTGAAGCAGGAAGGGAAACTGCAATTAGAGGACGAATACGCAAAATATTTTCCCTCCTTTAATTATCCAGGGGTTACTATTAGAACCTTACTTAATCATCGTAGTGGCTTACCCAATTATATATATTTTATGGAAAACCTTGGTTGGGATAAAAGCCAGCAAGTAACCAATGAAGATGTACTCCAATTTTTGATAACCAGAAAGTCGGAAATACCCAATATTGCTCCTCCCAACACTCATTTTTCCTATTGCAATACCAACTATGCATTATTAGCGCTTTTAATTGAAAAAATTAGCAATAAAAAATATCCGGATTATATAAAAGATTATTTCTTTACTCCTTTAGGCATGAAGAACAGTTTTGTGTTTGATATGTCGATGAGTAAGAAAGTGAACCCAAGTTATAACTGGAAAAATAATATCATGGTGTTTAACTTCTTAGATGATGTTTATGGGGATAAAAATATCTATACTACACCAAGAGACCTTTTGTTGTGGGAAAGATTACTACAATCTAATTTAATTTTTAGTAAAGAAACCTTGGCAGAAGCTTATAGTCCATATAGTAACGAAAAAAACGGCAATAGAAATTATGGATTAGGTTGGAGAATGACCTTTTTCCCCAATGGAAAAAAAATAATTTACCACAATGGTTGGTGGCATGGCAATAATGCTGTTTTTATTAGGATGCCTGATGAAAATGCATGTATTATAGTCATGGGAAATAAATTCAATCGTGGTTTATATAAGGCAAGGCAGCTTTGCACACTTTTCGGTGCCTACAGTACCGAACCTGATGAGGAGGAAACAGAATCAGCTAAACCCATGGAAAAAGCAACAGTAGTAAAAGAAAAATAACAAGGACAAAATACGCACCAAATAAATTACAAAACTGGCTACTTTTAATAAACTTACCCGCCACATTTAAGAAGTATATAATATCATTTTCAAAATGATACCGTTTATCCCATTTTTGTTTAAGAAATTCAGTATTTTTTGAGTTAATTGTCAGACTTGAGTAAAGATTTACTAATTTACAGGTACCAAAATTTGTAATATGAGAAAAATTGCAACCAGCATCATAGTAATGCTGTTTATTCTGTCCCCCTTTTATAGCTCAGCTCAAATTACCGGTGTTGTAATCAGTGATGATGATAATACCGCACTTAGAGATGTTACAGTGTCTGTAAAGGGTACAAAAACTGCCACCAAAACTAATGCGGCAGGTTTTTATTCGATTGCTGCTAACAAGGGCCAGGTGCTGGTCTTTAGTTTTGTTGACTATGCCCGGCAAGAATTCACTGTAGGGACTGACAACAAAATCAATGTCAGGTTGGTACAAGCCCAAAAACAATTGGGTGAAGTTGTTGTAACAGCTTATGGTGTTAAAAAAAGCAAACGTGAATTAGGTTATACTGCCCAGGAAGTAAAGGGGGATGAAGTAGCTAAATCGCAAAGAGACAATTGGATCAATGCACTGGCAGGTCGGGTAGCCGGTGCTAATATTACTCCTACCGCAGGAGCACCTGGAGCTTCTACCACCATCGTTTTAAGAGGCGCTGTATCAATTGGTAATAGTAACTCACCCTTATTTGTAGTAGATGGGGTGCCTTATGATAACCAAACCATGAATCAAGAAAACCTAGCAAGTGGTAGTACTGCCACCAATGCTTTTGGCAATAGAAATTCTGATTATGGCAATCGTGCGATGGATTTGAACTCAGAAGATATTGAAAGTGTTACCATTTTAAAAGGACCTGAAGCAACTGCACTGTATGGATCAGATGGTGCATCTGGTGCCATTGTTGTTGTAACTAAAAAAGGCAAACAAGGAAAAGCGTCTATGCGCTATAGTAATTCATTCCGTTGGGAAAAAGTATATATGTTCCCAGAAATTCAAACCACCTACGGAAGAGGATCAGCCGGTATATCAGACCCCAATGCTGTAGTAAATCCATATTCTTATGGCAGTTCCTATGCCTACTTTGGACCAAAATACGCTGCGAATACTAACTTATATGACAATGTTCATAATTTTTTCAGAACAGGTTTTTCACAAAGACATGCAGTAGATGTAGATGGTGGTGGTGATGTTACTACCTATCGTTTGTCTGGAAGTTATTTCGATCAAAAAGGTATTATCCCCAATACAGGTTATGAAAAATTAACCATTGGTTTAAACGGAACTATTAAAGTGTCAAAGAAAGTTAATATCAGTTCAGGTATTACTTACTCTAATTCAACTACTGATAAATCATCCAAAGGTGCTGGTGGCTATTTGTTGAATTTGCTTAATTATCCTAGCGAATTTGATGTAAGAGATTACCAGAATAATGATGGTACACGTAAATTGTACCGTTCAAATTCTGCCTCTTTAACTGCTGAATTTGACAACCCTTTCTGGGATGTTTACAAAAACAGGTCGCAAGACAAAACCAACCGTTTGGCCACTACATTAACAATTAGTGCCGATCCTTTTAAATGGATGAATATTGCTAATACCACAGGCTTGGATGTATATAGCCAAACTGGAGATTTCTTAATGCATCCACAAAGTCGCTTTGGTTTTTCAGTGAATGGCTTCTATAGTTTATATGAGCAAAACACAAGGAACTTAAGTAATGTTTTTAGGACTACTTTAAAGAAAAAATTCAACAAATTTTCTAACTCTTTAACCCTTGGTTTCGCCAATGATGATAATAAAACAAGGATTGAAGCACAAAGAGGAGAAAGATTCTTTGAACCCAATTTCGTTTCATTGAATAATACCGACCCATTAAGTTTATTTGCCAAAACAACTGTATTGAATACACGAAAAGTACGTTTCTTTGGTAACTACTCTATTTCTTATAACAATTTGTTGTATGCTTCTTTGGCAGGAACAAGGGAAGGGACAAGTACCTTCTTAAGCCGTGAAGTGGAAAAGAATCCATTCTATAATTTCGGGTCTGCATCATTGAGCTTCATTTTTGGAGATTTGAAAATATTTGACAAACTACCTTGGTTAAGTTATGGTAAGGCCAGAATCAGTTATGGTTCCACAGGTAAAGGATTGTATTCTCCCTATTTAATTGATCGATTATTTTCACAGGCTACTACCACGGGTGGTGGTTTTGCAAATGGTGTTTTTGGTAACAATTTCAATGTGGAACCTGAATACACAGAAAATCTAGAATTTGGTGGGGAATTGAAGTTTCTTAAAAATCGTATAGGCTTAGATGTTACATATTATTCATTAAAAAGTCGTGGTCAGATTATTGCCAATAGGGTGAGTTATGGAACAGGTTTTGTACTTAAATATCTAAATGGTGGATTGGTAGAAAATAAAGGTATTGAAGCCGTATTGAATGCAACAATCATCAAGAAAAAGAATTTGAATTGGGATGTTACGGTTAATTTTGACAGAAACCGTGGTAAAGTGGTGAAACTACCTGCCGATTTGCCTACTTACTATGATAGTGATACATGGGTATTTGGAAACGTGAGAAGTCAGGTTTTTCCTGGAGCTTCAATTGGAAACCTTGCTTCCACTCCTATTGTAAGGAATACAGCTGGCCAAGTTTTAATTAGCCCTACCTCTGGACTTCCTTCCATTAATGCAGCAGCTGATTTTATTCAGGCAGGTGACAGACAACCTGATTTTAAAGTTGGTTTAGTAAATACTATTTCATACAAAGATTTCACCTTTAGTTTCAATTTAGATTTCAGAAAAGGTGGTGATGTATTTAATGGCAATGAATATTTCTTATATGTAACTGGATTAAGCAAACGCACTTTAGACAGAGAAACTCCTGTTGTAATTAATGGCGTTTTAAATGATGGCTTACAAAATACTACCAATCCTACTAAAAATACGATCACTGTTTATCCGTATTATAGAAGTGATTATTATGCTGCAGGTAATGTTACCGAAGCTGATTTTATCGAAACAGTTAATTGGATGAGATTAAGAGATGCCACTTTAAGTTACAACCTGCCCAAGTCATTGTTAAAAAAGCAAAGATTAATTAGTAATGCTTCTGTGTTCATCACTGGAACAGATTTATTTATCATTACCAATTATACTGGTGCCGACCCAAGTGTTAATGCTAATACCGCTTTCTCAAGAGGATATGGTGGAGCAGGTATTGACTTTGGTTCAATTTCTACACCAAGAGGTATAAATGTAGGTTGTAAAGTACAGTTTTAATAAAATCATAAAAGTTATTATATGAAAAAATATAGTTTATTAACAATCCTTACAGCTACTTTGATACTGGTATCTTTTAGCAGTTGTAAAAAATACCTGGACATTAACAGTGATCCAGATACCCCACAAAATCCAGATGCCTCTTCTGTTTTTCCCTCTCAGTTGAGTGCTATACCAAGAGGCTTACAATTTGATGCTCGGTATGCTAGTAAGTATGTTCAGAATTTTGGAGCTAATACTGCTGCTAATGTAAACAATATGGACCGGATGGGTTACAATTCAGGTAGTGATGTAAATGGTGATATCTGGCGCCAGTGTTATTTTGGACTGGGCCTCAATCTGGATTATATCATCAAAAGTGGTACAGAAAAAGGTCAATGGGATTATGTTGGTGCTGCACAGGTATTAAAAGCACTGATGTTTCAATATGCAACTGACTATCATGGAGAAATTATTTTCAAAGAAGCATTTATAGAAAACAAAGCTTTTTTCAAATATGATGACCAGGAAGTGGTATATGCTGGTATTGATTCAATTTTGAGGTTAGCGATTAATAACCTGAGTAGAACAGATGTGAGTGTAAGTAGTACAAGGTTAGCCAAAGGTGATTTTGTATATAATGGAAGCAATGCTAAATGGATCAGATTTGCATGGGGTATTATGGCCCGCAATGCACACCGTATTACCAATAAAGCAAATTATAATGCAGACTCTGTTATTGCTTATTGCGATAGAGCAATTTCAACAACAGCGGATGATTTTGTAATCCCATTTGATGCTGTTAAAAATGATGATGCCAATTTCTTTGGTACCTACCGTGATAACCTTACACTTTTCAGACAAAGTGATTTTATAGTTAGGTTATTGGATGGCACAACACTTACTGGAGTTACTCCAACCAGTGCTACAGCTTTTAATAGAGACCCCAGAATGAAGCACCTGCTTACCTGTTCTCAAGATACAGCCAATGGTAATGGGGGATTTAGAGGCGTTGCGCCTGCAACAGGTGACCCCAATTCTGCTTCTACAACCGGTCCAAATGCATTGAAGAGAATTCCTGTATTATGGTTAGATAGCTTTTATGTAGGTAACCCATCTGCATCTGCATTTAACTCTTTATACAAGCATTATCTTTTTGCCGACAAAGCAGTAATGCCAATACTGACAGCCAGTGAAATTCAATTCATCAAAGCAGAAGCAGCCTTCAGAAAAGGAGATGCAACTACAGCCTTGGCAGCATATACGAATGGTATAAATCTGCACTTTGATTTCATTAATAGAAGTTCATTCCCCAGAGGAAACGTGACCTTATTCAATGGCAGTCCAATTTCTGCAACTGACAGGGCAAATTATCTTGCAGGAAACAATGTTAAGCGAACCACCGCTACATTAACATTAACTGATATTATGCTTCAAAAATACATCGCACTTTGGGGATGGGGTTTCTTCGAAACTTTTGTTGATATGAGAAGGTACCACTATACAGATTTAGATCCTTTAACAGGACAACAGGTATATCGTTCCCTAGTATTACCTACTCCATTATTTGCAGATAATTTAGGAAAACCGGTTTACAGAGTAAGACCAAGATTTAATAGTGAATACGTGTGGAATAGAGATGAATTGCTTCGAATCGGTGGTCTCAATATAGATTACCATACCTACGAATGCTGGTTCAGTAAACCCTAATCACTTAATATTAATTTATACTATATGATACGCATAAAAAATATATTTGTAATTTCTTTTATAACAGTAGGAATAATTGCTGGCTGTAAAAAGAATACTTACAATGTAACAGACCGTACTACTAATGATGGGGCAGCTCAGGTTAAACTTGGCTATTTCGCTGCTTATACCGTTCTTCCCAATACCATTTTGTATATCAATGATAAACCAGTCAGCAATACTTTGGTAGCACCAATTAGCTTTCCGGGTGGAGGTTTGAATATGAATGGAAGTTTGAATGGTGATTACTTATTGGTCAGCCCTGGTACTGCTAAAATCCAAGGGTTTACGCCTGTGCCAGGAACTGGTAATATCATGACAAAACTTTTTGAATTTACCGAAACCTTTGCTGCAAATAAAAGCTACACTTACTTTATTACAGATACGGCAGCTAATACAGCGGGCTTCAGTATTGAGGATACAAAGACCGCCCCGGATAGTGGTTATGTAAGAGTTAAATTCGTTAATGCAATGCCTAATGTAGCTTCTATAGACTTGTACAGAGGAAGCACGAATGCTACAGCAACCATTTTTGCACCAGCAGTTCCATATAAAGGAGCAACCGCAACTTTTGATGTGGCACTTCCTACAGATTCTTTTTTCATCAGACCTGCTGGAGCTTTACCTACAACAACTCCAATAGCAAGAAGAGCATGGGCAGCCAATTTGACCAATAAAAGAATTTATACCATTTTAGCCCGAGGTTATAATGGTGCAGTGGCCACCAATCTTTTACCGAATTTATCTGTAATTGTAAACCAGTAAAAAAAAGTTTATGAGAAAAATTATGATTTCCTTTATAAAAATACCCGTATTCTTAATGATGCTGGGATTGACATTTGTTCAATGTAATAAGTCTGATACGGTTGCAGTATTAGCAGATAATTTAGATGTTACACTAAGTGCAAGTAGTGACTTAACCATATTTCAAGCAGCCATTAAACAGGCCAAATTAGAAACCTTTACTAAAGGCCCAGGCCCCTTTACATTATTTGCACCAACAGATGCTGCATTTACTGCTAACGGTATAACACTTGCTGCACTTCCTTCAATTGATTCATTAACACTAACAGCATTGGTCTTGAATCATTTTCAAAGTATCAAACGTACCAGTTACGAAATACCCGATGGCCCCAATGCACCAATGACTTCAATAGGAGGTTTTAGCAATTTTGGATATAAGGACAAATTGGCCAATAAGATTTTTGTAAATGGTGCTACTATTACAACAAAAGATGTGAATTGTAGTAATGGCCTTATACATAAAATAGATAAAGTATTGACTGTTCCTAATACCACTACCCTTGCCTTATTAACAGCTAATAGCAATTATTCCTTAATGGTACAAGCAATTACAAAAGCCAGTTTAACTGCTACTTTTTCACCTTCTACTGCTGCACCAGCTACCATCTTTGCATTAGACAATGCAACCATGACTGCAGCAGGGTACGATGCAGTTACCATTGCAGGCTTAAGTGGCGCAGGCTTAACTACGCTTACTAATTTATTGAAATATCATGTGGTGGCTTCCCGCAATTTCTCTGTGGCATTTAAAGCAGGAACATTAAAAACTGTACAGGGAACGACTGTTACCATCAGTTTGGCAGGCAGTGCTGTATCAGTGAAAGGTACCAATAACCCTAGCGCTTTCTTACTTTCTAATACAGATGTATTTGCAAGCAATGGCGTTATTCATAAAGTTGCCGGCGTTTTACTTCCTTAACTTTTTAAATATTTATATGAATAAAAGGCGTTGTTTAAAGCAACGCCTTTTATTTTATTCTAATTTTGAATAAATAATGCAATTCTTCCTTAATTGTCATCATTAATATTGCAATATGCGCAAGTATTTTTTTAGCGGCCTTTTTTTATTATTGACAAACCTATGTTTCAGTCAGGACTTAGCTGAAAAAATTGTAGCCGCATTGGATTCATTTTCGTTTATTCGCCCACAAGAAAAAGCATATATTCAAACTGATCGAAACAGTTTTGCTGCCGGAGAAACAGTTTGGTTTAAAACTTATATTACTTTAAAAGAATCGCCCACCATTTTAAGTCAGGTAGCTTATATAGAGCTTATTAATCAGGAAGGAAATTTAATTGAAAAAAAAATGCTTCATTTGTCCGAGGGTATGGCGGATGGTAGCTTTGAATTAAAATCGAACCTTCCTACTGGGAATTATTACTTGCGGTCATATACATTATGGATGTTGAATTTCCCCGCATTTATCACTGAAAAGAAAATATCCGTCGTCAATTTTAAAAATGGTATAGTAAAAAAACAAATCGGTAGTCCGTCAGAATATTTTAAAATAATTTTCTTTCCTGAATCTGGAAATATGGTTGAAGGCATTCAATCTAAAATAGCTTTTAAAGCAATTGACGCCAACGGAAATCCAATTTCCATTAAAGGAATCATACTAAATAATAAAAAAGAAAAAGTACTGGAATTTAATAGCATCCATGATGGAATGGGGAGCTTTGAAATAAAGCCTGAAAACAACCAAGTCTATCAGGCTCAAATTGAATTACCAGATGGCAAGCAACAAACGGTTGCTTTGCCTATCGCCTTAAAAGAAGGCATTGTACTATCTGCCGATAATAACAATCTCAATAAATTGTTTGTAAAAGTTGAAAGTTCACAGCAAAACATAGTAAGTTATAATGATTTATTGGTAGTGGCCCAAATGAATTATGAAGTAGTGTATATGGGAAAAATAAATATTGAGGAGGGGCAGGATGCACTGGCCATTAATAAAAAGAATCTTCCTCCTGGTATTTTATTATTAACCGTTTTTACTCCAAATGGGCTACCGTTGGCTGAAAGAATTGTATTTATTGCCAATCATAGTTGCTTACCTGCTGCATTGCGAATAAAGGATATTGATTTGCGGAAAAGAATGAAAAATCAGTTTATTATTGATACAAGCGGATTTCATAATCTTCGGCTATGCATATCAGTTACCAATGAAATGGCTGATAGCCTTGCTTCGGCAGATAATATTTTATCAGGCTTATTACTTTCTGCTGAAATCAAAGGAGCTATACATCATCCTGCTTATTATTTTGCCGATAAAACGAATGAACGTTTACAGCAATTGGACTTGGTAATGCTAACCAATGGATGGCGGAGGTATAAATTAGAGGATTTGATGAAGAATCAATTTAGTCCTATTCATTATCCTTTTGAAACAGGCATGAGTATTAGTGGTAAAGTGTTGCATGTAGATGGCAAATCGGTTTTAAAAACGGCTAAAATCAACCTGATGATAAAAGGAGAAGATTCTACCAGCATTATGTCGCAGGCCAACACAAACGAAGCCGGTAATTTTGTGATTGACAAAATAGATTTTAAAAAATCTGCCACTATTTATTATCAAGGCACCAATCTCAATAATTCGGAGGCATTAGTTTCAGTAAAATTAAACCCAGCATATTTTGATAGTATGCAGTTACCTGCACAAGGATTTAGTGGCAAACAAACAACTGCTAATACCAATGAATATTCTAGCTACTTAAATGATATTATCAAGCAAAAGAAGGGATTGGATACTGCTGCTGGAAAATTAATGCAAGAAGTAGTAGTGAGATCCAAAAAACATTCAACAATTGACTCCTTAAATGCATTGTATGTAACTGACCAATTCATGGAATCAGATCAATCACTGGTAATGAATGAAAATGTAAATTACAATGATATATGGCGTTATTTACAGGCAATGGTGCCAGGTATTAATATCAATAGAACGGATTCGGGTCCACAGGTAAATTTCACCCGTTATCAAGGGCTTGATTTTTTCTCAGAGAATACAGGCAATACTGGAGTACAATTTTTACTAAATGAAATACCGGTAAGTGTCGACATTATTGATCTGTTATTACCCTCAGACGTAGGTTTAATTAAGGTTTATAAAGGAAATACAGCTATTGCACTTGGTGCTGGCAGAGGTGCCATCGCCCTATATACTGTGAAAGGAAAATCCGTTAATGATTGGAGAAAGAAAGGATTTGAAAGTTTCAAAAAAGCTGGCTACGATGTTAAAAAAGAGTTCTATGAAATGGATTATACAAAATTAAATCCAGCTGCTAAAAGCGCAGACCTTCGTCCAACCCTATATTGGAACCCTTCTTTTAATCCATCTGAAGCTAATAATAGCTTTAGTTTTTACAATGATGATATATGCAAAAGAATCAGGATTGTAATTGAAGGTATGGATCAGCGTGGGAAACTTTTTTATGCACAGAAAATAATTGAATAAAAAAATGCGGCTAATCCTAGCCGCATGAAAACTTAGTTTAAGCCACTTTTAGTGTGCAATATTTTCTAAATCTTTGGGATTGTGTTTGTGTTTGAAAAATAGTAGGAAGAGAATAGCAATTACGAGTGCATACAAAGCAAATGAAGTCCATATACTTTGCCAGTTTTTAAAGCCAGTTGGTAAAATAAAATATTTGTCAATTAAATAACCACTTACCTTACTTCCTAAATAAGCTCCTACCCCATTAGTCATCATCATAAATAATCCTTGGGCGCTTGAACGTATTTTAGGCTCAGTAGTAGTTTCAATAAATAAGGAACCCGAAATGTTGAAAAAATCGAATGCCATACCATAAACTATACAAGATACTACGATCATCCAAAGTCCATCGGATGGATTTGGGTTGCCATAAGCAAATAATCCAAACCTTAATACCCATGCGAGCATTGAGAATATCATCACTTTTTTAATACCAAATTTTTTAAGGAAAAATGGAATCGTAAGAATGAAAACTGTTTCTGAAATTTGTGAAATAGACATAATAATTGTAGAGTATTTCACAACAAATGAATCTGCATATTGTGGAATTTTCTCAAAATCACTTAAGTAAGAATCTCCATACATATTTGTCAATTGTAGTGCAGCTCCTAAAAACATTGAAAAAATAAAAAACAAGGCCATTTTATAATTTGCAAATAACTTAAATGCAGTTAATCCTAATTGCTCAATAATAGTAGTTTCTTTTGTGATTGATTTTTGAGGAGGGCATTTAGGCAAAGTAAAAGAATATATCCCCAAGACAATAGCGGCAATAGCACCAATAATAAACTGATTGGCATTTGCCTTACTACCAGTAAGGTTAGTAGTCCACATGGCCACAATAAATCCAATAGTGCCCCAAACTCTTATTGGAGGAAATACTTTAACTACATCATATTTATTATTTTTCAGTATTGTATAAGCAATGGAATTAGACAAAGAGATAGTTGGCATATAAAAAATCATTGCAAGAAAAATTATATAGTATAATGTTTCGGGGTCATTCACCATTGGAACATAAAATAATACAAGGCCATATAAAATATGTAAAATGCCATATAATTTCTCAGCATTCAACCATTTATCAGCAATAATTCCGGTTAAAGCTGGCATAAATAAGGAGGATATTGCCAAGGTTGAAAAAATTGCCCCGAATTGAGCCCCAGTCCACCCTTTTGCATTAAAACAATAAGTCCCAATGGTAATAAGCCATGCCCCCCAAACAAAAAACTGCAAAAAACTCATTAATGTTAGCCGGTATTTAATATTCATAAATCAATTTTAATATATGATAAAAATTTGACAATGGAAGGTAGAAATTAAATAATGAACCATAAAACTTAATTAAGCTATGTTAAAAGGATGTTGGTAAACTTGACTATTAAATAGCACAAAACCCAGTAATTAACAGATGGGGAAAATAAAATACAAAAAAAGATGCAGCTTTTTTCTGTCAAAACTTGTTTTTATTCCTATATTAGCACTTTATTTTACGGGAAAAGTATGTACGGTAAACAATACAATTTTATTTAAACGTACCTTAGCCCAAATCAAACAAAACTCTCTGCGATGAAAAAACTCTATTTTCTCTTCGTTCTGTCTATTGTGGCAGGCTCATTTGCATCCGCTCAAACCGTTACCAGCAGTATTGTCAATTATCAGGACATGCTTGCTTGGGAAGCACAACATCCGGTTCAGCCCTGCAATACCTGTCCAAGAAAAGAAATTGATGGTGGTTGGAAGAATTTAACCAACCAAAACAGGCCGATTCCTGCCGGTGCAAAAGTTACTACACAGGCTAACACCAATAGCCCTGTTGGTCCCAACAACCCAACCAACCCATTGGCTGCTTCAATAGCGCCTGCTCAAAACTGGCTTGGTCATGTTGATCCAGGACAATCTATTCCTCCGGATACACATGGTGCTGTTGGTTTAAACCATGTAATTACTGCAACCAATGATTACATTAAGATTCACAACAAAGCTGGTGGATCTCAAGTTAGTCAGGTAGGTATTTCTACTTTTACTGGTGTTGCAAGTACTTGTGACCCCTATATGCTTTGGGATCCCTCAGCTCAAAAATGGGTTTTCAGTGCTATCGAGTGTACCAGTAATGGTAACAGAGTTATCTTGATGACTTCTAACACTACTGACCCTACTGGAACATGGAGAAAAATCACTTGGGTTCCTGCATCTACAGATGGTTCTATTTTATTGGATCATCCATATGTTGGGTTTGACAACAGATGGATTGTAGTAAGTGGACGTAAATTCCCTTCTGGTTTTACTGGACCAATCTTGTTCCTTTTTGATAAAGCTGCTATGTATGCAGGTACTGCCATTACTTTTGGTGGTAATGCACAAGCAATCGAAAAAACATCTGCAGATGGAGATGCTCCATTACCAGTAACTGTTTACGATGCTCCATTCTCTGCTTCTGGTAACCCACAAGCAAATACTTTTTACATTTTACAATCTTGGAATGGTACATCCATTCGTTTGTCTACCATAACTGGTAATATTCCTTCTGCTACTTGGAATACTGCTTCTGCTGTTTTCCCTTCTGCAGCCGCTTCTCCTTGGAGTACTGCAGGTGGTAATATCGCTAAGCAATTGGGTGAAACTAGAGGTCTTGCTATTAATGATCCACGTATCAGTTGTGGTATAATGATGAATGGTAAAATCTGGGCTTCACACCATATTGGTTTACCTTCTACAGGTGCTATAGACAGAGTAGCTGTACAGTGGTGGCAATTAGACGCCTCTGCAGGTAGCTTTGGTACAATCTTACAAAGAGGTCGTATCGGAGGTGCAAATGCAAACGAATTCAAATGGTTCTCCAGTCTTGCTGTAAATAAATTTGAAGATGTTTTGATTGGTTATACTTCCTCTACTTCCACCACAAGAGTAGGTGCCGCTTATGTAACTAGGCAATCATCTACTCCTGCAAATACAACTGATGATGAGTTGATTTATAAAACAGGTATGGATGTATATTGGAAAGATTTTGGTTCTGGAAGAGCAAGATGGGGTGATTATAGCCATAGTTCTTTAGATCCTTCTGATAACTCTTTATGGACAATTGAAGAATATGCCGACCTTAAATCAGGTGGTACTGGTGATAATAATAGCCGTTATGGTGTTTGGTGGGCTCAGGTTATGTTCCCTTCATCTTTGGTTCAAAGAGATGCTTCTTTAGCTGCTTTTGCTAGTCCTGTTCCAGGATTTGTTTATTGTAGCTTCCCTATCATTCCTAAAGTAACCATTAAAAACTTAGGTACTGATACTTTAAAAAGTGTTCAAATTGTATGGCAATTGGATGGTGTAACTCAGTTACCTACTCCAACTACTTGGAACGTTGCTCCAGGTTTGGCTACCTTACAAACAACAGATGTAATTTTATCTCCCAATATTGGCACTTTGGCTCCTGGTACTATTCATACAGTAAAAGCTTGGACACAATTGCCAAATGGTTTGGCTGATATGAAATTGACAAATGATACTGTTTTAATCAGTTTCTCTGTTAAACCTTTATTAGCATTGAACTCTTTTGTTGATTTCGAGCCTTCTGGTGCTGCCTTCCCTCCTACAGGATATGTTGTAGAAAACCCTGATGGTGCTAGAACATGGGCAAAAAGAACTGGTGTAACTGGTCCAACAGGTGCAAGTACTGCTTGTATGTGGTTAGATGCTGCCAACTATGGTACACAGGGTCAAATGGATCTTTTCCGTACAGAAAAAATTGACTTGGCAGGTATTGATTCCATTAACATGACTTGGGATTATGCCAAAACTTACTGGCCTGGTTTCTTGGGTGATACTTTAAGAATTGTATATTCTGATGATTGTGGTGTTACTTGGAAAGAAACTGGTTATAAAAAAGGTGGTGCAAGTTTTAATACAATTGCTGCTGCTGGTCAATCAGGTGATTTCATACCAAATGCTGCTAATCAATGGAGGTCTGAAAAATTAAGCTTCTCTACTTGTAATATTACCGCTCCAAATATCATGATTGGATTCCAATTCCAGAATGGTTTTGGTAACAACATCTTTGTTGATAATATTAATATTACTAAAGTAAATACAGTTACACCAAATGCTGCTGTATTGAATGTTCTTTCTCCTTCAACAACCCTTTGTACAACTGGATTTACCCCTTCAGTTACCTTGGCCAACTATGGTACAAGTGCTTTAACCAGTGCTACATTTAATGTAAGCATTGATGGTGGTGCGCCAACTACTACTAACTGGACTGGTAACTTAGCAAGGTGTTCAACTACCGTGTTTACTTTACCTGCTATGACTAGCACATCCGGTACACATATATTAACTATTTACACCACTAATCCAAATGGATCTGCTGATCAGGCTCCAATTAATGATACAGCGAAGAAAACCTTCACCATTTCTCCTATCGTAAATACTCCGGTATTTGAAGGATTTGAAGGTGTTACTTTTGCTCCTACAGGATGGGGTGTTCAAAATCCTAATGGATCTGTTACATGGACAAGAAGTACAGCAGCTGCAAGAAATGGTACTGGTGCAATGGTTATTAATAATTCTGCTAATGCCAATCTTACAGACGTTGATAAATTCTTCTCTCCTGTAATTGCAAACAATAGTACTATTGACTCAATGTTTGTATCATTTGATCATAGTTATATTGCTGGTCTTCGTTTCCCAGGTTCTACTACATTCCAATTGGATACTTTGGAAGTGTTGGTTACTACTGATTGTGGTGCTACTTTCAAAACTATTTGGAAGAAATGGGGTGAGGATTTACAAACTATCAATGATCCTAATTTCGCAAACGTACCTTCCTTTACTCCTACACAAACTGGAGAATGGAATAATACCAAAATTTATGTTACTCCATTTGTTGGATCAGCTAACTTCCAGGTATATTTCGTTGCAAAAGGAAACAAACAAAATAATATCTGGTTAGATAATATCAATATTACTTCCAGATCATTACCTGCAAGACTTAAAAACCAAGGTTACCTGGTTTACCCAAGTCCTTTCAATAGTAGCTTCAGAATCCACCATTGGATTAAACCAACTGATTTGCAAGCTGCACAGGTATACAATTCTGTTGGTCAGTTGATGTGGGATAAACGCTTCAATGGCGATGCCAATACTGAAGAGTTTGTTAACTCATCAAGATGGGCTAGCGGTACTTACTTGCTGAAATTGATTTATGCAAATAAGACTATTACAGAAAGAATTGTAAAAGCTAATTAATAAGTATTCTTATTATAGAAAGAGAGCCGCCAAAAGCGGCTCTCTTTTGTTTTGCAACATACTCATGAGTATCTTTGCAGTTCCATATCTATGACTTTAAATATTTCATCTATGTCAATTAGCTTAGCCACTATCCTTGCAACTACTGCCGATAAGGAATTACAGGATATAGCACAGAAAGTATTTAGCTCTACCCGAATTACAGATCAGGATTGTTTGGCACTTTTTAATAAAGGAAGTCTTTCCTATGTAGGCGCGCTTGCCAACTATATCAGGGAAAAAAAGCATGGAGACAAAACCTATTTCAATAGAAATTTTCATATTGAACCCACCAATGTCTGTGTTTTCAGTTGCAAATTTTGTAGCTATAGCAGGTTATATGCCAAGAGAGAAGAAGGATGGGAATTAAGCATTGACCAAATGTTAGATATCGTTAAATCATATGATGGAAAGGAAATTACAGAAGTACATATAGTTGGAGGTGTACATCCAAAAATGGATATGGCCTATTTTATCGAATTGATGCAAAAAATAAAAGCACACCGCCCATCCTTACATGTGAAAGCTTTTACTGCTGTAGAGTTGGATTATATGTTTCGCAAAGCCAAACTCTCGATTGAAGAAGGCATGAAACAATTGCATGAGGCCGGATTGGATAGTTTACCAGGTGGTGGCGCTGAAATTTTTGCTCCTGAAATAAGAGAACAAATTTGTGCCGACAAGGTTGACGCAACTGGCTGGTTGGCCATTCATGAAGCAGCACATCAATTGGGAATGCATAGCAATGCAACCATGTTATATGGCTGTATTGAAACCTATGAACATAGGATTGACCATATGCGTCGTTTAAGAGAACTGCAGGATAAAACAGGTGGCTTCAATACGTTTATACCCCTCAAATTTCGCAATTACGACAACGAAATGAGTTATGTACCCGAAAGTACTATTACAGAAGATATGCGCTTATATGCCATCGCACGCATCTACCTAGACAATTTCCCTCACTTAAAGGCTTATTGGCCGATGCTAGGAAGACAAAATGCTCAATTATCACTTTCATTTGGCGTAAACGATATTGACGGTACCATTGATGATAGCACAAAAATTTACAGTATGGCTGGAAGTGAAGAACAAAACCCAACCATGAGTACAGAAGAATTGGTAGCCCTGATTCAACAGGTAAAAAGGCAGCCAGTAGAAAGAGATACGCTTTACAAAATTGTAAAGGACTATGGTAAGTCTAAAACTAAACAGCCGACAATTGATCCGCTTTTAAATTAAGCTATGATTACAGTAGAAAATATTGTTAAATCAATGGATTAATTGTTTGCAAAAAAACCAATTACCATCTGATTGAAATAATTTTGCATTTTATAAAATCTCAACTAATGAAAATTCAACATTTAATCTTCACCTCAATGATTGCTGCACTTCTATTAAGTGCTTGTGTAAGTAAAAAAGTTTTAAAGTCAGAACAATTAAGGTATGTGACACTTGAATCGCAATATACCAGTTTGAAAACACAATATGCCAAATTACAAGATGATTTGAAAAATTGTAATGATTTAACAGCAGAATCTGCTAGAAAAAAATCATTATTAGAAGCTGAAATTGACAATTTAAAAAAGCAGGTTGATTACCTTAAAGAGAACAATAACACTGCTTTAAAACAACTTGAAAGTTTATCAGTCATCACTGGTTCACAAGCCGAAAGCATCAAGAAATCCTTGGATAATATTGGCGCTAAAGATGCTTACATTCAAAATTTGCAATCAGCCATCAGCAAAAAAGACTCTTTAAATATGGCATTGGTCATGAACTTAAAGGGTGCCATTGGCAATTTGGATGATAAGGATATTAATATAAAAGTTGATAAAGGAGTAGTGTATATTGATATCTCCGACAAATTACTTTTCAAGAGTGGCAGTTATGATATCAGCGACAGAGCCGGAGAAGTATTGGGCAAAGTAGCGCAGGTGCTGAAAAATCAACCCAATATTGAATTTATGGTAGAAGGTCATACGGATAATGTGGCTTACAAAGGAGCAGGTGTTTTATTAGACAATTGGGATCTTAGTGTAAAGCGGGCAACTGCAGTAGTGCGGGTATTACAAAGCCGCTATGGTTTAAATCCTGCCAATATAACGGCTGCTGGCAAAAGCGAATACAAACCTGTTGCAGATAATGCCACTGTAGAAGGCAGAGCTGCTAATCGCAGAACCAGGATTGTGATTTTACCACAGTTGGATCAGTTTTTTAAATTACTCGAGACTAAATAAACTTTCAAAATTTTATAAATGGCTCTACTAGGTAGGGCCATTTTTTTTGAAAGAATTTTAACATTTATATATTTTTTAATTTATTAACTAGCATTTAAAAATATACTTATATGCTGCGTTTTATTATTATAACCTTGAGTATGTTATCAGCTACTATCAATTCACCTGCACAATCTATTGTTCTAGGAAGCAATATTTGGGCAGATAAAAACCTGGACAATGCCTATTTCCAAAACGGGGATATTATTCCCGAAGCAAGGACTGATAAAGAATGGGCCAATGCTAATAAAAACGAAAAGCCAGCTTGGTGTTATTATATAAATGATGCTGCAAATGGAAAGCAATTTGGCAGGTTATATAATTTTTATGCAGTAATGGATAAAAGATCCATCGCCCCCAAAGGATGGCATATTGCTACTGATATGGAATGGCAGGCTTTAATTGAGGTATTAGGGAATGAGGATTCGGCTGGCCATACACTAAAGGAAAAATTTGGTTGGAAAAACAATGGAAATGGCAATAATAACAGTGGTTTTGGGGGTTTACCGGGTGGTGCAAGGAATAGCGATGGAGAATTTGTGGATATGGGCAGTTTTGGTTACTGGTGGTCTAGGTGGGTGAATAGGGTTAAACTAGCCTACAGCCCCAGTTGTTGGTTTTTAACCTATAATGCCTCCTGGGTAGGAAGAGACACCCATCAGCCAGGAACAGGCTTTTCTGTAAGATGTGTAAAGGACTAAAATGGCAACGATATAATAAAAAAGAGGTCAATATTTGACCTCTTAGTGGTGACCGCGTTAGGATTCAAACCTAAAACCTTCTGATCCGTAGTCAGATGCTCTATTCAGTTGAGCTACGCAGCCAATTCCCCGTTATGGGGTTGCAAAAATAGAGATTTATTTTATTCATCCCAACTCTTTCCTCATTTTTGCCAAATAAAGCTCAAAATGAAACTACATTTCTGGTCAATTGGCAAAGCAAATGAATCCTTTGTAAAGGAAGGAATTGATATTTTCACTAAAAGAATCAATCACTACTACCCTACTCAATGGTCTATTATAAGCCCCCAAAAAAATGCAGGAACACTTTCGGAAGCGGATTTGAAAAAAAAGGAGGCAGAATTAATACTTTCCCTTCTTCAAAAAGACGATTTTTTAATTTTATTGGATGAAAAGGGGAAATTATTGAAAAGTGAAGCATTGGCATCTTATATACAGGCAAGGGCAAATGAAAGTATTAAAAACATTGTTTTTTTAATTGGCGGTGCTTTTGGAGTAGATGAAACCATTAATAAAAGAGCCAATTATATTTGGAGCTTATCGCCACTAGTTTTTCCACATCAGTTGGTAAGACTTATCTTAGCCGAACAAGTGTATAGAGCATGTACAATTAATAGAAACGAAAAATATCATCATAGCTAAAATTTATTCATGGAACTGGAATTTTCTAAATACCCAATTACAATACTGCTGATTGCACTGAATGTACTACTTTCTGTATTAGCCTTTAATAACAACAATGTTATGAATAAAGCTATTATGTGGCCTTATGGAGTAGTACGAAATAAACAATACTATCGTTTTATTTCCTCCGGATTTATACATGCTGATTTTATGCATTTATTTTTCAACATGTTTACTTTCTTTTTCTTTGGATCAGTTGTTGAGCAATACTTTGTAGGCTATCAATTGGGTGGAGAATACAGTTTTCTGGCATTGTATTTTTTGGGTTTGATTCTCTCAGATTATCCTACATTTTTAAAACAAAAAAACAACTCCTCTTATTTATGCCTTGGAGCATCTGGTGCTGTATCTGCCGTTGTATTTGCTGCTATTGTTTTTGATCCATGGAATAAAATTTATTTATACGGAGCCCTAGGAATTCCTGCTGTATTGTATGCAGTACTCTACATTATTTATTGCGTATACATGGGTAAAAAAAGCAGTGATCATATTAATCACGATGCGCACTTGTGGGGTTCATTATTTGGGTTGGTGTTTACTAATTCGCTAATTGCGGTGATAGACCCAGGTTTATTTGAACAACTTATTGAACAATTAAAACATCCCAACCTATTGGGAAAGTAAAATTGTACACTTAAGGACAGCTTTAGTTTGATTGGTAATTTTAACCCTGTCATCTATCCGAAATCCTACAACCCAACAAATCTTCTTATTGCTTTCTAAAACCCATACTTTTTCCTTCTGGGTGATGGATAATTTTTGATCAATTAAAAACCGACTTATTTTTTTCTTTCCAATCTTTTGTGATCCATCCTTACTAAGCCCTAACGGATAAAAATAATCACCTTTTTTCCAAGGCCTTAATAATAATGGAAATTGAATGGCGGCAGCGTCCAAATGAACAATTGTAGAAGTCTTGTCTAATGGCTGAGGAGTTGTATGCTCCAATTTTAATTGGCCTAGTTCAAAACCGATAGATTGATTGGAATCATCAATTAAAATATGTTGTGCCTTCTCAGTTTTAAGTGGTGCAATAATCAACCATTTTCTATTGCTGAATACTCGATGGCTATCTGATTGTACAAATTTTCCTGATTCACTAGTTAACAAAGGAATAACCTCGGGTACTTGATGAGCGCTAAACCCATAAGGTTTAATTAATTCATAAAGAACAGTTTGAAGTGGTACAGTTTTTTGCAATTTTAAAATGGGAATATGTAGTTCACTCCCCTTTTTCTCTACTAGTTGGTTGATATGATTTTGGATAGATTGTTCATATAAAATTTCAACCTCCTTGAATTTTTCGATATTATTTAATAGGTTCTGTACCACTGCTGGAAATACGCTTTGTATGGAGGGAATTAACTCATTGCGAAAATAGTTACGGGTAAATTCATTTTGAGCATTGGTATGATCTACGACAAATTCTAATTGATTTACTCGAGCATAATTCAACAAGGAAGCTTTATCAGCAAATAATAAAGGTCGAATGATTTTATTTTTTTTTGGAAGAATACCATGCATTCCTTTGATTCCGGTACCGCGAAAAAAATTCATTAATACTGTTTCAATATTGTCATCTGAATGATGTGCAGTTACGATAAAATCAAAACCTTCTTGTACCCTCAACTCCTCAAACCATTGATATCGCAAATTTCTTGCTGTTTCTTCAACTGCAGTTTTTTGTTGTGTAGAGATTTTTGCTGTGTCAAAGCACTTCGCATAATAATTCACGCCCATTTTTTTTGCCATTGCTTCCACAAAACTTTGATCACTATCACTTTCAATACCTCTAAGCTGAAAATTGCAATGAGCAATGGAAAATGATAGTCCTGCTGCTTTGCATAAATGAGTAAGCACTACAGAATCAACACCACCACTGACAGCTAGCAGCAATCGATCCTGCATTTTCCAAAGCCGGTTATTATTAATAAATTGTTGAAATGATAAAAATAAATCCATTAGTTGTTTTCATCTGTTGTAAAATAATCTATCTCAATTTTATCCTGTACTTTAATCATCTTCTAAATCTTCCATAGCACCCATTAATTCTCCATGAGCATGATTGTCACCCGCCTTTTTGGCCTCTTCCATACCCCTTTTATAAACCCGAATAGCCTTCGCTGTATCCCCTATTCGCTCAAGTAGTTTACCCAAATGATAATAAGATCCTATATAGGTAGGCTCCCGTAAAAGTATTTCATTAAACAGTAATCGGGCTGCCTCCTCATTTCCAATTTTGATATATTCCAATGCCAGGGCATGTTGTAAAAAACTGTCCTTATCATTGG